>JANJXC010000001.1 GCA_024709225.1 Gammaproteobacteria bacterium | reverse complement strand
GCCCTCAACAACGACGACGGCGTCAGCACCCGCAACTACGGCGCCGCCGACATCATCCTCATCGGCGTATCGCGCTCGGGCAAGACACCCACCTCCCTGTTCCTCGCCCTGCAGTTCGGCATCCACGCCGCCAATTACCCGCTCACCGAGGAGGACCTGCAGCTGCGCGCCCTGCCCGAGGCGCTGCGCCCGCACCGCAACAAACTGTTCGGCCTCACCATCGATCCGGATCGCCTGCAGCAGATCCGCAACGAACGCCGCCCCAACAGCCGCTACGCCCAGTCCACCCAGTGCCAGCTCGAGGTGGACGCCGTGGAGAGCCTGTACCGCAAGGAAAACATCCGCTTCCTCAACACCACCCACATGTCCATCGAAGAGATCTCCACCACCATCCTGCAGACCGCAGGCCTGAAGCGCCGCCTGTCCGGCTGAGACAAGAACAGCAGATCGCGCGCCAGTGTTGCGCCGCGGAACGAAAACTGAACAGGGATGACTCAGGGAGGAAATGGTGCCCGGGACCGGGGTCGAACCGGTACGGTGTTGCCACCGAGGGATTTTAAGTCCCTTGCGTCTACCAATTTCGCCACCCGGGCAAGGGTGTGACGTGCGCAATTCTACCGGGACTGCCGCTACTTCAAGAAAGAGAAATTAAGTGGAGGCTGGACCCGGAATCGAACCGAGGTACACGGCTTTGCAGGCCGCTGCATAACCACTCTGCCATCCAGCCGAAACTGCTGTGGCGCCAACAGCGCCGAAATGAAAAACCCCGGGCAGCTACTTGTCCGGGGTTTCGGAATTGGAGCGGGAAACGAGACTCGAACTCGCGACCCCAACCTTGGCAAGGTTGTGCTCTACCAACTGAGCTATTCCCGCGCTGCCAAATGAGCCGCCTATTTTAGTGCCGGCGAAGATTCTGTCAAGCGCCATTTCAGCTATTGGTACCGGTTTTTTTGTCGCCGTTCAAAACCGGCCACGCGGCCATGAGATATACCGTCATGGACCACAGCGTCAGCAGGGCCGCCACATACAGCAGATAAAAACCCGCCTCCGCCATGTCGATGCCGAACAGGGGTTCGCGATACAGCAGCAGCAGCAGCGCCACCATCTGCGCCGTGGTCTTCACCTTGCCGATGTAGTTGACCGCCACCTTGCGCGTGGCCCCCACTTCCGCCATCCACTCGCGCAGGGCGGAGATGGTGATCTCGCGTCCGACGATGATCGCCGCAGGCAAGGCCATCAGGATGCCGTGGTAGGCCGTGGGATTTCTGTCCACCAGCAACACCAGCGCGGTGGCCACCATCAGCTTGTCGGCCACCGGGTCGAGAAAGGCACCGAAGGCCGAGGTCGCCCCCAGGCGCCGCGCCAGATAGCCGTCCAGCCAGTCGGTGGCGGCGGCCAGGGCGAAGATGGCCGTGGTGAGCAGGTGTGACCAGCCGACGGGCAGATAGAAGAACAGCACGAAGACCGGGATCAGACCGATGCGCAGCAGGGTCAGGCTGTTGGGGATGTTGAGCATCAAACCTTATTCCGGATGCAGTGCATCATAAATGCGTTGGGCAAGCTGGCGGCTGATGCCATGGACCTTGGCCAGGTCTTCCACACCGGCGCGCGCCACCTCCTGTAATCCCCCGAACTGGCGCAGCAACTGCTGACGCCGCTTCGGGCCGAGACCGGGTATGTCCTCGAGGCTCGATGTGCGCCGTGCCTTGGCCCGGCGCTGGCGGTGTCCGGTGATGGCGAAGCGGTGGGCCTCGTCACGCACCTGCTGGATCAGGTGCAGGGCCGGTGATTCAGGCGGCAGTATAGTGGGCGCCTCCCCCCCGGACAAGACAAGCTGCTCCAGCCCGGCCTTGCGCGTCGGCCCCTTGGCCACGCCCACCACCAGGATGCCGGCCACGGCCAGTTCCTCCAGGACATCATGGGCCTGCCGCACCTGGCCTGCGCCGCCGTCGATGAGCAGTATGTCCGGCGCCTTGCCCTCCCCCTCCTGCAGACGGCGGAAACGGCGCGTCAGCGCCTGATGCATGGCGGCATAGTCGTCGCCGGGCGTGATGTCCGCGATGTTGTAGCGGCGATAGTCGGATTTCACCGGCCCCTCCCAGTCGAACACCACGCAGGAGGCCACGGTGCGCTCGCCCATGGTGTGGCTGATATCGAAGCACTCGATGCGCTGCGGCATGGCCTCCAGGTGCAGCGCCTCCTGCAGGGCTTCGAAGCGGCCAAGCTGGTTGGCCTTGGAGGCCAGGTGGGCCGCCAGGGCGTGCTGGGCGTTGTTCAGCGCCATCTCCACCCAGCGTGCGCGTTCGCCGCGCAGGCGGCTGCTGAGGGTGACGCGTCGGCCCGCCTGTGCGCCCAGCACCTCGGCCAGGGCCCCCACCTCATCCTCTTCCAGCGCCTGGCCGAGCAGAATCTCCGGCGGAATGGGCCGCTCGCCCCCCGCATCGGTCAGGTAATACTGCGGCAGGAAGGCACCGAGCAGCTCCGCCGGGTCGGCCCCGGCGGCGTTGCGCGGATAAAAGGTCTTGTTGCCGAGGTTGTGGCCGCCGCGGATGAAGAACACCTGCACGCAGGCGGCGCCCGCTGCGCTGGCCACGGCAATCACGTCGCAGTCGGCACCGGCATTGCCACTGATGTACTGGCGCTCCTGCACCCGGCGCAGGTTGGCGATCTGGTCGCGGTATAGTGCCGCCGCTTCAAAGTCGAGTTCGGCCGCCGCCGCCTCCATGCGCCGCGCCAGCTCGTCGATCACCTCGCTGTTCTTGCCCTCCAGAAACATCACCGCATGACGCACCTGCTCCAGATACCGCTCGCGCGTCACCAGGCCGACACAGGGGCCGCTGCAGCGCTTGATCTGATATTGCAGGCAGGCACGGCTGCGGTTGCTGTAGAAGGTGTTGTCGCACTGGCGCACCGGAAACAGCTTCTGCATCAGGTTGAGGCTTTCACGCACGGCATTGGAGCTGGGATAGGGGCCGAAATAGCGGCCGCGCCCGCCGCGCTTGCCGCGGTAGAAGCTGAGGCGCGGAAACTCGTCGTCGGAGAGATGGATGTAGGGATAGCCCTTGTCGTCGCGCAGCAGGATGTTGTAGCGCGGCTGCAGGGCCTTGATCAGGTTGTTCTCCAGCAGCAGGGCCTCGCCCTCGGTGTGCGTCACCGTGACCTCGATGTGCTGGATCTGTGCCACCAGGGCCTGGGTCTTGGCGCCGTGGTCGCCACGGGCGAAGTAACTGGATACCCGTTTCTTGAGGTTGCGCGCCTTGCCGACGTAAAGGGTCTCGCCGGCGACATCGTACATGCGGTACACGCCGGGCCGTGCGGTCAGCGTCTTGAGAAAGGCCTTGCTATCGAAGGGGGATGGTGATGCGGACATGCACAGACTTTAACAGAAGGGACCGGTGCGCGGCCCCTGGGACAACCATCAGCTGATGTTGTCCAGCATGCCGTGGCGCATGGCGAGGCGCGCCAACTCCGCGTCGGTGCGCACGCCGAGTTTTTCATACAGCCGGTAACGATAGGTGCTGATGGTCTTGGGGCTGAGGCAGAGCTGGTCGGAGATATCGGTCATCTTGTTGCCCTGCATCAGCATCATCATCACCTGCAGTTCGCGCCGTGACAGGCGCTGAAACGGCGACTCCGTGCCGGGCAGCAGCGACAAGGCGAGCGACTGCGCAATGGTGGGACTGATATAGCGCTTGCCGGCTGCCACCTGCTGGATGGCCTGCACCATTTCATCCACATTGCAGCCCTTGCTCAGATAACCGACGGCGCCGGCCTTGAGCAGCTGGCTGGGGAAGGGGTCGTCGGTGTGGACAGTGAGAACAATGACCTTGATATCCGGATAGGCGTGAACCAGACGGCGCGTGGCCTCCAGACCACCGATACCGGGCATGCTGACATCCATCAACACCACATCGGGCTGTGATTTGCGCACCGAATCGATGGCGGCCTCGCCGCTGTCGACCTCGGCATACACCTTGATGCCCTTGACGTCAGTAAGCAGGCGCCGTATTCCCGTGCGCACCAGCTCGTGGTCGTCAACCAGAAGGACATTGATCATGGATGGATTCTTGCGTGTCCGGACAATCAGCCGAAGAACATACAGGATTTGTCGTAATAATCAAGCACACGCCCGGGGCTTATGCGGTACGAATAGAAGGGGTTTATAACGCTGTGACGGGATTCACAGCGCAGGGCGCACGTGGCAAGGGAGCCGGCTGGCCCTGTCGCGGAGAGAGTGGGATGACGCCCGCTGGGGCTTGCCCTGCGGCCGTACAAAACGGTGCTGCTGTTTTGTCGAACTCGATACCGTGGGTTCGAATCCCGACCGCAACTGTAGCGTGATGCCGGACGGGGCATTTGACTGGCGGAGAGGGTGGGATTCGAACCCACGGTAGACTCGCATCTACAACGGTTTTCAAGACCGCCGCTTTCAACCGCTCAGCCACCTCTCCGGAGGAGGCGGAAGAATAACCTATCCCCACCGGTTTCTGCCAGCGGGTTGACCTTCCGCCCCGGCCCGCTATCCTGTGCGCAGCTGTTGGGGAACCACGGCCCGCCGACCGGGTCACAGTCTCCAGACGCAATCAATAACAAAACCGAGGAGTAGCCATGAGTTCCAACGAGTTTGCCGTTGCCCGTTCGACCACTGCGGTGCGGGAAAGCAACAAGCTGATCCGCAACACCTACACCCTGCTGGCGATGACGCTGCTGTTCAGCGCCTTCACCGCCGGCGTGTCCATGACCCTGAATCTGCCCCACCCCGGTCTGATCATCACCCTGGTGGGCTACTTCGGCCTGCTGTTCCTCACCACCAAGCTGCGCAACAGCGTGTGGGGCCTGGCCGCGGTGTTCGCCCTGACCGGCTTCATGGGCCTGACCCTCGGCCCCATGCTCAACGCCTACCTGAGCCTGCCCAACGGCACCGAACTGGTGATGACGGCCATGGGCATGACCGGCGTCATCTTCCTCGGCCTCTCCGCCTACACCATCCGCAGCCGCAAGGACTTCAGCTTCATGGGCAGCTTCCTGGTAGCCGGCATCCTGGTAGCGTTCCTGGCCGGCCTGGCGGCCGTGTTCTTCAGCCTGCCGGGACTGGCGCTGGGCGTCTCCGCCATGTTTGTGCTGCTGATGTGCGGCCTGATCCTGTACGAGACCAGCAATATTGTGAACGGCGGCGAGACCAACTACATCATGGCGACGGTGACCCTGTACGTCAGCATCTACAACCTGTTCACCAGCCTGCTGCACCTGCTCGGTGTCTTCAGCGGCGACGACTAGACCGTTTATGCCCAGCGAAACAAAAAACCCGCCGTCATGGCGGGTTTTTTTATGGCCAGTCGCGCCACGCTTACGCCCATCAGGGAGGCGTGCCGCGCCGGAGCTGATAGTAGCGCACGGCCCGGTTGTGCTCTTCAAGGGTTGCCGAAAAATGGTGACTGCCATCGCCGCGGCCAACGAAATACAGTGCGCTGCCTGCGGCCGGGTGCAGGGCGGCATGGATACTGTCGCGTCCCGGCATGGCAATGGGCGTCGGCGGCAGGCCGTGGCGGGTATAGGTGTTATAGGGGGTGTCCGCCGTCAGGTCGCGCCGACGCAGATTGCCGTCGAAATCCAGCCCCATGCCGTAGATGACGGTGGGATCGGTTTGCAGGCGCATGCGCTTTTGCAGACGGCGCACGAACACACCGGCAATAGCCGCACGTTCGCTGGGCACGCCGGTTTCCTTTTCGATGATCGAGGCCAGCACCAGTGCCTCCTCCGGAGTATTCAGCGGTACCCCCTCGCTGCGCCGCTCCCACTCGTAGGCCAGCACATCGCTCATCTGGCGATAGGCACGGCGCAGAAACTCGACGTCGCTCAGGCCGCGCGGGAAGTGATAGGTGTCGGGGAAAAAACGTCCCTCCGGATGTTCATCGGCATGACCCAGTCGCGCCATGACCTCCGCATCCGTAAGACCGCTGAGGGTCGCAGTGAGGTAGGGACTGGTGCGCACTGCATCCATTACCTGGCGAAAGTTCCAGCCCTCCACCAGGGTCAGGGCATAGAGCTGCACCCGTCCCTCCACCATCGCCTGCAACAACTCCCGTGCAGTCATGCCCGCATCGATGCGGTATTCGCCCACACGAATCTGATGCGCACTGTCGGACAGGCGCGCCATCCACACGAAATAACGCGCACTGCTGATATGCCCTGCCTCTTCCAGCTGGTGCGCCACAGCTGTCAACGACGCACCTGGGCGCACCTCAATGACTGTCCCTTGCTCCGTCACCATGAGCGGAGCCGTGACGAAGGACTGATAGCCGAACCAGAACCAGCCTAGCACCAGGCTGACGCTCAGCAACACCGCGCCGAACAGATGGAACAGGCGTTCACGCATGAGTCAAAGCCCCTATGGCCTGCTGCAGGCGCCGCGTCAGCGGCCCCGCTGCCAACGGCTGTTGTTCGAACTGGCACACAGGCCAGAGACCGATGACGCTGTTACAGACAAACATCTCGTCGGCGGCGGCTACATCGTCCAGCCCCAGCCGTGTCACCTCGCACGCAATGCCCCCCTGCCGGGCCAGTTCCAGTACACATTCACGCATCACGCCGGCCACGCCGCAGGCATCCAGCAGCGGGGTCTGCAAGCGACCGTCACGCACCAGAAAGACGTTGCTCATGGTGCCCTCGACGAGACGGCCCTCACCATCCAGCAACAGCCCTTCGCCGATCCCGGGGTCATCCCATTCCGCCCGTGCCAGGACCTGCTCCAGCCGGTTGAGATGCTTGATCCCGGCAAGGCGCGGATTGCTGCCCAGGCGCATGGCGCACAGACGCACACGTATGCCCTGCTCAGGGTAATGGTCAGGATATGCCGGCCAGGGATGCAGAGAGAGAACACGGCGTGGTGCGGCCGGCTCGGGCGCTCGATAACCGCGACCACCGGAGCCGCGCGTGATGATGATCTTCAGCACGGCCCTGCTCTGGCCGGCACACAGGTGGTGTGCCTCGGAATACAGCAGTTCGACAGCGGGTGGAATAATGCCGAGGCGGGCGCAGTCCCGCTGCAGGCGGGCCATGTGCTGCAGCCACAGTTGCGGAACACCGTCGTGTACGGCAATGGTTTCGAACAGGCCATCGCCATACAGCAGGCCGCGATCATCGGCTGCTATCTGGTCGGTGTCCTTGCCGTCGATCAACATGGGGAAGAACACAGGCCCGCGCGAGCGGGCCTGTGTATTGGCTTAGATCTTCTTGAACACCAGGGTGCCGTTGGTGCCGCCGAAGCCGAAGGAGTTCGACAGGGCAACGTCGATCTTGCGCTCCTGCGCCGTATTCGGCACATAGTTCAGATCGCACTCCGGGTCCGGGGTGAAGATATTGATGGTGGGCGGCGCCACCTGATCACGAATCGCCAGGGTGGTGAACACCGCTTCGATACCACCGGCGGCACCGAGCAGGTGACCGGTCATGGACTTGGTGGAGCTCATCGCCAGCTTGTAGGCATGGTCGCCAAAGGCCGCCTTGGCGGCATCGGTCTCGGCCTTGTCGCCGGCCGGGGTCGAGGTGCCGTGGGCGTTGATGTAATCCACCTGCTCCGGGTTGACGCCGGCATTGCGCAGCGCCGCCTGCATGCAGCGCTTGGCACCGTCGCCGCCGGCCGCGGGCAGGGTCATGTGATAGGCATCGCCGCTCATGCCGTAACCGATGATTTCGGCATAGATGCGCGCACCGCGTGCCTTGGCGAACTCATACTCCTCCAGCACCACCACACCGGCGCCGTCGGACAGCACGAAACCGTCGCGGTCCTTGTCCCACGGACGGCTCGCGGTGGCCGGATCGTCGTTGCGGCTGGACAGGGCGCGGGCGGCACAGAAGCCGCCCAGGCCCAGCGGCGAGGTCGCCATCTCGGCACCGCCGGCGACCATCACATCGGCATCGCCGTACTCGATGATGCGCGCGGCATCGCCGATGCTGTGGGTGGCGGTGGCACAGGCGGTGACCAGGGCGATGTTCGGCCCCTTCATGCCGTACATGATGGAGACATGACCGGAGATCATGTTGATGATGTTGCTGGGCACGAAGAACGGGGAGATGCGGCGCGGGCCGTTGGCCATCAGGCTTTCATGGGCCTTCTCGATGCCGGGCAGACCGCCGATGCCGGAACCGATGGCCACGCCGATGCGCTCGGCATTCTCTTCAGTCACGGTCAGGCCGGAGTCCTCGATGGCCTCCTTCGCTGCGGCGATACCGTAGTGAATGAAGGGATCCATCTTCTTCGCCTCTTTGGACGAGAGATAGTTCTCGGCATTGAAACCCTTCACCGAACCGCCGAAATGGGTGGTGAATGCCGAGGTATCGAAATGGGTGATGGGGGCGATACCGCTCTTGCCGGCGAGTATGCTCTCCCACGAATCCTTTACGGTCAGGCCGACAGGGGAAACCATGCCCAAGCCCGTGATCACAACGCGCCGCTTAGCCAAGGGACATACCTCTTAGAATTTGCTTCCTGTTAAAGCGCGAGGCCGCGACCACTCAGCGTGGTTCGGCGGCCTCGTACAGGGACAACAGGCGAATCAGCCCTGGTGGGCGTTGACGTAATCGATGGCCTGCTGAACCGTGGTGATCTTCTCGGCGTCTTCATCCGGAATCTCGGTCTCGAATTCCTCTTCCAGAGCCATCACCAGCTCGACGGTGTCGAGGGAATCAGCGCCCAGGTCGTCGACGAAGGAGGAGCTGTTCTGTACCTCTTCTTCCTTAACCCCCAACTGCTCGACAACGATCTTCTTGACGCGTTCTTCGATGCTGCTCATGACAGGTATATCCTCCAAAGATAATTGACCGCGGTATTGTATTTAAATCCACCGGCCTATGCCAGACAAAAGATGGTGTCGTCCCAGCTGCGAAACGGCATCACAACAAATCCATAACCAATTGTTTACCAATTGATTTTTTGGCTTACGCCATGTACATGCCGCCGTTCACGTGCAGCGTTTCGCCGGTGATGTAGGCCGCCTCCGGCGAGGCCAGGAAGGCCACGGCTGCGGCGATCTCCTCCGGCTGGCCGAGACGGTTGAGCGGGATCTGCTTGAGCAGGGTCTCCTTGTGCTCATCGGCCAGGGCGCGGGTCATGTCGGTGTCGATGAAGCCGGGCGCCACGGCATTCACGGTCACGCCGCGGGCACCGACCTCGCGGGCCAGCGACTTGGTGAAACCGAAGATGCCGGCCTTGGCGGCGGCATAGTTGGTCTGGCCGGCATTGCCGGAGGCACCCACCACCGAGGCGATGCTGATGATGCGGCCCTTGCGCGCCTTGGTCATGGCGCGCAGGCAGGCCTTGGACATGCGGTAGACGGATTTGAGGTTGGTGTCGATGATGGCATCCCACTCATCATCCTTCATGCGCATCAGCAGATTGTCGCGGGTGATGCCGGCGTTGTTCACCAGTACGGTGGGCGCACCGAACTCCTGGGTGATGGCCTCAAGCACCGCATCGATGCTGTCCTGCGCGGTGACGTTCAGCGCCACACCCTTGCCCTTCACGCCCGCCTCTTTCAGATAGGCCGTGATCTGCTCTGCCCCGCTCTCGGAGGTAGCGGTACCGATCACCGTGGCGCCGCGCTGGCCCAGGGCCAGGGCGATGGCCTTGCCGATGCCGCGGCTGGCGCCGGTGACGAGGGCGATTTCATTTTCCATGGACATGGGTTTCTCCTTAACTCAGGGCCGCCAGCGCCTCATCCAGGCTGGCGGTATCGACGATGGCAAAAGTCTTCATATCTTTGGCGATGCGCTTGTTGAGGCCCACCAGCACCTTGCCGGGGCCGCACTCGACCAGGGCATCGACGCCGTCGGCGGCCATCTTCTGCACCGTCTCCACCCAGCGCACCGGACTGTGCAGCTGACGCGCCAGGGCCTGACGGATGGCAGCGGCATCGGCGGCCACGGCCACATCGACATTGTTGATGACGGGGATCTGCGGGACCTGCAGGTTGATGCCGGCCAGACGCTGGGCCAGGCGCTCGGCGGCCGGCTGCATCAGCGCACAGTGGGACGGCACGCTCACCGGCAGCGGCAACGCGCGCTTGGCACCCATGGCCTTGGCCGCCTCCATGGCACGCTCCACCGCAGCGGCATGACCGGCGATCACCACCTGCCCCGGCGAGTTGAAATTGACGGCGGACACCACCTGGCCCTGCGCCGCGGAGGCACAGGCCTCGACCACCTGGGCATCCTCCAGACCGAGGATCGCCGCCATGGCGCCGGTGCCGGCCGGCCCCGCTTCCTGCATGTAACGGCCGCGCTCGGCCACCAGCGCCACGCCGTCGGCAAACGCGAGCGCACCGGCACATACCAGCGCGGTATACTCGCCCAGGCTGTGGCCAGCCATGACTGCCGGTGCCTTGCCGTTCTTTTCCTGCCATACGCGCCACGCCGCCACGCCCGCGGTGAGCATGGCCGGCTGGGTGATATGGGTCTGGTTCAATTCTTCGACCGGGCCGGCCTGGGTCAGCTGCCACAGGTCATAACCCAGCGCCTGGGAGGCCTCGGCAAAGGTGGCGCGCACCACGTCGTGGGCCGCGGCCAGCTCGGCCAGCATGCCGACGGACTGGGAACCCTGGCCGGGAAAGACAAAGGCTAAAGACATGAAATCCCCCAACACCTTTTTTCTTTAGAAAACAAAATCTGTCGCAGAGACGCCGAGCGCGCAGAGCAGAGCTATTAAGGCAGACCACCCACAAAATGCAGGCGACCCCAGCGAGAGATCTCTGCGTGCTCCGCGCCTCTGCGGCAAAAATTCTAGTAGCGGACCAGCGCCGAGCCCCAGGTGAAGCCGCCGCCGAAGGCCTCCAGCAGCAGCACATCACCGCGCTGGATGCGTCCATCGCGCACGGCGGTGTTCAGGGCCAGCGGCACCGAGGCCGCGGAGGTATTGCCGTGCTCGGCCACCGTCATCACCACGCGGTCCATGGTCATCTTCAGCTTCTTCGCCGTCGCCTGGATGATGCGGGTATTGGCCTGATGCGGGACCAGCCAGTCCACCTCGGTCTTGTCCATGTTATTGGCTTCCAGGGTTTCATCGACGATGCGGCCCAGGGTGTTGACCGCCATCTTGAACACTTCGTTGCCGCTCATCTCGATGTACGGCCCCGCCTCGCCCTGCACCCCTTCCGACACGCCGCCATTGGTGGTGAGCAGCGATTCGTAGCTGCCGTCGGCGTGCATGTGGGTGGAGAGGATGCCCGGCTCGCTGCCGGCCTGCAGCACCACGGCGCCGGCGCCGTCGCCGAACAGCACGCAGGTGTTGCGGTCAGTCCAGTCGACGATGCGCGACAGGGTTTCGGCACCGATCACCAGGGCGTTGCGCACGCCGCCGGCACGGATGAACTTGTCGGCCACGCCGAGGGCGTAGACGAAACCGGTACACACCGCCTGAATATCGAAGGCGGGGCAGCCGTGGATATCGAGGCGCTGCTGCAACAGGCAGGCCGTGCTGGGAAACACACGATCCGGGGTGGTGGTGGCGACGATGATCAGGTCGATCTCGTCCTTGCCGATACCGGCGGCGTCCAGCGCCTGACGCGCGGCCTGCTCGGCCAGGTCGCAGGTGGTCTGACCGTCGGCGGCAATGTGCCGCTCCTTGATACCGGTGCGGTCGGTGATCCACTCGTCGGTGGTGTCGACCATTTTTTCCAGGTCGGCGTTGGTCAACACCCTGTCGGGCAGATAGCCGCCCGTGCCGATAATGCGTGAATAGTTCAAACTGCGCGCCTTTCTTCCAACAGGGTTGTCAGTTGCTCCCGAATGCGTTCGGGAACGTTCTTGCGCGTCTCCACCACGGCCTCATGGATGGCACGGGTGAAGGCAAACACATCGGCACTGCCATGGCTCTTGATCACGATGCCGCGCAGGCCAACCAGGCTGGCGCCATTGTAGCTGCGCGGGTCGATGCGTGCACGGAACGCCTTCAGCACCGGCAGGGCCACCAGGCCGGCCAGCCGTGTCAGCAGGTTGCGCTTGAACTCCTGGCGCATGTAGTGGCTGATCATCTTGGCCACGCCCTCGCTCGCCTTGAGCGCCACGTTGCCGATGAAGCCGTCACACACCACCACGTCCACGGTGCCCTTGAAGATGTCGTCACCCTCGACGAAGCCGACGTAGTTGAGCTTGCTCTGCTGCAACAGGCGCGAGGCCTCTTTCACCTGCTCGTTGCCCTTGATCTCTTCCTCACCGATATTGAGCAGACCGACGCTTGGCGTATCGATATTGCGCACGGTCTGGGCCAGCACCGAGCCCATCACGGCGAACTCGTACAGGTTCTCTGCGCTGCTGTCGATATTGGCACCGAGGTCGAGTACGTAGGACTGGCCGCGGATGGTGGGCAACGCGGTGAGAATCGCCGGACGATCGATGCCCGGCAGGGTCTTGAGCACGAAACGGGCAGTGGCCATCAGTGCGCCGGTGTTGCCGGCACTGACGCAGGCCTGGGCGACGCCATCTTTCACCAGATTGATGGCGACACGCATGGAAGAGTCTTTCTTGCTGCGCAGGGCATGGGACGGCAGATCATCCATGCTCACCACCTGGGAGGCATGGTGCACGCGCAGGCGTTCGGCGGCGACGGCCGGATGACGCCGCAATTCCGTCTGCAGAATCTGCTGGTCACCGACCAGGATGATGGAGAGTTCGGGATGTGACTCGATGGCCTGCAGGGCCGCTGGTACCACCACGCTGGGACCGTGGTCGCCCCCCATGGCATCGAGCGCAATAATCGTTGTCGGAGCCGTCATCGCTATAGATCAGTTTGGGTCAGACACGCGAAAGCGGCCTCAACGAACCGGCTGCACAGGCAACCGGACGCGAGGCCGCTCTCACAGTGGCACCGCCTGATCTTACTCGCCCTTGACGTTCAGCACCTTGCGGCCACGGTAGTAGCCATCGGGGCTGATGTGGTGACGCAGGTGGGTTTCACCGGTGGTCGGTTCGATGGAAATGGCGCCCGCCTTCAGAGCATCGTGCGAACGGCGCATGTCGCGCTTGGAGCGGGTCTTGCGGTTTTGCTGAACAGCCATGGTGTTACCTCGTCAAGAGTCTTGCTAAATGGTATTAATGTTTCAGTCCGGCGAGGACCGCGAACGGATTTTCGCGCGCGGCCCCTGCCTTATTGTCCGTCCCCGCTCCCGTCACCGCCGGCGCACATTCACCCTCGTTGTGGCGCGGCACGATGGGCAGGGAAAGAATCAATTCGTCTTCAATCACCTCACGCAGGAACAGCGGCTCCTCCGTGACATACAGCGGCTCATATATCCCGGGCAGATTTTCCGCCTGGGTCTCGCTGGTCACCATGCCCAACAGGCGTTCCACCTCGATAACGTGGCGTACCGGCCCCAGACAACGCTGGCATACCAGGCTCACCTCGGCCTTCAGGCGCAGGCGCATGAAGGTACGCCGCTCGGCATCGACATCGAAGTCCAGCGCCACCTCCGCCTCGCCCTGCGCGTCCGCCAGCAAGGGCGCGAAGCGCTCCATCTCCGCCAGCGGCAGACGGCCGCGCAACTGCGCGCCGGCCCGGGCCAGACGCAGCGGATCAATATGGAGGGGAAGGCGCTCGTCCGACATAAGCCGGGCATATTACTCCGCCAGCACGCTTTTTGTCAAAACCGTTTCACTCAGAAACTCCTTCTGATTCCGTAGGTTCCATGGCCTGAATCACACTTTTGTCTTGACAAGGCGAGGCGATTTCCCTAAATAGCATGGGGCAGAAAACGGCATATCCCCCTATGCCGTTTTTTTTGCCTTTTATTTACCCAAGGAGCTAGTCGGACCCGGACCGGTCTGCCACACCGGTTCTTCATGGCCAGGGTGGCCCGGAACGACAGCGAGAGCCGCCTGTGATAAAGAAAATCCTCATTGCCAACCGCGGTGAAATCGCCGTGCGCATCGTGCGCGCCTGTGCCGAGATGGGCATCCGCTCCGTCGCGGTCTATGCCGAGGCCGACCGTCATGCCCTGCATGTGAAGAAGGCCGACGAGGCCTACAGCCTCGGGCCCGACACCGTCGCCGGCTATCTGAATGCCCATCGCCTGGTCAATCTGGCCGTGGCCACCGGCTGCGACGCCCTGCACCCTGGCTACGGCTTCCTGTCGGAAAATCCCGAACTGGCCGAGATCTGCGCCCGCCGCGGCATCATCTTCATCGGCCCCGACGCCGACGTGATCCGTCGCATGGGTGACAAGACAGCGGCCCGCGAGGCGATGATCGCCGCCGGCGTCCCGGTCACCCCCGGCTCCGACGGCAACGTCGACTCCCTGGAACATGCCGTGGAGGTCGCCAAGACCCTGGGCTACCCGGTGATGCTCAAGGCCACCTCCGGCGGCGGCGGCCGCGGCATCCGCCGCTGCGAGAGCGAGGATGAGCTGCGCCGCAACTTCTCCCGCGTGGTATCCGAGGCCACCAAGGCCTTCGGCAGCGCCGAGGTATTTCTGGAAAAGTGCATCGTCGACCCGCGCCACATCGAGGTGCAGATCCTGGCCGACGCCCACGGCAACGTCATCCACCTCAACGAGCGCGACTGCTCCATCCAGCGCCGCCACCAGAAACTGATCGAGATTGCCCCCTCCCCCCAGCTCAACCAGGAGCAGCGCGACTACATCGGCGGCCTGGCGGTGAAGGCGGCGGCGGCGGTGGGCTACCGCAACGCCGGCACGGTGGAGTTCCTGCTGGACAAGGACGGCACCGTCTATTTCATGGAGATGAACACCCGCCTGCAGGTAGAACATTGCGTCACCGAGGAGATCACCGGGGTGGACATCGTGCAGGAGCAGATCCGCATCGCTGCGGGCCTGCCGCTGCGCCATGCCGGCCTTTCCCTGCGCCCGCGCGGCTTTGCCATGGAATTCCGCATCAACGCCGAGGACCCCAAGAACGGCTTCCTGCCCAGCTTCGGCAAGGTCACCCGCTACTTCGCCCCCGGCGGCCCGGGCGTACGCACCGATGGTGCCCTGTATACAGGCTACGAGATCCCGCCCTATTACGACTCCATGTGCGTCAAGCTCATCGTCTGGGCGCCGGACTGGGAATCCCTGCTCAACCGCGCCCAGCGCGCCCTGCGCGACATCGCGGTCTACGGCATCAAGACCACCATTCCCTACTACCAGGAGATCCTCAAGAACGAGGAGTTCCGCAGCGGGCGTTTCGATACCAGCTTTGTCGACGCCCATCCGGAACTGGTGGATTACTCCATCAAGCGGCCGCAACGCGAGATCGCGGCCGCCATCGCCGCCTCCATCGTGGCATCCATGGGGCTCTAGCCCGTATCGCACGCATCAAAATTTACGGAAACTGACACAATGCCCAAGGTTCATATCACCGAAACCGTACTGCGCGACGGCCATCAGTCCCTGATCGCCACCCGCATGCGTACCGAGGACATGCTGCCCATCTGCCAGAAACTGGATCAGGTGGGGTTCTGGTCACTGGAAGTCTGGGGTGGCGCCACCTTTGACGCCTGCCTGCGCTTCCTGAAGGAAGACCCCTGGGAGCGTCTGCGCGTGCTGCGCCAAGCCCTGCCCAATACCCGCCTGCAGATGCTGCTGCGCGGCCAGAACCTGCTCGGCTATCGCCACTATTCCGACGACGTGGTGCGCGCCTTCGTCGAGCGCGCCGCCGCCAACGGCATCGACGTGTTCCGCATCTTCGATGCCCTCAACGACACCCGCAATCTGCGCACCGCCATCGAGGCGGTGAAGCAGAACGGCAAGCACGCCCAGGGCGCCATCAGCTACACCACCAGCCCGGTGCACGGCATCGCCCAGTTCGTCGCCATGGCAAAAGAGATGGAGGCCATGGGCTGCGACAGCATCGCCATCAAGGACATGGCCGGCCTGCTCACCCCGAGCGCCGCGGCCGAACTGGTGGACGCGCTGGTTGCCGCGGTCAAGCTGCCCATCGCCGTGCACAGCCACGCCACCGCCGGCCTCGCCAGCATGTGCCAGCTCAAGGGCATCGAGCACGGCGCCGTGCACATCGACACCGCCATCTCCGCCTTCGCCGGCGGCACCTCGCACCCGCCCACCGAATCCATGGTGGCGGCGCTGCGCGGCACCGACTACGACACCGGCCTCGACCTCGCCCTGCTGCAGGAGATCGGTTTCTATTTCCACGAGGTGCGCAAGAAATATCACCAGTACGAAAGCGAATACACCGGCATCGACACCCGCGTGCAGATCAACCAGGTGCCGGGCGGCATGATCTCCAACCTGTCGAACCAGCTGCGCGAACAGGGCGCGCTGGGGCGCATGAACGAGGTGCTGGCCGAGATCCCGCGCGTGCGCGAAGACCTGGGCTATCCCCCACTGGTCACCCCCACCTCGCAGATCGTCGGCACCCAGGCGGTACTCAACGTCCTCACCGGCGCGCGCTACAAGAACATCACCAACGAGGTGAAGTTCTATCTGCAGGGCCGCTACGGCAAGGCGCCGGGCACGGTCAATTCCATCGTGCGCCAGCAGGCCATCGGCAACGAGGAGGTGATCGAGTGCCGTCCCGCCGACCTGCTGAAACCGGAACTGGGCAACCTGCGCGATCAGGCCGGCGCCCTCGCCCACAGCGAGGAAGACGTGCTCACCTTCGCCATGTTCCCCGAGGTGGGACGCGAATTCCTCGAGCAGCGCGCCGCCGGCGAACTGAAGCCGGAGCCGCTGGAACCGCTGCCGAGTGAGAACGGCCACATCAACGCCGCGCCCACCGAATTCAATGTGACCATGCACGGCGAGACCTACCACATCAAGGTCACCGGCACCGGTCACAAGAACCGCCAGCAGCGCCCGTTCTACATCACCGTGGACGGCCAGCCGGAAGAGGTCAATGTCGAGATCCTGGAGGAACTGTTCTCCGAGGTGGCCGATGCCGCACCGGGCAAGACCAGCAACGGCAGCAGCAAGCGGCCGCGCGCCACCAAGCCGGGCCACGTCACCACATCCATGCCGGCTGCGGTCGTCGACGTGATGGTCAAGGTGGGTGACGAAGTGAAGGCCGGCGCCCCGGTGCTGGTCACCGAGGCGATGAAGATGGAATCGGAGATCCAGGCGCCGGTGGCCGGCAAGGTAGTGGCGGTGCACGTGGTCAAGGGCGATCGCGTCACGCCGGACGAAGCCCTGGTCGAGATTGAATAATTGAAGCTGATACTCGCCTCCACCTCGCCCTACCGGCGCGAACTGCTGACCCGTCTCGGCCTCGAGTTCGAGGCCGTGGCCCCCAATACCGACGAGACGCGCCTGCCCGGTGAAACGCCCAAGCAGCTGGTACGTCGGCTGGCCGAGGCCAAGGCACGCGCCGTGGCCAAGGACTTCCCGGCTGCGCGCATCATCGGCTCAGACCAGGTGGCCGTGCTCGGTGATCGCATCCTGGGAAAACCGGGTGACCACGCCACCGCGGTGCAGCAACTCAGCGCGGCCTGCGGCCGGCGCGTAACCTTTCTTACCGGCTTGTGCCTGTATAACAGTTCCAGCGACCAGTGCCAGGTCGATGTGGTGCCCTATACGGTGGAATTCCGCGCGCTCAATGCGGTGCAGATAGAAAATTACCTGCGGCGGGAACAACCCTACAACTGCGCCGGCAGTTTCAAATCGGAAGGCCTGGGCATCAGTCTGTTCCGCCGCATGGAAGGCGAGGACCCCAACGCACTGATTGGTCTGCCGCTGATCCGGCTCATCGACATGCTTACCGCGGAAGGGGTAAACGTCCTCTGATTCAATTCAAAATTCAAAAAAACGGTGTCTTGAGCTTTCTGAATTTTAAATCTTGAATCTTGTTGTTTATCTGACCTGCCCCATCCCCAGCAAGGTGCCGAAACCATTGGCCATCGCCGCCCCCAGGCTGGCTGCCAGACGCTCGAAATAACGCGGACGCGGGGTGAAGTCGACAATCTCCTCGGCACCGATCACCTCGCGCGCCACATGACTGGCGCTGCCCATGGCGTCCACCAGACCCAGCTGCATGCCCTGCTCGCCGGTCCATACCAGACCGCTGAAGATGGCGGGGTCTTCCTTCAGACGCTGGCCGCGCCCCTCTTTCACCGCTGTTATGAACTGCTGGTGTATGTCTCCCAGCAAGGTCTTGATGTGCTCCACATCCTCGGGACGCGTCGGAGAAAAGGGGTCAAGAAATCCCTTGTGCTCACCGGCGGTAAGCAGGCGGCGCTCGACCCCCAGCTTGTCCATCGCATCGACGAAACCGAAGCCGTTCATCAGCACGCCGATGGAGCCCACCACGCTGGCCTTGTTCGCGTAGATCGAATCGGCGGCAGCGGCAATGTAATAGCCGCCGGAGGCGCACATGTCGCTGACCACGGCATAGAGCGGGACATCGGGATACTTCTGGCGCAGGCGCTTGATCTCGTCATAGACATAGCCGGACTGCACCGGGCTGCCGCCGGGGCTGTTGATACGCAGGATCACGCCGGCTGTGTGCTTGTCCTCAAAGGCCTTGCGCAGGCCGGTGACGATATTGTCGGCGCTGGCCTCGGCACCGTCGGCAATCACGCCCTTCACCTCCACCAGTGCGGTGTGGCGCCCGCCCTTCACGCTGCCGGAGCCCATCTGATCCGGCAACATCACCACCAGCAGCGCAAACAGATAGAGGAACATCAGGCCCTTGAAGAAGATGCTCCAGCGCCGCGCCCGGCGTTGTTCATTGAGCGAGGCAAAGGCCAGGCGGTTGAGTACATCGCGTTCCCAGCCCTCTTCCCTTGGCAGTTTTTTCTCTTCAGTCGGTTCCATCGGCAGGCGTTCCTTATCGGGGATTCAAGATTCAAGATTCAAGATTCAAGATTCAAGATTCAAGATTCAAGATTCAAGATTCAAGATTCAACAAATTATGGTAGGGCTTCTTCTGAATGTTGAATCTGCAATTTTGAATTTTCATTGAGCCAGGCCGGCAGGTCGCCGATGCGCTCCAGGCACCCCAGGGGCTGGTGCCTGAGCAGGCGCTCGGGGTGATGCACACCGTAGCTCACCGCCAGGGCATGGGTGCGGGCGTTGCGTGCCATCTCCATGTCGTACTCGGTGTCACCGATCATCAGGGTGGCCTGCGGGTCGGCACCCAGATGCTCCATCAGTTCCAGCAGCATCTGCGGATGGGGCTTGGAAAAGGTCTCGTCGGCACAGCGGGTGGCGTGAAACAACGGTGCCAGGCCGGTCTCCTCCAGCACCTTGTCCAGGCCGCGGCGGCCCTTGCCGGTGGCCACGGCCAGCAGGTAGCCCTGCGCCGCCAGGCCGTGCAGCACCTCCGCCGCCCCCTCGAACAGGGCCGACGGTGTCGGATCCGCCACCAGGAAGTGGTGGCGGTAGCGCTCGACCACGGCCTGCCGGGTGGAGGCATCGCTGCCGGGAAACAGCGTCTCGATGGCCTCGGCCAGCCCCAGGCCGATGATGTTGCGCAGCGCCGCCACGTCCCGCCCCGGCAGCCCCAGATCGGCGATGGCCCCCTGCAGGCAGGCCACGATGCGGGCCTCCGAGTCCATCAGGGTCCCGTCCCAGTCAAACACCAGCAATTCGAATCTCTGCATCACTCCGCTTCCAGTCTGTCCAGCACACCACGCAACTCATCCCCCAGCGGCGCGCTCACGCTCACCACCTGGCCGCTCTCCGGCAGGGTAAAGCTGACGGCACTGGCGTGAAGAAACAAGCGCTTCAATCCCACCCCGGCCATGCGCCGGTTGAAGACCTCGTCACCGTACTTGTCGTCCCCGGCGATGGGATGGCCGATATGGGCGGCATGTACCCGCACTTGGTGGGTACGGCCGGTGATAAGTTCCGCCTCGACCAGGGTGGCGTCCTTGAACACGGTCAGGGGCCGGAAGATGGTCAGGGCCTGCTTGCCCTCGGGCGACACCTTGACCATGCGCTCGCCGGACTGGGTGACATTCTTCAGCAGGGGCGCGTCCACCCGGCGCTCGCCGCCGTGCCAGCGTCCCTTGAGCAGGGCCAGATAGCGCTTGTCGCTGCCGCCCTCGCGCAGCAGCTCGTGGAAGGCGCGCAGTACGCTGCGCTTCTTGGCGATGACGATGCAGCCCGAGGTGTCCCGGTCGAGCCGGTGCCCCAGCTCCAGGAACGGCGCCTCCGGCCGCAGCGCGCGCAGGGCCTCGATGAGGCCATAACTGAGGCCGCTGCCGCCATGAACCGCCAGGCCGGAGGGCTTGTTCACCACCAGCAACCCCTTGTCCTCGAACAGGATGGCGGCATTGACCCGCTCCAGGACGCGGTCGCCGGGGCGGGCCGGCGCCTCCTCCTCGCTCATGCGGATCGGCGGGATACGAATGGCATCTCCGGCCTTTATGCGGTAAGTCGGCTTGATTCTGCCGCTATTTACCCGAACTTCGCCGGTACGCAGGATGCGATAGATACGGCTTTTCGGCACCCCCTTGAGCTGGGTCAGGAGATAGTTGTCGATGCGTTGCCCCTCATCGGCGGCGGCAACCTCGATAATGCGGGCGGCTAACTGAGTCATAAGCGAATCATATCAATTCGCAACGGTGATTGATGCCCCTCTACATCATTGATATAGTTGCAGTCTGCCATTCATGTAGCCGCTTGTAGTCATGCCAGATCGCGCTACACACCATGGCGGCGTCCCTGCCGGACGCAAAGATTATTTGGTCCCTTTCCTGCCCTGGCCGGAGAAAGGGTTAAAAAGAGATGCCGTGGCGGAACACCGCCACCCAAACAACAAGTGCTCCTACCGCCGGACACAGGTTCGACCGGAACGGGGTGAGCAGGCCGGAGTACCGCCCGCGTGGCGTCCCGCAGCCGCTCCCCGCCGCCCCTGAACCGCATTGTGCCCGGACGGCAGTCGAGCGCCCGAGAGACCACAACATGAAACGCATGCTGATTAACGCAACTCAGCCCGAAGAGTTGCGTGTGGCGCTGGTCGACGGCCAGCGTCTGTATGACCTGGATATCGAAAGCACCTCCAGGGCCCAAAAGAAATCAAATATTTACAAGG
Organism: Gammaproteobacteria bacterium; assembly: GCA_024709225.1. Taxonomy (GTDB): domain Bacteria; phylum Pseudomonadota; class Gammaproteobacteria; order Thiohalomonadales; family Thiohalomonadaceae; genus Sulfurivermis. Next base: position 5,933 of record JANJXC010000001.1, on the reverse strand, counting down.
GACGCATCACTCGCGTCGAACCCAGCCTGGAGGCGGCCTTCATCGATTACGGCGCCCAGCGCCACGGCTTCCTCCCCCTCAAGGAAATCTCCCGCAGCTACTTCCGGGCCGATGCCGACCTGTCCGGCCGCATCAACATCAAGGATGTGCTACGCGAAGGCCAGGAAATCGTCGTACAGGTAGAGAAGGAGGAACGCGGCAACAAGGGCGCGGCACTGACCACCTTCATCAGCCTGGCCGGCCGCTACCTGGTGCTGATGCCGAACAATCCGCGCGCCGGCGGTGTCTCGCGCCGTATCGAGGGCGAGGATCGCAGCGAGATGCGCGACACCATGGCCCAGCTCAACATCCCGGCGGACATGGGGCTCATCATCCGCACCGCCGGCGTCGGCAAGAGCGCCGAGGAACTGCAATGGGACATGGACTACCTGCTGCAGGTGTGGAGTTCCATCGAATCCGCCGCCCAGGAGCGCCCTGCCCCCTTCCTGATCTATCAGGAAAGCAACGTCATCATCCGCGCCATCCGCGACTACCTGCGCAACGACATCAACGAAATCCTGGTGGACGAACCCAGCGTATTCGAGCAGGGCCGCGAGTTCATGAAGCAGGTGATGCCGCAGCACCTGAACAAGCTCAAGCTGTATCAGGACAAGGTGCCGCTGTTCACCCGCTACCAGATCGAAACCCAGATCGAGTCCGCCTTCACCCGTGAGGTGCAGCTGCCCTCCGGTGGCGCCCTGGTCATCGACCACACCGAGGCTCTGATCTCCATCGACATCAACTCCGCCCGTGCCACCAAGGGCGGCGACATCGAGGAAACCGCCCTCAACACCAACCTGGAAGCGGCCGATGAAGTGGCGCGCCAGCTGCGCCTGCGTGACCTGGGCGGCCTGATCGTCATCGACTTCATCGACATGACCCCGGCGAAGAACCAGCGTGAGGTGGAAAACCGCCTGCGCGACGCCCTCAAGCAGGACCGCGCCCGCGTCCAGGTGGGACGCATCTCCCGCTTCGGCCTGCTGGAGATGTCGCGCCAGCGCCTGCGCCCGTCCCTGGGTGAATCCAGCCAGATCGTCTGCCCGCGCTGCCGCGGCCAGGGCACCATCCGCGGCGTCGAATCCCTCGCCCTCTCCATCCTGCGCGTCATCGAGGAAGAGGCCATGAAGGAGAAGACCGGCAAGGTGCAGGCCCAGTTGCCGGTGGCCGTGGCCAGCTTCCTGCTCAACGAGAAGCGCCACGTGCTCAACGCCATCGAGGAGCGTCAGAACGTCCAGGTCGTACTGGTACCCAACCCGCATCTGGAAACCCCCAGCTACGAGGTGGAACGCATCCGTGCCGACGACCTGGAGCAGATGCCGCGCCAGCGTCCCAGCTATGAGCTCATCGTGCGGCCGGAGGAGACTGCCGAGGTTACCGGCGAGACGCCCAAGCTGCGTGCCGAAGAGCCGGCGGTGAAGTCCGTCATCCCGTCCACGGCACCGGCCCCGGTTGCCGCGGCGGTGGAGGCCACGCCGAGCCAACCCGGCCTGCTGCGCCGTCTGTTCGGCAGCCTGTTCGGCGGCGCAGAACAGGTCGCGACCGAGGAAAAGCCCGCCCGCGCCGAACCGCGCCGTGAGCGCAGTGCCCAGCAGGGCTCGCGTCGCAGCCCGGGCGAGGGACGCGAACGCGGTGAGCGCGCCGAACGTGGTGACCGCAGCGAACGCACTGAACGCGGTGACCGTGGCGAGCGTGCCGAACGCGGCGAACGTGGCCGCGGTCAGGGCCGCCAGCAGCAGCGTGAACAACGCCCCGCCCAGCCGCAGCAACCGCGCCCCCCCCGCCAGCCGCGTCCCGCTGCCGAGGAGGAGACTGTTGCCGCCGCCGCGGAAGAGGAGGTGGTAACCGCCACCGAACCGCTCGCCGGCGGCGAAGGCGAGCAGCAGCCGGCACGCGAAGAGCGCAGCGGCTCGCGCCGTGGCCGCCGCGGTGGTCGCCGTCGTCGTCGCTCCGGCGCTGAAGGCACCGAGGTCGCCGACGGCACCGACAACACGCAGGAGCAGGAGGCCGACGCCGGACAGGACGGCGACAACGAGGGGCCAACCCCGCAGCGCGAGGAACGCACGTCCCGGCCGCGTTCCGAACACCGCCAGGAAACCGCCGAAACTGCCACCCCGGCCGAGGAATCCCGTCCGCAGCCGGTCGCCGCACCGGAGCGGGAGGAACCGCGGGAAGCAGCGCCCGCCCCGGCCCAGCCTGCCCCGTCCGCCGTGGAGGCCAGCGCGCCGGTGGTGACGCCGGCCGCCGTGGAGACCCGCCAGCCTGTGGTAACGCCGGCCGCCGAGGAACGTCCGGTCCAGCCCACACCGGCGGCGCAGCCGCTCGAGCCCGCCCCGGCCACCGTCGTGGAGCGCCCGGTCCCGCAACCTCAACCGGCGGAATCCGCCGCCGCTGAGCGTCCGGCCCCGGCATTGCAGCAGATCGAGACCGCCAAGCCCGCCACCGAGCATGCGAGCGAGACTGCGCCGCAATCCGGCCTGTTTCCGGCCGAGCCGGGGGAAGAAAAAAAGGACTGACCGCGACGGTCAATCACTATAAAAACGGGGAGCCTGGCTCCCCGTTTTTTTTTGCCCTGCACCAGCAGGTCCGCCGTACAGACGCGGGCGGCGGCTCAGATGCCGTGCCGGCTGCGTATCTCCGCCAGCAACCCGGCTGCCGCCGCCTCCACCATATCGAACACCCGCTCGAATCCCTCCGCCCCGCCGTAGTACGGGTCCGGCACCTCGCGCTCCGCCAGCTGCGGCGCGAACTCCAGGAACAGGCGCAGCTTGTGCTCCTGTCCCTCCGGGCACAGCTCGGCCAGCAGCGCGTAATTGTCCCGATCCATGGCCAGCACATAGTCGAAGGCAAGGAAATCCTCACGCAACGCCTTGCGCGCCCGCTGACCGCTCAGGTCGATGCCGCGCCGCCGCGCCGTCTGCTGCGCCCGACTGTCGGGCGGATTGCCCACGTGGTAGGCATGGGTACCGGCGGAATCCACCTGGATCTGCTGTTCCAGCCTCGCCTGACGTACCAGATGCTCGAAATAGCCATGCGCCATGGGCGAGCGGCAGATATTGCCCATGCAGACCATCAAAACCTTCACCATGTCACTCACCACCTGTTTCCGCTACACTCAATTCCACACCACTGCACTCTGAAAATACCTCATGGATTGTATCAATCTGTCTCTAAGCCAGCTACGCAGCCTGATCGGCCAGCCGGTATCCCATCGTGGGACGGCGTGCCACGTCATCGAGGTTCTGGTCGAAGGACCGGCGCTGGTGCTACAGGATGCGGGGAACAACACCGATATCCAGGACAACCAGTTCGGCGAGCCGAACCGGCGGGTGCCCAGTATCTATGTGGTGCCGCTGCTCGACGGCGAGGAAGTCCACCCCGATTTTTTGCGCCTGGGCCTGCTGGCCTGTGATTAATAACCGCGTGCAATAAACCTCAAACACCCGCCGCGGAGACGCAAAGCCGCTGAGAATCAGAAACACGAATTTCTCTGCATCTCGGCGTCTGGGAAATATGTTCCAGACATTTCCAACCGACTACATCCATGTAGTCGTCTGCGGCGAAATGGTTTTCCGTCAGCCCGCAATGGCGCGGCGCACGCGCTCCAGGTCATCCGGGGTATCCACACCAGGCGCCGGCGGCACGGCAGCCTCGGCCACATGGATACCGGCGCCGTGCCACAGCACACGCAGCTGTTCTAGCGACTCCATGCGCTCCAGGGCGCAGGGTTCCAGCGCGACGTAGCGCTTGAGAAAGCCCACGCGGTAGGCGTACAGGCCGAGATGGCGGTAGTGCAGCGCCTGGGCCGGCAGTTCCGCTGTCGTGATGGCGAAGGCATCGCGGTCCCAGGGGATCACGGCGCGGCTGAAGTACAGCGCCATGCCCTCGCGGTCCATCACCACCTTCACCGCATGGGGGTCGAACAATTCCGCCGCGGTGTGGATGCGCGTGCACAGGGTCGCCACCTCGGCACGGGCGTGGGCAGCCAGATTGTCGGCCACCTGCCGTAGCAGCGCCGGCGGCATCAGCGGCTCGTCACCCTGCAGATTCACCACGATCTCAGCGTCACCATAACCGAGCAACGTGACCGCCTCGGCCAGACGTTCGCTGCCGGAGCTGTGTTCCGCCGCGGTCATGCAGACCGTGGCACCGAAACCGCGCGCGGCGGCCTCGATGCGCGCGTCGTCGGTGGCGATCACCACGCTGGTGGCGCCACTGGCCAGCGCCTGTTCGTACACGCGCTGCAGCATCGGCTTGCCGCCGATATCGAGCAGCGGCTTGCCCGGCAGGCGCGTGGATGCGTAGCGCGCCGGGATGAGGACGCGAAAGGACATCAGACCTCCTCGTCGGCGGCCAGCTGGCGCGCCTCGTCCTCCAGCATCACCGGTATGTCGTCGCGAATCGGATAGGCCAGACGATCCGCCTTGCAGATCAGCTCCTGCCGATCCTTTTTGTACACCAGCGGCCCCTTGCACAGAGGGCATACCAGAATGTCGAGCAGTTTCTTGTCCATGTCTTGTTACCTCGCCAGCAGGGAGAGCAGTCGTGTGCCGAAAGCGTCGGGCAGTTGCGCGGCAACCGCCACTGCCCAGAGATGTTCATCGCCGTAGGCACGGCATTTTACCCCGTCCTTCTCGGTCATCAGTACCGGCAGGCCGTCGCCGAACTGCACATCGGCCACGCTGTAGCGGTAGTGATCGGGAAACGGATGTTCGATCACGCTGATGCCGTGATCGCGCAACAGTTGGAAAAAGCGCACCGGATTGCCGATACCGGCAACGGCATGCACGCGGCGGCCGCGAAACTGCTCCAGCGGCTGACGTGCGCCGCCGTGCAACTGCACGGCCAGTTGCGGCTGCAGCGTCATCAGGAACTCGCCCGCCTCCGCCGCACCGTTGCCGACCTGCAGGTCGATGCTGCCGAGGCGGGCGGGCGCTTCGCGCAGCGGCCCGGCCGGCAGGCAGAAGCCGTTGCCCAGGCGCCGCGCACCGTCCACCACGGCGATCTCCACATCACGCGCCAGGCGGTAATGCTGCAGGCCGTCGTCGGAGATGATGATGTTGCAGTCGTGCTGTTGCAGCAACAGCCGCCCCGCCGCCACGCGATCCGGCCCGACCGCCATGGGGCAGCCGCTGCGCTGCGCGATCAGCACCGGCTCGTCACCTACCAGTCGCGGATCAGCGTCGGCGGTCACGGGTTGCGGCCACTGCGCCGCCAGGCCGCCATAGCCGCGGCTGATGATGCCGGGTCGATACCCCTGCCGTTGCAGCCACTGCGCCAGCCAGATCACCAGCGGCGTCTTGCCGCTGCCACCAACGGTGATATTGCCTACCACCACCACCGGCACCGGCAACCGCTCGCTGGGCAGCCAGCCGTGACGATAGGCCATCCGGCGCAGGGCCACCAGGGTGCAGAACAGCCAGGACAGCGGCAACAGCAGCAGCGCCACCGGATTGAGGCTGTACCAATAATGATCGAGTCGTTTCATGCGCGGCTCTTACTGCGATGGCAAGGACGATGAGCAAAACAACAAGTCCGCAAATAATCGCGAATGAACGCAAATCTGCCTGAAGAATTGGCCTTCCATTTGCGTGTATTGGCGTTCATTTGCGGACTGCTTTCTAACCTGTCCTATGAGTAAAAGTCTCGTAGGCCGGACATAGCGCAGCGGTGTCCGGCAGCGCTGCCCGATACCGCTGCGCTATATCGGGCCTACGACGATGCGTCTCTGCGACGGTGTTGGCCTTGTTCAGCCTTCGCTGAGCACCGCCGCGGGCTCGTCACGGAACTGCAGATTGTGCAGCGCCGCATAATGGCCATCGCGCGCCAGCAGCTCGCGGTGCCCGCCCGTCTCAACGATGCGTCCCTGCTCCATCACCACGATGAGGTCGGCCTTT
>JANJXC010000067.1 GCA_024709225.1 Gammaproteobacteria bacterium | reverse complement strand
CTCCGCACATGAATGCCCTCGCGCAATGCAATCTGTTCTGGGTCAAGCTGTTTCCCTTTCTGCGCTGGTGGCCACGCGTCAACCGTGACAGCGCCCGCGCCGACCTCCTGGCCGGCCTGACCGGTGCCGTCATCGTCCTGCCCCAGGGCGTGGCCTTCGCCACCATCGCTGGCCTGCCACCGGAATACGGCCTCTACGCCGCCATGGTGCCGGCGGTGATCGCCGCCCTGTGGGGCAGCTCCTGGCATCTGGTCTCCGGCCCCACCACCGCCATCTCCATCGTGGTGTTTGCCTCCCTCAGCCCGCTGGCCGAACCGGGCAGTGCCGACTTCGTGCGCCTCGCCATCACCCTCGCCTTCCTGGTCGGTGTGCTGCAGCTGGTGATGGCCCTGGCCAAGATGGGCAGCCTGGTCAACTTCATCTCCCACTCGGTGGTGGTCGGCTTCACCGCCGGCGCCGCAATCCTCATCGCCGCCAGCCAGATCAAGAATTTCTTCGCCCTGGACATCCCCCGCGGCAGCCACTTCTACGAAATCATCTACGCCTTCTTCCAGCAGCTGGATGCGATCAATCCCTACGTCACGGCCGTCGGCGCGGTGACGCTGGTGAGCGGCATCGTGGCACGGCGCTATGCGCGCCGCGTCTACATGATCATCGCCATGCTGGTGGGCAGCCTGTTTGCCCTGGCCCTCAACCTGGCCTTCGGCGTCGAGGTCACCGGCATCCGCACCGTCGGCGCCCTCCCCACCCACCTGCCGCCGCTGTCCCTGCCCGACCTGTCACTCGCTACCATCAAGCAGCTGGCACCCAGCGCGGTCGCCGTGGCCCTGCTGGCCATCACCGAGGCGGTATCCATCGCCCGCTCCATCGGCAACAAGGCGCAGCAGCGCATCGACGGCAACCAGGAATTCGTCGGCCAGGGCCTGTCTAACATGGTCGGCGCCTTCTTCTCCGCCTATCCGAGCAGCGGCTCGTTCAACCGCAGCGGCGTCAACTTCGCTGCCGGCGCCCACACCCCGCTCGCCTCGGTATTTGCCGCCGTCGCCCTGGCGCTGATCGTGCTGCTGGTCGCGCCGCTGGCCGCCTATCTGCCGGTGGCCGCCATGGCCGGCATCCTGTTCCTGGTGGCCTGGGGCCTGATCGATTTTCACCACATCGGCCAGATCATCCGCGTCAGCCGCAACGAAACCATCGTGCTCGGCGCCACCTTCTTCGGCGCCCTGTTCCTGGAGCTGGAGTTCGCCATCCTGCTCGGCGTGATGCTGTCGCTGGTGTTCTATCTCAACCGCACCTCACGCCCGCGCATCCTCAGCCGCGTACCGGACCCACAGCACGAGAAGCGCGCCTTCACCACCGATCCGGCCCTGCCGGAATGCCCGCAGCTGAAGATCATGCGCATTGAGGGTTCGCTGTTCTTCGGCGCCATCAATCACGTCGAGCAGGCGATGCAGCATGTGGATACGCTCAACCCGCAGCAGAAACACCTGCTGCTGGTGGCCAAGGCGATCAACTTCGTCGACCTCGCCGGTGCCGAGATGCTGACCCAGGAAGCCGAGCGGCGCCACAAGCTCGGCGGCGGCTTCTACCTGTACGAGGTCAAGGACACCGTGTGCGGCATCCTGCACAAGGGTGGCTACATCAAGACCATCGGTGACGAGAACATCTTCCACTCCAAGACCGAGGCGCTGAAGACCATCGTCAACGACAAGCTGGACCACGCCATCTGCCGTCAGTGCGACAAACGCATCTTCCGCGAGTGTCAACAGTTCGCCCCCGCCGCTGGCTGACACCTGTCGCACGGCCGGCCACGGCGGGTGCCATGCTATGATGGCGCTCCGACTGTCGGAACGTCACCATTATGCGCGCAGGCAGCCCCACCCTCAGAACGGCACGAGACGCAACAACGCGGTTTATCCAGCAGATAGCCGCCCTGCCGTCACGCGCCGCGCAGTTGTGGCAACGCCTGCAACCATCGCACTTTCCCATCGCCTATAAGCTGGCCCTGACCATTACCCTTGTCATTTCTGCGGGTATGTCCCTGCTGGGGATGGTGGTGGTGGATAACCAGACCCGGCTGCTGCGCCAGCAGATGGCGCAGTTCGGCCAGGCCCTGATCAGCCAGATGGCCGAGACGGTCAAGGAACCCCTGCTCGCCGGTGATGCCCTGACCCTGCGCCTCGCCGCCGGCGGGATGATGCGCCATGACGGCGTGCGCGGTGCCGTCATCTACTCCGACGACCTCGCCCCCATCGCCAGCGCAGGGCTGACGCCGCCGGCGACGCAATTGCAGCAGCTGTTGCAGCAATCCACCGATTCCGCCGCCATTGCCGCCGTGGAATGGCAGTCGCAGGAGCGGGGCAACACCAGCGGAGTGATCGCATTTTTCACCCCCATCGTGGTGCGCGAGCTTATCACCGGCTATGTCTTGCTCACCTTCGATCATTCGCAACTCAGCCAGGCCCAGCGAGACACCCTGCGTGCCGTGACTACCGCCACCCTGCTCATGGTATTGCTCGGCGCCGTGGCCGCCATTCTGCTCGGCCAGCGCCTGTCCCGTCCGATCAACGATCTGATGGATGCCAGCCTGCAAATCTCCCGCGGCAACTACAGCTTCCGCTTTGCCGAGCGGCGCAATGACGAACTCGGCACCCTGATGCAGGCCTTCAACACCATGAGCGACGGCCTGCTGCGCAAGGAACAGGTGGAACAGGTATTCTCGCGCTATGTATCGCCCAAGGTGGCCCGTGAGGTACTCAGCGATCTGGCCCAGGTACAGCTGGGCGGCCAGCATGTGGAGGCAAGCGTACTGTTTGCCGACATCGCCGGCTTCACGGCCTTGTCGGAACGATTGACGCCGCAGGAGATCAGTACCCTGCTGAACGACTATTTCGGTGTCATCGCCGAGGCCGCGCAGGCCTATCAGGGGCATGTCGACAAATACATGGGCGACTGCGCCATGCTGGTATTCGGTGTGCCGGAACCCGATGCGGAACACACCCTCAACGCCGTCTGCTGTGCCGTGCTTATCCAGCGGCTGATCGGCGAGTTGAACCGGCAGCGCGAGACCAGCGGACAAATCCCGCTGCATTTCCACGTCAGCTGCAACTCCGGCATGATGCTCGCCGGCAACATGGGCTCCCATGATCGGATGGATTACACCGTGGTCGGTGATGCGGTGAATCTGGCCTCGCGCCTGTCCACCGTGGCAGAGGCGGATCAGATCATCATCAGCAAGGTGATGTACAACCTGCCGATACTGGCCGGCAAGCTCATCAGCCGTGAACACGACACCATCCGCCTGCGCGGCAAGCAGCAGCCCGTGGCCACCGTTGAGGTGCTGGACCTGGCCGAACCGCTGCGCAGCCAGCTGGAACAGCACTATCACCACATCCTGCGCCAGCCGCAACGCCGCCACACCGCCTGATGTATCCACGCCTGCTCTCTCTGCTATTGCTGCTGACGCTGAACGGCTGCGCGTATCTGGCCAGCGTGAGCGGCGATGTGGGGAGCCATGTCGAGCGCTGGGTGGCAGAGCAGGAATACGGCAAGGCGCTGGCGGCGCTGAGCCACATCAAGCCAGAGCACCCCGATTACGCCGCGTTGATGAAAAAGCGCGCGGTAATTGCGCGCCGTGCCGGGCAATACGAGCGCGAGACGGTGAACCAGGGCATGGAACTGGCGCGGCAGGGACAATGGGAACAGGCGCTGGAGCGTACCGCCCTGGCCTTGTCGCGCCTGCCCGACAGCAGCGTATTGCAGGACAGCCAGCGCCGCCTGCTGCAGCAACAGGCGGCGCGCCTGGAACAACTGGAGCTGGAGTTGCTGCTTGCCCGGGGCGAAGGTCTGCTCCGTGTGCTGCCCGTCTACAGTACACGCGCCAGCGTGGCCCCGCACGCCTGGAGCACACAAAGTGACCTGCGCACGGCACAGGCAGAGGCCGCGCGCGTCGGCGCTGAATTGACCCGCCTCGGCCGCATCGCGCTGGAGCGCAAGGAACTGGACAAGGCCCGCCGCACTCTCTCCCTGGCCCTGCGCCTGCATCCCGATCCGGAGACCAAACAGGCCAATCAGGAACTGCTGCGCCGGCTCGGGCCACCGGCTCCCGCCGCCAAGGCGGCCGGCAAGGCGGCCCGCGAGGACGAAACCCAGGAGTTGCTGCAGCGCTACCGCCAGGCCTACGCCGACAAGAACTGGGGCGAGGCGCAGCGCCTGCTGGCCCTGCTCGAACTCCAGCCCACGCCGCCAGACGAATTGGCGCAACTACGCAGCGAACTGAATGCCGAGGTCGCCGAGGCGGTGAACCAGCACACCGAGCGCGGCATCGCGCTCTACAGCAGGGGCAAATACGAGCAGGCACTGGCCGCCTGGCGCAAGGCGCAACAACTCGATCCGGCCAATGAGCGGGTCAATGCCCATGTCGAACGCGCCGAACGGGTGCTGGAGAAACTGCGCGCCCTGCAGGAGAAGCGCAGCGGCGAGTAATGCCGCAGATCAGACGGCGGGGCTACCGGTTACTTTTTTTCCAGCTGCGCGCCCAGGTCATCCTCGGCCTGCTGCAACAGCAGTCCAAAACCGGCTGACGTGTCGTTGAGGTTGTGGGTCGAGATGCCGGCCTTGAATGCAATAAGTGCCTTGCGCTCCCCCACCTTGAGTTCAAAATTGCCCAGGCGGCCGCGGATTCTGGCCCACACCTGGACACTGGCCTGGGGGTCGGCCCCGAGCAGCAGCAAGGCATACTGCCCGGTGCTGAAGCAGGCGGCGATATCTTCCGTACGCACACTCTCGCGCAATACCTTCGCGACCAGGGCCAGCATCTTCACCACCAGGGGCACGCCGAATTCCTGTTTCAACTCATCCAGATTGGCCACCGCAATACGCGCCACCGCGATCTTGAAACCCTGCCGGCGCGCCAGCGCCAGATGCCTGCCGCCCTGCTCCATGAAATAGTCACGCGTCACCAGGCCGGTCAGCTTGTCGACGGGAATCTCCCGCTCCAGCTCAGTAACCGTCTTGCGCAACGTGACATAACCGCGGGCGCGCGATACCAGCTCGGAGGAGTGAAACGGCTTGTTGATGAAATCGGTAGCGCCCAGGGCCAGGATGCGTTCCCGCTCCTGTTCGTCATCCTCTTTGCCGGTCACGATGATCACCGGCATATCACGAATACGGGGGTTCTCGCTGTTGCGGATCCACTCCAGCAGCTGATAGCCATCCACACCGGGCATGGAGAGGTCGGTGAAGATCAGGCTGAAATCATCGGCCTGCTCCAGCGCCGTCAGGGCCTGGGCGCCGTTTTCGCACAGCTGCACGTCGAACTGTTCGCCCAGATAGCGGGCAAAACTGGCGCGTATCAGCCGCGAGTCATCGACTACCAGAATTTTTGCCTTGGCCTTGCCGTCGTCACCCATACCCGCCGCTCCCCATCGCCGGACCCACGGCCCGCTTAATGAACTCACCGACTAATGCAGCCCGCTGCGGCATACACGAAACAGCGGCGGCGCAGCCATAACCGTGGTCAACGCGCCCCCTGGGTGCCTGTTCTGCCGCGCCTGAATTGCCCCGGTCAGGCCTTCTCTCCGGCCATCATCGCATCCACCCGCTGGAAGCCGCGTGGCAGCTTGTTGCCGCGCCGACCGCGCTCGCCACGGTAATGTTCCAGGTCACCGGCCTTGAGGGTGATATGGCGCTTGCCGGCAAACAGGGTAACCGCGCCATCGGCGGGAATCACCGCCGCGGCCACGACGTACTCCTCGCGCAGCGCCGCCTTGTTGGCCGGGATGCCGATGATCTTGTTGCCCTTGCCGCGCGGCATCTGCGGCAGTTCGCTGAGCGGGAACACCAGCAGGCGGCCGTCGTTGGTGGCGGCGGCGATTAGATTACTGGCGTAATCACTTACCCGTTGCGGCGGCAGCACCTTGGCGCCACTGGGCAGATTGAGTACGTTCTTGCCGGCCTTGTTGCGTGCGTGCAGATCGGACAGTTTGGCGACAAAGCCATAACCGGCGTCGGAGGCGAGCAGTACCAGCTCGTCATCCTCGCCCATCAGTACGCTCTCGAAGGTGGCGCCGGCGATCGGGTTGACGCGGCCGGACAGCGGCTCGCCCTGACCGCGCGCCGAGGGCAAGGTATGGGCCGGCAGCGAATAACTGCGCCCGGTGGAATCGATGAAGGTGGCGAGCTGATTGCTCTTGCCGCGCGCCACATCCTTGTAGCCGTCGCCCGCCTTGTAGCTGAGGCCGGTGGGGTCGAGCTCGTGGCCCTTGCCGGCACGCACCCAGCCCTTTTCCGACAGCACCACGGTGAGCGGCTCGACGCCCACCAGCGCGGTCTCGTCCAGTGCCTGGGCGGCGGCACGCTCCATCAACGGCGAACGGCGTGCATCACCGTAGGTTTCCGCGTCGGCGATCAATTCCTTCTTCACCAACGACTTCAGCCGCGCCTCGGAGGACAGAGTCTTCTGCAACGCGTCACGTTCCTGCGCCAGCTCGTCCTGCTCGCCGCGGATCTTCATCTCCTCCAGCTTGGCCAGGTGGCGCAGCTTGAGTTCGAGGATCGCCTCGGCCTGCTCGTCGGACAGGCCGAAGCGCGCCATCAGCACCGGCTTGGGCTCATCCTCGGTGCGGATGATGTGGATCACCTCGTCAATGTTGAGAAAGGCGATGAGCAGGCCGTCGAGGATATGCAGGCGGCGCTGCACCCTGTCGAGACGGTGCTCCAGGCGGCGGCGCACGGTGCGGATGCGGAACTCCAGCCATTCCACCAGCATCTCGCGCAGGTTCTTCACCCGCGGCCGGCCGTCGAGACCGAGCACGTTCATGTTGACGCGGTAGCTGCGCTCCAGGTCGGTGGTGGCAAACAGATGGTTCATCAGCTCGTCCACGTCGATGCGGTTGGAGCGCGGCACGATCACCAGGCGCGTCGGGTTTTCGTGATCCGATTCGTCGCGCAGGTCCTCCACCATGGGCAGCTTCTTCTGCTGCATCTGCTGGGCGATCTGCTCCAGCACCTTGGCACCGGACACCTGATAGGGCAGCGCGGTGATGACGATATCGCCCTCGTCGCGCTCCCACCTGGCGCGCATGCGCACGCTGCCGCCGCCGCTGTGATACATCTTCAGCAGGTCGGCGCGCGGCGTGATGATCTCCGCCTCGGTGGGATAGTCCGGCCCCTGCACGTGCTCGCACAGCTGTTCGATGGTGGCCTTGGGCTCCTCCAGCAGGCGCACGCAGGCGCTCGCCACCTCGCGCAGATTGTGCGGCGGGATATCGGTGGCCATGCCCACGGCGATGCCGGTGGTGCCGTTGAGCAGCACGTGGGGCACGCGTGCCGGCAGGATCGACGGCTCTTCCAGCGTGCCGTCGAAATTGGGCACCCAGTCCACCGTGCCCTGATCCACCTCGGTGAGCAGCAGGTCGGAGAATTTCGCCAGACGCGATTCGGTGTAACGCATGGCGGCGAAGGACTTCGGGTCGTCCGGCGCCCCCCAGTTGCCCTGGCCGTCGATGAGCGGATAGCGGTAGCTGAACGGCTGCGCCATCAGCACCATCGCCTCATAGCAGGCGGAGTCGCCGTGGGGATGGAACTTGCCCAGTACATCACCGACGGTGCGCGCCGACTTTTTGTACTTGGCGCCGGCCTTCAGCCCCAGCTCGCTCATGGCGTAGACGATGCGCCGCTGCACCGGCTTGAGGCCATCGCCGATGTGCGGCAGGGCGCGGTCCATGATCACGTACATGGAGTAGTCCAGGTACGCCTTCTCGGTGAAGGCCTTGAGCGGCAGGCGCTCGATGCCTTCGTAATTCATCTCGGTAGTTTCAGCCATGACGTTTGCTCAATATTCTTATTGCGCCAGTTGCAGCAGGATGGCGGCGATGCCCTCCTCCGCCGCGCCCAGATACGGCGCAATGGTGATCCGCACCTGCGGATGCTCCGCCTGTTTGGGCTGTACCTGTTCTGGGATATCCGTCACCACGTGGCGCCCCTGCGACAGAAAATAGGGCAACACCACCACCTCCTGTGCGCCGCGCTCGATGCAGCACTGGATGGCGCCGGGAATGCTCGGCTCGGCCAGTTCGAGAAAGGCGGCGGTGACGTCGGCATAACGCGCACCGGCCAGCGTCTTGAGACGCGCGGCGATCTTGCGCACCTCCTCGTTGGAGGCCTCGCGGCGGCTGCCGTGGGCGACAAGTACCAGATGTTTCATTGCCTCATACCTCCGCCAGGTCGCCCTTCTGCTCCAGCCAGCTCTTGCGCTCGCCGGAGCGCTTCTTGGCCAGCAGCATGTCGAGCAGCTGATTGGTGTCGTCGCCCGGCTCGATGGTGAGCTGCACCAGACGGCGCGTGTCCGGCGCCAGGGTGGTCTCGCGCAGTTGCAACGGGTTCATTTCGCCCAGGCCCTTGAAGCGGGTGACGCTGACCTTGCCGCGCTTGCCCTCGGCGGCGATGCGATCCAGCACGCCCTGTTTCTCCGCCTCGTCGAGGGCGTAATACACGTCCTTGCCGATGTCGATGCGGAACAGCGGCGGCATGGCGACATGCACATGACCGTTGGCCACCAGCGGACGGAAGTGGCGCACGAACAGCGCGCACAGCAGGGTGGCGATGTGGGCGCCGTCGGAGTCGGCATCGGCGAGGATGCACACCTTGCCGTAGCGCAGGCCTTCCAGATTGTCGGAGCCGGGGTCGACGCCGATGGCCACGGCGATGTCGTGCACCTCCTGCGAGCCCAGCACCTCGGCCGGGTCCACCTCCCAGGTGTTCAGGATCTTGCCGCGCAGCGGCATGATGGCCTGGAAATCCTTGTCGCGCGCCTGCTTGGCCGAGCCGCCGGCGGAGTCACCCTCCACCAGGAACAGTTCGCTGCGTGACGGGTCCTGGCTGGTGCAGTCGGCCAGCTTGCCGGGCAGTGCCGGGCCTTGCGTCACCTTCTTGCGCGCCACCTTCTTGCCGGCGCGCAGGCGGCTCTGCGCACTGCTGATGGCCAGTTCCGCCAGACGCTCGCCCAGGTCCACATGCTGGTTGAGCCACAGCGAGAAGGCGTCCTTCACCACGCCGGAGACAAACGGCGCACACTCGCGCGAGGTGAGGCGCTCCTTGGTCTGGCCGGAGAACTGCGGGTCGGCCAGCTTCACCGACAGGATGTAGCTGACCTTCTCCCACACATCCTCCGGCGCCAGCTTGATGCCGCGTGGCAGCAGGTTGCGGAACTCGCAGAATTCGCGCATCGCCTCGGTGAGGCCGGTGCGCAGGCCGTTGACGTGGGTGCCGCCCTGGGCGGTGGGGATCAGGTTGACGTAGCTCTCCGCCACCGGCTCGCCGCCCTCGGGCAGCCACACCACCGCCCAGTCCACCGCCTCGGTGTTGCCAGCCAGGCTGCCGATGAACGGGTCTTCCGGCAGCAGCGAGTTTTCCTTCAGCTCATCGAGCAGATAGGCGCGCAGGCCGTCCTCGTAATGCCACTCCTCGCGCTCGTTGGCGGCCTCGTCGAAGAAGGTGATGCGCAGGCCGGGGCACAGCACCGCCTTGGCGCGCATCACGTGCTTCAGGCGCGGCACGGCGAACTTGGGGCTGTCGAAGAACTGCGGGTCGGGCCAGAAGCGCACGGTGGTGCCGGTATTGCGCTTGCCCACCTCGCCCACCACCTCCAGCGGCGTGGCCTTGTGGCCGTCCTTGAAGGCGATGTTGTATTCCTTGCCGTCGCGCCGCACCCACACCTCCAGGTGTTTCGACAGCGCGTTGACCACCGACACGCCGACGCCGTGCAGGCCGCCGGAGAACTGGTAGTTCTTGTTGGAGAATTTGCCGCCGGCGTGCAGCTTGGTGAGGATCACCTCGACGCCGGGCATGCGCTCCACCGGGTGCATGTCCACCGGCATGCCGCGGCCGTCGTCGGAGACGGCCAGCGAGCCGTCCTTGTACAGGGTCACCTCGATGGTCCTGGCGTGGCCGGCAATGGCCTCGTCCACCGAGTTGTCGATGACCTCCTGGGCCAGATGGTTGGGACGCGAGGTGTCGGTGTACATACCCGGGCGCTTGCGCACCGGGTCGAGGCCGGACAACACCTCGATGGATTCGGCGGTATACGAACTTGATGACATAAGTTATTAATTTCTAATGTTTATTATCATGAGATGCTGCCCGCGGCGATGGCTGCGCGGGGGCAAAGTGAAGGGATTCTAACGCAAAACACGTCCGCGACGGGGACCGGCCGCGGATTAGCCCGACCAGACTTCCAGCTGCACCGGCTCCCGCCACAAGCGCACCAGCACCGGGGCCACCCGTTCCGGGGCGCCGGAGGTGAGAAAGCGCACCTCCCCCCGCCCCGGCGCGGCCAGCAGGGCGCCAGCGGCGAGACGCCGGCGCAGCTCCGCCGCCACGGCAGGGCCGGTTTCCAGAACCTCCACGGCCGGCCCGACGATCTCCTCGATGAGCCCGCGCAGAAAGGGATAGTGGGTGCAGCCCAGCACCAGCTGATCGGCGCCGGCGCTGAGCAACGGGGTGATATAGCCCTGCAACAGACGGCGGGTGTCGGTGCTGTCCCAGTCGCCCTGCTCGATGCGTTCGACCAGGCCGGGACAGGCCTGCGCCACCACCCTGGCACGGTCACCGTAGCGGGCGAGCAGCGCGGCATAACGCGGGCTGGCGAGGGTGGCGCTGGTGGCGAGTACCCCGACGGTGCCGGTGGCGGTGCGATGCACCGCGGGCTTGACCGCCGGCTCGATGGCGACGATGGGCAGCGAATAGAGCGTGCGCAGATGCTCCACCGCGATGGCGGTCGCGGTATTGCAGGCCACCACCACCGCCTTGGCGCCGTGCTCCACCAGGTGGCGGGTAATGTGTTCAGAACGTTCGCGGATGCGTTCGGGGGTCAGGTCGCCATAGGGGGCATGGGCGGAGTCGGCGATGTAGAGCAGGTTTTCCGCCGGGAGCAGCTCACGGATGGCGCGCAGCACCGACAGGCCGCCCACCCCGGAATCGAACACGCCGATGAAATCCCTATTAGAAGGCATCAGGAATAAAACCTGCCTGGCGCAGAGACGCGGAGGCGCTGAGATATTGAGTTGCGCATGCAGCCCATTACGGGTGGAGCAATATTCATGGACAAGTCAATTGACAAACTCTGCGTCTCTGCGTCTCTGCGTCTCTGCGACAATGATGTTTACTTCTCCCGCGTGTCGAAGAAACGCACCTCGGGCCAGCGCTCCTGCGTCAGGTTGAGGTTGACGCGGGTGGGCGCCAGGTAGGTGAGCAGGCCGGCGCCGTCGAGGGCGAGGTTGTCGTGGGCCTTCACCTTGAACTCCTCCAGCTTCTTGGCATCGTCGCACTCGACCCAGCGCGCGGTATTGACGGTGACCGGCTCGAAGATGCAGTCGACGTTGTACTCGTCCTTGAGACGGTAGGCGACCACGTCGAACTGCAGCACGCCGACGGCGCCGAGGATCAGGTCGTTGTTCTTGAGCGGACGGAACAGCTGGGTGGCGCCTTCCTCCGACAACTGCTCCAGGCCCTTCTGCAGCGCCTTCATGCGCAACGGGTCCTTCAGCACGGCGCGGCGGAACAGCTCCGGCGCGAAGTGCGGGATGCCGGTGAACTTGAGGTCTTCGCCTTCGGTGAAGGTGTCGCCGATCTGGATGGTGCCGTGGTTGTGCAGGCCGATGATGTCGCCGGACCAGGCATCCTCCACCGCCTCGCGCTCCTGCGCCATGAAGGTGATGGCGTTGGCGATCTTCACGTCGCGGCCCAGGCGCACGTGCTTCACCTTCATGCCCTGGCTGTAGCGGCCGGAGCAGATGCGCAGGAAGGCGACGCGGTCGCGGTGGGCTGGGTCCATGTTCGCCTGGATCTTGAACACGAAGCCGCTGAACTTCTCTTCGGTGGGCTGCACCGTGCGCGACGTGGTGGCACGCGGCAGCGGCGTGGGCGCGTAGTCCACCAGGGCGTCGAGCACCTCGCGCACGCCGAAGTTGTTGATGCCGGAGCCGAAGAATACCGGGGTCAGTTCGCCGCGGCGGAAGGCCGCCAGGTCGAACTCGTGGCTGGCGCCGCGCACCAGTTCGATCTCGTCGCGCAGTTCCTGCGCCAGGGTACCGAACAGCTCGTCCAGGCGCGGATTGTCCAGGCCCTGAATGACCTCGGCATCGGCGATGCGCCCGCCGTGCTGTGGCGAGAACAGATAGATGGCGTCGTTGTAGAGGTGAAACACGCCCTTGAAGCCCTTGCCCATGCCGATGGGCCAGGTGATGGGGGCGCACTTGATCTTCAGCACCTGCTCCACCTCGTCCAGCAGGTCGATGGGCGGGCGGCTCTCGCGGTCCATCTTGTTGACGAAGGTGATGATCGCCGTATCGCGCAGGCGGCACACGTCCATCAGCTTGATGGTGCGCGACTCGACGCCCTTGGCGCCGTCGATGACCATCAGCGCGGAGTCCACCGCGGTCAGGGTGCGGTAGGTGTCCTCGGAAAAGTCTTCATGGCCCGGGGTGTCGAGCAGGTTGATGACGTGGTCGCGATAGGGAAACTGCATCACCGACGAGGTGACGGAAATGCCGCGCTGCTTTTCCAGCTCCATCCAGTCGGAGGTGGCGTGGCGCGCGGCCTTGCGTCCCTTGACCGTGCCGGCGAGCTGGATCGCCCCGCCGAACAGCAGCAGCTTTTCGGTCAACGTGGTCTTGCCGGCGTCCGGATGGGAGATGATGGCAAAGGTGCGGCGGCGTGCCGCTTCTTTCTCGATGATGCTCATGGGAATCGCAATGGCCGCAAAAGGGCGCCATTTTAACCGATTCGGGCCGCCCGTGGGCGGGGCGGTTTCAGGCGTGTGGCGCCGGCCACGGGCTAGCGGGTGTAACCCCAGCGCTTCAGGCGATCGGCCGCATACCTGGCGGCATCGCCCTGTTGCGTCATGCCCAGATAGGAGCGGTACTGCTGCGCGGCGCGCTGCTTGTCACCCGTCCCCTCCAGGGCGACGCCCTTGAGGAAGGTCACCCCCGGGTCGCCGGGCAGCAGACGGTCGAACTGATCCAGGGACTCGTAGGCGGCATCGGGCCGGCGCATGCTCAGCGACAGCACGCCGCGCAGCTTGTGTGCCTGTGCCTCCTGCGGATACACCTCCGTGGCCTTGTCGGCGTAGGCGCGCGCCTCCTGTTTTTTGTTCTGCGCCTGCAGGCACTGCGCCATGCGCAGGTTGGCGGCATAGTCATCCGGGGTGCGCCTCAGCGCCGACTGGAAATGCCCCTCGGCCTGCTGATAATCCTTGGCCGCCAGCGCCTTCTCGCCCTGCTGGCAATCATCGATGGTGGGCTTGATGCGGCGCAGGCTGGCCGTGCTGTCCATGAAGCGCTCGCGCTGCGGATCGGCCCGCTGGCTGCCTGCATAGCGTGTGTTGGCCAGCTCCTGCGCCGTATTGCGCCGCTCGCTGCTCATGGGATGGGAGGAGAACATGGTTTCCAGCAGGCTGGGCTCGTGTTTTTCCTGCTCCACCAACAGCTGATGCAGGCGCACCATGCCGCTGGCGGGATAGCCGCCGCGCACCATGTACTCCTGCCCCAGGGCGTCGGCCTCGCGCTCGTTGTCGCGTGAATAACTCGCCAGCAGCGCACTGGCACCGATGGTGCCGCCGAGACCGGCCACCGCGCCCCACTCGGAGTCTGCGGTGGCGATGGCGACCCCGGCCACGGCGACCTGGGCCACCAGCGCCTTGCCCTGGCGCTGCGCCGCATGGCGCGCGTTGACATGGCCGATCTCGTGACCCAGCAGGGCAGCCAGCTCCGCCTCGTCATCCAGCTCGGTGAGGATGCCGCGCGTCACGCCCATGGCGCCGCCGGGAAAGGTATAGGCATTGATGTAGTTGGCATTCAGCACGCGGTAGGAATACGGCATCTGCGGCCGGTGGCTGCGCTGGTGGAGGCTGTTGCCGATACGACTGACGTACTCATTGACGGCGCCGTCCTGAATCGCCCCCATGTCCTGGGAGAACTGGTGCGGCGACACCTCTGCATCGATCTGGCGTTCCTGCGCCTCGCTCATGCCGACCAGGATGCTCTTGCCGGTCACCGGCGAGGTGGCACAGCCCTGCAGGGACACCCCGGCCGCCCCCAGGGTGCCGGCACCCAGCAGCCACAGGGCCTGACGCCGGGTGATGCGGTTCAGTTGCAGGCTTCTGGCCAGCTCGTCACTGAAGCTCATGATGACTCCTCCTGTGAAGGTATGGTGTGAGGCGACAGGGCGAGGCAGTTCTTCATCACGGCGAACACCTCACCGGTCACAACCGGCGCTACAGCGCCAAGGCCATGATCAGCGCGTCCTCGCGACCGCGTGCGGCAGGATAATAGTCGCGACGCAGGCCGGCCTGATTGAAGCCGATGGATTCGTACAGATGCACGGCGGCCCGGTTGGACGGGCGCACCTCGAGAAAGACGGTGTCGGCGCCGTATTCGCGGGCCCGGTCGAGCAGATGCACCATCAATTCACGCCCCAGACCGCGCCCCTGATAATCGGGATGCACGGAAATATTCAGGACGTGCGCCTCCCCCGCCCCCGCCGACAGGATGCCGTAGCCGATCACGCGGTCACCCGCCTCGTACACCCAGCAACTGTAGCGGGCGCGCAGACAGTCGCGCATGATGCCCTCGGTCCACGGGTACGGATAGTTGAGCAGCTCAACCACCATCACGCCCGGCACGTCTTCCTCGTGCATGGGACGCAGGTGCGGCGCCGGATGTTGCAGCAGGGCGCTCATGCCCGGGCGCCCTGTTGCAGGGTATGCACGGCCAGCCTCAGGTCGTCCCACGCCTTGCGTTTCTCGCCGGGCGAACGCAGCAGATAGGCCGGGTGATAGGTGACGACCAGCGGAATATCGCCGTAGAGGTGTACGGCTCCGCGCAGCTTGCCGATGGGTGTGTCGGTCTTGAGCAAGTTTTGCGCCGCGATGCGCCCCACCACAAGGATCAGGCGCGGCTGGAGCAAGGCGATTTGGCGTTGCAGATACGGCTCACAGTTGGCGGCCTCATCGGGTTTCGGATCACGGTTGTTGGGCGGACGGCACTTGAGCACGTTGGCGATGTACACCTGCTCGCGCTGCAGACCGATGGCCAGCAGCATGGCGTTGAGTAGGTGCCCGGCGCGGCCCACGAAGGGTTCGCCCTGCGCATCCTCATCGGCGCCCGGCGCCTCACCGATCACCAGCCACTGCGCCTGGCGGTCACCGACGCCGAATACGGTCTGGGTGCGCGAGGCGGCCAGCTCGCTGCACAAGGTACAGTTCTGCACCCGTTGCTGCAACGCAGTCCAGTCCAGCGCTGCGATGCCATCCCTCGCATCACCCAGGTACGAGGCACGAGGTACGAGGGGCGCGGGAATGTTTTCCTCGGAATGCGTCTCGCGTGCCTCGTCCCTCCCGGATGCGGCGCTATCGCGCCGTACCCAGGCCTGGATGCCCATGGCTTCGAGATACTGCAGGCGCCGCGTATCCATAACCGTCAGACGGTCGGTACCTGGGGGTGGGCGCGATCCTGCGGTGCCATGATCTTGTTCAGGGCGTTGAGATAGGCCTTGGCCGAGGCGATGACGATGTCGGTATCGGCACCCTGGCCGTTGACGATGCGGCCGCCCTTCTCCAGCCGCACGGTGACCTCGCCCTGGGCATCGGTACCGCTGGTGATGTTGTTGACCGAGTACAGCTGCAGGGTGGTGCCGCTGTCGATCACACTCTCAATGGCCTTGAAGGTGGCATCCACCGGGCCACCGCCCTGCGCACACAGCTTCTGCTCCTCGCCGTCCACCGCCAGGGTGACGCAGGCCTCGGGGGTCTCGCCGGTCTCGCAGCACACGTGCAGATACACCAGCTTGATGCGCTCGTTGATATCGCTCTCGGTGGCCGCCTCGGTCACCAGGGCCTGCAGATCCTCATCGAAGATTTCGTGCTTCTTGTCGGCCAGCTCCTTGAAACGGGCGAAGGCGGCGTTGAGCGCCTCGTCCGACTCGAACTCGATACCCAGCTCCGCCAGCCGGCTCTTGAAGGCGTTGCGGCCGGAGTGCTTGCCCAGCACCATGCGGTTGGCGCTCCAGCCCACGTCCTCGGCGCGCATGATTTCGTAGGTCTCGCGGTGCTTGAGCACGCCGTCCTGATGGATGCCCGATTCGTGGGCGAAGGCGTTGGCGCCGACGATGGCCTTGTTGGGCTGCACCGCAAAACCCGTGATGCTGGCGACCAGGCGCGAGGTGGGCACGATCTGGGTGGTGTCGATGTGTTCCACCCGGCAGGGGAACACGTCCTGGCGCGTACGCACCGCCATCACGATCTCTTCCAGCGCGGCGTTGCCGGCGCGCTCGCCCAGACCGTTGATGGTGCACTCCACCTGGCGCGCGCCGTTCATCACCGAGGTCAGCGAGTTGGCCACCGCCAGGCCGAGGTCGTTGTGGCAGTGCACGGAGAACACCGCCTGGTCGGCATTGGGCGTGCCCGCGATGGCCTTGCGCACCAGCTCACCGAACTGGTGCGGCACGTTGTAGCCGATGGTGTCAGGAATGTTGATGGTGCGCGCACCGGCCTTGATCACGGCCTCGAAGATGCGGCACAGGAAGGCGATGTCGGAACGGCCGGCGTCCTCGGCGGAAAACTCGACATCGTCGGTGTACTGGCGCGCCCGCTTCACCGCGTGCACCGCCTGCTCCACCACCTGATCCGGGCTCATGCGCAGCTTGCGCTCCATGTGGATCGGCGAGGTGGCGATGAAGGTGTGGATGCGGCCGGAGGCAGCCTCCTTCAGCGCCTCGCCGGCGCGATCGATGTCCTTGTCCAGGGCGCGCGCCAGGGAACACACCGTGCTGTCCTTCACCGCGCGCGCCACCGCCTGCACCGACTCGAAGTCGCCCTGGCTGGCGATGGCGAACCCCGCCTCGATGACGTTGACGCCCATGCGCTCCAGCGCCTTGGCGATGCGCACCTTCTCGTCGCGGGTCATGGACGCGCCGGGGCTCTGCTCGCCGTCGCGCAGGGTGGTGTCGAAAATAATCAGGGAATCTTTCATCGTCGGCTATCCAGATAATCAAATGTCGGCGGGCGGCGTGCCGGCGTCGTCACCCTGGTGCCCGCGGCGCCTGCGCTGCCGCAGGTACACGGTCATCACCGGGCCGGACAGGGCGTAGAGCAGGAACACGCCAAACAGCACCTTGGGCGGGTCGATGGTGATGGTCACATAGACCAGGACCACGATGAGGATGGCGACGAAGGGCACCTTGCCGCGCAGGTCCAGGCCCTTGAAACTGTGGTAACGGATGTTGCTCACCATCAGCAGACCGGCGGCGAGGGTCAGCACGAAGGCCACCCAGCGCATGGTCTCTCCCGCTGCGCCCAGGTCGTGACTGACCCATACCAGGCCGGCGACGATGGCCGCGGCGGCGGGGCTGGCCAGCCCCTGGAAGTAGCGCTTGTCGGCCACATGCACCTGGGTATTGAAGCGTGCCAGGCGCAGTGCCGCAGCGGCGGCATAGATGAAGGCGGCCAGCCAGCCCATCTTGCCGAGACTCTCCAGCGCCCAGGAGTAGACCACCAGGGCCGGTGCCAGGCCGAAGGAGACCATGTCGGACAGGCTGTCGTATTCGGCGCCGAAGGCGCTCTGGGTATTGGTCATACGCGCCACGCGGCCATCGAGGCCGTCCAGCACCATGGCGATGAAGATGGCAACGGGGGCCGCCACATACTGGCCGTTCATCGCTGCCACGATGGCATAGAAACCGGCGAACAGGGCGGCGGTGGTAAACAGGTTGGGCAGCAGATAGATGCCGCGCGGGCGTTTGGGGGTGGTGTCGTCTGTCATGGTTTTCCTCGCAGGAATGACAGTTTAACCCAAAAAAAATGTTTTCAGCCTTCAGTTTTCCGTTTCCCGGAACACGGAAAATGGAAAACGGCCGGTCCCCTGAGGGAGCCGGCCGTCGGTTACTGCGCGCTGACCAGAACCTTAGTTCTTGCTCTTGTCCACCAGCTTGTTGGCGGTGATCCAGGGCATCATGGAGCGCAGCTTCTCGCCCACCACCTCGATCTGATGCGCGGCGTTGTTGCGGCGCCAGGCGGTCATCTCGGGGTAGTTGCTCATGCCTTCCAGAATGAAGCGCTTGGCGTAATTGCCGTTCTGGATGTTCTCCAGCGCCTCGCGCATGGCCCAGCGCGACTCCTCGTTGATGACCTTCGGGCCGGTCACGTACTCGCCATACTCCGCATTGTTGGAGATGGAGTAGTTCATGTTGGCGATACCGCCCTCATACATCAGGTCGACGATCAGCTTCAGCTCGTGCAGGCACTCGAAGTAGGCCATCTCCGGCGCATAGCCGGCCTCCACCAGAGTCTCGAAACCGGCCTTGACCAGCTCCACGGCGCCGCCGCACAGCACGGCCTGCTCGCCGAACAGATCGGTCTCGGTCTCGTCCTTGAAGGTGGTCTCAATGATGCCGGTGCGGCCGCCGCCGACGCCGGCGGCGTAGGACAGCGCGGTGGCCTTGGCCTTGCCGGAGGCGTCCTGGAACACGGCGATCAGGTCAGGGATGCCGCCGCCCTTGACGAACTCGGAGCGCACGGTGTGGCCCGGCGCCTTGGGGGCGATCATGATCACGTCCAGGTCGGCGCGCGGCACGATCTGGTTGTAGTGGATGGAGAAGCCGTGGGCGAAGGCCAGGGTGGCCCCCTTCTTCAGGTTGGGCTCCACCTCATCGCGGTACAGCTTGGACTGGAATTCGTCGGGGGTCAGGATCATCACCAGGTCGGCGCTGGCGACGGCCTCGGGCACGCTCTTCACCTTGAGACCGGCGTTCTCGGCCTTCTTGGCGGAGCTGGAACCCGGGCGCAGGGCGACGGTCACGTCGACGCCGGAATCCTTCAGGTTGTTGGCATGGGCGTGACCCTGGGAACCGTAACCGACGATGGTCACCTTCTTGCCGCGGATGATGGAGAGATCACAGTCTTTGTCGTAGTAAATGTTCACAGCATGGTTCCTTTCGATAGTTGCAAGTTACAAGTTTCAAGTTGCAAGTAATAAGGCTCTCTTGTTACTTGTCACTTGCCACTTGGGACTGGTTTTTAAATTCGCAGGGCCTTTTCACCGCGCGAAATGCCCATCACGCCGGAGCGCACGGTTTCCAGGATCAGGCCCTTGTCCAGCGCCTGGATAAAGGCATCCAGCTTGGTGCTGTCGCCGGTGACCTCGATGGTATAGGTGCTGTCGGTGACGTCGATGATGCGGCCACGGAAGATGTCGGCCATGCGCTTTACCTCGTCGCGCTGGTCGCCGCCTACGGCACGCACCTTGATCAGCATCATCTCGCGCTCGATGTGCGGACCTTCGGTCAGATCCATCAGCTTGACCACGTCCACCAGCTTGTTCAGCTGCTTGGTGATCTGCTCGACGATGTCGTCGGAACCGCGCGTCACCAGGGTCATGCGCGACAGCGAGGCATCTTCGGTGGGCGCCACGGTGAGCGACTCGATGTTGTAACCGCGCGCAGAGAACAGCCCGGCCACGCGCGACAGCGCACCGGCCTCGTTTTCAATCAGGATGGAGATGATGTGCCGCATCGCTAGTTACACCAGGATCATTTCGTCCAGGCCGGCGCCGGCCGGAACCATGGGATAAACATTCTCCGTCTGGTCGGTAAGGAAGTTCATGAACACCAGACGGTTCTTGTGCTTGGTGAAGGCCTCCTTCAGGGCCGCCTCCACGTCTGCCGGCTTGTCGATCTGCATGCCGACGTGGCCATAGGCCTCGGCCAGCTTCACGAAGTCGGGCAGCGACTCCATATAGGAATGCGAGTAGCGCCGGTCATAGAAGAACTCCTGCCACTGCCGCACCATGCCGAGGAAACGGTTGTTGAGGCAGATGATCTTGATGGGCAGGCCGTACTGCAGACAGGTGGACAGCTCCTGGATGTTCATCTGGATCGAGCCTTCGCCGGTGACGCACACCACATTGGCCTTGGGATGGGCAAACTGCACACCCATCGCAGCCGGCAGGCCGAACCCCATGGTGCCGAGACCGCCGGAGTTGATCCAGCGGCGCGGCTTGTCGAACTTGTAGAACTGCGCGGTCCACATCTGGTGCTGGCCCACATCGGAACAGACGAAGGCGTCGCCCTTGGTGATCTTGTGCAGGGTCTCCAGCACGTACTGCGGCTTGATCAGCTCGGAACTCTTGTCGTACTTGAGGCAATCCTTGGCACGCCACTCGTCGATCTGCTTCCACCACTTGGCCAGCGCATCGCCATCAGGCACCTCGCCGGACTCCTTGATCAGCTTGAGCATGTCCTTGAGCACGTGCTCGACGCTGCCGACGATGGGCACGTCCACCTTCACGTTCTTGGAGATGGAGGATGGGTCGATGTCGATGTGGATGATCTTGGCGTGCGGGCAGAACTTCTGCACGTTGCCGGTGACGCGATCGTCGAAGCGGGCGCCGATGGCCACCAGCACGTCGCAGTGCGACATCGCCATGTTGGCCTCGTAGGTGCCGTGCATGCCCAGCATGCCGACGAACTGCCTGTCGCTGGCCGGATAGCCGCCCAGGCCCATGGAGGTGTTGGTCACCGGATAACCGAGCAGGCGGGCGAATTCGATCAGCTGCTTGGAGGCGTCATTCAGCACCACGCCGCCACCGGTGTACAGCATCGGGCGCTTGGCGCCCATGATCATGCCCACGGCACGCTTGATCTGGCCGGTATGGCCCTTCACCACCGGATTGTAGGAGCGCATGCTCACCGTCTTGGGGAACACATACTTGGTGCGGTTGGCGGTGACGTCCTTGGGGATGTCCACCACCACCGGGCCGGGGCGGCCGGTCTGGGCGATGTAGAAGGCCTTCTTCAGGGTGCTGGCCAGGTCCTTGACATCCTTCACCAGGAAGTTGTGCTTGACGCAGGGACGGGTGATGCCCACGGCATCCACCTCCTGGAAGGCGTCGTTGCCGATCAGGCTGGTGGGCACCTGGCCGGTGAGCACCACCATGGGGATGGAATCCATATAGGCCGTGGCGATGCCGGTCACGGCATTGGTGGCGCCGGGACCGGAGGTCACCAGTACCACCCCGGGCTTGCCGGTGGAGCGGGCATAGCCGTCGGCGGCATGGGTCGCGGCCTGTTCATGGCGTACCAGGATGTGCTTTACCTTGTCCTGCTTGTACAGGGCATCATAGATATGCAGGACCGCACCCCCCGGGTAACCGAACAGATGTTCGACGCCCTCGTCTTGCAGAAAACGGACGACGATTTCGGCACCGGTCAGCTCCACCTCAGGAATCCCCCAGAAAAAAAGCCCGCAGAAACGGGCAGGTTACGAAAAAGAAAACGGTCAGAAGGTGGGAAGCTACTGAGATTCGCCGCCAAGGTCAAGAGCGGCGGGGTTTTGCGACACATTCCCCTTGTCCGCCGCCGCGAAAAACCCATAATGTGGCCATGACGCCGGTATGGCACCCTTCCAAAAGGATTAAATCGTCATGAGCAAAGGAAACTCCCACTGGCCGCATCTGTTTCTGGGCGCTGCACTCCTGGCGGTCTCGGCCACGGGCCTGGCCGCCGGCCTCTACAAGTGGACCGACAGCGAAGGCAACGTCCATTACACCCAGTCACCGCCCCCGCAGGGCGAGTTCAAGCAACTGACGGTGCCCAAGGCCCCGCCCGCCCCCACGCCGTCCCCCCAGGAGGAGAGCATCCCCGCCGCCACCCCGCAGGACAAGGGGGCTGAACTGGAGGCCGAGCGCAAGAAACTCGAGGCCAACATCGCCAGACACAATTGCGAGGCGGCACGCAAGAATCTCGAGATCTACACCATCACGCGCCGCGTCCAGAACGAACAAGGCGAAGTGGAGGTGCTCGATGACGACGTACGGGCGGCGAAGATCAAGGAAGCCAACGACATGATCAAGCAGTACTGTCAGTAATGCCCTGCCTGCTGCTCAAGACCAATGTAACCCCTGAACCCGGGGCCGGGCAGAGACTGCTGCAACAGGCCTCGCGGCAGGTGGCCCAGGCCCTGGACAAACCGGAGGCCTATGTCATGGTGGCACTCGAGCACTCCTGCCCCATGCTGTTCGCGGGCAGCGACGCCCCCCTCGCCTACCTGGAACTGAAGAGCATCGGCCTGCCGACGGCGCGCACCGCCGAGCTGTCGGCCCTGCTGGCGCGCCTGCTGAACCAGGAGCTGGGCATCCCCGCCGAACGGGTCTATATCGAATTTTCCGACGCCGCCGGCCCGCTGTGGGGCTGGAACGGCGCGACGTTTTAACCCCTTCTCGATTATCATAGGCAGCCCGGCGCCGCGCCCACGGCGCTTACCGCATTGTCATCAACGGAGAACAAGCTTTCCATGCGCGCATCCCGCACCCTGATCGCCACCGTCAAGGAAACCCCGGCGGACGCCGAAGTCATCAGCCACCAGCTCATGCTGCGCGCCGGCCTGATCCGCAAGCTGGCCGCCGGCCTCTACACCTGGCTGCCGCTGGGCCTGCGCGTGCTGCGCCAGGTCGAGGCCATCGTGCGCGAGGAAATGAACCGCGCCGGGGCCCAGGAGGTGTTGATGCCGGCGGTGCAGCCGGCGGAGTTGTGGCAGGAGTCCGGTCGCTGGGACCAGATGGGCGAGGAGATGCTGCGCCTGAAGGACCGCCACCAGCGCGACTTCTGCTTCGGCCCGACCCACGAAGAGATCATCACCGACCTGTGCCGCAACGAGCTGCGCTCCTACAAGCAGCTGCCGGCCAACTTCTACCAGATCCAGACCAAGTTCCGCGACGAGCGCCGGCCGCGCTTCGGCGTGATGCGCGCGCGCGAGTTCCTGATGAAGGACGCCTACTCCTTCCATATCAACGAAGAATCGCTGAAAGAAACCTACGCGGTTATGCACGCGGCCTACTGCCGCATCTTCGACCGCCTCGGGCTGCAATATCGCCCGGTGCTGGCCGACACCGGCGCCATCGGCGGCACCGGCTCGCATGAATTCCACGTCCTGGCCGACTCCGGCGAGGATGCCATCGCCTTCTCCGACGGCAGCGACTACGCCGCCAACGTGGAAATGGCCGAGGCCCTGGCCCCGGCCGGCGAGCGCCCGGCGCCGCAGGAGGAGCTGCGCCTGGTGGACACCCCCAAGGCGAAGACCATCGCCGAGCTGGTGGAGCAGTTCAGCCAGCCCATCGAGCGCACGGTGAAGACCCTGGTGGTCTACGGCCGCGAGGGCGGTCTGGTGGCCCTGCTGGTGCGCGGCGACCATGAGCTGAATGCCATCAAGGCCGCCAAGCTGCCGCGGGTGGCGAGCCCGCTGGCCATGGCCTCCGAGGCGGACATCCGTGCCGCCGTCGGCGCCGGCCCCGGCTCCCTCGGCCCCATCAAACTGCCCATGCCCGTCATCGCCGACCGCGCCGTGGCGCAGCTGGCCGACTTCTCCGCCGGCGCCAATGTCGACGGCAAACACCATTTCGGCATCAACTGGGGACGCGACCTGCCGCTGCCCGAGGTCGCCGACATCCGCAACGTGGTGGAGGGCGACCCCAGCCCGGACGGCAAGGGCACCCTGCAGATCAAGCGCGGCATCGAGGTGGGCCACATCTTCCAGCTGGGCAAGAAGTACTCCGAGGCGATGAAGGCCGCGGTGCTGGACGAGGGCGGCAAGGCCGTCACTCTCACCATGGGCTGCTACGGTATCGGCGTGTCGCGCGTGGTCGCTGCCGCCATCGAGCAGAACCACGACGAGCGCGGCATCATCTGGCCCGACGCCATAGCCCCCTTCCATCTGGCCCTGGTGCCCATCGGCATGCACAAGTCCGAGCGCCTGGCGGCGGCGGCAGAGAAACTGTATGAGGAGCTGCAAAGCGCCGGCTACAGCGTGTTGTTCGATGACCGCAAGGAGCGGCCCGGCGTGATCTTCGCCGACCTCGACCTGCTCGGCATCCCGCACCGCCTGGTGCTGTCCGAACGCGGCCTCGACGCCGGCAACATCGAATACAAGGGCCGCCGCGATACCGAGGCGCAGGAGGTGGGGATGGCGCAGCTGGCCGAGTTCCTGCGCGGCAAGATCAAGCGCTGATGCTGTCCTGGCGCGCCATCGGACTGGCCCTGCTGCTGGCAGCCACGCCAGTCCAAGGCGCGCCGCCGCAACTGGATGAAGACCTGCGCCTGCGTCTGGCGCTGGCCCTGGCCGACGACGGCAGCGTCCAGGATCGCTTCGAGGCCGAGGTGTGGCTGACCGACATGTCGACCCGGCTCGCCGGGCGGATACCGGATCAGCATGAGCGTCTCCACCTGCTGCGTCAGGCCTATCTGGAGGCACACCGCGCCGATCTGCCGCCGGAGCTGGTGCTGGCGGTAATTCAGGTGGAGAGCAATTTTGACCGTTTCGCCATCTCGTCGGCCGGCGCCCAGGGCCTGATGCAGATCATGCCGTTCTGGCTCAAGGAAATCGGCCGCCCCGACGACAATCTGTTCCACACCCATACCAATCTGCGCATGGGCTGCACCATCCTGCGCTATTACCTGGACAAGGAGCGTGGTGACCTTACCCGCGCCCTGGCCCGTTACAACGGCAGCCTGGGCAGCGCCAAATACCCGCAGCGCATCTATACCGCCCTGCGCACGCGCTGGTACAAGTAAATCAAGGATAAAGATCCGGCGCGAAGACGCGGAGAACGCAGAGCTTTTTAATGTATCCCTCTGCGCCTCCGCGTCAAGTGTTGGAAATTGAAATCTGTTAGCGGGTGACGAAGCTAGGCGGAGGCTCGTCCGCGGCAGGGACGCATTGCACGTCGCTCACCTCTGCCGCCGGCGGTCCCTGCCACAGCCAGTCCTGCAGTTGCCGCAGCGCGGCCGTCTCGCCGCACGCCAGCACCTCGACACGGCCATCGGGGAGATTGCGGGCGTAGCCGCAGAGTCCCAGCGCAACGGCCTGGTGCTGGGTGGAGGCGCGAAACCACACCCCCTGCACCTTGCCGGCAACCAGGCAGCGCAAACAGGACATCAGGGCAGCACAACGATGGCGCTCTGTCCGGCGCGCAGGCGCTCGTCGCGGGGATACTCGAACAATACATCGGCCTCGTATTTGGCAACGCCGCCGGCGGCAATGACCGGCTCCATGCCTACGCGCTGCACCATGCCACGGAATGTCTTGCCGCCGGCCTTCACCTGCACCTCTGCGCCAGGGCGCAATGCCGCCAGTTCCTGTTCACCAATCTCGATGCGGGCCAGCATGCGGCCCGTCTCGGCCAACACCAGCAGCGGCACGCTCTGCAGGCGCGTCACCACAGTCTGCCCCACCTCAGCGCTGCGCGTCAGAATCACGCCATCAAACGGTGCACTTACCCGGCTGTACTCCAGCTCCAGGCGCGCCAGGGTGCGATCGGCTTCTGCCGCCAGCAGATTCGCCTGCGCATCGCTGAGGGCGATCTTGGCCAACTGCAGTTCGTGATCGGACAACAGGGTGCGCTCGTACATTTCAGTGGTGCGCTCCAGTTCACGCTGGGCCTCGTCACGTGCCTCCTTGCCAGCCTGCACCCGCGCCTCGGCCCTCTTCACCAGCGCATTGAATCCACGCGGATCGAGATTGAGGAGCAACTGTCCCCTCTTCACCTCGTCGCCGCTGTTCACCGCCACCTGGCTGATCAGGCCCGACACCGGCGTGCTCAACTCCACCCGCCGCACCCATTGCAGGCTGCCGGTCACCTCGGCGGCCTGCAACACACCGCTGCCCAGCACACACAGCAAAACCATCCCACGCATCGTATTCATAGTCGCTTCAGCCTTATTGTTGTGCCGCAACCGCCTCGGCCGGCAGCGCACCGCCGGTCAGCGCATCCATCCGCTCCCACGCCAGTGCCGTGGCAAAGCGGATATTGGCTTCATCCAGTTGCGCCTCGGTCAGGCGCACCATGGCATCCCCCAGATCGGCATTGACCTCCATCTCGTACAGCGCACGGCTGCGATCCAGATACAGGTCGCGGTAATTGCGCTGGACGGCGGCACGCTCACGCTCGATACGCAGGTTGTTCAGTTCGGTCCACTGTCCCAGCACCGCCTGGCGCAGGGCATGTTCCGCACCGCGCAACTGCGCCTGCGCCCGGTACAGTTCCGCCTGCTGGCGCGCCACGGCGGAGTTGGTGCTGCCACCATCATACAACGGCACCTCCAGATAGAGGCTGGCGCGCATCTTGTCGTTGGAGCCCATGGAGCGGGAGTATTCCGATGCCTCCAGCTCCCCACTCAGACGCGGACGGCGCCCGGCGTAGGCCGCCTCCAGTCGCTGCTGAGCAGCCTCGGTACGCTTGCGCAACGCCAGCAGACGTGGGTTGTCCTGCATGGACTTGGCCAGCAGCTGCTCATATTCCGGCAGGGCACGCCGCAGCTGCGGCAACTCCGGCGAGGTCAGATTGGAGGGCAGCATGCCCGGACGATTAAGCGCGATGGCCAACTGTGCGCGTGCTACGCGCATGCCATTCTCACTGACCACGCGATTGCGCCGGGCCTTTTCATATTCGTTTTCCATGGTCAGGATCTCGAGGTCGGAGACCTCACCCAGCTCATGGCGGTTGCGCAGCCGATCCAGGGTGACATAGGCGACCGCCATCGCCTCGTCGTCCCGGGCAAACTCCATATCGGCCTGCAGCACATCGAAAAAACGCTGCATCACCGCAATTCTGCGCAGCCGGGCACTGTCGATATATGTCTGTTCACTGCCCGCCAGCTCCGCCTGCGCCGCGGCCTGCTGCGCGCTGCTGCGGCCGAAGTCATACAGATTCTTGCGCGCCAGCAGACTCACCTTGTGATCATCGTTGGAGTCATCCGCCGTATTGTCCGCCGGCTCGATCCAGCGCGCCCGTCCCTCGAACCACACATTGATGCCGTCGCGTGCCTCAGCCTCCAGCACACCGGCACGCGCCAGGTCCACCGCTGCCTGCACCTCCTGCATGGCAGGATCAGCCTCATCGGCCAGGGCCAGCGCCTGCTCCAGCGTCAGCGGATCCGGCAACGGGTCGGGGCCTTCCTGTGCAGCCGCAGACATTGCCCACAGCAACGGCAGGCACAGCATCGCGCCATACATGGCGCTACGATTAAAAATGGGCATGGGCGGGTGTCGTGTTATTTTTTGAGATGTTCGCGTTTGTAGACGGTGAATTTCTGGTTCCTGTACATGCCATCGGCGACGAACTTGCCCATCAGCATGAACTCATCGATCCCGGAAGTCCGGCCGGTATGGCGGAAAACCTCCTTGCCATCCAGGTCATAAAACGCGATCACCGGCGTGGCGCGCACCCGGGCAACCTTGGCGAAATCCTTCTGGGTGGTCGTTTGACCGGAGAAGTCGGTAATCTCGATGTCGCCCTCAATGTCGACGATTAAATTGAGAAACTGCTCGCGATAATAATCCTGCACCACCGGCTGGTTCAGCACATTCTGCTTCATGAAGTGGCAAAACGGGCACTCATCCATTTCATAAAAGACCAGCACGCCCTTCTTGCCCTGCTCACGCGCCTGCTCCAGCTCCTCGGAAAAATTACCGAAGGTTTCATTGAAAAAATGGGTCAGCGGATCACGCCCCGTAGCCGCCGTCGCTGCCGTCGCCGGCAACAACAACACCAGGCACAAAACCATCAACAGACGCCGCATCGTGCTCTCCTCCGTTGCCAATGACATGGCTATTTGCTGTTCTTGATAAACGTCTCAATGCCCGCGGCGGTCACTCCCCCCACCTGTCGCGCCACCAGTCGTCCATCGGGCGCCACCAGATAGGTGGTGGGCAGGCCTTGCACCGGACCTACGGTACTCATGGATGAGGACCCAGGCAATACCGGATAGGAGACAAAATTCTCCTCCACGAACTGGCGCAGCTTGTCCCTCGACACCTGCTCCATGTTCACGCCCAGTACCACGGCATCCTGGTTCTTGTGGCGGTCGTGGAAATCCACCAGTTCGGGGATTTCCTCCAGGCAGGGCGGACACCACGTTGCCCAGTAATTCACCACCACCCATTTGCCGCGGTAGTCAGACAAGCGGTGCGGCTTGCCGTCCAGATCCAGCAGGGTGAAGTCCGGGTTCGCCACGGCGCCCCCGCAGAGCAACAGCAAGACCAGCAACAGGACAGGACGTGACACGAGACAGGTTCCTCCGTTCATTATGTTGCGTCACACAGGGTGGTTATTCCCCACTCCGGCGACGCCCACGGCGTCAATGTAGACAGCGGGTAACATCAGCCGTTCCCGTGCCGGCTTATGGCAATTTTTGCCTCACAAAAGCAAAGAGCCCCTTGCGGGGCTCTCTGCCTTCCCTGACTGCAGGAAAATTACTTGGCGAGATAGGCCGAGTCGGAGGCCTCCACCGCACCCAGCGACCACGCGCCGCGGGTCTTGGCGTGATTTACTGCTGCTTCGATATCGGCACTGGAGGCGGCGCGATCAATGGCGAACACCTGGCCCGGGTAGATCAGGTCGGCATCCTTAATCTTGTCGCGGTTGGCCTTGTAAATCAGCGGCCACTGGTAGGGGTTGCCATAAACTTCGCTCTTGCCGGAAATGCTCCACAGGCTGTCGCCACGCACGACCTTATAGCTGTCGGCACCGGTCGTCGTACCGGCACCCATGCGGGCCAGTTCGGCTTCGCGCTGTGCCAAGGCAGCTTCCGCCTGGCTGCGTGCGTTGTTGGCGAGGGAAACGGCCTTGGCGCAATCACCGGCCTTCAGTGCTTCCTCGGCCTGCTTGATCAAGCCATCGGTATCACGCCAGGCCGCACCGGCAGCCTGAGCCTTCTCCGCGGCCAGCTTGGCTTCATTGATGGCGTTCTGTGCATCCACACAAACGTCCTGGGCAACAGGTTCAGCCGCAGCTTCTTCCTTCGGGGCGCTGGCACAACCAACAGCAACCGTCAGCACCAGGGCAGCAAGGCTGGAATACTTAAGCATGTTCTTGATTTTCATGTTCATGGCTCCATGCATTATTGGATTATGCTTCCCACGGAGGAAAGACGGCAAACTTCCACACAAGCTAACACCCTGATAAAAAGGGTGTCAAGTCACGCTTGCTAATATTATCAGTCACTTCTGGCTGAATATTGTGTTAGTGGGGTCACAGAATACCCATATCGCAAATCCGCCCCGTCGTGGCCCATCTCGGCAACTGCCGCTAGAATGCCGCCACAGTAAAAAATACGGATGCACACCCCATGCCGACCATCATCTACCACAATCCCCGCTGCTCCAAATCACGTCAGACCCTGCAACTGCTCGCCGAACACGGCGTGGAGGCGCAGGTGATCAACTATCTCGACACGCCGCCCAGCCACGCCGAGCTGGAGCGCATCCTGCAACTGCTCGGTCTGGAGCCGCGCGAACTGATGCGGCACAAGGAAGCGGAATATACCTCACAGCGCCTGGATGACCCGGCGCTCACCCGCGACGCGCTCATCGACGCCATGGTACAGCACCCGCGACTCATCGAACGCCCCATCGTGATCCGCGGCAAACAGGCCATCATCGGCCGCCCACCGGAAAAAGTGCTGGAGATCCTCTAGACCATGAACGAAATCCTGGTGCTCTACTACAGCCGCCACGGCGCCGTGGCCGACATGGCGCGCCATATTGCGCGCGGCATCGAAGAGGTCGGCGGCATGGGC
This sequence comes from Gammaproteobacteria bacterium, assembly GCA_024709225.1. Classification (GTDB taxonomy): domain Bacteria; phylum Pseudomonadota; class Gammaproteobacteria; order Thiohalomonadales; family Thiohalomonadaceae; genus Sulfurivermis. The sequence goes on along the minus strand of JANJXC010000067.1, from coordinate 16,306 downwards.
GCACGCCTGCGCACCGTCCCGGCGGTATCGCCCGAGTGCGCGGCGGTGGCCCCTGAAGTGCCGGCGGAGGGCGCGCCCTATGCCGAGCTGCGTGATCTGGAGGAGTGCGTGGGCCTGGCCCTGGGCAGCCCCACCCACTTCGGCAACATGGCGGCACCGCTGAAGCACTTCATCGACCGTACCAGCCCGCTGTGGCTGTCCGGCACCCTCATCGGCAAGCCGGCGGCCGTGTTTGCCTCCACCGCCAGCCTGCACGGCGGTCAGGAGAGCACCCTGCTGTCGATGATGCTGCCGCTGCTGCACCACGGCATGGTGGTGCTGGGCATCCCCTACAGTGAAACCGAACTGCTCCATACCCGCAGCGGCGGCACCCCCTACGGCCCGACCCATCACGCCGGCGCCGATGGCAGTCTGCCGCTCAGCGAGGATGAAAAGCGTCTGTGCCAGGCCCTGGGGCGGCGCCTCGCCCTCACCGCCAAGGCCCAGCTGGCAGGCGGCAACATACCGGCGTTGCGCCCATGAACCGTCTCCTGCTGGCGCGCACCGCGACCCTCGCCGGCCACTTCGGCCTCATCGCCCTGCTGCTCGCCTGGCAGCTGTGGCTTTCTCCCTCCACCCTGCCCTCCGGGCTGGTCCTGCTGGTGCTGGTCGGACCCCTGCTGCTGCCGCTGCGCGGCCTGATCCAGGGGCGGCCCAAGAGCCACTTCTGGGCCAGCGTGCTGGCGCTGCTCTATATCCTGCATGGGGCCGGCGAGCTGTTCGCCACGGTACAGGACCGGCCGCTGGCGGTGATGGAGATCGTGCTGGCGTTGTGCCTCTATATCGGCGCACTGTCCTATGTGCGGCTGCGCGGCGGCGTGATCCCGCGCAAACAGCGGGATGAATGACGCCGGAACTGGCCGGGCACTACAGCGTCGGGACGGGGAAAAGCCGTCGGCGGCGGTGGGGCGGGTTAATTGATGAGTTCGCGCACGAAGGGGATGGTGAGGCGGCGCTGTGCGGCCAGGGAAGCCTGATCCAGCCGCTCCAGCAGCTCGAACAGGGCGTGCATGTCGCGCGGACAACGCCGCAGCAGGTAAGCCCCCACCTCCGCCCCTAACTCCATGCCGCGCGCCCTGGCCCGCAATTGCAGCGCGGCCAGCTTGCCGGCATCGTCGAGTGACTGCAGCTGGAACACCGGTCCCCAGCTCAATCGCGACCGCAGGTCTGCCAGCTGGACCCCGAGGACAGCGGGACCGGCGTCGGCGGCTGCCAGCAGGCGGCCACCGGCATCGCGCACCCGGTTGTAGAGATGAAACAGCCCCTCTTCCCAGGCGCCCTGGCCGGCCACGGCCTGCAGATCATCCAGACAGACCAGCGACATCTGCTCCAGTCCGTCCAGCACCGCCGTCCCGGCCCGCGCCAGCGCGGCCAGCGGCAGATAGGCCGGGCTGCCGCCACGGGCGCTCTCGGCATGGCAGGCCGCCTGCAACAGATGGGTTCGGCCACTGCCCTGTCCACCCCACAGATAGACGAAAGGCTCGCCGCCCTGCTGCAGCAGGTGCAGCGCCGCAGCATTGTCGCCGGCGAGAAAATTGGCGAAGGTGGCGCTGTCGCGCAGGCCGACGCGCAGGGTCAACTGCTGCTCCACGTCACCCCCGATTGGCCGCCGAATAGAGCCGGCTGTCCAGATAGCGCTGATGGGCATAGCGCAGCAGGACCACCACCACCGCCGCTACCGGCAGGGCCAGCAGGACGCCGAGGAAGCCGAACAGCTGGCCACCCGCCATCACCGCGAAGATCACCGCCACCGGATGCAGTCCGATGCGTTCGCCCAGCAGCCAGGGGGTGAGCACCATGCTCTCCAGCATCTGCGCCACGCCGAACACCGCCAGCACGTACAGCAGCGGCATGAACTCCTGAAATTGCAGCGCCGCTGCAATGCCGGCGGCCAGTACGCCGATGATGAGACCAAGATAGGGAACGAAGCTGACCAGCCCTGCCAGCAGGCCGATAAGCAGGGCCAGGTCCAGCCCCACCAGCCACAGGCCGGCGATATAGACCGTACTCAGCGCCAGCATCACCAGCAGCTGGCCACGGAAAAAGGCGCCCAGCACCTCGTCCACCGCCTGCGTCAGCTTCACCACCTCGGGCTCCACACGCCGCGGCACCAATTCGTGCAGCCGCGCCAGCAGGGGTTGCCAGTCGCGCAGCAGATAGAAGGTCACCAGTGGCACCAGCAGCAGGTTGGCCAGCCAGCCGAGCAGGGCCAGGCCGGAGCGGGAGACCGAGGCCAGCAACTGCGCCGCCACGCCGCCGGCCGACTGCCAATGCTCGGTCATGTACCCCTTGAGCACACCGAGATCCGGCGTCCCGGCCTGGCCCAGGTAGCCCTGCAGCCAGGGCAAGACCCGGTGCTGCAGCCAGTCCAGCAGGGCCGGCAGCTTGGTGGCGAGCAACGCCAGCTGCCGCTCCAGCAGCGGCACCAGCACCAGCAGCAGCCATGTCGCCAGCAGCAGCAGCACCAGAAACACCATCACCACGGCCAGGGTGCGCGACAGACGCCAGGCCGTCAGCCGCTCAACCAGGGGGTTGCCGATATAGGCCAGGAGCGTCGCCGCGGCGAAGGGCACCAGCACCGGCGCCAGCGCGTAGAGGAGCAGCCCGCACAGGGCCGACGCCGCCAGCAACAGCCATTTCTGCGATTCGGTCATTGTTCCCTTCCCCCTGCCAGCGCGCGCCGGCTCCATATCCAGACATATCCCGCGCCGCTGGCCAGCGTGGTCGCCGCCACCAGATACGTTAACCAGCGCAGCGGCGGCGGCGACACCTCGCCCTGCCACAACGCCCCCAGCACCGCCAGCACCAATACGATCTGCAGCAGCGTATTGAGCTTGCTGACCGGCAAGGGTGCCATCTCACAGATGCCGAACAAGCGGTAATAGGCCAGTGTCCCGGCAACGATGAGGCCGTCACGCAACAGCACCAGTCCCACCAGCCACCACGGCAGTGCCGCCAGCCAGCCCAAGGCCAGATAGGCACACAACATCAGCAGCTTGTCCGCCAGCGGGTCCAGCACCGCCCCGAGACGGCTGCGCCAGCCATAGCGCCTGGCCAGCAAGCCATCCACACCGTCGGAGGCCGCGGCCAGCAGGAACAACGCCAGGGCGCCGCCATAACTGCCCTGCAACAGCAGCCACAGAAATGGCGGGATCAGGAGGATGCGCAGGCCGGTGATGAGGTTGGGCAGGAAGCGCAGCATGGCCGCCCCGCGGCTATGGCAGCAGCCGGTAGTGCAGCTCCGCGGGCAAGCCCTCAGGGGAAACAGAGGCGGGGCCCGCCACGGCCAGGGTGGAACCGAGACCGATGGTGCGCGTGACGGCCGCGGGCGTGCCCTCCAGGGTCAGGCGGCAAACGACCGTCTGCGCCTCCACCTCGGCGACCTGCACGACCGTGACGCCGTTCAGCGCACTCAGATAAGACAGCAGCCGGGCATAGTCGGCCAGGGTGGCGACATCCGCGACACGCAGGGTGACCGCGCTGCCGCCGTAGAGATCAACGACCTGGGCGAAGCGCATGGCCAGGGCATCGGCACTCGCCTCCACCCCTGCCGCCATCACCTCATCCGGGGTCGCGCCGCTGTTATCCCAGTGCATGGCCTCCTCGCCTACGCGCAAGGTCCAGCGCGCATGCCAGAGGCCCTGGCGATCATGGTGCAGGCGCCCGCTCAACACCGCCTGCGGCTGATAACGCGCGGAGGCGGCCATCACCGGCTGCTGAAACCCGCCCCAGATATCGGCAGCGGTGATCCGCGTCTGGTCCTCCAGGTCGAGCAGCGGCAGGCGCAGCGGCAGGCCGCGGCGGCGCGCGGCCGCCTCCAGTCCCTGCAGGCCGGCGCCTTCCGCGGCGGAGACCAGGCGCCGTTCCGCGCCGCTCTCTACCGCCAGCCACACCAGCAGGAGTGGCCGCGCACTGCCCCACACCGGCTGACCGCGCTCGCGCAGGGCCTGACCGATGGTGTTGGCATCAAACGACATCCAAAGCGCCACCCCCGCAGGGGCAGTGGCCGTCGCCGGCACGGTGCGGTAGCGGTATTGCTGGACGTAACGGGAGGCGTTGTCGAGCAGGTCGGCGAGGGCGGGGTCCTGGGCGGTGGCGCTGTAGCCGGTGGCGCGGACCAGCACCTCGGCCAGGCCGGCCCGCATCGCCTGCTGCCGGGCCTCACTCTGCTGGTCGACCACGGGAACCTCGGTCTCGTAGAGACCGGCCACCTCCGCCGCCGCGGCAGGTCCCGCCAGCCAGCACAACAGCATCAGGGTATAGAAAGGGAGTCGCTTCATGCCCGCGCACGCTATGTCACCGTCTGCCGCAAGTCAAGCCGCGGGCCGGGCGGGGACTCGCCAGCGCCATGGCGGCGGCCCTGGAGCGGATGCACGGCGCCGGGCCAACACACCGCCGGCCTCCCGGCGTCAACAGTGGCGAGAAATCCGGGGCAAGTTCCGGTTACAATAGCGCCCTTTTCGCGCGGCGGGCCGTACCCTGCCGTGCGCCACCAGCCTCTGCGGGGACTACACGTGAGCAACGACAAGCAGCACAGCGGCGCCGGCCTCAGCTACCGCGACGCCGGGGTCGACATCGACGCGGGCGACGCCCTGGTCGAACGCATCAAACCCTACGCCAAGCGCACCCAGCGCCCGGAGGTGATGGGCGGCCTGGGCGGCTTCGGCGCCCTGTTCCGGGTGCCGCTGGACCGCTACAAGGAGCCGGTGCTGGTGTCCGGCACCGACGGCGTCGGCACCAAGCTCAAGCTGGCGATGCAGTTGCACAAGCACGACACCATCGGCATCGACCTGGTGGCCATGTGCGTCAACGACCTGGTGGTACAGGGCGCCGAGCCGCTGTTCTTCCTCGACTACTTCGCCACCGGTCACCTCGACGTGGACACCGCCGCCGACGTCATCAAGGGTATTGCGGAAGGCTGCGAACAGGCCGGCTGCGCCCTCATCGGCGGCGAGACCGCCGAGATGCCGGGCATGTACCACGGCGGCGACTACGACCTGGCCGGCTTCGCCGTCGGCGTGGTGGAGAAGAGCAAGATCATCGACGGCAGCAAGGTCAAGGCCGGCGACGCCCTCATCGGCCTGGCCTCCTCCGGTCCCCACTCCAACGGCTACTCCCTGGTGCGCAAGGTCATCGAGGTGAGCAACGCCTATCTGGGCGAAGAGTTCCACGGCAAGACCCTGGGCGAAACCCTGCTCGCCCCCACCCGCATCTACATCAAGCCGCTGCTGCAGCTGTTCGCCGCGGTGGACGTGCACGCCCTGGCCCACATCACCGGCGGCGGCCTGCTGGAGAACATCCCGCGCGTGCTGCCGGAAAACTGCCGCGCCGTCATCGACGGCAAGAGCTGGCAGCGTCCGCCGGTGTTCGACTGGCTGCAGCAGAAGGGCAACATCGCCGAGCGCGAGATGCACCGCGTGTTCAACTGCGGCGTCGGCATGGTGATCGCCGTGGCCCAGGAAGACCTGGCCCGCAGTCTGGAGCTGCTGCGCGGCGCCGGCGAGAACGCCTGGCATCTGGGCGCCATCGACACGGTGGCAGCGGGTGGCGAACAGGTCGTGATCAACAACTGATGTCCGCGGCCAGCACGCGCAAACTGCCCATCGTCGTCCTCATCTCCGGCAGCGGCAGCAACCTGCAGGCGATCATCGATGCGGTGCAGGCCGGCCTGCCGGCCGAGATCCGCGCGGTGATCAGCAACAAGGCCGAGGCCTACGGCCTGGAGCGCGCGCGCCTGGCCGGCATCCCGACACATGTTCTGAACCACAGGGACTACGCCGACCGGGAAAGCTACGACGCGGCGCTGGCGCAGCTCATCGACGACAGCAAAGCCGAGTTGGTGGTGCTGGCCGGTTTCATGCGCATCCTCAGCGCCGGCTTCGTGCGCCGCTACGAGGGCCGCCTGCTCAACATCCACCCCTCGCTGCTGCCGCGCCACCGCGGCCTCGACACCCATGCCCGCGCCCTCGCCGCCGGCGATGACGAACACGGCGCCACCGTACACTTCGTGTCGCCCGAACTCGATGCCGGCCCGATCATCCTGCAGGCGCGTGTGCCGGTAGAACCCGGCGACAGCCCCGAGTCCCTGGCAGCGCGCGTGCTGCGCGAGGAACACCGCATCTATCCGCAGGCCATCCGCTGGTTCGCCGAAGGACGCCTCCGGCTGGAACATGGCCGCGCCCTGCTCGACAACCAGCCCATCACCCCCTGAGATACGTCCCACACGGGAGAAACATCATGCGCCACCGCCTCATCGCCGCCCTGTTCTGTCTCTGCTGCTCCACGGCAACCCACGCCGGCTTCGAAGACGGCATGGCCGCCTATGAAAAAGGCAACTACGCCGCCGCCTACACCGAATTCCTGCAGGCCGCGCAGCAGGGCAACATCCACGCCCAGGGCAAGCTGGGGGGGCTGTACCTGTACGGTGCGGGTGTGGCGAAGGACTATATCCAGGCCTATGCCTGGCTCGACCTCGCCGCCGGGCAGGGCGATACCGCCGCCGCAAAATTCCGTGACGCCGTGGCGGACCAGCTCAGCATCACGCAGATGCGCGAGGCCGCGGTGCTGGCAGAGGATTACTACGACAAGTACGTGCTGCCGTTCAAGGACTAGGGACGGGATACGCGAGGCAGAAACGAAAACCCTGTCAGAACGTTTCTGAAGCCCCCGTAGGAGCGGATTGCATCCGCGAGACAGCGCCAATGCGGAGCCGCCCCTGTCGCGAATACGATTCGCTCCTACCCGGGAGGCAGGGCTAGCGGTGATCCGGGAGTAAGGCGAGATGACCCGTCACTTCCTCACGGTCGTGATAGAGCTGCTTGAAGCGCAGCGTGTAGCGCAGGCCGGCCTTGGCCAGGCGCTCATCGATGATCTCCGCGCAGTGCTGCACCTCCAGATAGCGCTTCTTCATCGGCAGTTTCAGATTGAAGATGCACTCGCGGCACCAGCCCTGCGCCAGCCAGTCGGCCACCAGCCGGGCGATGCGCACCGGCTGCTCCACCATGTCGCACACCATCCAGTCCACCGCCTTGGCCGGCTTGTAGCGAAAGCCATCCTCGCGCCGGTGCTCCACCAGGCCGCTGTCCAGCAGCGCCTGATCCATCGGCCCGTTGTCCACCGCCACCACGCGCAGATGGCGCTGCACCAGTTGCCAGGTCCAGCCGCCGGGCGCGGCGCCCAGGTCCACCGCCCGCATCGCCGGCTGCAGGCGCCGTTCGCGCGCGCCGGCATCGAGGAAGGTCAGCAGCGCCTCTTCCAGTTTCAGGGTGGAACGACTCGGCGCGCCGGCAGGGAATTTCAGGCGCGGGATGCCCATGTACCAGGGGGCCGAATTCTCCGGCAGCGACCAACCGATCCACGCCGTCGCCGTATCAAGAAAGAACACATGCAGACGCGGCAGGCCCGCGCCCCCCTCCCGCAGCCAGCCGCGGCGCCGCAACTCCGCTGTCAGCGGCGTGGCCAGCTTGCGGCACAGCACCTGCAATTCCTTGGCCGCATTGGTATCGGCAGTCTCCACCCATACCTCGCCCACCGCCACCTCACCCAGCGCCGCGAGCAGGGGACCGATGCGATCCGTCGGCGGCAGCGCCTCGACGCGCCGGGCGGCAAACATCTGGCGGGCAAAGATCAGCCCGGCAAACGGCACGCGCCGCAACAGCTCCGCCGCGTCACCGTCGTACACGGCGAATTCGACATAGGCATTGCCGGCAACGGCACGGCAGTACCCGGCCATGCCGGCCTGCGCGGCCTGCGCCTGGATCTCGGCGGCACATTCGCCCTCAAATCCGGCGCGGCAATACAGAATCAGGGTCTTCATGATGGGTATCGTGGGGAGTGCATCAGGCGGCGTGCCGCTGGCGTCCGGGCAGCAAGGCCACGGCGCCGAGCAGGACGGCAAACCACAGGGTAGCCAGACGGATGATCACTGTGGCCGCCACCGCCACCCCGGGCGACATGCCGTGCAGCGTCAGCAGCGTCACCATGGCGAGCTCGGCGCCGCCGAGCCCGCCGGGGAGAAAGCTCACCGCGCCTACCAGCATGGAAAAGGCGTAAATGAACAGCGCGGTGGGCAGGTCCAGATCGGTGCCGAGCACCTGGACCAGATAATAGAACGCCACCCCCTCCGCGCCCCAGGCCACCACGCCAAGCACCGCGCTGTACACCAGCAAGGGCAGCGAAAACAGGCGTGAGGAATGCAGCATGGTTTCAATCAGGCCCGCGGCCAGCGCGGCGGCCCTACCGCTGAAGCGGCGACGCAACCACTGATCCAGCTGCTCCAGCCAGCGACGCTGCTGGATAAACAGCAACAACAGCAGCAGCACCACCGTCATGAACAGCATCACGCCGCGTCCCTGCGGATAGGCGCTCAGACCGATGGCGGCGAGCAGCAGAATGGCGACCAGGTCGCCCAGACGCTCCGCCAGCAGCGCCGCCAGGCTGTGCGGCCAGGACACGCCGAGGGGCTGCAACAACACGCAGCGCAAGGCCTCACCGGCCTTGCCCGGCGTGGTGGTGAGGGCAAAGCCGCCCAGGTAGATGCGCAGGCTGCGCAGCCACGGGACGCGGTGACCAAACAGGGACAGATAGTGTTGCCAGCGGGCAAAACGCAGCCCGTAATTCACCAGCGACAGCAGCAGCAGCAACAGCAACACCGGCCACGATACCTGCCGCAGCGCGGCCAGCACATCCTGCCAGCCGCCCCACAGCGAGAAGGCGAGATACCCCACCGCCGCCGCCACCACCGACAGGATCAGCGCGCGCAGGCCGCGCACCGGCGCTGCCGCCCGCTGCGTCATGCCAGCAGCCAGAAGGTGAGCGCCGCCCAGCCCAGCACCGTCAACAGCAGGTGCGGATCGCGCAACAGGTCATGCGCCGGGTCCTCGCCGGCATCGCTGCTGAAGCTGAGGTACAGATAGCGGAACAGGCCGTACAGCACCAAGGGCACGGTGTAGATCAGGTTGGTGGTGTGGTGCACGGCGACCACATCGTCGCTGATGGTGTACAGGCTGTAGGCCAGCACCACGCCGGTGGCGCACACGCCGATCATCACCTCCAGCATGGGCCGTGAGTAGTTCTGCAGCACCTTGCGCGCCGGGGCATCGCTGTGCTCCATCACCACCAGTTCGGCACGACGCTTGGAGAAGCCGAGGAACAGCGTGACCATCAGGCCGGTGAGCAACAGCCAGGACGACGGCGGGATGCCCACGCCGACGGTGCCGGCGAGGATGCGCAGCATGAAGCCGGTGGCGATGACGAATACATCGAGGATCACCATATGCTTGAGACGCCAGGAATACAGCAGATTGAGCACACCGTAGCCCGCAACGATGAGCAAGACCTGCAGCGACGCGCTCCATGCCAGCAGCAGCCCGGCCAGCGCGCAGAGCACGCTCAGCACCACGCCCTGGGACGGGCTCACGCTGCCGGCGGCGAGCGGGCGCAACCGCTTGTGCGGATGAAGGCGATCCGCCTCGCGGTCGGCCAGGTCGTTGACGATATAGATGGCACTGGAAATCAGGCAGAAGCCCAGCGCCGCCACTACCACCGCCTGCACCGTCGCCGCATCGTGCCAGGCATGGCCAAACATCAGGCCGACAAAAACGAAACCGTTCTTCAGCCACTGGTGCGGCCGCAGCAATTTGATCATCGCGCGCAGATTAAGCGCCATCTCCCTCTCCCGGCATGGTGCGGTAATAGGCATGGTCGGCCAGCGCCAGCAGCTCACGGTCACCGCGGCTGTCGCCGTAGGCGTAGATCTCGACATTCGCCAACCCGCCCAGCAATTGGCGCAGACGCCGCTCCTTCTCCGCGCCGTAACAGTTTTCACCGGCATAGCGCCCGCTCAGGCGGCCGGCGCCCTCCTGTGCCAGGCGCGTCGCCAGGCAGTCATGAAAGCCGGCCGCGCGCGCCCATGGCGCCACGTAGTGCTCGATGGAGGCGGAGATCACCACGCAGCGGTGGCCCTGGCGCTGATGCCAGTGCAGCCGCGCCAGCGCGGCGGGCCGCACCATGGCCGGCAGCTGCACCCGCGCATAATCCTCCCCGGCGCGGCGCAGCGCGGCATCGTCCATGCCGGCGAGAAAATGCCGCAACACCCGCTCCTTGGCCACGCCGTTGGGGATCAGGCGCAGGCCATAGCCGAGCAGCGTCGGCAGCAGCACAACCGCCGCGCGCAACAGCGCGCCCCAGCCCGCCAGCCGCAACAGAAAGGGCAGCAGGGTATCGCGGTAGGTGATGGTGCCGTCGAAATCGAAGGCCGCGACGACCGGACGCCCGCTCACAGCTTGAGCCGCTTGAACAGCCGCTCGGGGATGCTGCGGATGATCAGCATGATGTAGCGCCAGAACCACGGCACATAGATCACGTCGCGGCCGCGCTCGACGGCCGTCACGATGCGCGCGCCGACATCAATTGGCGAAGCCACCAGAAACAGTCCCGGCATGCCCCAGGTCATCGCCGTGTCGACGAAGCCGGGCTTGATGGTGAGCACCCGCACCCCGGCCGGGAACAGCCGGTTGCGCAGGCCCTGCAGATACAGTGCGAAGGCGCCCTTGGCGGCGCCGTAGGTGTAATTGCTCTGGCGCCCGCGATCGCCGGCCACCGAGGCGATGCCGGCGATGAAGCCGCGGCCGCGCTGCTCCAGCTGATCGGCGCAGAGATTGAGGATCGACACCGCATCGACGAAGTTGCGGTTGATGATGGCGAGGGCCTCGCGGAAATCACCCGCCGCCTTGGCCTGGCTGCCCAGATAACCGAAGGCCAGCAGCACGCCCTCCAGCTCGCCCATCTCGTCGGTTACCCGCTGCAGAAAGGCGGCATGGGTGTCGTGGGCCGCGGCATCAAACGCGCCGAAGTGCACCGCCACGCCATAACGGATGGCGAGGTCGGCCGCATCGCGCCGCAGCGACTCCACGTCGCGCCCGGCGAGATACAACCGATGGCCGCGCTGCGCCCACGCCGCGGCCGCGCCGCGGGCGATGGCCGAGGTGGCGCCCAGAATCAGAATCGCGCCGCTCATGCCTGCTCCTCCATGCCCAGCCGGCGCGACAGGCTGGAACTGAACACGCCGTGCGGGTCCAGTTCACGGCGCACGCGCTGCCACTCGGCAAACTGCGGATACATGGCGCGGAAACTTGCCGGCGCCAGGCGCGCATCCTTGGCCAGATACACCCGGCCGCCATGCTGCAGCACCACGCTATCGAAGGCGTCGAGCAGGGCCAGCGTCGCTGCGCCCTTCATCGGCAGGTCCATCGCCAGCGTATAGCCCTCCATGGGGAAGGACAGATAGGCCGCACCGGCCGGCCCCATGCGCTTCAGCACACCGAGAAAGGCCGGGTGACCGCTGTCGGCCAGACGCTGCAACAGCTGGCGCATCGCCTCCAGCGCAGTCGCCGTCGGCACCACGCACTGGTACTGCACGAAACCGCGCCGGCCATACAGCCGGTTCCAGTTGGCCAGCGTGTCCAGCGGATAGAAGAAGGTGTCGTAATCGAGCAGAAAGGAGCCGCTGCGGCTGCCTTCGCGGCGGTAATACTGGGCATTGAAGGCGCGAATGGACAGGCCGTTGAGCAGCCAGCCCGGCATGTTGCAGGGAATGTTGCGCACCCTGGCCGGCGGCAAGCGCAACGGCGTCAGGCGCCGTCCACCCGACAGCTCATCCCGTGCGGCATGGTCGCCGTTCATCACCACGCCGCGCCCCAGCGCCGCGCCGCGGCTCATCAGGTCGACCCAGGCGACGCTGTAGCGGGCATCGCCATCGCTCTCCTGCAACAGGCGGAACAGCTCCTCCAGATGGGCCGCAGCCTGATGGCGCGCACGGATATAGCCGCTCTCGATCGGCTGCAACTGCAGTTCCACCTCGCCGATGATGCCGGTCAGCCCCATGCCGCCTACCGTTGCCTGGAAGGCCGCGGCATTCTCCTGCGCCGAACAGCGCAGGCGCCGCCCGCCGGCGGTGATCAGCTCCAGCTCGCGCACACTGCTGGAGAAGGCGCCGTCATGGTGATGATTCTTGCCGTGCACATCCGCGGCGACGCAGCCACCCAGCGACACATGCCGGGTGCCCGGCGTCACCAGCGGGAACCAGCCACGCGGCACGGTCAGCGCCAGCAGCTCCGCCAGCGTCACCCCCGCCTCGGCGCGCACGATGCCCTGCTCGCGGTCAAAGGCCAGAAAGCGGTTGACCCGTTCGGTCAGCACCACGCGGCCACCCTCGTTGAGCGCCGCATCGCCATAGCTGCGCCCCTGGCCACGGGCCAGCAGCGACGGCGCCTCCGACCACAGCTCGGCATGACGTTCCGGCCGCACCAGCTCGCAGCGCTGCACCGGATAACGGCCCCAGCCGGCAATGTCCTTATTCAGTGTATTCATCCGCGCGGCAACCGTTTCACGTCCTCATCGGGGAAATATCTGTCGTAAAAATAACATGCGCCCGACGGCAGAAACCACGGCAGGACATAAAATTGCTCCTGCGTGCGCCGCAGCACCACATCGCGGTACACGTCATAGCGAAAACCGCTCCCGAGCAGCAGATAATTGGTCACCCCGTCCACCGTAAGCTCCTGCACCCGATGCCGGGCGAAGAACTGCGCATGATGGGGCAGTGATTTTTCTGCATAGATCAGCACCGCAACATCCTTGCCGTCGAGCTGCCGGTAATCGGTCAGCAGGTCATCCTGGCGGCCATATTTCGAGGCCTCGCCGAAGACATGGAAATACCGCCCGGTGGCGTGCTCCAGGATCGCCGAATAGACATAGCTCTCCGTGGCCAGCGCATGGCCATCCAGCTGCGGCTCGATTTGCTGCCAGAACGCCTCCGGATGGCTGCCGAACACCAGGTCATGCCGCAGCACCGGGCGGATGTTCCAGGTATCCACCGGCAGTGTCAGCAGCAGGGCGACGAACACCACGTGCAGCAACGAGAAGCCGGCGGCGAAATACACGCTGCGGCGCAGCGCGACGGCATCCAGCAACATCGGCAGCGACAAAAACAGCAACGGATAAAACGCCAGCACCCAATGCAGGCCGATGCGCGCCACAAACGACAGCAGGAAGAACAGCAGCATCGGCAACAGCCACAGCCACAGGAACAGATGGCGGTCACGCAGCGCCGCCATCAGCGCGGCGCGCCGCCGCCAGCCGTACCACAGCACCGGCGGCATCACCAGATACACCAGCATCAGCAGATAGGAGAGCGGATTACCCCAGTCGATGCTGCCGCCGCTGTGCCGGCTATAGACATTGAAGACGATGTTGTCCCAGCAATGGCAGTAGTTCCACCAGACATTGAGCGCCGCAAACGGCAACACGGCGAGGAACAGCAGCGACAGCCCGATGACATTGCGCCGCGACGGTCTGACCAGCAACAGATAGGCGCCATAGGCCAGACCCAGCAGCACTGCAAAATACTTGGACAGAAACGCCAGCCCGAGCAGGGCGCCGGCGACCACGAACCAGCGATAACCGCTCTCCTGCAACGCCTGTCGCAGGGCCAGCACCGAGAGGAAGGAAAACAGGATCAGCGGCGTATCGGTGCTGATCAGCACGTTGACCACATTCACCGGCGCCAGCAGATAGAGCAGACCGGCGAGCAGTGCACGCTCCTCGCCCAGGCCGTCACGCAGCAGGCGGTAGATGGCCCAGGCGATGGCGCTGGTCATCACATAGCTGGGCAGGCGCAACAGCCATTCGGCGTCGCCCAGCTGCAGCAGCAGGGCCAGCCACCAGCCCACCATCGGCGGATGATCGTAGTAGCCCAGCCCGGGGTGCTTGCCCCAGACGAAGAAATAGGCCTCGTCGCCGGTCAGCGGCAACCACGCCGCCAGCGCCAGCTTGAGCAGGGTGATACCGCCCAGGACATAGAAAAAGGTACGACGCGTGGCGTGCATGACGGGGAAATATCGGCTGATTTGAGTTAGGTGCGGCGGTCAGGTGCCGCCTGGCGCTTCGGCACGGCTGCAATGCCACGACCGCCGCTCATCGGGCGGTGGGCAATTGTAATACACTTTGCCGCGGCCACACACCGCGCGGGCCAGGCACAAGCCGCCCCGGCCTGTGAATCCCGCCCGCTTGCCTGGGTCTTTGCCCCGTTCCGCCGCGGTCCCGCCCCGGCCATCGCAGAAGCCGCGCGCATCCTGCCCCGTAGCTGTATATAATCACAGCACAACCAAGCGAGGCAGCCCATGCACGATCTAACCCCCCGCCAGGCCGAGATCCTGGACCTCATCCGCCAGACCCTGGAAGAAACCGGCATGCCGCCCACCCGCGCGGAGATCGCCGAGGCCTTCGGCTTCAGCTCGCCCAATGCCGCCGAGCAGCACCTGCGCGCCCTGGCCCGCAAGGGGGTGATCGAAATGGTGCCCGGCGCCTCGCGCGGCATCCGCCTCAAGGAAACCGTCGACGGCCTGCCGGTGGTCGGCCGCGTCGCCGCCGGCGCGCCGATCCTGGCCGAGCAGCATATCGACGATCACCTGCGCATCGACCCGCGCATGTTCAGCCCCCACGCCGACTACCTGCTGCGCGTGCGCGGCCTCAGCATGATGGACGTCGGCATCCTCGACGGCGACCTGCTCGCCGTGCACCGCACCCACGAGGCGCGCAGCGGCCAGATCGTGGTGGCGCGCATCAACGACGAGGTGACGGTGAAGCGCTTCCGCCGCCGCGGCAACAAGGTCACCCTCATCGCCGAGAATCCCGACTTCGACCCCATCGAGGCGGACCTGAAACAGGACGACTTCGCCATCGAGGGCATCGCCGTCGGCATCATCCGCAACGGCGGGCCGCTGTGAGTCTGCACGATGTCCTGCAGCGCCAGGACATCTGGCGCGGCGGCCAGCGGGCCGCCGCCGCCGACCACCTGCTGCCGACAGGCAATGCCACCCTCGACGCCGCCATCGGCGGCTGGCCGCGCGGCACCCTCGTCGAACTGCTCACCGACCATGCCGGCATCGGCGAGGTGACGCTGTTGCTGCCGGCCCTCGCCGCGCTCGCGCGCGAGCGCCATATTGTCTTCGTCGCCCCGCCGCACATCCCCTACGCCCCGGCCCTCGCCGCCGCCGGCGTGAACCTCTCCCGCCTGCTCTGGCTGCGTCCGGCCGGCGCGGCCGACATGCTGTGGGCCATGGAGCAGAGTCTGCGCTCCGGCGTCTGCGGCGCCGTGCTCGGCTGGCCGACCCGCCCCGATCAGCGCAGCCTGCGCCGCCTGCAACTGGCCGCCGAAACCGGCAACGCCCTCGCCGTGCTGTACCGGCCGCGGCGCGCGGCCGACACCGCCTCCCCTGCCGCCCTGCGCCTGGAACTGGAGCCCACCGCCACCGGCCTGCACATCCGTGTCCTCAAGCGCCGCGGCGGCTGGCACACCACACCGCTGCTGCTCGCCCGCTGATGCGGGCGAACAGCAGCGGGAGTTTCGCGTTGCGAAAAACAGGCACCACGGCAACGCGACACCCCGCGCCGTCCAATTTGCGTTAACGCAGAGATCGCCGCGGCGTCCCCGCAACCCGAAACCTGCAACTCGAAACTTTTATAACCCCATACACAAATGCTCGTTGCGCGTGCCGCGCGCGCCTGTGCAAACTCGGGTACATGCCCACTTCAACGCTGGGTCTAATCACATTCGGAGGGAGAGAACATGCTGGTGAAAGATGTCATGAGCCGTACCGTGCGCACCGTCGATCCGGAGACGAGCATGCTGGAAGTCTCCTCACTGATGTGCCTGTACCGCTTCAGCGGTCTGCCCGTGGTGGACAACGGCAAGCTGGTCGGCTTCGTCGCCGAGAAGGACGTGCTGGATCGCCTGTTCCCTTCCATCGAGGATCTCATGGAAGGCACCGCCGGCATGAAACTGGACGACATGCAGGGCCAGTACCGCGACCTGGTCAAGCTGAAGGCCGCCGACCTGATGGTCCGCAACGTCATCACCGTCTCTCCCGACATGCACGCCCTGCGCGCCGCCGCCATCATGGTACGCAACCGCTTCCGCCGCATCCCGGTCGCCGAAGGCGAAACACTGATCGGCATGCTCAGCCTGGGCGACATCCACAAGGCAATCTTCCACTCCAGCATCGCCAAGATGCGCTGCACCCCCGAATAAGCGCTCACTCACCGCCAAGCCGAACCGCCGCTCCGGGCCACCGCAGCGGCGGTTTTTTTTCAGTTTTTCGTTTTACGGTTTACGTTTTAAGTTTTAAGTTTTACGGTTTAAGTTTTAAGTTTTAAGTTTTGCGTTTTAAGGGCACCGGGCTACGGGTGAGGTATTATGTTTTGGTGG
>JANJXC010000059.1 GCA_024709225.1 Gammaproteobacteria bacterium | reverse complement strand
CACCTCACAGCGCGATGCCGCAGGCGAGCCGGGTTTGCTTTTCAAACCCCTTTGTCTTGCCGAGCAACGCAGCCTGGAGCGGAACCGCCCGCAGGGGGCGCGCCATGGATGGCGCGCATTCCTCCGTCAGCACAGGGACGTGCTGTCGGAGGAACCCGCTCCGGGCGAGTAGCGCAGGGAACCGCGATAGCGGCGAGACATCGGGGCGGCCTTTTCTTTGATTACTTTCTTATGGTCGCTCAAAAGAAAGTAATCCGGCGTAGGGGGACGGAATCCCCCATCCAAATCAACGCGCGACAGCGCACAACCAGCCTGTAAGTGTCACCGAGGGCCAATAAACAAATGATCCGCCCCGCCACCCCCGAAGACATCGACGCCCTGGTGGAGATCGAAAACCGCTGCTTCGATACCGATCGCCTGTCGCGGCGCAGCTTCCGCCACATGATCACCAAGGCCCATGCCGCGCTGCTGCTCGACGAGGAAGGCGGCGCGGTGCGTGGCTATGTGTTGCTGCTGTTCAACGTCGGCACTTCGCTGGCGCGCATGTATTCCATCGCCGTCGACCCGCAGTACCGTAGCCAGGGCATCGGCCGCCAGTTGGTGGCGGCGGCGGAGCAGGCGGCGCTGGCGCAGGATTGCGTCACCCTGCGGCTGGAGGTGCGGGTGGACAATGCCTCGTCCATTGCGCTGTATGAGGCCATGGGCTATCGCCGCTTCGGTTTCTACGATGATTACTACGAAGACCATATGGACGCGCTGCGCTACGAGAAGCGGCTGGTGCCGTCGCTGCGGCCGGACATGGCGCGGGTGCCCTATTACGAACAGACCCTGGAGTTCACCTGCGGCCCGGCGGCGCTGATGATGGCCATGGGAGCGCTGGACCCGGCCATCGAACTGAGCCGCCGCCTGGAGCTGCGCCTGTGGCGCGAGTCCACCACCGTATTCATGACCTCCGGCCACGGCGGCTGCGGGCCGTTCGGCCTGGCCCTGGCGGCCCATCACCGCGGCTTCGAGGTGGAGGTCTACGTCAATGACGAAAGCGCGCTGTTCGTCGATTCGGTGCGGGCGGAGGAGAAGAAGGAGGTCATTCGCCTGGTGCAGGATGATTTTACCGAGGAGATGGCGCAGCTCGGGTTGCCGCTGCACTACCGCCGCATCACGGTCAGCGAGATGAAACAGGAATTCGCTCACGGCGCCATCCCGCTGGTGCTGATAAGTTCCTACCGCATCTACCAGGAGAAGTTCCCGCACTGGGTGGTGGTGACCGGATTTGACGACCACTTCATCTATGTGCATGACTCCTTCGTGGATCGGGAAAAGGGCAAAACCGTGACCGATTGCGTGAATATGCCCATCCCGCAAAAGGACTTTGAACGTATGGCGCGCTACGGCAAGTCGGGTCAGCGCTCTGTGCTCATCATTCGCAAACCGCAGGCAGCGGCGCGCAAGCGGACGGCGCGCAAGGGGAAATAAGTCAGGTCATGACTACGCAGATTATTGTGGTGGAGGATGCCGCGGACTGGAAGTTCGATGGTCTCGATTATCCGGTGGTCAATGTCGATGATTACTTCACCGGCAAGGAATATTTCGCCCTCAAGCACGTGCAGGTGATCAATCTGTGCCGCAGCTATAAGTATCTCAGTGTGGCCTATTACTGCTCACTGCTGGCCGAGGCGCGCAATCACAAGGTGATCCCGTCGGTGAAGAGCATGCTGGACCTGTCCAGCAAGGCCATGTACAGCCTGAACGCGGTGAATCTGGATGAGGAGGTGGCGCGGAGCTTCCGCAAGTACCGCAAGGACAGTGTCGAGCGCGTGTTCGAGATGGATGTGTTCTTCGGCAAGTGCCTGTTCGAGCCGCTGGCGGATCTGGCGCGGCAGATCTTCGAAACCTTTCCCTGTCCGTTGCTGCGGGTGGGGTTCCGCCGCAGCGAGGGCGGCTGGCACATCGACTCCATCAAGCCGCTGTCGCTGCACAAGCTGGATCGCGAAAATCGCGAGTTCTTCGTCGAGCGGCTGCGCGGCTATCTGAAGAAACGCTGGCGTTCGCCCAAGTCGCGCAGCCAGGCGCGCTACGACATGGCCATCCTCTACAACGATGATGACCCGCTGCCGCCGTCGAATCGCAAGGCGCTGCAGCGCTTCATCAAGGCGGGAAGGTCATTGGATGTCGACATCGAGATCATCGATCGCAAGGACTATTCGCGCCTGGCGGAGTACGACGCCCTGTTCATCCGCGAGACCACCAACATCAATCACTACACCTACCGCTTCGCCAAGAAGGCGGAGAGTGAGGGGCTGGTGGTGATGGATGACCCGCAGTCGATTCTGCGCTGTACCAACAAGGTCTATCTGGCGGAACTGTTGCGTGCCAACAAGGTGCCGACGCCACGCACGGTGATCGCCGGCCGCAACGACCTGAAGGCGGCGGAGGAGGCCATCGGCTATCCCATGGTGCTCAAGGTGCCGGACGGCTCCTTCTCCCGCGGCGTGGTCAAGGCGGAGACGCCGGAGCAGATGCGGCAGGAGGCCGAGCGCCTGTTCAAAAGCTCGGAGCTGATTCTGGCGCAGGAGTACCTCTACACCGAGTTCGACTGGCGCATCGGTGTCCTCAATCGCAAGGCGATCTTCGCCTGCAAGTATTTCATGTCGAAAAAGCACTGGCAGATCGTGCACCACGAATCCGACGGCACCTTCGAGGAGGGCGGCTGGAAGACCCTGGCGGTGGAACAGGCACCGCCCGAGGTGGTGGCCGTCGCCCTCAAGGCGGCCAATCTCATCGGCGACGGACTGTACGGCGTCGATCTCAAGCAGACCGAACGCGGCATCCATGTCATCGAGGTGAACGACAACCCCAACATCGACGCGGGTGTCGAAGACCAGGTGCTGAAGGAAGACCTGTACCGCCAGATTCTGGCAGAGTTCGTGCGTCGTCTGGAACTGCAGCACCTGCGCCAGCGCTGACCCTGTCATTGGACAGTCATTTTCGCCGCTTATCCTTGCCGGCCTCTGGGCTGGCCGGGAGGCAGGAAATGAAGCAGTGGCTTGTGGCAGTGGGCTTGTGTGGATTCATCGGCGTAACTCAGGCGGCGGAAGTGATTCTGCGCCTGCACGGTTCCAACACCATCGGTGCGGAACTGGCGCCGGCCCTGGTGCAGGACTGGTTGCGCGGCAAGGGGTTTGGCGCGATACGCGCCGAGGCGGTGGCCGCGGAAGAAACCCGTATCCGGGCCGTCGACCGCAATGGCCGCGACGTCATGGTGGAGATCCAGGCCCACGGCTCCACCACCGCGTTCACCAGCCTGGAGCAGGGGCGTGCCGATATCGGCATGGCGTCTCGCGCGGTCAAGGCGGCCGAGGTGACCCGGCTGGCGTCACTGGGCGCACTGGATCGTCACGATGCCGAGTTTGTCGTCGGCCTGGACGGCGTGGCGGTGATCGTGCATCCGGCCAATCCGCTGACCGCGCTCGACGTCGATACCCTGCGCGGGATATTTTCCGGGCGCATCCGCGATTGGGCGGAGGTGGGCGGCCAGGCCGGCCCGATCACGCTCTATGCCCGTGATGATAAATCCGGCACCTACGATACCTTCAAGTCCCTGGTGCTGGGCAAGGAGGCCCTGGCGCCCGGTGCGCAGCGCTTTGAGTCCAGCAGCGACCTGTCGGATCGGGTGGCCGCGGATGTCAACGGCATCGGCTTCATCGGCCTGCCCTATGTGCGCCAGGCCAGGGCGCTGGCGGTGGCCGAGCGCGGCGGCAGTCCGATCCTGCCGGAAAGTTTCAGCGTCGCCACCGAGGACTATGCCCTGGCGCGCCGCCTGTACCTGTATCTGCCGTCACGCAAACCCCTGCCGCTGGCCAGAGAATTTGCCGAGTTTGCCCAGGCGCGGGCGGGGCAGAAGATCGTCGAGCAGACCGGCTTTGTGTCGCAGAACATCCTGGCGGTAGGGGTGGCAGCCCAGCAGGAGGCGCCGGCGGAGTACCTTGACCTGACCCAGGGGGCGCGGCGCCTGTCGCTCAATTTCCGTTTCCACCAGGGCAGCGCCCAGCTCGACAGCAAGGCGATGCGCGATCTGGAGCGCCTGTTGCGCTACATGCAGGAGGAGACGCAGACCCGGCAGGTGATGCTGTTCGGTTTCTCCGATCACGATGAGGTGTTGCCGCTGCACAGCTGGGAGCTGTCGGTCAACCGCGTCGATGTGGTGGCGGACCGGCTGCTGAGCATGGGGATCGTCCCGGTGCGGGTGCGCGGTTACGGCAGCGCGCTGCCGGTGGCCGCCAACGACAGCGAGCTGGGGCGGCGCAAGAACCGCCGCGTCGAGGTCTGGGTGCAGTAGGCGGGCGGGTGCGTGGGCAGTGCGGTGGCTACGGCGTATAATGCCCCATCCGCACCGTATTGACCCTCTGGAGAGACCGATGCCCGCTTACCGTTCCTGGACCACCACCCGCGGCCGCAACATGGCCGGCGCCCGTTCCCTGTGGCGTGCCACCGGCATGAAGGACGACGACTTCAACAAGCCGATCATCGCCATCGCCAACTCCTTCACCCAGTTCGTGCCGGGTCATGTGCACCTCAAGGACATGGGCCAGCTGGTGGCGCGCGAGATCGAGGCGGCCGGCGGCGTGGCCAAGGAATTCAACACCATCGCGATCGACGACGGCATCGCCATGGGCCACGGCGGCATGCTCTACTCGCTGCCCAGCCGTGAGATCATCGCCGACAGCGTCGAGTACATGGTCAACGCCCACTGCGCCGACGCGCTGGTGTGCATCAGCAACTGCGACAAGATCACCCCGGGCATGCTCAATGCCGCCCTGCGTCTCAACATCCCCGTCATCTTCGTCTCCGGTGGGCCGATGGAGGCCGGCAAGGCGGTGGTGCATGAGCAGACCGTGGCGCTGGACCTGGTGGACGCCATGATCATGGCCGCCGATTCCAATGAGACCGATGCCGATGTGGCCACAGTGGAGCGCAGCGCCTGCCCCACCTGCGGCTCCTGCTCCGGCATGTTCACCGCCAACTCCATGAACTGCCTCACCGAGGCCCTGGGCCTGTCTCTGCCCGGCAACGGCTCGCTGGTGGCGACCCATGCCGATCGCGAGCGCCTGTTCAAGGAGGCCGGCCGCATGATCGTCGCCCTGGCCAAGCGTTACTACGAAGGCGACGACGCCTCGGTGCTGCCGCGTTCCATCGCCACCTTCGAGGCCTTCGAGAACGCCATGTGCCTGGACATTGCCATGGGCGGTTCCACCAACACCATCCTGCATCTGCTGGCCGCGGCAGAAGAGGGCGGCGTCAAGTTCACCATGGCCGACATCGATCGCCTGTCGCGCAAGGTGCCGCACCTGTGCAAGGTGGCGCCGTCGATCCAGACCTATCACATGGAGGACGTGCACCGCGCCGGCGGCGTCATCGGCATCCTCGGCGAGCTGGACCGCGCCAGCCTGCTGCACAACCAGTGCAAGACCGTGCATGCCGCCACCATGGCCGAAGCCATTGCGTTGTGGGATGTGCGTCTGACCACGGATCAGAAGCGCAAGGATTTCTATCGCGCTGCGCCCGGCGGCGTGCCGACCCAGGTGGCCTTCAGCCAGAACAAGCGTTACGCGACGCTGGATACCGATCGTGAAAAGGGCTGTATCCGTGACCTCGCCCATGCCTACAGCACGGAGGGCGGCCTCGCCGTGCTGTACGGCAACATCGCCCTCGATGGCTGCGTGGTGAAGACCGCCGGCGTCGATGCCTCGATCCTCAAGTTCTCCGGTCCGGCGCGCATCTTCGAGAGCCAGGACAGTGCGGTGGAAGGCATCCTGGGGGACAAGATCAAGGCGGGCGATGTGGTGATCATCCGCTACGAAGGCCCGCGCGGCGGCCCCGGCATGCAGGAAATGCTCTACCCCACCTCGTACATCAAGTCGAAGGGACTGGGCAAGGCCTGCGCCCTGATCACCGACGGCCGTTTCTCCGGCGGCACCTCCGGCCTGTCCATCGGCCACGTCTCGCCCGAGGCGGCGGAGGGCGGCGCCATCGGCCTCATCGAGGAAGGCGACACCATCGAGATCGATATCCCCAACCGCACCATCCGTGTGGCCCTGTCCGATGACGAACTGGCCAGGCGCCGCGCCGCGATGGAGGCCAAGGGCAAGGGCGCCTGGAAGCCGCTCAACCGCGAGCGCACCGTGTCGGCCGCACTGAAGGCCTATGCCGCGATGACGACTTCGGCGGCGCGCGGCGCGGTGCGGGATGTGTCGCAGTTGGAGAAGTAAGTGGAAGCGCGGCATTGCATCCCGCTACCGGGGCGCATCCCCGCTGGCGCGGGGTTCCTGCTCCGCCGTCCGCGGTCGCCCGCGATGACCACCTCCGCTGCGCGCGGTGCGGTGCGTGATGTGAGCCAGCTGGAGACGTAAGTATCCGGTGTGCGGTGCGCACCCTACACCGGTACAGTTGTCCGGGTATTCGTAGGGTGCGCGCACACCAACCAATGTAGGGTACGCACTGCGCACCAAGTCGCTGCACCAAAGGCACATCAACTTCAAGGACGAAGCCGATGCCAAACTATCGTCGTTCCCGCGCACCCGGCGCGGTCTACTTCTTCACCCTGGCAACCCTCGGACGCAAACCTATACTGACGGGGGAGCCGGTGCGTCCAGCACTGCGGCACGCCATCCAACAGGTGCGTGCGCTGTTTCCCTTCGCCATCGACGGCTGGGTGCTGCTGCCGGATCACATGCATTGTCTTTGGTGCTTGCCGCAGGACGACGCGGATTTCGGCAAACGCTGGGGACTCATCAAGCGCATGGTGACGCGCGAGCTGGGTTGCCGCGGTGACCTTGTTTCGCTGTCCCGCCGCGCGCGTCATGAAGGGAATCTTTGGCAACGACGCTTTTGGGAACACCAGATACGCGATGAGACGGACTATCAAAGACATCTGGACTATCTGCATTGGAATCCGGTGAAGCATGGTTACGTTCAGCATGTTGCCGACTGGCCGTATTCCAGCTTTCACCGCTATGTGTGGGAAGGCGTGTTGCCGGCGGATTGGGGCGGCGGTGCCGCCCCGGTGACGGGGGCGTTCGGTGAATAGGTCCGGTGCGCAGTGCGCACCCTACATATATGACAGCAAGTAGGTTCGGCGCGCAGTGCGTACCTTGCATGTAGCGCGACCAACCAGCCCGTAGGGTGCGCACCGCGCACCAATGCTGAAGGGGTGAGGCGATGATTGTACTCAGCAAATCTTTGGCGGCCTGGACCACGCCGGCCTTTACGCCGGTGCTGAAGGCGGAGATCGAGGGACTGGACGGCAACCTGTTGCCCCTGCAGCAGGGGCTGGCGCGCACCAGCTACGCCATCACCGAAGGCTTCAGCGCGATCATCATCAATGTCACCGAACTGAATGATGTGATCCGGGCGAAGGTGGGGCTGTCCTACCGCGGCATCATTCCCGGCTGCAGTTGTGCCGATGACCCCACGCCCATCGATGAGGTGCCCGAGTATTGTGTGGCGCAGTTCGATATCGACAGGAAGACGGCGGAAACGACCGTCACCCTGCTCGACGCGGAGTAACCCTTAAAAAAGCAGTAGTCCGCCAATAAACGCAAATGGACGCGAATCAAGGCGAACGGCCCAGCCATTAGCCAGTCGCACCGTTCCACCCATGGTGCGAGTGGGGCGCGTGCGTAGCACTACGAATATTTGCGCCTATTTGCGTTCATTTGCGGACTAATTGAGGTTTGGGTGATGGGGGCGCACCGCGCACCGACCCCCGACTCAGGCCATGCCCCGTTCGGCCAGCACTCGTTCCACGGTATCGACGATGGCCTGGGTCTGCGGGTCGATCTCCAGATTGATGCGATCACCGGGCCGGCGCGTGCCGATGTTGGTGCGGGCCAGGGTCTCCGGGATCAGGTTGACGCAGAATCCGTCGCCACGCACCTCGCCGATGGTGAGACTGATGCCGTCGATGCCGATGTAGCCTTTGGTGAAGACGTATTTGCCCAGCTCCGCCGGTACACGGAACCATATCTGGCGGTTGTTCGCGCTCTCCAGCACCTGTGTCACTTCGGCGGTCCCCATGATGTGGCCGGACATGGCGTGGCCGCCGATGTCGTCGCCGAAGCGCGCGGCGCGCTCCACATTGACGCGGTCGCCCACCTGCAACAGTCCCAGATTGGTCAGGCGCAGGGTCTCGCGCATCAGGTCGAAAGAGACACAATCGCCGTCGATGGCCGTGACAGTGAGGCAGCAGCCGTTGTGGGCCACCGAGGCGCCGGGCTGCAGGCCGGGGAGCAGTGCCGGCGGCAGGCGCACGGTATGGGTGCGCAGGTGCTGTTTTTCTGCGATGGCGATGATTTCGGCGGTGCCCTGGACGATGCCGGTGAACATGCAGTATTCCCTCAGGCTGAGGCAGGAATTGCCGCCGTGCCGGGATGGCTACGGTGAGTCGGCGAGTCCTGCCTGCGGTCGTATGACCGCCTCATGATACAAAAAGGCGTCGCGGATTTGCCCCCGCAGGTGCTCATCTTCCCAGGGCTTGAGCAGAAATTTATAGATGGCGCCTTCATTGATCGCCTGGGTCACCGACTGCAGATCGGTGTAGCCGGACAGCACGATGCGCACGGTATTCGGGTGCAGCCGCTTGACGCGTGCGAGGAACTCAGTGCCGTTCATCTCCGGCATGCGCTGATCCGACAGGATCACCTGCACCGGATTTTGCGCCAGCAGCTCCAGCCCCTCCTGGGCGCTGGGCGCGGTCAGGATGCGATAGCCCTCGTTACGCAACATGCGGCGCAGGGTGGACAGGATGTTGGGTTCATCGTCCACGATCAGCAGGGTGCGGGCATCCGTCGGCTCCGGCGCCGGCAGCGTCGCCCGGCTGTTGCCCTGTTGCAGGAACGCAATGAAGGCCTCCGGCTCGACCGGACGGCTGACATAATAGCCCTGCATTTCATCGCAGCGGTGGGTGCGCAAGTAGGACAGCTGGGCCTCGGTCTCGACACCTTCGGCTATCACGGTCAGATTCATGCGGTGCGCCAGCTCGATAATCGACAGGGCGATCACGGCGGCGTCCGGATCGGTCACGATGTCCTGGACGAAGGAGCGGTCGATCTTGAGGGTGTCGATAGGGAACCGGCTCAGATAGGCCAGGCTGGAATAGCCGGTGCCGAAGTCGTCCAGGGAGATGCGCACGCCCAGCGCCTTGAGTTCGTGCAGCAGGCGTTCCGCTGCCTGGTGGTCTTCCAGCAGGGCGCTCTCGGTCAGCTCCAGCTCCAGTGTCTCCGGGGGAATGGCGTACTGCTGCAGCGCACGGGAAATGATGGCGGGGAGATCGCCGGAGGAAAACTGTTGGGCGGAGATGTTGAGGGCGACATGGATGGAGTTCATGCCGGCATCGTGCCAGGCGCGCAACTGCCGACAGGTGCGGTCGATCACCCAGGTGCCGATGGGGACGATCAAGCCGGTCTTTTCCGCCAGCGGTATGAACCGACCCGGCGGGATCATCCCCTGTTCATCCCGCTGCCAGCGGATCAAGGCCTCGGCGCCGACGACGCAGCCGGTGCGCAGATTGACCTTGGGCTGGTAGTGCAGGACAAATTCGTCGTTTGCCAGGGCACGGCGCAGCGCCGCCTCCAGCTGCAGCTGCGCCACCGCCTCGTTGTTCATGTCGGCGGTGTAGAAACAAAAGCGGTTGCGCCCCTGATCCTTCGCCTTGTTCATGGCCGTGTCGGCATCACGCAGCAGTGCGGCGGCGTCGGTGCTGTCGTCGGGGAATATGCTGATGCCGATACTGGCGCTGACGTAAACCTCGTGTCCGCTGGGCAGCTGCAGGGGGGCGGCGAGCACATCGAGCAGGTCGCGCGCCACCTCGGCCGCCTCCTGTGGCTCGAGCACAGGCTCGAGTATCACCAGGAATTCGTCGCCGCCCAGCCGGCCGAAGGTGTCCTCTTCATGCAGACGGTCCCGCAGGCGCTCCACTACCGCCTGCAATAATTCATCACCCACGGTATGGCCGAGGCTGTCATTGATATTCTTGAAGCGATCGAGATCGAAGGACAGCACCCCTACCCGGTGTTCCTGCCGTTCGGCACGCTCGATGGCATGGGCCAGACGTGATTGCAGCAGCAGGCGGTTGGGCAGATCGGTGAGCGGGTCATAGTGCGCCAGGTGCGCCAGCTGTTCCTCGCTGCGCTTGAGGCGGCTGATGTCGGTGGAGACGCCGACATAGTGCGTCGGTGCGCCGACGGGATCATAGACGGTGCTGATGGTGAGCCATTCGGGGTAAATCTCGCCGTCCTTGCGCCGGTTCCAGATTTCGCCCTGCCAGTAGCCGCTCTGTTGCACGCTGGCCCACAGGCCTTGATAAAACGACCGGTCATGCCGGCCGGATTGCAGCAGGCGCGGGTTCTGCCCCTGCACTTCGGAGGCGCCGAACCCGGTAATCTCCTGAAACGCCCGATTGACCGCCACGATGTTGGCATCCAGGTCGGTGATGATGACGCCGTCGCGCGTGGACTCGAATACCGCGGCAGACTGGCGCAGCCGCTCCTCGGCCTGTTTGCGCGCGGTGATGTCGTGGGCGATGCCGTAGACGCCCAGTGCCGTGCCGTCATCAGAGAACAGTGGCACCTCCAACACCTCCAGGCGGCGCGGTGAGCCGTCCTGGTGGCGCACCTCCACTTCATACACCGGCTGCTGGATACCCTGCAGGCTCAGCTCGGTGCGCCGGGCAACTTCCTGATTGATCGGCGCGTCGGTGAGCAGCTCATGGTAGCGGGCGCGAAAATCGTCCGGCATATAACCGAGCAGGTTGGTGATGGAGGGGCTGAGGTAGGTAAACTTTCCGGCGGTGTCATGCTGGTAAAATATGTATTCTTCCTTCAGTCCCTCGACCAGGCGCCGGTATTTGGCCTCGCTGTCGCGCAGGGCCGTCTGCTCGTGTGCCAGCTCCACCTGCTGATAGGCCTTTTCCAATACGTTGGTCAGCTCATACAGGTAGTTGTTGTGTTTGGTCAGGTAGTCATTGACCCCCAGCCGCATCGCCTGGGCGGCGATCTCCTCGCTGCCCTGTCCGGTGACCAGGACCAGCGGCAGATCCAGTCCGCGTTCCTGCCGCAGCACCTTGGTGAGCTCCAGCGCATCCAGTTCGCCCAGCCGGTAGTCCATCAGCACCACATCGCATACCGGGGCCTCGTTGCGGCTCTGCGGCAGGCGGGCCAGGGCTGCCGCTGCGCTTGCTACCACCTCCAGGCGCAGATGTGGCGCGTGCTGGGCAAAATGGCGCTGGGTCAGGTCGACATCGAAGGCATTGTGTTCGACGTACAGCACGCGCAGCGGACGCGAACGGCGCGCCGAGGCGGCGCGATAGCTGTTGATGGCGGCGGTGAGCGTGTGCGGCAGGCGCTGCAGATAATCGCTGCGCTTGGTGAGATAGTCGTCGGCCCCCGTCTTGAGTGCGGCCATGGCGGAGGCCTGATCCCCGGAGCCGGTGAGGATGATCACCGGCAGTGCCAGGCCCTGGCGGCGGATCTCGGCGAGCAGTTCCAGGCCGCTGCCGTCGGGCAGACGCAGATCGGTAAGCACGGCATCGAACGGACCCTCCGTGTCCAGCATGCGCCGCGCCGCTGCCAGATCGACGGCCAGATGAATCTGCAGCCCGGGCATCGCCTGCGTCAGGGCGCGGCGTGCCAGATCCGCGTCCATCGCATTGTCTTCGATATAGAGAATTTTCATGGTGATGGATTGTTGAGTACGCACCAATACAGTTCGATCTGCGCGGCGACCTCGGAGAACTTGTCGAAGTCCACCGGCTTCACGATATACGAGTTGGCGCCAAGCCGATAGGCGCTGCGCACGTCGCTGTCCTCGGCCGAGGAGGTCAGCACCACCACTGGAATGGTGTTGTACACCGGATGCGCCTTGAGCTGTTCCAGCACCTCCAGGCCGTTCACCCGGGGCATCTTCAGGTCCAGCAGGATCACCTCGGGGACCGGCTCGCCGCCATCCCAGCGCGGTATCCAGGCCAGGGCCTCCTCGCCATCCCGCGCCACCACCACCGGGTTGGCCAGCTTGCGTTTGGCGAAGGCGCGCAGCGTGAGGTCTGCGTCAACGGGGTTGTCCTCCACCAGCAGTATGGGTTTGGCAATACGGTCCATGCTCATTGCGGCAGCTCCAGGTAGAAAGTGGCGCCGCTGCCGGGCTGACTCTCCGCCCAGACGCGGCCTCCCATGCGCTGCATGGCCTTGCGCACGATGGCCAGGCCAATGCCGGTACCAGGGAAGTCCTCGGTGCGGTGCAGACGCTGGAATATCTCGAAAATTCGTTCATGAAATTTCATGTCGAATCCGATGCCGTTATCGCGCACCCAAAGCACGCTGGTTTCCCCTTTACTGTGGCCGCCGATCTCGATGGTGGGCGAGGTGGCATTGCGGGTGAATTTCAGCGCGTTGTCGAGCAGGTTGCGCAATACAAACAGCAGGCCGTCGGGGTCGGCCTGCATGGTGATCTCGGGCAAGTCCATGCGCAGCTGGACGCCCTGGCGGGAGATCTCCTCGCTCCGTTCCGCAACGGCCTGCTGCACGATGGCCGCGATCGGCATTGACTCGGTATGCGACGGCCGCCGTTCGATGCGCGAGTAGGACAACAGGTCTTCGATGAGCGTGTTCATCTGCTCGGCGCCGCGGCGCACGTTGTCGATCAGGGTGCGGCAATCGGCGCTCAACTGCTCCATACACTCCTCCTGTAGCAGCCGGCTGTAGCCATCGATGCCGCGCAGCGGCGCCTTGAGGTCGTGGGAGACCGAATAGGTAAAGGCCTCCAGCTCCTTGTTGGTGGCGTCCAGTTGCGCGGTGCGCTCGATGACGCGCTGTTCCAGCTCGGCGTTGAGCTCGCGCACTTCCTGCGCTGCCGCTTCGGCGATCCGGCGCGCGGCAATGGCGTCTTCCATCTGATTGAGCAGGGCGAGACGGGCCTGCTCGCGCTCCTCCAGGACGGCGGCCTGGTTCTGTTGCAGCGCCTGTTCTGCCGCCTTGCGCGCCCGTATGTCCTCAATCACGGCGATGAAATAATCCGGCGTAGCGTCATCCCTCCAGGTCAGCGACACGGTGAGGTTGATCCATACCGTGGTGCCGTCCTTGCGAAAGTAGCGTTTTTCCAGCGCATAGGTCTGTATCTTCCGCGCCAGCATCTGTCCAACCAGGGCCTCGTCGGTGCGCAGATCGTCAGGATGGGTGATGTCACGGAAGTTCTTGCACAACAGCTCGTCCGCCTCATAGCCGACGATCTCGCACAGCTTGTGATTGACACGCAGCCAGCGGCCGCTAGTGTCCAGCAGCGCGATGCCCACCGCCGCCTGTTCGAAGGTGGCCTCGAAGCGGGCCTCGCTCCGGCGCAACTGTTCCTGTGTGCTGGCGAGCTGGCGCCAGCGGGTGTACTCGCGGTGACGCGACTGGTGCAGGATCTCGCTCAGCACGCTGATCAGCAGGCCATTGGCGAGCAGGATGCCCCATTGCACGACATCGTGGGTGGCGGCGATGCCGAAGCCGGCCGGCGGAATGATCCAGGCGGCGTAGGCGCAGACCAGTGTCGATGCCAGCAGGCCCGGGCCGAATCCGCCGAGGGCGGCGGATACGATTACCGGCAGCATCAGCAATACCAGCAGCGGCCGATCGGAAACCGCGACGGCGATTTCCTGACGCGCCAACATCGCCGCCAAGCTGGTGACGGCGGCCACAGCGTAGAGACTCCAGCGCGGCCAGGCGACAACACCGAGGTGGAGCTCCCGTGAGACCGCGCGCGGTGCGCCGAGCAGGCGCCGCATCAGCCAGTAGAGCAGGAAGGAGGTGACGACGACGAACAGGATGCCCTTGAGGGTGGACAGCGCGCTGAGGGTTTCGCTGTCGGTGAGCAGGGACGCAAGCAGGCGATCGGAATACACGATCCACAGGCTGGCAAACAGCGCATAGAGCAGCACCACCGTCAGGATGCCGATGGGGAAGCGGATATCCTCGCTGCCCGCGGCATGGGGCTGGAGCCCAGGGGGCATGGCAGGAGTCCTTGCACCATCATCGCGCGGCGTCCCGTTCATGACCCGTCCCGTGTGCCGCCGGCACCCTGAGGGGGAAGGAACGAAAGATCAAACGGCGGTTCACGGCCCAGCTCACGCATCAGCATGTTGACCTGCTGCTTGAGCCGCAGCATGTCGAGCTCGCGACCGACGGAGGCGCGGTTGAAACGTTCCAGTTCCTGGTTGCGGCGTGCCAGGTTCAATTCGGCCAGTTTGCGCTCGGTAATGTCCTGCACGGTGCCATGCAGGACGGCGATCTCGCCGTGGTCGTCGCGCAGGGCCTCGCCGCGGGCGGTGACCCAGCGGCGGCCGCCGTCGGGGCGTACCACCTCCGCATCGCATTCATAAGGTTCGCCTGCCGCAATGCCCTTCTCCACTGCCGCGGCGAGATTGGCCCAGCTTTCCGGGGTGAAATACTGGGCCACTTCGGGGTATACCGCCGGCGGCAAGGCCGGGTCGCGTCCATAGGTGAGATAGATTTCCTCCGACCAGGTGTGGTCGCCGCTGCGCAAGTCCCAGCGCCAGGTGCCGATGCGGGCCAGGCGCTGCGCCTCCTGTAGCGCGGCGGTGCTGATCCTGAGCGAGGTCTCCGTGGCCTTGAGTGCCGTGATGTCACGCAGGCTTATCACTATTCCCTGGATCTGCCCCTGTTCCACCGCCGGGCAATATTCTGCATCCAGGGTGTGCTGCTGGCCGTCGGGAAAGCCCGCCTCAATGATGAAGCGCTGGGTTGCGCCGGCACAGGCGCGGTCCAGATGCGGGGTGATGGTTTGATAGAGTGCGGCGCCGACGATCTCCGCGATGGGGCGGTGCCGCAGCTCGGCGGGGGTGGAGGCGTAGATGGCGGCATAGGCCGGGTTGGCGAGGAGGACGCGGTACTCGCAGTCGAGAAAGGCCAGGGGCACGCCTGCGGCCGCCACGACCTGTTCGTAGCGGTGCAACAGCGCCAGCTGTTCGACTGTCGGTGCATCTGCCGGCAACGACGCGTCCAACGGCAACGGTGCGCATTTTTCCTGCAGGATGCAGGCCTGTAAGGTTGCCCCTGGCGGAAATCTGGATAATATCCAGTTGATCCAGCGGGGGCATTTGCGCGTGTTCATGGCCCCCCCCTGAGGGTGGCGATAATCGAAGGCTATAGAGGTTTACTATAGCCTTCGACCTGCGGGGCGCCAGACGCGCAATGCGCAAGTTGTGATGGGGTCGAGGCTGCGCGGGGAAGGCGCTCCGCAGCCGGGTTATCTTTGGATGCTGCCGGTCACGTATGATGCCGCGGACTGGGTTTCTGTCCGGCGCTTGGCATGGTGTCATGCGGTTGTCACATTCCCGCTATTTAATGTCACCGACGTTTCATCAGCAGGTTGCAGAAATATGACAGCCACAACCCTACTCATCGTCGAGGACGAGCCGGCCATCCGTGAAATGGTGGTCATGACCCTGGAACGGGTCGGTTACACCATGTTGCAGGCCGGCAGCGCTGAAGAAGCGGAGCGGGTGCTTGCCAACGGTCTGCCGTCCCTGATCCTGCTCGACTGGATGCTGCCCGGCATGAGCGGCATCGAACTGGCGCGCCGCTTGCGCCGCGATGACTACACCCGGGCCACGCCGATCATCATGCTCACCGCGCGCAGCGAGGAGGATGACCGCATCCGCGGCCTCGAGGTCGGCGCCGACGACTATATCTCCAAGCCGTTTTCCACCCGTGAGCTGCAGGCGCGCATCAAGGCGGTGCTGCGCCGTAGCCAGCCGCATGACGAGGAGGGCATACTGGCGGTCGACAGCCTCAAGCTCGACACCTCCA
Source organism: Gammaproteobacteria bacterium (assembly GCA_024709225.1). GTDB lineage: Bacteria > Pseudomonadota > Gammaproteobacteria > Thiohalomonadales > Thiohalomonadaceae > Sulfurivermis. The sequence continues at coordinate 5,129 of JANJXC010000059.1, read as the reverse complement.
GCCATCGTGTCTCGGTCGGCGAGCAGACGCTGGAGATGGGACCGACGGAATTCCGCCTGCTGCATTTCTTCATGGCGCACCCGGAGCGGGTATACAGCCGCTCGCAGCTGCTCGACATGGTATGGGGGCGGGGCGCCTACGTGGAGGAGCGCACGGTGGACGTGCATATCCGCCGCCTGCGCAAGGCGCTGGAGCCGAGCGGCCACGACAATCTGATCCAGACGGTGCGCGGCACCGGCTATCGTTTCTCGCAGCAGGTATAAATGCCCACCAATCCCTGGACCCCCGAGCTCTGGCGCCTGTTGTGGGGCTTGCTCGCCGCCACGCTGCTGGGCGCCGTGCTGGGGCATTTCTGGCTGGGCTGGGGCCTGGGGCTGGCGCTCTATCTCGGCTACCACGTGTGGCAATTGCGTCGTCTGGTGAACTGGCTGCGCAGCGGCAAGACGCGTAATATCCCCGAGGCGGGCGGCATCTGGGGCGAGGTGTTTCACTACATCTATCAGCGGCAGCGCAAACACCAGCAGCGCAAGCGCCAACTGGAGGAGATGCTGGAGCGTTTTCAGCAGGCCACCTCGGCCCTGCCCGATGCCACCGTGGTGATCGGCCGCAAGGATGAAATCCTCTGGTTCAACGAGGCGGCGGCGGGTCTGCTCGGGCTGCATTCGGCGCAGGACAAGGGCCAGCCCATCGACAATCTGCTGCGCCACCCTGACTTCATCGTCTATCTGGGGGAGAACGGCCGCGGCGGCGAGGTGTTGCGCATCCCCTCACCGGTAGACGACAGCCTTACCCTCAGCATCCATCTCATCAATTATGGCCGCGACCAGCGCCTGCTGGTGGCGCGCGACATCAGCCAGCAGCAGCGCCTGGATCAGATGCGGCGCGACTTCGTTGCCAATGTGTCGCATGAACTGCGCACGCCGCTCACCGTGATCAGCGGGTTTCTGGAGACGCTGCTGGACAGCGGCGACGAGTGCACCACGCGCTGGCAGCGCTCACTCGACCTGATGCACCAGCAGGCGACGCAGATGCAGCATCTGGTGGCCGACCTGCTGATGTTGTCGCGGCTGGAGACTGATCGCTCCAACCCGCCGCGGGAACTGGTGGAAGTGCCGGCGCTGCTGGCGGCGATCCGCGAAGATGCACAGCTGCTGTCCGGGGACAAGCAACATCACATCACGCTGGAGGCGGAGGCGGAGCTGCGGCTGTACGGTGCCGAACGCGAACTGCACAGTGCCTTTTCCAACATCATCGGCAACGCCGTGCGCTATACCCCGGCCGGCGGCGAGATCCACATCCGCTGGTGGCACAATGACAGCGGGGCGCATTTCTCCGTCAGCGACAGCGGCATCGGCATTTCCGCCGAACACCTGCCGCGCCTGACCGAACGGTTCTATCGGGTCGACACCGGACGCTCGCGCGAGGTGGGTGGCACCGGTCTCGGCCTCGCCATCGTCAAGCACGTACTCACCCGCCACGGCGCCCGCCTGCGCGTCGACAGCAAGCTCGGCAAGGGCAGTACCTTCACCATCGACTTCCCCCTCGATCGGATTGCTTAGAGCAGTTACAAGTTGCAAGTAACAAGTTGCAAGTGGACGAACCCGCTGCGCTCATTCACTTGCAACTTGAAACTTGTCACTTGCAACTGGCATTAAAAAAAATGCGACGCCGGGTGGCGTCGCAATACTTGCGGCAGTTGCCAAAAAAGCGGCCGTTCAGACGAGACGGCCGCCGGGGGGAAGACGGTGTGGTCCGTTGGGGCGTGACAGGTGGGGCAGATTGCGGGTATAGCGCTGCACGGAGGTGGCGGCAGTGCCGTCGATGAGCCGGCGCAGTACCTCCCGGGTGGTGCGGGCATAGTCGAGGAAGGCGAGCACGGCCGTGCCGCGGGAGGAGGCGCTGACCTGGGCGCGAATGCGGTGGGTGACGAATTCGTCGTGGTGGTGGTGGGTAAAGGACAGCTCCACCTCGGTCTGCTCATCAAGGGTGATCATGCCGGTGTCCACTGTCATGCCGTCGTAGCGCAGTTGGCGGGCAGTGGCCCGCACCAGCCCCAGCGGGGCGTAGGCCAGCATCACATGCAATGGCAGGGCGCCGTCGAGATTCTCCGTGTGCATAGTCACCTCCCGCTATGGTTTTTCCTTAGCCGCCCGCAGGTCCGTCACAGGCTTGGGACGTGTAACGATAGCCGTTTATATTTGGGCCGCCAGCAGGAGAAAGTGTGCCCACCGGCGGTGACGGCGCTATGACAGTGGAGCGTGTCGCAGATGCAACAGACTGCTCTTTGGCAAAATATCGTGGGTATCGAGGGTTAGCTGATGAAGTTAAAGCGGCTTGGAATGGCCGTGGCGGGCGAACCACAAGTATTTTCTTAGGAAAATCTGCTCATGGATAAGAAAATAAAATGAACCAACAGGGAATATCCGGCTGGAAACGGCTCTGGGTGGCGCTGGCGCTGTGCTGGCCGCTACTGGCGATGGCCGCCCCGCAGCCCTGGTGGGAGCCGGGGCCCGAGGGGGCGGTGCGGGTAAACCTGTATTTCTTCTGGTCGCACAGTTGCCCCCACTGCCAGGCGGCGCGGCCCGACGTCGCGGCCCTGGCGGCGGAGCTGCCCTGGCTGCAGGTACATGACCTGGAGATCAGCCGCCACCCGGAGCATGCCGCCCGTTATCGCGAGCTGGCCGCCGGCCTGGGGCAGGAGGCGCAATCGGTGCCGGCCTTTCTTTACTGCGGCGCCATGGTGGTGGGGTATGACGATGCCGCCGGGATAGGCCGTCTGCTGCGTGAGCAGCTCAGCCGCTGCCATGACAGCCTCGCGGCCGGTGCCGGCCTGCCGCCGCCGGTGCTGCCGGGCAAGGCGGAGCTGCTGGCCCAGGCCGGGCTGGCCGGCATCGCCGGCGGTAGTTCGCTGCCGCTGATCACCCTGGTGATCGCCGGGCTGGATGCGTTCAACCCCTGTGCCTTTTTCGTGCTGCTGTTCCTGCTCAGCCTGCTGGTCCATGCCGGCGGGCGGCGCCGCATGCTGCTGGTGGGCGGGGTGTTCGTCGCCATCTCCGGCCTGGTGTACTTCGCGCTGATGGCGGCCTGGCTCAATGTATTCCTGCTGGTCGGGCAGCTGCAGGGGGTGACGATGCTGGCCGGTGCGCTGGCGGTGGTGATGGCCCTCATCAACATCAAGGACTATCTGCGGCCGGGACAGGGCCCCAGCCTGTCCATCCCCGCGGCCGCCAAACCCGGCATCTACCAGCGCGTGCGCGGCCTGCTGCGCGCCGACAGTACCTCGGCCCTGTTGCTGGGGACGGTGGTGCTGGCCCTGGCGGTGAACAGCTATGAACTGCTGTGCACCGCCGGCTTTCCCATGCTCTACACCCGCCTGCTTACCCTGCACCAGCTGTCCGACGCGGAGTACTACCTGTATCTCGTGCTCTACAACCTGATCTACATCGTGCCGCTGCTGGTGATTGTCGGGCTGTTCACCCGGACCCTGGGCGCGCGCAAGTTGCAGCCGGAAGAGGGGGCGCTGCTCAAGCTGCTGTCCGGCAGCATGATGCTGGGCCTGGGCGTTGTGCTGCTGCTGATGCCGGAGAAACTGGCCGATCTGCGTGTCGCGGCGGGCCTGCTTGGCGGGGCGTTGGGGGTGACTCTGCTGGCGAAATTCGCCGGGCGGCGGCGCTAGATGAAGGGGGGAGACCCCATCCCTGGAGTATTTCCGGTTACTGCAGCGGGGCAGCTTGCCGGCGGGCCTCGGCCCCTGTTCAGATGCTGTTGTGCTGGGTGAACTGCCTGTCGCGCAGGCCGGCGCGGACCATATAGAGGGTGGCGGCCAGGAGGGGCAGCGCGCACAGCAGCAGGACCATACCCACACGCCAGGGCTCCACCACCTGCACATCCACGCTGTTGGCCGCCAGACCGGCTATGCCCTCGGGCGCAAAGAGAAACAGGGCTCCCAGCACGGACAGCAGGGCCAGTGCCGGCAGCAGGATAAAGATCAGTACCAGTCGGTTCATAGACTCACCATTAAAATTAATTAAAGCTGGATAAAAAGGCCGAATGGCCGGGCCGCACTTTTTACTCCGTGCGGTGGGGGTAGTCAATGGGCGAAAAGCAGGGGAATTAGGGGCTTACAGGCCCCAGTAGCGGTTGTTCTTGCGCAGGCGGTTGAGAAAGAGGACGAACTCCAGGCCGAGGCGTTGTTGCAGCGCCTGCGCCTGCTGGTCGAGGCGGCGCAGGTCGCGCCGTGGCCGGCCCGTCCGGGTGACCAGGGCAATGACATTGGCCTTGCCGTCCACCGGCAGGCGCAGCAGGCGGCCGTCGAAGGCGTCGCCCAGGTCGCCGAGCACGTCGTCCAGCTTGATGGTGTCGCCGGACCACAGATTGGCCGCCAGCACGCCGGCATCGGCCAGGCGGGTGCGACAGGCCTCGAAGAAGGACAGGTTGCAAGTATCCTGTGCCACGCCGTCGGCGGTGAAGGCGTCGAGCAGGATCAGGTCGTAGCCGCTGTGGCCGGCATCGGCCTGGCGAATGAAGTCGGCGGCATCGGCGAAGTGCACGCTGAGGCGCGGGTCGTCCGGCAGGTGAAAGTAGCCGCGCGCGGCCTGATACACGCTCTCGCGGTATTCCACCGCATCGAGGCGGCAGGCGGGGAAGTGGTGCAACACGAACTTGGCCAGCGAACCGCCGCCGAGGCCGAGCAGCAGCACCCGCTGCGGCGCGGGGTTGAACAGCAGCGCGCTCAGCATGGCCCGGGTATAGGACAGCGCCAGGCGCAAGGGATCGTTGAGGTCCATGCTGCTCTGCTTGGGTTCCGAACCGAAGTGCAGCGAACGCTGGTAGCCGTCTTCCACCACCTCCAGCGTCCCGAGCGCATCGCGGTCCTGATGTATGACTATGCCGCCGTATTTGTACATGGGCCGATTCTACTCTGGCCGCCGCGGCGGTAGAAATTCAAAATTCAAGATACAAAATTGGATGAATTCCGGGCACACTCCTGCTGAGTCCTGAGTCCTGAGTCCTGAGTCCTGAGTCCTGAGTCCTGAGTCCTGAGTCCTGAGTCCTGAGTCCTGAGTCCTGAGTCCTGAGTCCTGAGTCCTGAGTCCTGAGTCCTGAGTCCTGAGTCCTGAGTCCATCCT
>JANJXC010000041.1 GCA_024709225.1 Gammaproteobacteria bacterium | reverse complement strand
CGCGCGAGATGGTGATGCGCCCCGATTCCAGCGGCTCGCGCAGCACCTCCAGCACCTTGCGATCGAATTCCGGCAGCTCATCCAGGAACAGCACGCCGTGGTGGGCAAGGGAGATCTCGCCGGGGCGCGGGTGGCTGCCGCCACCCACCAGGGCCACGCCGGAGGCGGTGTGGTGCGGGGCGCGGAACGCGCGCCGGCCCCAGCGCACGGCATTGAAGCCCTGATCGCTGATGGAGGCAATGGCGGCCGCCTCCAGCGCCTCCCCCTCGCTCAACGGCGGCAGGATACCCGGCAGCCGGCTGGCCAGCATGGTCTTGCCGGTGCCGGGCGGGCCGATCATGAGCAGGCTGTGACCACCGGCGGCCGCCACCTCCAGGGCGCGGCGCGCCTGGTGCTGGCCGCGCACGTCGGCCATGTCCGGCAGGTCATCGCCGCGGCCGTCGGGCAACTGCGCCCTGTGCGGCGTGAGCAGGGTGTGGCCGCGCAGGTGGGCGCAGACCTCGAGCAGGTGGCTGGCCGGCAGCACCGTGACCTCGCTGACCAGCGCCGCCTCGTCGGCGTTGGCGGCGGGCACGATGAGGGTACGCCCCAGGTCGCGCGCCTTGAGCGCCGCCGGCAGCACGCCGCGCACCGGGCGCAGCTCACCGGACAGGGCCAGTTCACCGAGGAATTCGTAACGCTGCAACGCATCGCGCGGCAGCTGGCCGGAGGCGGCGAGCAGGCCCACGGCGATGGGCAGATCGAAGCGGCCGCCCTCCTTGGGCAGATCGGCTGGCGCCAGATTGATGGTGATACGGCGGGCGGGGAACTCGAAGCGCGCGGTGAGCAGGGCGCCGCGCACGCGGTCCTTGCTCTCCTTCACCGCCGCCTCGGGCAGTCCGACGATGGACAGGGCGGGCAGACCGTTGGCGAGGTGGATCTCCACCGCGACCGGCGGGGCATCGATGCCCACGGCGGCGCGGCTGTGCACGATGGCGAGTGACATGGCTTCCGTTCCGTTGTTGCGCGCGGGCGTCGCTGCCCGCGGAAAATTGTACGGGGCGCACCCCGTGCCGAACAGCGCCTACGACAGGCGCTGCTCCAGTTCGGCAATCTTTCTCTCCAGCTCTTCCAGCCTGGCGCGGCTGCGCGCCAGCACCCGCGCCTGCGCGTCGAATTCGTCGCGCGTCACCAGGTCGAGCTTTTCCAGCCGCGCGCGCAGCACGGCATTGAAGTTGTGTTCGATGTCGTTTCTGAGCGCATGCAGTCCTGGCGGCAGTGCGGCCGCCAGGCGTTGCGCCAGGTCGTCGATGAAATGGGTGTCCATGAAAATCCTCCACGCGATGGGGTGCAAGTGTACGCCATCACGGCCGCCCTGCGTGCGCCAAAAGGGTGCGCCGGACGATCCGACGCGGTCCATCCTGGTGCGGCGAATTTTGCGGCGCTTTTTTCTGCGCGCTGCAACGTCATGAAATAGAAGTTATTTTCCAGTTGGCACAGGCGATGCACTGGTGCTCTTGCGCAGGTTTAACCCGCAATTCATTCCAACCTGAGGAGAGCAACAATGAGCACCATCTTCCGCAAGTCCGTACTCGGTTCCGTCGTCGCGCTGGGCCTGCTGGCCAGCGGCCAGGCCGCTGCCGAGCTGAGCGCCAACGTGGGCTTTTCGTCCGAGTACATCTTCCGCGGCATCTACCAGGCCGAATCCAGCGCCTCCGCCGGTGTCGACTTCGGCCATGAGAGCGGCTTCTACCTGGGCACCTGGGCCGCCGACGTGAACCAGGGCATCGAGTACGACCTCTACGGCGGCTACGAAGGCAGTGTCAGCGACCTGAGCTACGGCGTCGGCTTCACCGGCTATTACTACAGCGACGACTTCGACGGCAGCTACGAAGAGCTCAACCTGAGCCTGGGCTACGGTCCGTTCTCGATCACCCACAACATCGGCACCTACAACGGCAGCGACATCGGCGGCACCGATGCCGACTACACCTTCAGCACCATCAAGGCCGAGTACAACGGCTTCTACGCCCTGTACGGCGTCTACGGCGACGAGGCGGATGGCAGCTACGTGCAGGCGGGCTACGACGCCGACGTGTCCGGCTTCACCGTCGGCGGCTATCTGCTGAAGAACGACGAAGACCTCGACAGCACCGGCGGCGACGGCGAGACCCGCCTGGTGTTCAGCGTCAACAAGGCCTTCGATCTCTGATCCATGGCAGGTCATGCCGGGCCGCCACGCGGCCCGGCCCCTAAAGGAGGACAACGATGAAACTGGTAACTGCAATCATCAAGCCGTTCAAGCTCGATGACGTGCGCGAGGCCCTGTCGGAGATCGGCGTGCAGGGCATCACCGTCACCGAGGTGAAGGGTTTCGGGCGGCAGAAGGGCCACACCGAGCTGTATCGCGGCGCGGAGTACGTGGTCGACTTTCTGCCCAAGGTGAAGGTTGAAGCCGCAGTAAAGGCCGACATGGTGGATCAGGTGATCGAGGCGGTACGCAAGGCCGCCAACACCGGCAAGATCGGCGACGGCAAGATCTTCGTATTCGATCTGGAACAGACGGTGCGTATCCGCACCGGCGAAACCGGCCCGGACGCCCTGTAACGGAGGATGCGACGATGGAAGCTGTGACAGAAATGAAATATGCGCTGGATACCTTTTACTTCCTGGTATCCGGTGCACTGGTAATGTGGATGGCGGCAGGCTTTGCCATGCTCGAGGCGGGCCTGGTGCGCGCCAAGAACACCGCCGAGATTCTCACCAAGAACATCGTGCTGTATGCGGTGGCCAGCATCATGTACATGATCGTCGGCTACAACATCATGTACGGTGACGGCGTCAACTCGGTGATCCCGAGCCTCAGCTTCCTGCTGGGCGAGGAGAACACCGTGGAGGCGGTCCTGGCCGGCGGCGAGGATGCGCCGTACTACTCCAACATGTCGGACTTCTTCTTCCAGGTGGTGTTTGCGGCCACCGCCATGTCCATCGTATCCGGTGCCGTGGCCGAGCGCATGAAGCTGTGGGCCTTCCTGGCCTTCGCCGTGGTGATGACCGGCTTCATCTATCCGGTGCAGGGCTTCTGGAAGTGGGGTGGTGGTTTCCTCGACGGTCTGGGCTTCATGGACTTCGCCGGTTCCGGCGTGGTGCACCTGGCCGGTGCCGCCGCCGCCCTGGCCGGTGTGCTGCTGCTTGGTGCGCGCAAGGGCAAGTACGGCCCCAACGGTGAGGTGAACGCCATTCCCGGCGCCAATCTGCCGCTGGCCACCCTGGGTACCTTCATCCTGTGGCTCGGCTGGTTCGGCTTCAACGGCGGCTCCGAGCTGAAGGTGTCCGACGTGGGCGAGGCCAATGCCGTGGCGCTGGTGTTCGTCAACACCAACATGGCCGCCGCCGGCGGCGTGGTGGCGGCGCTGATCACCGCACGCCTGCTGTTCGGCAAGGCCGACCTCACCATGGCCCTCAACGGCGCCCTGGCCGGTCTGGTGGCGATCACCGCCGAGCCGCTGGCCCCGAGCCCGCTGCTGGCGACCCTGGTGGGCGCGGTCGGTGGCGTGCTGGTGGTGTTCTCCATCATCACCCTGGACAAGCTGAAGATCGACGACCCGGTCGGCGCCATCTCCGTGCACGGCGTGGTCGGCATCTGGGGTCTGCTGGCGGTGACGCTGAGCAACACGGAGTCCTCGCTGCTGTCCCAGCTCATCGGTATCGGCGTGATCTTCGCCTGGGTGTTCGGCACCGCCTTCGTCACCTGGCTGATCATCAAGGCCGTGATGGGACTGCGTGTCAGCGAAGAAGAGGAATACAACGGCGTCGACCTCACCGAGTGTGGCCTGGAGGCCTATCCGGAGTTCACGACTTCCAGCAAGTAACGCCCTCTCCTCCTGGCGTATTGGCGGACATCGCGCGATGTCCGCCATTTTTTTTGGTATCGGGGCATTGCACGCCCAGCGCTCATGCGCGACGGGGGAATACCGCGAGGTGATCGAAATCCGGGCGCAGGCCGACGCGCTCGCCGATGGCGTGGTCGTGATGGCTGGGCGCCTGACACAGCACGGTGGCACCGCTGGGCAACCGCAGGGTGTAGAGGAACACCGCGCCGCGGAAGGCCTTGTCGATCACCTCGGCCTGCAGGGCGCTGGCAGGGTCGAGCATCAAATCGTCGGGGCGGATCAGCACGTCCACCGGGCAGCCCTTGCGACAGCCTTCCGGCACCTTGCCGGCGATGGGGCCGAGCGGCGTCTCCACCATGGTGTCGCCTACCACCATACCGGCGAGCAGCACACCCTGGCCGATGAAGTCGGCCACCTGGCGATCGGCGGGCTGGTGGTAGAGGTTATAGGCGCTGTCCCACTGCAGGATGCGGCCGCCGTGCATCACGGCGATGCGATCGGCGATGGCGAAGGCCTCGAACTGATCGTGCGTCACCATCAGGCCGGTGATGCCCTCGTGCTTGAGGATGGTGCGCACCTCGCGCGCCAGCGATTCGCGCAGCTCCACGTCCATGCTGGAGAAGGGTTCGTCCAGCAGCAGCAGGCGCGGCTTCGGCGCCAGCGCGCGCGCCAGGGCCACGCGCTGCTGCTGACCGCCGGACAGCGCATGCGGATAGTTCTTGCCGTACTGCGGCAGACCGACCAGTTGCAGCAGGTCCTGCACGCGCGCGGCGCGCTTGTCGGCGGGCCAGCGGCGGATGCCGAAGGCGATGTTGTCGGCGACGGTGAGATGCGGAAACAACGCGAAATCCTGAAACACCATGCCCACCTGGCGCTTCTCCGGCGGCAGCGTCCAGCCGGCGCGGCTCACCTCGTCACCGGCCAGCAGGATGCGCCCGCGCTGCACCGGCTCGAAGCCGGCGATGGCGCGCAACAACGTGGTCTTGCCGCAACCGCTCGGCCCCAGCAGAACACCGATGGCCCCCTTCTTCAGGTGCAGCGCGGCATCGAACACCACGGTGTGGTTACCGTAGCCGACGTCGATGTTTTCTACATCCAGCAGTTTCGTCATAGGTTCAGCACACGGTCTGGTCGTGCCCCGGCCGCGAGCGGCCGATGGTGCGCGACAGCAGGATCACCGGCACGATGCCGGCGAGCACGATGGCCAGCGCGGCGCTGGCGGAATCGGCCAGGCGCTCATCGGAGGCCAGCTCGAAGGTGCGCACCGCCAGGGTGTTGAAGTTGAAGGGTCGCAGTATCAGCGTTGCCGGCAGCTCTTTCAACACGTCGACGAACACCAGCAGCAGCGCGGTGAGCAGGCTGCCGCGCATGATCGGCATGTGCACCTCGCGCAACACGCGGCGCGGCGGCAGGCCGAGGCAGCGCGCGGCGTCATCCATCGAGGGCTTGATCTTGCCGAGGCCTGCCTCGACGGTGTTGAGCGACACGGCGAGAAAGCGCACGCAGTAGGCGAACACCAGCGCCGCCAACGTGCCGGAGAGGATCAGGCCGGTGGAGATGTCGAACTGCGCGCGCATGAAGGCATCGAGGGTGTTGTCGAGCCAGGCGAAGGGCAGGATCACGCCGACGGCGATCACCGTACCCGGCACCGCATAGCCCATGCTCGCCACGCGCACCGCGAGGTCCACCGGTCGCGACGACCGCAGGCGGCGGCCGTAGGCCATCAGCAGGGCCAGCGCCACGGCGAGCACGGCGGTGATCGCCGCCAGCATCAGGCTGTTGGCGACGAGATGGAAAAAATCCGCCTTGAGCCAGGCATCGACGGTATCCACCGCCCAGACACCCAGCTGCAGCGCGGGCAACAGAAAGCCGAAGGCAACCGGAATGGAACAGCCGACGATGGCACCGATGCGGCGCCAGCCGCGCAACTGATAGCGCGGCAGATGTGAGTAGCGCGTGCTGGTGTGATGAAAGCGCGCGCGGCGGCGCGACCAGCGCTCCAGCAGGATCAGCACGAACACGAAGCTCATCAGCACCGCCGCCAACTGCGCGGCGGCGGCGGGGTCGCCGAGACCGAACCAGGTACGGAAGATGCCGGTGGTAAAGGTGGCGAGTCCGAAGTACTGCACCGTGCCGTAGTCGGCCAGGGTCTCCATCAGCGCCAGCGACAGGCCGGTGATGATCGCCGGCCGCGCCAACGGCAGCGCCACGCGGGCGAAGCCGGCCCACGGCCCGGTGCCCAGGGTGCGCGACACCTCCAGCACGCAGATGGACTGCTCCAGAAACGCGGCGCGCGACAGCAGGTAGACATACGGATAAAGCACCAGCGACAGCATCAGCACCGCGCCGGGGAGAGAACGGATGTCGGGGAACCAGTAATCGCCGTAGCCCCAGCCGAACCAGTCGCGCAGCTGCGTCTGCACCGGGCCGGCGAAGTCCAGCATGCCGGTATAGGTGTAGGCAATGATGTAGGCCGGCATCGCCATGGGCAGCAGCAGGCCCCACTCGAACAGGCGGCGGCCGGGAAACTCGCACAGGCTCACCATCCACGCCGCCGGGATGCCGATGGCCAGCACGCCGACGCCGACGCCGAGCAGCAGCACCAGCGAGTTGGTGACGTACTCCTGCAGCACCGTCTGCTTCAGGTGTAGCCACACCTCGCCCGCCGGCGCAAATACAAAGCTGAACACCACCAGCACCGGCAACGCCAGCAGCAGCGCGGCCAGCACCACACCGCTGCGCCAGGGGTCGGGTCGCGGCAAGGCTTTAATGGCGGGGAGTGTGGCGGCAACGGAAATCATGGACGGTCAAGAATACAGGGACGAGGTGCGAGGGGAAAGGGACGCAGGACGAGGCACGCCGCTATCGTTCCCACGCTCTGCGTGGGAATGCAGCCGGCGACGCTCTGCGTCGCGCGGTGGACGCAGAGCGTCCGGACCAACGCTCCCACGCAGAGCGTGGGAGCGATAAAAAAATGAAACGGGGAAAGGGCGCGCCGCGCCCCTTCCCACATGCTTTTCTCTTGTATCTTGAATCTTGTATCTGCCTCTAACGCCAGCCCGCGCGGTCCATCAGACGCACCGCTGCGGCGTTATGCTCACCCAACCTGGCCATGTTGACGCTGTCGGCGCGGAACTCACCGAAGGCGCGCAGGGTGGCACTGGTGGCGACGCCGCTGCGCACCGGATATTCCTGATTGGTTTCGGCATACCACTGCTGCGCCCCCTCACCGGCGAGGAACTCCAGCAGACGCACCGCGTTGTCACGGTTCGGTGCCGCGGCGGTGACGCCGGCGCCGCTGATATTGACGTGCACACCGCGCTCGTCCTGGTTGGGCCAGAACACGCCGATCTTTTCCGCCACGGCCTTTTCATCCGCCTTGGCCGACTCCAGCATCTGCGCCAGGTAGTAGGTATTGGCGATGGCGATGTCGCACTGGCCGGCCACGGCCGCCTTGAGCTGGTCACGGTCGCCCCCCTGCGGCTTGCGCGCGAAGTTGGCGACGAAGCCCTTGGCCCAGCTCTCGGTGGCGGCCTCGCCGCGGGTGGCGATCATCGAACCGATCATCGACTGGTTGTAGACGTTGTCGGAGGAACGCACGCAGATGCGGCCCTTCCACTTCGGCTCGGCCAGCGCCTCATAGGTGGACAGCTCGGCCGGATTCACCCTGCCCTTCACGTACATGATGGGACGCGCGCGCAGGGACAGGCCGAACCAGTGACCGGCCGGGTCGCGGTAGGCCGCCGGGATGCTGCCCTCCAGCGCCGCGGACTGCACCGGCTGCAGCACACCCGCCGCCTGCGCCGCATGCAGGTTGCCGGCATCCACGGTGAGCAGGATGTCCGCCGGGCTGTTGCGTCCCTCGCTCTTCAGGCGCTGCAACAGGGCGTCGGCCTTGGCCGAGACCAGATTGACCTTGATGCCGGTCGCGGCAGTGAACTGGTCCAGCAGCGGCTTGATCAATGCCTCCTGACGGGCCGAGTACAGATTCACCTCCCCGGCGGCGAGGGCCGGGCCGTTAAGGCCGATGACTGCCGCGAGTGCGGCAGTGGACAGAAACAGACGACGGGACAGTTGCATGACAGGTAGCTCCGTAGGTCAGGTTCCGGCGGGACCTCCCGCCGCCCAATATAAGTGCGAACCATTCTCATTAACATTGGTATCTGTGTCAAGGGGGAGATCGGGAGACCTATCGCTCATCCATCCCCCCAAAGAAAAACTACCAGACTGCCTTGTTCGGACTTGTCGTTCTGTCAGCCACTTGCCGATGTTAGGATGCCAACAATGAGAATGAAAACCCGGAGGGAAACTGGGGGTAACAGGCCAAGGAAGGAGCCCTGCGTTAGGGAGATGGGGAGATGATTCGCAGCGATGAAGACTGGCTTTCGGTGACGGACGCCTTTTATTCCGCCGCAATGGACGGGAACTGGAATACGCCGCTGGAAAAATTTGCTGATGCTACCGGCTCCTGGTCCGGTGAACTAATCGGTCTGGGATCGGCCAGTGCAGTCTCTTTCAATTGGGTCACGGGTATCGGCCCAGAATGGAGAGAGGATTTTGTCGCCAGTGGCGGCGCTGATCCGAACTTGAATCCCTATGCCAGGGCTGCCTTCCATATTCCCGAATTACAGGTGGTCCAGAGCGGCGAACTTCTCACGCGCGAAGACTGGCGTAGCAATCCTTTCATCAACTTTCATATTTCTCATTATGACATCCGCCACGTTTGCCTGACACCGCTGCTTAAGCAAAGCGATGGACTCATGGTTGGGTTGGCAGTAATGAGATCCACCAACCAGGGTGAAATTACCCCGCAGCAACGGAAAATATTTGCCTCGCTTTCCCAACATCTACGATCCGCTGTTCGTATGCAGATTGCACTGGAAAGCAAGGGTACCGAAATCATGGCTGGGACACTGGAGGCCTTGTCACTGGCGGCATTTGTATGCAATCAGGCGGGCGCGGTGAGGGCCATGACTCCAACTGCGGAAGCAGTGATTCGTCGTGGTGATGCACTACGCGTGCGCCGTGGCCTGCTCCAGGCTGTATTTGCGGAGGACACGCACAACATCAGCGAGGCGGTAACCCTCGGCGCACTCGGCATGCACTGCCCCGGCGCACCACTCGCACGCTCGCTTGCCATCCGGGGTCGTTCGGTGCCGCTGGTTCTCGAGATATTCCCCTTGCCGAAACGTGATTTCGCCTTCGGCCTCGAACCCCACGTCCTAGTACTTATCCGTGATCGGCCAGCCAATCACGGCCATGTCAAGGCGCTGCTCCAACTGGCCTACGGCCTTACTTCCACCGAGGCAGACGTGGCACTCGCACTTGCCACAGGACAGTCGCCCGAAGCTGTCGCCGCTGCACGTGGTACTTCCTTGAGCACAGTGCGCACACAGATCCGCTCCCTCTTTACCAAGCTCAATGTCCATAGGCAAAGCGAGCTGATCGCCAGGATCAACAAATTGCGATAATTAGACGGGGTGTGAGTTGCTTGACCACTACATCCGTCCCTTTTTTAACTACTCTGTCGTTAGTGTTCTGACAATACGAAAACCTACAGAGTGGTAGCGTGATTTCCTTTCTGCAGCCATGCGGTTATCTGCCATCAACCTCCGGGTGCCGGGTTCGGCAAAACTACCGCCGCGTATTGCCCGATTTGCACAACTTTCTTCATAGCAATCCTCCACCCATTCAGCCACATTGCCCGTCATGTCATGCAGACCAAAGCCGTTCGGCTGCTTTTGGCCAACAGCGATTGGCTGGTCGGAATCATTGAGAAAGAACATGCCTCGCCACCACGCCACGGCCTTCACGTTGTCTCCACCACAGTAGGTCGTCTGCCTGCCGGCGTAACAGGCTGTCTCCCATTCGTCTTCCGTAGGCAGACGGTACTGCTTGCCGACCAATTTGTTGAGACTTTCTAGGTATCGCTGAACATCGTCCCAGCTGACAGACTCGACCGGCCGGTTGTCATCACCTCGATAAACAGAAGGGTTGCTGCCCATGATGGCCTCCCATTGCCCTTGGGTCACCTCGTACTTACCGATCTCGTACCCTTTACCGGGAATAGCCACCATTTCAGGAAAACAAAGCGGGCAAGTCCTCTGAAGCTCTTCGATACGTTTTCGAGTTTCTTCCGCTTCCGCTTGCCGCGCCCGTGCTTCCGCATCGAGCCGAGCTTGATGCTCCTTGCGCGTCGGGTACTGCCGCAACTCCTCCATCACGCGATACACCTCGCGCACCTGATCCCGAACGGCATCCAGATTGCCGTACTCTTTCATGTATTGTCTGGTCTCGGCCTGCAAGCGCTCGAGGTTGTCAAAATCGAGCACCCTAGCGCCCTTTACCAGCTCGTGGCGCGTCATGATGCGCAGGTGGAGAATGGGCGGATTGATCTTGCCGAACTCCTGTTCAGCCTCATCCAGTTTTTTCAGCGCCGTTTGGTAATCCTGCTTGGCGAACGCCGCTTCCGCGTCTTCGTATTTGAAACGAGCGATCGGGCTGGGCGCGGCAAGGACGCCCTCAACCAGCATCATGAGCAACAAAATACCGTATGCGATTTTTTTCATTATCTATCCATTATTGAAGTAGCTGCTGCCATTCACGGTAGACCGATTGTTATTCTGTGCCTTGGTGTTCTAAGGCGTTGTATTCTCGCTATTGATGTTGAGAGAGTGGACGGCAATTGATGGTAGTTGATAGTTTGTTTTCACTACCGTTGCCCTTCTTATCAAGACTGGAACTCGAGTCACAAATAATCGTTTCCTGAGACACCGAAGGTGGGTTTTCAGCTCTAACTTTCTCAACTTGATAATATGCCGAAACCTCTTTTTCCAAGTATGGAAGAATACTCGTGACCATGCTTGTTATATCGGCTCTATACGACTGATAAGAGCCATTCGTTCCGTTTGCGGTGTTAACTGAATTCACGCATAAATGATACGTAGCATCCCTAAAAAGCTGTACGGTATGTGCTCGTTTGTATAATTGGTTTACATGTCTTGCGAAATTGCTAGCGAGTTCTGCGCTAAGGTTTTTTTCCGCTGAAATGTTGGCTTTTAATGCCGCAGCTATTGCCGCGGTTATCGAGTCCGCTACTTCTGGTGGTGGCTCTGAACAAAAATTTCCTGTCTTTAAATTTCCTATGATCAACCTGCGTTGCGCAGTAACAGCAAGTGTACCAATCTCTTGCTCACCCGTATCCTGGGTGATCAATTGGTCCTCTACCACCTGCCTGTTATAGAACGATTCAATAGTATTTGCGCAACCTGTCATCAAGATAGCCATGCCGAGCAATAGTGCTATTTTCTTCATCCTCATTTTCCTCAGTGGAACGTTTTCTGTTTTACGGCTGACGTCAAATTAAAGGAGGCAGATCCTGACTGATCCCCATAAAATTATGCCGCCAGTGCATAAGCAAACCTGTCTTCGCTAAGCACCCGTAATGCCTCGCGGTAACCGGCCAAAGTCAAGAAAACCAATTCCCTCCTCGCGCTATACGCCATGCGCAGTCGCCTGCCAACCATGGCGAGCTATCGGAAATAAGTGGGGGCAGATCAGACTTTAATAGACGACTCAGCAAATAAGTTTTATCTGACCCCACTTATTCTTATCAGTGTGCGTCACGTTTTCGCCTATAAGTCCTGGGCTAGACGAAAACCAGATATATAGCTACGCGCGGCGGCACTACCCCAATCGCGGCCGGCAGAGCGCACCCCAGGAAGTAAGGCCAACCACGTCCCGCCGCGCTTCACCCGTTTGCCGCAGTCATCGCCCCTCGTCCAGGCACTCCCATCCGTCGGCGCTCCCTCATAATTCTCGTGCCAACAATCCTCCACCCACTCAAACACGTTGCCGAACATATCGTGCAGACCAAAGGCGTTCGGCATGTAACGTCCCACCTCGGCCGTATAAATCACACCATCGTCACAGCTGACCGCCGCCCACTCCGGGGATTTGCGCTTCAATGCCTGGTCAAACAGGTTGACATGGCGGCACGTCTGGTCGGGGTCGTCTCCCCAGTAGTAGGCCGTCTGCGTCCCAGCCCGTGCCGCATACTCCCACTCCGCCTCCGTTGGCAACCGATAGCGCTTCCCGGTTTGAGTGGATAGCCAATCGGCATAGGCAATGGCATCGTTCCAGCTCACGCAGGTGACGGGCTCATTCACTTCTTGACGGAAGCCCGTGGCTAGCCATGAGCTCCCCTCTAGGTATTGCATCTTCCCGTTCTTCTCGGTGACACATCCCTTTCTGCCTACATTTCGCTCCGCGTCCGTCCGGTACGCGGTCGCTGCCACGAAACGGCCAAAATCGCCGACGGTCACCTCGTACCTACCTATGGCAAAGGAGCGCGCGATAGTGACCTTATGTTGCGGGCCCTCCGAATTTTTCCGCCCCGCCTCGCCCGGCTGTGAACCCATCATAAAGCTCCCCGTCGGAATCACTACCATCTCGGGGCCCTCGCCGCCCACGCCCAAGCTATCTCGGAAACTTCTGCCTGGCCGTAACCGCTCACGCAGCTCAGACTCATGTTTCGCATACTCCGCATACTCAGCCCTCGTCGCCGGGTACTTCCTTAGCTTCGTAAAGACTTGGTAAACCTCCCGCGCGTGGTCGCGAACGCTTTCCAACTCGCCATAGTCCCTCAGGTAGCGTGCGGTCTCCTCGCGCAGCCGCTCGATGGTGTCGAAGTCCTCCTTGGTAATTAGCGAGCCGTGCCGCGCCATGATACGCAGGTACAGGATCGGGGGATTGATCTTGCCGAATTCCTGTTCGGCCTCTTCCAGCTTGGCCAGAGTGGTGACGTAGTCCTTCTTTGCATAGGCCGCTTCCGCATCCTCGAACATGAAGCGCGCAATCACTGGGTTCTGGGCCATCGTGTTGCCCACCGGGACCAGCGCGACCAAGGTCAGGGCCAGCAGGGAAAACAGTAGTTTTGTCGTTTGGTGCATCGTCCCTTCCTCTTACCTTCGCTCAATGGACAATTCGTCTGTTTTGGATATGTTCGCGGCAATGGGCTATTTCCAGAAATCATCGGAACCGCCTGGTTTCGTCTTCTTGCCGCCACCCTCCGGCTTGGCCCAGAAGTCCGGCTGTACGTTTGTGTCGGCGGCAGCGCCACCATATGCCGCCGCACCGCTCCGCGGGCGACCGGCGTATTCAATCTCCTCAAGCACGAAGCCGTTTTTCGTCGCCAGGCGCTGGAAGGCATTGCGCATGTCGTCCGCCATTGCCTTGCTCTCGTAGTATCCCATGAGGGTGTTTTGGCCCGGGGTCAGGGCCTGAATTTCGCCGTTGATGACATGCTTGAACGGCCAGGTACCGTCACTCCTGCGCGCAACGGCGAAGGTATTGGTGAGCACCACATTCGGCTTGGGCGCCTCTATGGTCCGTGGATCGAAGGTATATGCGAAAAAATAGAGCTCATCGGCTGGTACTTTGTGGGAGGAGAGCGGCACCCCGCCATCGGGAAACCCGGCGAGGAACCCCTTGCGCATTTCCAGCATGGCGGCATGCTGCCTAGCCGCGATTTCCTTCAGCTTTTGTTCCCGTTCTTCCCGTAGCAGCGCCCTGGCGCGCTCTTCTTGCTTTTCCCGCTCGGCATTTTGCATCATCGCGCCCAGCATCCCGGTCAGCGCCCCTAAACTTTGTTCTGCGGCGGTACCGCCACCGAAGTTGTATTCGACCGCGGCGTTCGTGGCACTTCGCTGTGCGACCGCAAGATTGGCACTCTCCTGCTCGATGCTGCGCATCCGCCGTGCATAGTCGGCTTCCAGTTCTTCGGCAGAGGCATAGCTCCCTTGGAGGCGCGAGGCGGCCTCCATATTGCCACGCGCATTTCGTGCCGCCTCGGCGATATAGTAGCTCCCGGACAACACCGCCATCTTTCGATCAAACTCCTGGTCCAGTTTTTGTCTCTGCACCTGCTGGCGCTTCTGGTCGGCCTGGGCGCGCTGAACGATGGCGTCATTCCTGCGTTGGGTCTCCTCGTCGGCGAGCTTCTGTCGCTCCTGTGCCTCCCTGTTTCTCATCGCCTGATACTCCCCGGCGCTGATCTCCCGGTGTTGGCCATCACTGCCCTGGGAGTAGTAGCGGCCATCTGCTGAACGTACCGCTTTGCCAGCTGTCCCGGAGGGTGATTGAGCGGCTGTACCGGCCCCCCAAAAATCACCGCTGGCGTAGGCCTGATTGCCCGCGCCGGTCGCCGCCTCGCGCTTGCTCCGCTCCTGTGCCTCCGCTTCCTTGTGCTCTTGTGCCTTGCGCTGCTCCTCCGCCTGTCTTTCTTTGGCCCGCCTTTCTCGCTCGGCAGCTTCTGCCTCCTGTTTTGCCTTGGCACGCGCGCTACGAATCGCTTCGTGAATGGCCGGGTTGGTGAGCTGCTTGGGGCTGGCGTTGTAGCGAATGGTTAAATCGCGGATGAACTGCTCTCTTTTCTCAGGAGCTGCTTGATCCCCCCAATCCTTGAATTTTCCGACCGGCCTGGTATTGCCGCCGAAGCAGTTCAGGCCCGCCGAGTCGGATGCAGCCCACGCACCCACGAAGCCGAAACGACCAAGCTCCCGGGCTTGGTGAAACACGGTACCCGTGAACTCCACTGACGGGGCATTGGGAGGCGGCGCACTGGCGGGAACCTGTTTCCCCTCGAACCAGTAGCGATCGCTCGCCTTCACCGAGCCACGCACACGCTCCACCGCGATGTGGAGTTCGCCGGCGCAGTTGAGCAATGCGAGTTTCACATCAACAGAGGCGTTTTCGTAACCATCGGGCTGTCCGGGACCCGACGAGAGGTAAGAAACCGTAAGGGTTCCATTCGGCCCGTGTACATCCCCCAGTGCATCGGTGACAAACAGCAGGAAGATGTTCAGCAATGTAATGTGAAAAACCCGTACTTTCATGGTGCCATTCCTCCCCGACCCTCAAACCGCGGGCGTATGCGTACCTAGGCCAAGGAAAACTCAGGTGACGAGATGACCCCAGCTAAACGAAAAAAGGTTGCAAATCGGGGACGTACCACGGCTTCAGAACTTTCAATCGAAAACGGTACGTCCCCTACCGCCCGCCGCAGGGTCCCAACGGTGACAATCAATACGCCTAGCCCCTCTTGCCGTCGGCATGGGGCGTGTCCATGCCCTTTAGCCGACCATCCTTCGTGCCGATCTTTCCCCTGATGAATTCCTTTCCCAAGTCGATAACGCTGGCGGCATCCTCTTCCGGCTGCCGGTACTGGACATAGACCTCCACAAAGCCGGGGGTCACCTTGCCGAAGTTGTGATTGAACTTGCCGCCGGGAGGCACGGTCATTGGCCTTCCCTGCTTGCCGTCGATGAGGAAAACGAAAACCGCCGCCTTGTCGGCTCGGGTGTTGACGCCCTGGGCAGTCAGCCTTGCGCCCGATCCTGTGTCGTAGGCCGTGTACGTGATTTCGAGGCCGTCGTAGTTCCTCCTGATCGTGCGTTTGTATTCACCACCTTTCCAGATGAGGACGATCTCCGGCTCGCTGCGGTAGCTCTTTCGATTCTTGGCCACACGCTCGGCAAGCTGCTTGCGGGCCTCCTCCACATCCATGCCGGTCGCGACGCCCAGCGCCTCTTTCTCGCAGCTGTAGCCGCTCACGTAGGCGCGGTCGCGGTAGACGATGGCCGCCTTATCGGGTTCAAGCAGATAGGGGCTCGGCGATTCGCCCTTGTGCTGTTCCCGGAAGCTCCTTGCCGCTTCGCTGTACGCCGCACGATCCTTGAGCGGAAAGTGCTCCATTCGGTAGTCCCGACAGATGGGGAATTCTACCCCGGCCTTGCGCGGCTCGTAGAGGCCCAGAAAGGCGTAGTCATCGGCGGCCTGAACCGTGGCGCTCCATCCCATCATCGGCGAAAGCAACACCAAGACCGGAAACAGCCATCGCGGCTTAGAACTGGTCCGATTCTTCATGTTTAATTTCCTTTCTCATGGGGTCGGACGCTAAACCTACCTGATGCTCAGGACCCGCGAGGACATCGATAACACGCCAATCCACCAACTGAACCTCCACCCTATAGGGCGACCACCACTCTAATGCGATGCTGTAGCACAGGCGGGCCCCGGCAGACGTACAAATTTCCGGGAGTGCCTTGCCAGCAATGTCTAAACAAGTGTGCCGAATTGGTAGCCAGGCATAGGGCGCCCAATGGGCGCCGTGTTGCGGCGGGCACGGCCCGCCCTATTACGTGCCGCGGAGAAGATGGATAGCCATTCGGAACAGCTATTTAGTCGCTGACTCTGATACCAACTGGTCTCTCCGCTGTTTATCCGCATCTTAGTTTTTGATGCTGCGCCTGTCATACCAAAAATTGGGTATATATCTATCGTTTTTGTTGGATGGCCGTCTTATTGCCGCAGGTCGGAAGATCGGGAGTTCAAATGCTGTCGCGCAGCGACGCGTCCATCAATCTGGCGATCTCTCATCCTTGCGCTTCTTACCACCCCGCCCGCGCCACCGCCCACACCTCGATGCGCTCCGCCCCGGCGCGGCGCAGCAGCCGGGCCAGTTCGCCCACGGTGGAGCCGGTGGCGATGACATCATCGATGATGGCCACATGGCGCGCGGTCAACGGCTGGATCAGCTCAAAGGCGCCGCGCACGTTGCGCCGCCGCTCCTCGGCGCCGAGGAGTGACTGGGTGGCGGTGGCGCGGGTGCGCCGCGCCAGCCCCGGGGCCAGCGGGATGCCGAATTGCCGGGCCAGCGGCCGCGCCAGTTCCAGCGCCTGGTTGTAGCCGCGCTCGCGCAGCCTGGCCGGATGCAGCGGCACCGGCACGATCAGCTCCGGCAGGGCGCTCACATGCCGCTCCACATGCCGGGCCAGCAATTCGCCCAGCAGCCGTCCGGGGGCCAGGCGCTGGTTGAACTTGAAGCCCTGCACCAGCCAGTCCAGCGGTGGTCGGTACAGCAACGGGGTGACGGCGGCATCAAAAGCGGGCGGATGGTTCAGGCACTGGCCGCAGGTGCCGGGCATGGGCAGCGGCGCCGCACAGCGATCACAGGCGGACGGGTTCCAGGGCAGGGCGCGCAAGCATCCCGGACACAGATCGAGGCCAGCGGCACCGGGGGCGCCGCACAGCAGGCAGGTAGGCGGGTATAACCAGAGCCGTACAGAATTTATACAGTCGTAAACCCAGCGTTTCCGATGCATTTGACAACCCTTCCGTGGGTGGGAATACTGCCGACCCTCATTGTAAGCGCCTTTCCGGAGAACACCCATGCCCCAGGCCGCCCAACGCCAAGCCGATCCCGACCTGCGCCACGACTGGAAGGTCGCCGAGGTGGAACAGCTCTTCAACACCCCGTTCATGGAGTTGTTGTTCCAGGCCCAACAGGTGCACCGCCAGCACTTCGACCCGTCGGTGATCCAGGCCTCCAGCCTGCTCAACATCAAGACCGGCGGCTGCGCCGAGAACTGCGGCTACTGCTCGCAGAGCGCGCACCACGAGAAGAAGGTCAAGCTGGAGCGCGACACCCTGATGGAGGTGGACGTGGTGGTGGCCGAGGCGAAGAAGGCGAAGGACGGCGGCGCCACCCGCTTCTGCATGGGCGCGGCCTGGCGCAATCCACGCGATGAGCAGCTCGACGCCGTGCTGGAGATGATCCGCCAGGTGAAGGACATGGGCCTGGAGACCTGCGTCACCCTGGGCATGCTCAGCGCCGAACAGGTAAGCAAGCTGAAGGAGGCCGGCCTCGACTACTACAACCACAACCTGGACACCTCGCGCGAGTATTACGACAAGGTGGTCACCACCCGTACCTACGACGAGCGCCTCGACACCCTGGCCGAGGTGCGCAAGGCCGGCATCAACGTCTGCGCCGGCGGCATCATGGGCATGGGCGAATCGCGCACCGACCGCGCCGCGCTGCTGGCGGAACTGGCCAACCTGCCGGAGCATCCGCAGAGCGTGCCCATCAACCTGCTGGTGAAGGTGCCGGGCACGCCGCTGGCCGACAGCCCCGACCTCGACATCTTCGAATTCATCCGCACCATCGCCGTGGCGCGCATCATCATGCCGCACTCCTTTGTGCGCCTGTCCGCCGGCCGCCAGAACATGCACGACGAGGCCCAGGCCCTGTGCTTCCTCGCCGGCGCCAATTCGATCTTCTACGGCGACCGCCTGCTCACCACCGACAACGCCACCCTCAGCCACGACCGCGAACTGTTCCGGCGGCTGGATTTGACGCCGGCGGCATAAACATTACTGTCGCAGAGACGCAGAGGTGCGGAGTGGATCAAATCCGATTCCGCTACTGATTAATTGGGGCTGAACTACGGCAGTGCCCCCATGAATACCTCACATCCTCTGCGTCTCTGCGCCTCCGCGACAGATCTTTTATGAACGAACTCGAACAGGAACTGCAGCAGCGCGAGGCGGAGCATCTGTACCGCCGCCGCCGTGTCGTCGACTCGGCGCAGGGCGCGGAGCTCGTCGTCGACGGCCGTGCGCTGCTGTCGTTCTGTTCCAATGACTATCTGGGCCTCGCCAATCATCCCGCGGTCATCGCCGCCATGCAGCAGGGCGCGGCACATTACGGCGTCGGCTCCGGCGCGGCGCACCTAGTTACCGGCCACATGACGCCGCACCACCTGCTCGAGGAGGAGTTGGCCGAATTCACCGGTTATCCGCGTGCCCTGCTGTTCTCCACCGGCTACATGGCCAACCTTGGCGCGGTGAGCGCGCTGTGCGGCGCGGGCGACGCGGTGTTCGAGGATCGGCTCAATCACGCCTCGCTGCTCGATGCGGGCCTGCTGTCGCGCGCGCGGCTGCAGCGCTTTCCCCACGGCGATGTGGCGTCGCTGTCCGCACGGCTCGCGGAAAGCAAGGCCCGGCGCCAGCTGATCGTCACCGACGGCGTGTTCAGCATGGACGGCGACATCGCGCCGCTGCGCGCACTGGCCGACACCGCACAACGACACGGCGCCTGGTTGATGATGGACGACGCCCATGGCCTCGGCGTGATCGGCGAACATGGCCGCGGCTCGATGGAGGTATGCGGTCTCACGCCGCAGGATCTGCCGCTGCTGGTGGGCACCCTGGGCAAGGGCTTCGGCAGCTTCGGCGCCTTCGTCGCTGCGGATGAAGTGATCATCGAAACCCTAATCCAGCAGGCGCGTCCCTACATCTACACCACCGCCCTGCCGCCGGCGGTGGCGGAAGCGACACGCGCCAGCCTGCGCCTGATCCAGTCGGATGAAGGCGCGCAACGCCGCGGACATCTCGCTGCGCTGGTGCAGCGTTTCCGCGGCGGCGCACAGCAACTGGGGCTGCAACTGATGGATTCCCCCACCGCCATCCAGCCGCTATTGGTGGGCGATTCCGCCAACGCAGTAACACTGTCGGAGGCACTGCTGACGGAGGGCATCCTGATCAGCGCCATCCGCCCGCCCACCGTGCCCGACGGTACCGCACGCCTGCGCATCACCCTCTCCGCTGCGCACACCACTGAACAGGTCGATCGCCTGTTGGGTGCGTTGGAAACAACGAAAATATGAAAAATCCAACGCAAAGGCGCAAAGACGCAGAGGGCGCAAATTTGCTTGGTCGATCGGCCCATGGCTTGCGCGATATGCATGCCACGGACGGTCTTTTGTATTCAAGCGATCTTTTCTCTGCGTCCTTTGCGTTTTTGCGCCTTTGCGTTGGATGTTGCCGTTCATGATTCACCTCGAAACCATCGGCAACGGCCCCGATCTGGTGCTGCTGCATGGCTGGGGCCTGCACGGCGGCATCTTCCGCAGTGTCGTGCCTTTGCTCACGCCACGTTATCGCCTGCATCTCGTCGACCTGCCCGGCCACGGCCGCAGCGCGCTGCCGGCCGAGGGCTACACGCTGAATAATGTGGCGCGCAGCGTCGCCGCTGCCGTGCCGCCAGAGGCCACCTGGCTGGGCTGGTCGCTGGGCGGCCGCATCGCCCTCGCCGCAGCAGCACAGGGCGCGTCCATCGCACGACTGATCCTGGTTGGTGCCAATCCCTGTTTCACCCAGCGCGCCGGTTGGCCGCACGGCATGCCGGAGGCGGAGTTCGAACAGTTCGCCGCCTCGGTGCGCGACAACTGGGAGCAGACCCTGCAGCGCTTCCTCGCCATCCAGGCGCGTGGCTCGGAACGCGCACGCGAGGAACTGCGCGCACTACGCCAGGACCTGTTCGCCCACGGCCAGCCGCAGCCCGCGGCACTGGCCGGCGGCCTGACCATCCTGCGCGACGCCGACCTGCGCAGCGTACTGTCCACCATCAAGCAGCCGACGCTGGTATTGCACGGCGCGCGCGACACCCTGGCACCGCTGCCTGCGGCTGAATACACCGCCAGCCATCTGCCACGCGGCCAGTTGTGCGTCATCGACAACGCGGGCCACGCGCCCTTCCTGTCGCATCCCGACGCATTCCTCGCCGCGCTGGAGGCGTTCCTGCGATGAGATTTGGAAGGCAACATCCAACGCAAAGACGCAAAGATGCAAAGGGCGCAAAGATGCCTTGTTGCAGTAAGCGCAGGTGCCAGTATCTCCCCAGCCAAGCGGGCGGCTTACGCACCGAAACACACGATCCCTTTGCGTCTTTGCGCCTTTGCGTTGGATTTTCGATTCCATGAACCTGCCCCTGCCCGACAAGCGCCTGGTGCGCGCCGCCTTTGAGAAGGCCGCTTCGCGTTATGACGAGGCGGCGGTGTTGCAGCGCGAGATCGGCACGCGCCTGCTGGAGCGGCTGGAACTGATGAAGATCACACCGCAGCGCGTGCTGGAGGTGGGCAGCGGCACCGGCTTTTGCAGCACGCAACTGGCGGCACGCTATCCGCAGGCACGGCTCATTGCCCTCGACATCGCGCACGGCATGCTGCAGTACACGCGCCGACGCTTCGGCTGGTGGCAGCGCCTGCGCCGCCGTCCGGGCTTCGTTTGCGCCGATGCCGAAGCACTGCCACTGGCCGACGCCTCGGTCGACCTTGTGTTTTCCAATGTCACCATTCAGTGGTGCAGCAATCCGGACACCACCTTCGCCGAATTCCGCCGCGTGCTGAAACCGGGCGGCCTGCTGCTGTTCTCCACCTTCGGCCCCGACACGCTGAAGGAGCTGCGCGCCGCCTGGCGCGCGGTGGACGCGGCGATGCATGTCAATGCATTCGTCGACATGCATGACCTGGGCGATGGCCTGTTGCGCAATGGCTTTGCCGACCCGGTGATGGACCGCGAGGACATCGTGCTGACCTACCAGGATGCGCGCACCCTGATGAGCGACCTCAAGACCATCGGTGCCCACAACGTTAATCGCGGCCGTCACAGCGGCCTCACCGGTAAAAACAAGCTGAACGCCATGCTGGCCGCCTATGAGCGGTTCCGCCGCGACGGCCGTCTGCCGGCCAGCTACGAGATCGTCTACGGTCATGCCTGGACGCCGCTGACACCGCAGCGGCAGACACGCGACGGCGTCACCGCCATCCCGTTTGCCCAGTTGCAGGCCGAACTGAAGCAGAGGCGCTGAGATGACAACAGTTTCCCGCGGGGTGCGCACCGCGCACCTGCAACTGAAAACCGAGACACAAGTTTCAAGTTACAAGATGCAAGTGGTAGAACTCGCTGCGCACGTAGTTTTTGCATGCAAAAGCCCTGCACGTAACGTACACCACCGTGTCAGGCCTTTGTCCTTGCATCTGGTTCCCGGTGCGCAGTGCGCACCCTACGGGGAATGCACATCATGACCCGCGGCATCTTCGTCACTGGCACCGACACCGGCGTGGGCAAGACCTGGGTCAGCGCCGGCCTGATGGTGGCCCTGCAGCGCCAGGGTATGCGCGTGCTTGGCATGAAGCCGGTGGCGGCCGGCTGCGAGCAGACGCCGGATGGCCTGCGCAATGAAGATGCGCTGCTGTTGCAGCAGCACGGTTCGCTGCCGATGGATTACACCGTGATCAATCCCTATGCCTTCGGCCCAGCGGTGGCGCCACATCTGGCTGCGGCACAGACCGGCATGCACATCGAGCTGGAGCGCATCGCACGGCACTATCAGACCCTCGCCGCCGCGGCCGATGCGGTGGTAGTGGAAGGGGCCGGCGGCTGGCTGGTGCCGCTCAACGAGCGTGAATCCATGGCCGATCTCGCCATCCGGCTCGATCTGGAGGTCATCCTGGTGGTCGGCCTGCGCCTGGGCTGCATCAATCACGCCCTGCTTACCGCCGAAGCGATCCGCGCGCGTGGCTGCAAGCTCACCGGCTGGGTCGCCAACACCCTCGACCTGCGCATGAGCAAGCTGCCGCAGAACATCCTCTCCATCCAGCAGCGCATCGATGCGCCGCTGCTCGGCGTCATCCCCTATCAGGAGGGATTGTGCGTGGAGGCCATTGCGGCGCAGATCAATCCCTGCCTCTGAGCTACGCCAGCATCACCAGCGTCACCGCCATCACCCCCATGCCGGCAATGAGGCCATACACCGCCTGATGGCCTGTATCGTACTTCTTGGCATTGGGGATGAGCTGATCCAGCGAGATGAACACCATGATCCCCGCCACCGCCGCGAAGACCAGCCCCATGACGCCGTCATCGAGAAACGGGCGCAACAGCAGATAGCCGACCAATGCACCCACCGGCTCGGCCAGGCCGGAGAGAAAGGAAAACCAGAAGGCGCGGCGCCGGCTGCCGCTGGCGTAATACACCGGCACCGCGATGGAGATACCTTCCGGGATGTTGTGCAGGGCAATGGCGATGGCGATGGACACGCCCACCAGCGGATCGGCCAGCACCGCCATGAAGGTGGCCATACCCTCGGGAAAGTTGTGGATGCCGATGGCCAGGGCGGACAGCAGACCGACGCGATGCAGATGCTGCAGACCCGCACCGTTGTCATTCATGAACTGGGCCTGGTGCGGGTTTTCATGCGCCGGCACCAGCATGTCGATGATCAGGATCAGCAGGATCCCGCCGAAGAATCCCCCCACCGTCAGCCAGCTGCCCAGCTTCATCCCGTAGTGGTTTTGCAGCAAGACCTGGCCGCCGGCCAGCAGTTCGACAAACGACACATAGATCATCACACCGGCGGAAAAGCCGAGCGCCGCCGACAGCAGGGAGACATTGCTGCGCCGGGCAAACAGCGCGACGGCGCTACCGATGCCGGTGGACAGGCCGGCCAGCGCGGTAAGACCAAGGGCCAACAGAACATTCTGTTCCATGATATTCACAGGCTAGACCGGATGGGCGGCGGCTTCACTGCCATGCCACCCTGTCATGCACCCGCAACATAAACCTTGTAAATTATATGTCTATATAAAAATGTACTAATTTGCAATTGCCAAAAAATGCGAACTGGTATACAAATATTCCTTAGGGAATCAATTACTCCATGGAGGGGAATTATGTCAGCCTACGCCCGTGTTTTATTCTCCAGCCTGTTGCTGTTTGCCACCACGGCCCTGGCGGCCGCCGGCTACCCCAGCGTCCTCGAACAGGAAATCCCGCTCTACCCGCAGGCCCAGCTGGACTCCGCCAGCGAATATCCGCAGGGCGCCAGCGTGGTGATCAATACCGCCAGCCCGGTGGAACAGGCGGCCCGCTATTACCACGACCAGCTCACCGAAAAGGGTTGGGAGCAGACCGCCGCCATCGCCATCGGCAACGCCCATGCGCTGGAGTTCAGCCGCCAGCGGAGCAGCATCGCCATCAGCATCGTACCGACCCCCGCCGGCACCACCATCTCGCTGTCCCTCAATCACTGAGCCGCAGCGCCGGAAAACGACAACGGCCTCACTGGGAGGCCGTTGTCGTTGGTGCCGCAAAAAACGCCGGTCAGGCGGCCAGCATGTTGCGCAGCTTGTTCATGGCGTTCTTCTCCAGCTGGCGGATACGCTCGGCGGAGACGTTGTACTTGTCCGCCAGGTCCTGCAGCGTGGTCTTGCCGTCATCGGACAGCCAGCGCGCGGCAACGATGTCGCGGCTGCGGTCATCCAGGGTGGCGAGGGCGCTGTGCAGGCGCTGGCTGTTGTCCGCCTCGAAGTTGGAGGCCTCCAGCTGGGCCGCCGGTTCGAAGCGCGTGTCGGCCAGATAGGCCGCCGGCGCCATCACTTCGTCCTCGTCATCGGACTGGGCATCGAAGGTGACATCCTGGCCGGCGAGACGCGACTCCATCTCCAGCACCGTGGCCGCCGGCACGCCCAGATCCTTGGCCACCGCATCCACTTCTTCCTTGGAGAACCAGCCCAGGCGCTTCTTGGAGGAGCGCAGGTTGAAGAACAGCTTGCGCTGCGCCTTGGTGGTGGCCACCTTGACGATGCGCCAGTTGCGCAGGATGAACTCGTGAATCTCGGCGCGGATCCAGTGCACGGCAAAGGACACCAGACGCACGCCCTGCTCCGGATCGAAACGCTTCACCGCCTTCATCAGGCCGATATTGCCTTCCTGGATCAGGTCGGCCTGGGGCAGGCCGTAGCCGGAATAACCGCGGGCGATATGGGCGACGAAACGCAGGTGTGCCATCACCAGGCGGCGCGCGGCCTCCAGGTCGGCGTGGTCGCGCAGGCGGACCGCCAGCTCGCGCTCTTCCTCGGCCGTCAGCATCGGGATACGGTTGATGGCCTGGGTATAGGCCTCGATGCTGCCGAGCGGGGTATTCACTTGCAATTGCAGGGCTTTACTCATTGTTACTCCCTATCTCGCGTTCACATGCCAGTTGGCTGGCCCAGTTAAAACCAACCATAACACTCAACTATTGGCAGCGCAATCCCTGCCGGCAAATTCCTCGGTGGGATAGTTTTAGCACTCTCAGGGTGAGAGTGCCAAGAGGGGGCGGGAGTTCCGCCGGCAAAGGATCAGGCGTTGGGGGAGGCTACAGGACTGATGCTGCCGTCGCCGTGCGTCAGGCAGACGCGGTTGCGGCCTTCGGCCTTGGCCTTGTAGAGGGCCTGGTCGGCGATGCCGAGCAGGGCATTGAGGTCCTTGCCCGGATGTTCGGCCACCGGGGCAAGGCCCAGGCTCAGGGTGACGTCCACCCCGGCGGGCTTGAGCTTTTCCACCTCGGCGCGCAGCGCCTCTGCCCGCGCCGGGACGCCGTCGCCATGCAGCAGGACGACGAATTCCTCGCCACCAAAGCGGGCGCAGAGACCGTCCGGAAACAGCCGGTTCAGCGTGTCGCCCATGGCCATCAGCACCTTGTCGCCGATGAGGTGACCGAAGCCATCGTTGATGCGCTTGAAGTGATCGAGGTCGACGATCATCGCCCAGCCCTGCGGCGTGCGGCTGAGGAAGCCCTGGCCCTCGTCCACCAGGTAGCGGCGGTTGCGCACGCCGGTGAGGGCGTCGGTGGTGGCCAGGCGCTCCATGTCGGCGGCCTGGCGGCGGATGGCGTCGAACTGGTGCTTGATGAGGAGCAGCGAACGCACGCGCGCCATCAGCACCTCCTCCACCAGCGGCTTGTTGACGAAGTCGTTGGCACCGGCACGGAACACCTCCACCTGGGTGGAGACGTCGTCATTGCCGGTGATCACCAGCACCGGCAGCTCCTGCTGTGAATAGTGCTGACGCGCGCGCAGCACATAGAGCAGGTCGCCGCCGGTCATCTCGCCCTTGAGGAAGAAATCGGTAATCACCAGGTCGAAACCGCGCTCATCGGCCTGCCGCGCATGTCCCAGCAGGTCCAGCGCATCCTCCACCGCCATGGTATGCGTCACCGCCAGGCCGTGCTGCTCCAGCATGCCCTTGGTGACGGCGGCGACGGTGCGGCTGTCCTCGATGTACAGCACACGGCCATACAGCGCGGCGTTGCGTTCGAGGAAGGCCTTGATGAACTGGCCGAAGGCCTGGAAGCCCAGGGACTTGTCGAAGTAGTCGGTCACGCCGGCGGCGTAACCCTCACGGATCAGGCGCTGATCGGCGTCGCTGGAGATGATGATCACCGGGGTGTAGTGGTGGCGCTTGCTGTGACGGATGCGGCGGCACAGGTCGAGGCCGTCGGCATCGGGCAGCATCAGGGCGGTGGTGACGATGGAAAAGCGCTCCTGCTCCAGCCGCGCCAACGCCTCCGCCTCGGTGCCGACGGCGGTGACGCGCGCACCGGGCAGGGCCTCGTCGAGACGACGGGTGATGAGTTCGCGCGACAGCGCCGAACTATCCACCACCAGTATGCTGTTGCTCATCGCTGCTCCCTCTCCCTGCGCATCTTTTCCAATCACACATCAAGCATGTGTGTTTTATACCACAGGCACGTTAGTTTCGGGCCCCGGCGTTCCCCGCACAATGCGGCAGAAACCCTATCAGGTCGGCTCGATCTCGCGCAGGTGCCGCCCCACCGCCAGCCAGGAGCCGAGCAGGCCGAGCAGGCAGCCGCCGCCGAACAGCGCCAGGGCGGTCAGCGCATCCAGGCCGTGCAGACGGAAATCGCTGCCGTACAGGCCGGCCAGACCGGCCACCGGACCGGCGAGGAACAGCAGCGACACCTGGATCATGCCCAGGGCGACGGCACCGCCGAACAGGCCGTACCAGAAGCCGGTGTAGAGGAAGGGGCGACGGATGAAGGCGTCGGTGCCGCCGATGAGCTTGATGATGACGATTTCGTCGCGCCGGTTCTGGATGGCCAGCCGTATCGTGTTGCCCACCACCAGCAGCACCGCGAGACCGAGCAGCGAACCGAGCACCCAGACGCCGCGGCTGACGATGTCCATCATGGCGTAGATGCGCTTGACCCACTGCATGTCCAGCTGCGCCAGGTCCACCTCGGGACGGGCCCGCAACTGCTCCAACAGGCGCTCCATGGCCTCCGGCCCCTGTTCCTGCTCCACCTTGGGAAACAGCACCAGTACCGAGGGCAGCGGGTTGTCCTCCAGCACCTGCAACACATCGCCGAAGCCGGACAGGCTCTTGAACTCCTCCAGGGCCTGCTCGCGCGAGATGTAGCGCACCGACCCGATCTCCGGCAGGGCATCCAGCTCACGCGCGAGCAACTGGGCGCGCATCTCACTCACGTTGCGCTTGAGGAACAGCGATATCTGGGTGGCGCCGTCCCAGCCGTGCGCCACCTGCTGGGCATTGCCGAGCAGCACGTGCAGCCCGGCGGGCAGGGCCAGGGCGATGCCGATCACCGCGGCGGTGAGTATGGCGTTGAACGGGCGGCGCCAGATCTGGCCCAGGGTGTAGAAGAAGGTCTGCACGTGGCGCAGCAGCCAGGAGCGCAACAATGCGCCTATACCCATCTTGACCACCCGCGCCCCTTCCGGGGCGCCGGCATTGCGTTGCAGCTCGGCCATCAGCGCGCCCCTCCCGTATCGCCTAGCAGGCGACCGTGATCCAGCCGCAGCACGCGATGGCCCAACTGCCGGATCAGCTCCAGGTCATGGCTGGCGATGAGCACGCTCACGCCGACGCGGTTGAATTCCTCGAACAGCCCCATGATCTCGCGCGACAGATCCGGATCGAGATTGCCGGTGGGTTCGTCGGCGAGCAGCAGCGGCGGCTTGTTCACCACGGCGCGGGCGATGCCGACGCGCTGCTGTTCGCCGCCGGACAGGGTGATGGGATACATCTTCTCCTTGCTGAGCAGGCCCACCTTGTCGAGCGCGGCACGCACGCGGCGACCGATCTCCTGATGGCTGTGGCCGGCGATGATCAGCGGCAGGGCGACATTGTCGAACACCGTGCGATCGAACAGCAGGCGATGGTCCTGAAAGATGATGCCGATGTCGCGCCGCACGTAGGGGATGCGCCGCCGCCCGACCTTGGCGAAGTTCTGGCTGTTGATGATCACCTGGCCGTTGGTGGGCCGCTCGATGAGGGCGATGAGCTTGAGCAGGGTGGACTTGCCGGCGCCGGAGTGGCCGGTGAGAAAGGCCATCTCGCCCGGTGCCAGATGCAGCGACACATCCGACAGGGCCTCGTAGCCGCCGGGATAGCGCTTGCTGACGTTGGAGAAACGGATCATTTAAATTCAGATACAAGATACAAGTGACAAGATACAAGAAAAACCGGCCGCAGGCCGCACCACCCCTTGTCTCTTTGCTCTTGCATCTTTCCTCTATTTTTCACCTAACAGGGCCTCGACAAATTCACCGGCCTCGAACACGCGCAGGTCGTCGATGCCCTCGCCCACGCCGATGAAGCGGATCGGCAGGCCGAGGCGCTTGGCGATGGCGAAGATGATGCCGCCCTTGGCGGTGCCGTCCAGCTTGGTCAGGGCGAGGCCGGTGACGCCGATGGCCTGGTGGAACTGCTGCGCCTGCTGCAGGGCGTTCTGGCCGGTGCCGGCATCAAGCACCAGCAACACCTCGTGCGGCGCGTCAGGGTCGATCTTGCCCAGCACACGCTTCACCTTCTTCAGCTCTTCCATCAGGTTGGACTGGGTGTGCAGGCGGCCGGCGGTGTCGGCGATGAGCACATCGATGCCGCGGCTCTTGGCCGCCTGCAGGGCATCGAAGATCACCGAGGCGGTGTCGGCGCCGCTGCCCTGGGCGATGACCGGGATGCCGTTGCGCTCGCCCCACACCTGCAACTGCTCCACCGCGGCGGCACGGAAGGTGTCGCCGGCGGCGAGCATCACGCTCTTGCCCTCGGCCTGTAACCGCTTGGCCAGCTTGCCGATGGTGGTGGTCTTGCCGGCGCCGTTGATCCCGGCCATCAGGATCACGAAGGGCTGGTGCGTGCCGTCGATGACCAGCGGCTGGCTGCTCGGCGCCAGGATGGCGGCCATGTCCTCACGCAGGGCGGCGAACAGGGCGGTGCTGTCGTCGAGCTGCTTGCGCGAGATGCGCTTGGTGAGGTCCTGGATGATGGCGGTGGTCGCCTCGACGCCGACGTCGGCCAGCAGGAGGCGCGTCTCCAGCTCTTCCAGCAGCTCGTCATCGATCTTGCGCCCCACCGGCACCAGGTCGCGGATGTCGGTGTTGAGCAACTGACCGGTCTTGGCCAGGCCCTGGCGCAGACGCGCCAGCAGGCCGGGCTTGCCCTGCTTTTCTTCCGGTTTCTCGCCGGGCTTGTTCTTGCCGAATCCAAACATGGGGCTGATTTTCTGTGCGGAACCTGGGCAGATGGCTGCTGTCACTTCCTGCACACCGTTTCGATGGCAGGGCGGTGCTATCCTACCACCTCGCCACAACTCACCAAAGCAACAATAAAGGCAGACCGATGAAACCCATTGCAGGCATCCTGCTCTCCAGCGCGCTGCTGGCCGGCTGCGCCGCCGTGCCCGATGCGCCGCGCCCCGTCACCACCACCGGCCCGGTACATGAAACCACCCTGGCCAACGGTCTCAAGGTGATCGTCAAGGAGGACCACCGCGCCCCGGTGGTGGTATCCCAGGTGTGGTACAAGGTCGGCGGCAGCTACGAATACGACGGCCTGACCGGTATCTCCCATGTGCTGGAGCACATGATGTTCAAGGGCACGCCCAATCACCCGCCGGGCCAGTTCTCGCGCATCATCGCCGAGCAGGGCGGCCGCGAGAACGCCTTTACCGCCCAGGACTACACCGCCTACTTCCAGCAGCTGGAAAAGTCGCGCCTGCCCATCGCCTTCGAGCTGGAGGCCGACCGTATGCGCCACCTCACCCTGGACCCGCAGGAAACGGCCAAGGAATTGCAGGTAGTGAAGGAGGAGCGCCGGCTGCGCACCGACGACAACCCGCAGGCGCTCGCCTGGGAGCAGTTCAGCGCTGCCGCCTGGCAGACCAGCCCCTACCGCCATCCCATCATCGGCTGGATGAACGACCTGGAAAATCTGCAGGCCGACGACCTGCGCCGCTGGTATCAGACCTGGTACGCACCCAACAACGCCACCCTGGTGGTGGTCGGCGACGTGGTTCCGCAGGAGGTATTCGCCCTGGCCGAGCGCCACTACGGCCCGCTCAAGCCCAGCACCATCACACCGCCCAAGCCGCGCCTGGAGCCGCCGCAGCGCGGCGTGCGCCGCGTCGTGGTGAAGGCGCCGGCAGAACTGCCGTATCTGATCATGGGTTACAAGGTGCCGACGCTGAAGACCGCGACGGAGGACTGGAAGCCCTACGCGCTGGAGGTGCTGGGCGGCGTGCTCGACGGCGGCGACAGCGCGCGCCTGCCGCGC
The DNA here is from genome assembly GCA_024709225.1 of Gammaproteobacteria bacterium. Taxonomy (GTDB): domain Bacteria; phylum Pseudomonadota; class Gammaproteobacteria; order Thiohalomonadales; family Thiohalomonadaceae; genus Sulfurivermis. The sequence goes on along the minus strand of JANJXC010000041.1, from coordinate 23,322 downwards.
GAGCTGGTGCGCGGCAGCCAGATCGCCGCCGGCGTCAGCGCCGGCTACACCCTCACCGCCCGCCTCGGCGACCTGTTCAGCTTCAGCGGCACGCCGGCGCAGGGCCACGACGTCGCGGCGCTGGAACAGGCCATCAAGGGGCAGATCGAGCGTCTCAAGAGCGAACCGGTGAGCGGCGCCGAGCTGGCGCGCATCAAGGCGCAGGTCACCGCCGCCAAGGTGTATGAACTGGATTCGGTGTTCTATCAGGCAATGCAGATCGGCGTGATGGAGACCGTCGGTCTGGACTGGCGCCTGCTGGATGAATATCCGCAGCGTATCGCCGCGGTGACGCCGGAACAGGTGATGGCGGTGGCGCGCGAGTTCCTTGTCGACGACAACCTGACCGTCGCGGTACTCGAACCGCAGCCGCTGGACGGCACCGCGCCGCGCGCCGCCGCAGGCGGTCTCACCCGACATTGACACGCGTAGGATGCGCACCGCGCACCGTACACCTTTGGGCCGATAGAGTGGTGTGCAGTGCGCACCCTGCGGCGATGTAGAGGTTTCAAACATGAAGTTTGCCATGCAAAAGATACTGATGGTCGTAGCTCTGCTGTGCTGGTCCGCCATCGTCGCCGCCCTGCCGCAGATCGAACACTGGCAGACCGGCAACGGTGCCCGCGTCTACTTCGTCGCCGCGCACGAGCTGCCGATGGTGGATGTGCAGGTGGTGTTCGACGGCGGCAGCGCACGTGACGCCGTGCCCGGTGTCGCCAACCTGACCGCGGGCCTGCTGACGGAAGGCGCCGGCACGCTGGACGCCGATGCCATCGCCGAGCAGTTCGATGCCCTCGGCGCGCGCATCGGCAGCAGCGCCGGGCGCGACTACGCCAGCGTCAGCCTGCGCAGCCTGACCGACGCTGCGCTGTTGCAGCCGGCCGTGGATACGCTGGCCCTGATCCTGCGCGCCCCCACCTTTCCTGCCGCCGCCTTCGAGCGTGAGCGCAGCCGTGTCCAGGTGGGGCTGCGCGCCCAGGAGCAGAATCCCGGCGCCCTCGCCGACCGCGCCTTTTACCGCGCCCTCTACGGTGCCCATCCCTATGCGCAGCCGCCGCTGGGCACGGCGCAGAGCGTGGCGGCGCTCAAGCGCGCCGATGTACTGGCCCACTATCGCCGCCACTATGTGGCGCGCAATGCCATCGTGGTCATCGTCGGTGACCTGCAGCGCAGCACGGCCGAGCGGCTGGCCGAGGCCCTGGTCGGCCCCTTGCCGCAGGGCACGACGCAGGCCCCGCTGCCGGCGGTGTCCACGCCGACCGGCGACACCGTGCGCATCAACCACCCGTCGAGCCAGACGCATATCCTGGTCGGCCAGCCGGTGCTGCAGCGCGGCGACCCGGACTACTTCGCGCTGTACGTGGGCAACCACATCCTCGGCGGCTCCGGTCTGGTGTCGCGCATCTCCGACGAGGTGCGCGAAAAGCGCGGCCTCGCCTACAGCGCCTACAGCTACTTCATGCCCATGCGTCAGGCCGGCCCGTTCCAGATGGGCGTGCAGACCAAGAACGAGTCGGCGGTCGAGGCGCTGGACGTCATGCGTGCCACCCTGCAACGTTACCGCAGCGAAGGACCGACGGCAGAGGAGCTGATCGCCGCCAAGAAAAACATTACCGGCGGCTTTCCGCTCAATATCGACAGCAACAGCGACATCGCCGGTTACCTGGCGATGATCGCCTTCTACCAGTTGCCGCTGGATTATCTCGATCGCTTCATCGAGCGGGTGAACGCGGTGAGCGCCGAACAGATCCGCGACGCCTTCCAGCGGCGCGTCGACCCCGAGCGCCTCATCACCGTCACCGTCGGCAACGGGAAATAGTCCTCCAAAATTCAAACCATCATGGATCCAAAACCCACCTACCAAGCGTTTGAATTACAAATTTTGAATCTTGAATTTTGAATTCCCGGGCACCCCTTGCGTCTGGGAAATATGTTCCAGACATTTCCAGCCGAGCACGTCCATGTACTCGTCTGCGTTGAAAGTCGGAAGTTTTTATGAGGAATCCCATGCCGCGGCACGGACCCAATCAACTGCGCATCATCGGCGGCACCTGGCGCAGCCGCCGCGTCAGCTTTCCCGACGTGGAGGGGCTGCGTCCCAGTCCCGATCGGGTGCGCGAAACGCTGTTCAACTGGCTCGCCCCGATCATTCAGGGCGCACGCTGCCTCGACCTGTATGCCGGCAGCGGCGCGCTGGGTCTGGAGGCGTTGTCGCGCGGCGCGGCGGAAGTGGTATTCGTCGATACCGATCGGCGCGTCATCGTGCAGCTGGAACAGAATTTCAAATTGCTCGGCGCCCATGGTGCCAGCGTGGTGCAGGCCGATGCGCTGGCCTTTCTGCAACGCCCGCCGCGCCCCTTCGACGTGGTATTCCTCGACCCGCCATTCCGCAGGGATCTGCTGCCGGCCTGCCTGGAAAAACTCGGCGCCGGCTGGCTTGCATCCGGTGCGCGGGTGTATGTGGAAAACGAAGCGGAACTGGGTGAGCCGCCGCTGCCGCCGGACTGGGAGCTGCTGCGCAGCAAGCAGGCGGGGCAGGTGCGCTACAGCCTGTTGCAGGCGCCGTAACGCGCCCGGCGCGGGCGCCGTGCTATGATGCGGCGAAACCTTCGCCCCCGGATTGCCGATGCACATCACTGCCCTCTATCCCGGCACCTTCGACCCCATCACCAACGGCCACAGCGACATCATCGAGCGCGCGGCGCGGCTGTTTGATCGGGTCATCGTCGCCATTGCCGCCAATGCAAAGAAGCAGCCGGCCTTCACCCTGGAGGAGCGCATCACCCTGGCGCGCGAGGCGCTGACCGGCCTGTCCAATGTGGAGGTGTGCGGCTTCGACTCGCTGCTGGCCGACTACGTGCAGCAGCGCGATGCCCAGGTGATCCTGCGCGGCCTGCGCGCCGTATCCGACTTCGAATATGAGTTCCAGCTGGCAGGCATGAACCGGCGCCTGGCACCCCGGGTGGAAACGCTGTTCCTTACCCCGGCGGAGAACTATGCTTTCATCTCTTCCAGCCTGGTCAAGGAAGTGGCCTCCCTGGGCGGCGATGTCTCCGCCTTCGTTCACCCCAAGGTGCTGGCTGCACTTGAAAACAGATTGCGCTAATATAGGGCGCATTGTATCCATAGGGCGCCCCGGCGCCCGTCAGCAGGAGGTTAGAAGTCCATGGCACTGATGATCACCGACGAGTGCATCAATTGTGATGTTTGCGAGCCCGAGTGCCCCAACGGCGCGATCTCGCAGGGCGACGACATTTACGTCATCGACCCCAATCTGTGCACGGAATGCGTCGGCCACTACGACACCCCGCAGTGCGTGGAAGTCTGCCCGGTAGACTGCATCCCCAAGGATCCCAACCACGTGGAAACCCACGAGCAGCTGCAGGCCAAGTACGAGAAGCTGCAAAAGGCCTGATAATCCAGCGCAATCAAGGTGAAAGAGGCTCCGTCGGGAGCCTTTTTCATTTGCGAGGTACCGCCATGCACATCCGTACCCTATTGCTACTGCTGCTGGCGCTGTGGTCATCCGCCCAGGCCATGGAGCGGCCGCCGGCGGCGGCGGTAGCCAGCGCCCACCCCCTGGCCACCGCTGCCGGTCACGAAATCCTCGCCGCCGGCGGCAACGCCTTCGATGCCGCCGTGGCGGTGAGTGCGGTTCTGGCGGTGGTGGAGCCGTACAGTTCTGGCCTCGGCGGCGGCGGCTTCTGGCTGCTGCACCGCGCCGGCGACGGCCGGCAGGTGATGGTGGACGGCCGCGAGCGGGCGCCGCTGGCGGCCCATCGGGACATGTACCTGGATGCCAAAGGCGAGGTGGTGCCGGGACTGTCCATGGATGGCGCCCTCGCCGCCGCCATCCCCGGTGCCCCGGCCGCGCTGGCGCATATCGCCGAACACTACGGTCGCCTGCCCCTGACGCACAGCCTGGCCCCCGCCATCCGCCATGCCCGTGGTGGCTTTGAAGTAAGCGAACACTACCAGCGTATGACCACGTTCCGGCAGGAGACCCTGCGCGCCTCCCCTGCCGCCGCGCGGACCTTCCTCAAGGACCATGCCGTGCCGCCGCTGGGTCACCGCATCCGTCAGCCGGACCTCGCAACCACCCTGGAGCGGCTGGCCCGTTCCGGGCACGCCGGTTTCTACCAAGGCCCCACCGCCCGCGCCATGCTGGACGGGGTGCGCCAGGCCGGCGGCATCTGGAGCGAACAGGACCTGCGCGACTATCGGGTGGTGGAGCGGATACCGCTGCGCGGCAGTTACCGCGGCCTGACCGTCACCACCGCGGCACCGCCCTCCTCCGGCGGCGTTGCCCTGCTGCAGATGTTCAACATCCTCGCCGGCTATGACTGGGGGACACTGGCCGAGGCCGACCGGGTCCACCTTGCGGTGGAGGCCATGCGCCGCGCCTACCGTGACCGGGCCGCATTCCTCGGCGACCCGGATTTCGTGGACGTGCCGGTGACGCGCCTCACCGACCCGGCCTATGCGGCGTCATTGCGCGCCGGCATCGACCGGGCACAGGCGACGCCCAGTGCTGCGTTGCCCGGCATCGCCGCCGCGCCGGGCGGCTACCACACCACCCACCTGTCCATCCTCGACCGCGACGGCAACCGCGTGGCCGCCACGCTCAGTATCAACTATCCCTTCGGCTCCGGCTTCATGCCGGAAGGTAGCGGCGTCCTGCTCAACGACGAAATGGACGACTTCTCCGCCAAACCCGGCGTACCCAACGCCTACGGCCTGGTGGGCGCCGAGGCCAATGCCATCGCGCCGGGCAAGCGGCCGCTGTCGAGCATGACGCCGACCTTCATCGATGGCCCTGACGGTGTGGCGATCCTCGGCACCCCTGGTGGCAGCCGCATCATCACGATGGTGCTGCTGGGTACGCTGGAGTTTGCCGCCGGCCGGGCGCCGGCCGACTGGGTCACGCGGCCGCGCTTTCACCACCAGTACCTGCCGGATACCCTGCAGTTCGAGCCGGGGGCCTTCAGTGCGGACCTGCAGGACGAACTGACCCTGCGCGGCCACAGCCTGCAGCAGGTAGCGCAGCCCTGGGGCAATATGCAGGCGGTATGGTGGGATCGGCGGGGAAGGCGCGTGCTGGCGGCCAGCGACCCGCGCGGGGAAGGCACGGCCGAGGTGCGGTGAGGCAGATACAAGATAAAAGTAAATGAATTCGCTGCGCTCGTGTTGTTCTGGAATTCATACGACCGTGCGCGCAGCGCACACATTCCCTTGCATCTTTCCTCTTGTATCTTGTATCTGCCTCACCGCTTACACCGCCGCTTCTGCCGCCACTTCCAGGTTGAGCTGCTCCGGTACCGGGACATACCAGCGGTAGCTGTTCTTGCCATCGCGCTTGGCCCGATACATGGCGTTGTCTGCACGCATCAGTGCCACATCCACATCGCAGCCGGGCTCCATGGCCACCATCCCGATGCTGCAACCGAGCACGAAGGCATGCTCGCCCACCACGATGGGGCGGGCAAAGATGGTCAGCACCTTGTCCGCCACCGCCTCGGCCTCGGCGACATCCGTCAGCTCTTCCAACACCAGCACGAACTCATCGCCGCTCACCCGGGCCACGGTATCGCTGCGGCGCACGCAATGATGCAGCCGCCGCGCCACGTCGCACAGCACCGCATCGCCGGCGTGGTGGCCGTAGTTGTCATTGACCGGCTTGAAGTTGTCCAGGTCCAGGTACATCAACACAATCCGGCGGCGTGAGCGTGCGGCAGCGGCGCAGGCCTGCTGCACGCGGTCCTGCAACAGGCGGCGATTGGGCAGGCCGGTGAGGCAGTCGTGCAGGGCCTGGTGGTAGGTGTCGACCCGGGCAGTCTGCCAGCGCCAGGTCAGCACCCCCCCCAGCAAGGCGGCAAACCCGCCGAGCAGCACCAGCCAGTACCACCGGTCGGAGGGCGGGCCGGCGCGCCCGGCAATCGACCAGCGGCCATCGGGAAGGACGATCTCCGTCCGCACCTGTGCCGCGGCAAATACCTCGGGTGTGCCGGCCAGCAGAAGACCATCGTGGCTGCGCACCGCGATCTGCAGCGGGTCGCCGGAGCGGGGCAGACCGGCCAGCAGCAGCAGCTCGCCACGGTCGAGATCGATTTCCAGCGAACCCCAGCGACGCAGCTTGCCCACCTCCGGCACCATGACCGGGAGATTGAGTCGCAGCAGGGCGCTGCTCGTCGAATTGACCCGCGGCGGCGGCGCATACACATGGCTGGGCTGGTCATCACGCAACAGCATCACGCCGCGCAGCAGTACATCGCCCTGCGCGATGCGCTGCATCAGCGCCGCGAAGTCATACGATGAAACATCCGGATGGGTAGCGACATAGGCGGCCAGGCCCGTGCCGAGATAGAGGTATTTATCGAGCAGACCTTCGACGCGCGCGCGCAGCAGGCGCAATTCCTGTGCCACTTCCGCCTGTTGCCGGAGGTCCTGCCGTTGTTGATCTTGGTAGACGAGGATCAGGGTCAGAAGCAGACCGGCAGCAGCCACTGCCATACCCGACCAGAGGGGGGAAATTTTCATCCGTGAATGCCTTTCCTGGCTACCTTGCGATAGCCGGAGTATAGCGCCGTCAGGCCAAAAAAATAACGTATGCCGTGGTGGGCACCACGACTGAATGGCGGTGCCGGATGAGTGTCCGCCCGGCGACGCGCGGCGCATCAGGGCCCTGATGTCCGGCTAGTCCTGCACGCCGGCCTCACGCAGCACGTCACGGTACATCCGCGCCGCCCCCACCAGGTTCCACCATTGCACCGCGTAGGCCGCGGCCAGGACCAGCAGGGCCGGATAGAACAGCAACGGCCAAACGGTGCCGGGGAAAAGCAGCATGACAGCGGCTAGGTGCAGATACAGATGGTGCCGCGCGCTGCGTTCGGCGATCACCTGGCGCATGGTGGGAATCTTCCCCTGCCACTGCCCTGCCGCCTGCATGCGGTTGTTGAGGTGCAGCCAGATCAGGAACGGCACGATCTTGTACAGCATGCCGCTGATCACGGCGCCGCCGCTGCCCACCAGCAGCAGCACGCCCCACCACAGATGAAACTGCTGCAGGCGCAGCACCTGCGGCCAGCCCTGATGCAGCAGCCACAGGCCGGCAGCGGCCAGCATGCACAGCAGGCCCAGATACCAGAAATCCACCGTCACGTCGGGTAGGCGGCGCAGACGGCGGCGTTGCAGTTGCAGGGTGGCCATGGCGAATAGTGCAAACACCATCGCCAGCCCGAGTCCCGGCAGCCAGGCCAGCGCCGGCAGATGCAGAAAGGACAGCGACCAGGTGATGAGCAGCAGCACTACCGCCCAGGGCAACCAGCGCCGCAGGTGCGGCGCATATTCCGCCGTGATCTGGAACATCGGCACCACCTGATAGGCGACCCCGATCAGCAACAGGCCGGCCCAGCCCAGCAGGCCCCAGGCGAGGTGCAAATCGATCAGCAGGTCGCGGGGGGCAAGGTCGCTGCCCACATGGGCCAGCACCAGCAACAGGCCCAGCAGCAGCGTCACGCCGAGCGCCGTCACCGACAGCTTCATGGCGCACACCGTTTCGTGGACGGAGCAGGCGTTCCACAACGCATGGCCGATGACCAGGATGAAGCTGCCCAGCGCCAGCGCCAGCATCACCGCGGCGGCGACGAACCAGCCGTCGGCGTCGGTGAGAAAGGCCGTGACCAGCAGGAACGTGCCGAGGACCAGCAACAGATGGATGGCGCGGGCGGTCGGCAGGGGCCGGCGCAGGCGCACGCCGACCAGCACCGGCAACAGCTGGAACAGCGCACCGAACATCACCATCGCCAGATAACCCAGGGTGAGCAGATGGGTGAAGGCCAGCACCCCCGGCTGCCAGCGCGAGCCCATGTGTTCCGGACCGATCCACAGCGCCAGCAGCGCAGCGGCAACGCCGAACAGGGGGGCAGTCAGAAAAAAGCGCAACGGCACGGCCAGCGGCGGCGTCTGTTCCAGGCTGAGCAGGGCGGTGCTGGGTCTCATGGGAAGGTCGTCGGCATACGGGACAAAACGCTTACGCATCCGTCCAGGGTGCCAGTGACGCCGTGACGCGGCCTGCCGCCGCGGCGGCGGCGGCATCGTCCTGGCGCCAGATGAAGACGTCACACAGGCCGTCACTGGCGCAACGGGTATCGTGGCGGAAACCGCGCCGATTCAATTCATCGTACAACAGGCAGGGCTTCATGCGGTGATGCATGCGCAGATACTCCCCCGCCTGCAACTGCTCCACTGCCGCCAGCGTCAATACCAGCGGCTCGGGTGGCCCCAATGCGCTGACATCGATGCTGCGTTCAGCGTCGTCCGGCATCTCAGCCCATGGCCTGCATGCGCTGCAAGACCGCATCGCCGCCGGCGAGGGCGCGCTCGCTCATGGGATAGAGCATCTGCTCTTCCTTCATGTTGTGCTGCTGCATCAGGATCAACAGGGTGTCGGAGGCACCCAGATATTCTTCGGTGTCTTTGGCCGTCAGCGCATTGCGCATGCGCTCGAACAGGGAACGCATCTGGCCATGCTCCATGCGCATCACCTGGGTCGGCCCCATGGTGCTGCCCATGGCCTCTTCGAAGGCCGGAAACAGCTCATCCTCCTCCATGCCGAAGTGATGCTCGATGGCATCGTGGAACTTGGTATAGGCCTCGGTCGCGGCGCCCCATTCGCCTGCGGCCACCAGCCGCTCGGCGGCAGCGAACAGTTCGTCACAACGACGGTGATCGCCTCCCATGTACTCGGTGATGGTAGTCATTGAATGTTTCCTCAACACTGTGGAGGGGCATGATCACGCCGCCAGCGCGCGAGGCGCATTGATGAAAGTCAAAACGCCCGGAACTGCAAGGTGGCGCAGGATACCGGGAGCCGCGGTGGACGGCAACGCGCCAGAGGGATTGCCCCAGGATGGTGCAACGGCGCGAAATACCGGTTAAAGACAAGAACGAAAGCCCGGCCGGGCTAGGCAAACTCCCTACCCGGCCGCAACTGACCGGTGGGGCTACAACTGCGGATAGACCGCGTGCAATCCGGTGCCGGCGATGCGATCAAAATAACGCGCACGGTACAGCAGGCGCGGCGCGGTACCGGCGGGTTCGGCAAAGCCGCTGCGGTCGTGCAGCACATTATTGCAGATCAGCCCCATGCCAGGCTCCAACCGGGCGCGGAAACGACAGGGCATATTGGCGCTGTCGAGCAGTTGCTCCAGAAAGGCCACGGTGTCCTGCGTCATGGAGTCCTGGCTCCACTCGATGTTGCGTTTGCGCGCGGTGTAGCGCATGTGCAGGCTGTCGCTGGCCGGATGATAGGAAAACACCGGACCGCTGGCGGCATCGCGCTCACCGCCTTCGCCATCCTTGCCGGGTGGAATGGTCATCACGTCGGGACGCATCAGCACGCGGATGAAATCCGGATTTTCATCGCGCAGCAGGATGTAGGCCACCTCGGGGTCGATGAGGCCGTTGTCACCACCCTCCCCCGCCGCATGCACGCAGTGCAGGATCAGGCCGCGGATCTGGTGTTCCGGCGTGTTGTAATAGCCGTCGGTGTGCCACTTTATGGGCTTGTTGGTATAGGGGATGTAGCTCGGGTGTTCGCCATCCGGATTGACGGTGAGCGAGGTGATCCCGTCATCATCGGCCAGGTAATTGCTGTCCAGCCGCTCGAGGCCGAAGCGGCGTCCCAGCTCGCGCGGGATCGCCTTGTCGGGGTCGTCGCCCGTCGCCGCGGCATAGATGGCCATGTTGGTCTTCTGCAACCGTTGCTGCAAGGCAGCGAACTCGCTGTCGCTGAGTGCCCGCGGGTCGCGCACCTCAACGATCAGTTGCGCCGCCTGTTGTGGATACGCGAGCAGCTTTGCGTCACGCCAGCGGCGGTAGACATCCTCGTTGTTCAAATCGAAGGGTGAACCGGGAACAACGGAATTCATGCCTGACCTCAAAGATAGAAACCGCTCGCTAGTTTAGCAGGGGCCGGCGACAGCGCGGCATTGACCTGGATCAGGAAACAGGGGCGGGCGGCGCCCGCCCCCGCTCCATCCTAGCGGCCCCAGCGTCCACCCCACGACCAGCGCCGCACCTGCTCCTTCTGCTCGGCGGTCAGCTGGTCATAGATACGATTACGCGTGCGGACCGACAGCTCGATCATCATCCGCTGCTGCTTGAAGATGTCGTCGTAGACCCGGGCGATGGCCTTCTCGTCCCATTGCTCGGCGGTCTGCAACTCGGCCAGACGCCCCTGCGCGCCAATCATCGCCGACATCGCGGCCCAGTGCTGCTTGTGCTGTTCCGCCATGATGTTGTCGATGGCGCGGCGCTGGTTCTCGTTCAGATCCAGGGCCCAGACCGGACCGAGCCCCATGTGCATCCCCATACCGGGGGCGCCCATCATGCCGGGCCCCATGCCATAGCCGCCCATCATGCCCGGGCCCATGCCGTAACCACCCATCATCCCCGGGCCGTAGGCTCCGTCGCCACCCGGACCGGGGCCATAGCCGCCCATCATGCCCGGTCCCATGCCGTAGCCGCCCATCATTCCCGGTCCCATGCCATAGCCACCCATCATGCCGGGGCCATAGGCAGGGGTCGGCTCCGCGGCCGTGGCCGCACCCATCATCAGCAGGCCCACCATGAGCACGGGAATGCTGCGTCGCCATCCGCCAGGTCTTTGCATCACCATCACCTCCCACTGACACATCACGCCGCGCAGCAGGCGCGGCACTGCGAAATCAGGACAAGAGCGCAACTACCGGCACGAGGGCCATGACACCGGCGCGGGTGCAAGCTCAGCTGCGCAGCGCCTCTGCCACGCGCTGCAACTTCGCGCGCACCTCGCCGCCCAGCGCCTCCAGCTCCTTGCGCTGCACCAGACCAAGCACGGGCACCGGGTCCATGAAACCCACCACGATTTTACCCTCTTCATCCTCACGCACGACCACGTTGCAGGGCAGCAACAGGCCGATGTCCGGCTCGGCCTCCAGCGCCTGGTTGGCCAGCTTGGGATTGCAGGCACCGAGGATACGGTAGGGGCGCTTGTCGATGCCCAGTTTGGCCTTCAAGGTCGCCGCCACATCGATCTCGGTCAGCACGCCAAAGCCTTCCTGCTTGAGCGCCTCGGTCACGCGCACCAGGGCGGCATTGAAATCACCTGCCGTATTCACGGTAAAGCCGTACATGCATCGCTCTCCTGTATAAGAAAAAATTCACGCAGCGGCCGGTCAGTGCCGACCATGCCGCTGGCGCCGATCAATCTCCCACCACGCCGCGTACACCTCATCGCTCCACAGCGACTGGAACCAGAGGATCACATCCTCCGTATCCTGTTCCGACAACACGCCCTGCCAGGGCGGCATGTTGCCACCCAGGGCCGCGGTCCCCTGCTGGATGGTGCGCTTCAGGTCGGCCCACGGGTGATGCCAGGCATGGCCGGTACCGTTCAGCGGCGGCGGCAGGAAGGTGCCATCGGCATTACGCACCCGCCAGTTTTCCGCCCCCTGCGCGTCGGCGCCGTGGCACACGACACAGTGCCGACGGAACAGCTCCGCGCCGCGGGCGATACGCTCCGGATCCAGATTGCGCAGCGGGGCGGAGGGTGGGGCCGGGTCGCTGCAGGCCACCAGCACCAGGGCGGCGGCCATGAGGAGTATGCGGTGCTGATTCATGCCAGGTAACGTCGCAAATCAATGAATTCAAGTGTAGACCGCCAGGACTTGCCGTGGCCGACAAAAATATACCTTAGCACTCTGGAATAAGACTGCACCATGGCGAATCTTTATGTTACCGGAGGCATAGACCGGCAAATACCACATAAAAACTATGGAGGAGTTCACCATGAACCAGCGTATCGCAGCGATAGTTCTGCTGTCTGCCTCAAGCCTGCTGCTGTTTGCCTGTGCTGCACCGGGAGACAAACAGGCAGCGGCGGAAAATGGCTACCACAAACAAAAAGTGGTTTATCACATCAACGACAGCGCCGTTGCCGCAGCGGCCCTGCGCAACGTGCAGAATCACATCAATGCCCTCGGCGCCGGCAATGCCGAGATCGTGGTGGTGACTCACGGCAAGGGGATCGATTTCCTGCTGGAAGACTGGAGGGACAGCAAAGGCAAGAGCCAGGGCGACATGGTGCAGGACCTGGCCAATCAGGGCGTCAAGTTCAACGTTTGCCGCAACACGCTGATCGGGCGCAAGCTGGATGAAAACGCCGTCAACATGAATGCGGTCATCGTGCCCTCGGGCGTCGCCACCGTGGGCGAGCTGCAACTGCGCGGCTACGTTTACCTTAAGCCCTGACCCCCTTGGCGCAGAGACGCAGAGAGTAGTAAAGCGCAGTCGGGCTTGCTCATGCCGTAGCGGCCTGCATCAGGCGGAAGCACGGCTTGAGCAAACACACTCTCCGCGGCTCTGCGTCTCCGCGGCAGAGGGAGTGCCACGCCTTGGTGCGCAGTGCGCACCCTACGGATCTGTACGCATGTAGGAGCAAATCGTATTTGCGACCGGTTCTGCTACCGGCATATCGCGAATACGATTCGCTCCTACTTGGTCAGTGCCATGAACAGCTGCGGCAGTTTTTCCGGCAGGCGCTGGATGTTGTCCACCACCGTGTAGCGGTGGCCGAAGATGTCGCTGACGTATTCATCGGCCTTGGGATCGAGATTGATGCAGAAGGTGAAGATGCCCTTCTGATCCAGCTCTTTCACCGCGCGGCGCGCATCCTCGATGAGCAGGCGCTCGTCGTGCACGTCCACATCCGCCGGCTCACCGTCGGTGAGGATCAGCATCAGCTTCTTGTCCGCCTTCTGCCCTTCCAGATAGTGCGCGGCATGGCGCATGGCGGCGCCCATGCGCGTGGACCAGCCGGCCTGCATCGCCGCCAGACGCGCCTTCACCTCGTCGCTCCAGTGCTCGCGGTAGCCCTTGATGTGCATGTAGCGCACGTCGTGGCGGGTGTTGGAATGGAAACCACCGATGGCAAAGGGATCGCCCAGCCGTTCGATGGACCAGGCCAGCAGTGACACCGCCTCCTGCGACAGCTCCAGCACGGTCTGCTCGGAACCCGCAACCTTCTCGTTGAGCGACTCGGACAGGTCGAGCAACAGCGAAACGGCAATGTTGCGGCCCGAGGTGCGATGACTCATGTTGATGCGCGAGTCCGGGTTGGCGCCGCCCATGAAGTCGATGAGCGAACGGATCGCCACGTCCAGGTCCAGCTCGCTGCCCTCCTCCTGGTAGCGGATGCGCACCTTGTCCTGCGGCTTGAGCAGGTCGAGCATGCGCTTAAGGCGCTTGGCCAGCGCGGCATGTTTCTGCAACAGGCGATCGATGTCGGCGGCGTTGCCCTTGGGGTGCAACGCCTCGTACAGGCTGACCCAGTCGGGGCGGTAGGTCTGGCTGTTGTAGTCCCACTCCGGATAGTGGCGCGGCGGCAAGGTCTGCACCTCGGCCTCCTTTTTCTGCTTCTTGTCCGGGTCGTCGAAGTAATCCTCGTCGTCGCTGTCCTCGATGAACTGCCACATGTGGCGGTTGTCGTCGCGGTAATCGATGACGGTGTTGTCGAAATAGACCTTGGCGTACTGATCGCTCTGCCGGCGGGTGCGGGCGGCGAAGGCTAGCGCCAGGTCGGCGATCTCGCGCGTGCTGGACGCGCCCTGTGCCAGCAGGGCATGAAAACGACCGACGAATTCCAGAATGGCCGGATTTTTGTAACCGTGATTCTCGTCCAGCAGGGCACGCGACAGCATGGTCAGGCGGTGGCGCAGGCAGGACATGGTTTCCTGATCGCAGTCGTCCTCACCGGGGTGGGGATGCAGGGCCAGGAAAATCTTCTTCAGGCCGGGGTATTCGCGCATCAGCAGCGTCTCGATGCGGCAGTCTTCGAAGAACTCCACACCCATGCGCTGCAACGGACTGTAATTGTCGGCCACGATCTGGCCGCTCCAGCGGCGATGACCGACCATGTGCGCCAGCACCGCACGGTAACGATCGATACCCTTGACCCCGTCGCGGCTGTCGAACACATCCGGCACGCGCATACCCAGCCTGTCGTAATAGGGGATGGGCTTGCGCAGTTCGTCAAAGGCGGTGGAATAGGGCACCAGCTGCTCGGCGTCCTGCCACAGACCGCGCAGATACAAATCCAGCCTGCGCTCCACGTCGGCGAACAGCACGCCGTGGCGTTCGCGCTGCATCACCGCACGACTGTCGGCGGACTTCAGGGCGAAGTATTCCTGCTGGCGCTCGGGATGGCGGCTGTAATTGCGGACACCGTAGTCCACCCAGTTGCGCACACCCTCCATGGACAACTGCGCGAACAGGAACGGCGCCTGCTCGAAGAAATGCGGCAGACCTGGACTGGGGAAGGTGGTGTGATGACCGTGAATGGAGCCGGTGGTGCGCTGCATCAAATCCAGCGCGATATCGAGATAATGGCGTAGCTGTTCCAGCGAATGCTGACGCCGCGCCACCGGCGCCAGCGTCTGCAGGAACGGCGCGATGGCCTTGCCGTTGGGCGATTTGTGCATGGCCTTGACCGCGTCCATCACCGGCGGCAGCGCCTCTTCGCCCAGCGCCTGCACCACCGACGGCCACTCCTCCAGAAACACCAGGATCGGTTCCACACCGCGGCCGAGACGGCCGATGAAGCCGGCAGCATCGAGATACGCGGACAGGCCATCGCGCGACAGCACGGCCAGCGCCTCCACCATGCAGTCCTCGAACACCTCGCGTACCTGCGGGAAGCCGCTGTTGAGCTGCTTCCAGTAGGCCTTCATCAAGGGATGTTCGTATGCGGTTTCGATCATGACTCCAAAAGCCTTAATAAATTGGGCTGACGAAGGAAGCCCAACATGGCGCAACACAGTGTTGGGCTTCGTACCTCAGCCCAACCTACACATCATCAGGCGAAGGTCGCGTCGATGGCGTGATCCAGGGTCTCGCGGATGTCGGCATCGTCGGTGATCGGACGCACCAGCGCCATACGGCAGGCGTCACGCGGTTCCACGCCGTCCTTGATCAGGGTGGCGGCGTAGACCAGCAAGCGGGTGGAGATGCCCTCGTCGAGGCCGTGGCCCTTCAGGTTGCGCGCGGTCTGGCCGATCTTCACCAGCCTGCCGGCGACGGCGGTGTCCAGCCCGGTCTCCTTGGCCAGGATGGTGGTCTCCAGCTCGGCGGCCGGGTAATCGAATTCGAAGGCGGTGAAGCGCTGCTTGGTGGACTGCTTGAGGTCCTTCATCAGCGACTGGTAGCCGGGGTTGTAGGAGATCACCAACTGGAAATCGGGATGCGCCTCGATCAGCTCACCCTTCTTGTCCAGCGGCAGGGTGCGACGGTGGTCGGTGAGCGGGTGGATCACCACGGTGGTGTCCTGGCGCGCCTCCACCACTTCATCCAGATAACAGATGGCGCCGATGCGCGCGGCGGTGGTGAGCGGGCCGTCGAGCCAGCGCGTGCCGCCGGCCTCGAGCAGATAGCGGCCCACCAGGTCGGAGGCAGTCATGTCCTCGTTGCAGGCCACGGTGATCAGCGGCTTGCCCAGTTTCCACGCCATGTATTCGATGAAGCGCGACTTGCCGCAGCCGGTCGGGCCCTTGACCATCACCGGCAGGCGGTTGCGATAGGCGGCCTCGTACAGGGCGACTTCATTGCCCTGCGGCTGATAGAAGGGTTCCTTGTGGACCTTGTACTGTTCTTTGTCGCTCATCACATTCTCCTGTGCAAATCCGCATGCCGCCGCGCACCGCGTGCGATGTGCGCTGGCCTGCGCCCTGCGATTCCCATATTAACCATGTGCTTGTACTACAGGAAGAAAAACGCCCCCGAAAGAGGGGGCGTTTCTCTGTATTACCTACAACTGCACGTGCTGCTTACTTGTGCACGCCCAGCTTTTCACGCCAGCCCGGGTAAATCTTGTCGGCGTCGTGCGGGAACGACTCGAAGGCGCGGGCGAATTCCTTGTGCTCCTTGGCCCACTCGATCGGGTCGGCCTTGGCCTTCCAGCACTCGTAGGCCTGGCGCAGGGACTTGGCACCGGCGGCCGGGGAGTCGATGTGGCCGTAGGAACCACCACCGGCGGTGTTGATCACGTTGCCGTGGCCCAGGTTCTCGAAGAAGCCCGGCAGACGCAGGGCGTTCATGCCACCGGAGATGATCGGGGTGGTCGGACGCATGCCGTACCACTCCTGGTGGTAGGCCGGACCGGTGTAGCTGTCGCGCTCGCAGATGTAGGCAATGGCGCGGTCGTCCTTGCTGCCTTCCATCTTGCCGTAGCCCATGGTACCGACGTGGATACCGGAGGCACCCTGCAGACGGCTCATCTTGGCCAGCACGTAGGCAGTGTAGCCGCGCTTGGAGCTGGGGGAGGTCACGGCGCCATGGCCGGCACGGTGGTAGTGCAGGTACTGACGGGAGAAGTAACGGCGGGCAGTGGTCACCATGCCCGGGCCGCCGACGTAACCGTCGACCAGGAAGGCCACCTTGTCGGCGTCGGGACCGAAGGTCTCGAGGATGAACTCGCCACGGGCGATCATTTCGGCGTGGTCGTCGGCGGTGATGTTGGCGGAGAAGATCTTGGCCTCGCCGGTCTCGTCCATGGCGCGCTTCATGGAGTCATATACCAGCGGGTAGACCTTCTTGGCCGGGCAGAACACCTGGTTGCCCTGCGGCTCGTCGTTCTTGATGAAGTCGCCACCCAGCCAGAACTGGTAGGCCGCCTTGGCGAACGGCTCCGGACGCAGGCCCAGCTTCGGCTTGATGATGGTGCCGGAGATATAGCCGCCGTCGACGACCGGGCGGCCGAGGATGCGCCACAGGTTGCTGATGTCCACGGACGGACCATCGAACAGCTCGATGGCGCGGCGGGGCACGTAGAAGTCGTACATCTTGGCGTATTCGCAGTCGCCCATGCCCTGGTTGTTGCCGATGGTCAGGGTCAGGAAGGAGACCATCATCATGCGGCCGTCGATGATGTTGCGATCGAACAGCTCCAGCGGATACGCAATGCGCATCTCTTCGGTGGCTTCGTCGATCATGTAGACCAGGGCGTCGACGCCCTTGGTGAATTCGTCGGTGGTGCAGACTTCAACATTGGTGCCGGTGGAAGACTCGGCAGCGAAGTGGGCAGCCACTTCCAGGAAACCATAGCCCTTGGCCGGCTTCATCTTGTAGGCGCACAGAATGTGCTTGCCACCCTTGATCAGATCCTCTTCTTTCAGCGAGAGGTCGGCATAACGTGCGGACTGATCCATCTTTGATACCCCTGACATTGTTTGAGTAAAAAACGGCGGGCATGGTGCTCAGGCCGCCATCATATACACAGAAACCGTATCTGTATAAAACGCGGGGTAAAAGATACTCGATCGATTTTCATAAAGAAAATCTGAAATATTGATGGAATAGATAAGTAATTACTTATCTATCGTTGGGGTACTGCGGGGTGGGACTGGGCGGGCGGGTCATCCTCCGGGGTCAGAATTCGTTGGCCAGGCGCTTGTAGCCGCGCACCAGGTCGACGTTGGTACGGGCCACGTCCTCGGAAAAGGCGGCCATGTCAACGGGAACCGGCTCGATCTTGGCCAGTTCCTCGTCGTTGTGAATGTTGGTGGTGGACGGGATGTGGAAGCCCTCGGGCACGTGGCAGCCCTCCACCACCGAGTTGTGCCGCACCACCGAACCGGCGCCGATCTCGCAGTTGAACAGCACGGAGTTGAAGCCGATGAACACGCGGTCGCCCACCCTGCACGGGCCGTGCACGATGGAGCGGTGGGCGATGGAGGTGTGTTCGCCGATGGTCACCGCGGCGCCGGACTTGGAGTGGATCACCACGCCGTCCTGGATGTTGGAGTTGGCGCCGATGATGATCGGCTCCATGCCGCCGGCGGCGGTCACCTCATCGGCGCGGATCACCGCATAGGGTCCGATGAACACGTTTTCGTGCACGATCACCTTGCCGCAGATGATGGCAGTCGGGTCGACGAAGGCGGTTTCGTGGATGACGGGCAGGTCGCCGCTGGGGTTCTTGCGTATCACGCCGTGTTCTCCTGGTTAAGGCTCGCCAGTGCCGACTCACTCATCTTCTTCGTCCAGATTCGCATCCCAGCCCTGTGCCCGGGCGCGCTCCAGCGCCGCATCGTGGATGCGGGCGTGGCGCGCGCGCAGCGCCTCGGGCAGGCGGCTGGGCAGATGGGCGTAGGGCTCCCACGCGGTATGCACCTGTTCATACAGCCCCTGCATCTGCTGGGCCGACCAGCCCTGACAGGTCTCGCTTTCCGGCAGCAGGCCGAACACCCAGGCATCGCGCACGATGCGCGCCAGCGCGGTCATGCCGGCATTGTCGTCGTTGTCGATGCCGACATAGCCGGCGGTTTGTTGACTCATGGTTGCAGCCTCTTAATCATGTAGGGTGCGCACTGCGCGCCCCGTCAAGCGCTCCCGTAGGGCCGGCTTCAGCCGGCCGCAACGCATCGTGCGTCTTCTTTGGTCGGCTGAAGCCGACCCTACGCCGGCGGCAAATGGTGCGCGGTACGCACCCTACTTGGTATGCAGCCGATCTTCCAGCGCCTGCTGCAGGATATCCAGCACCTTGCCGCGCAGGCGGCTGGCAGCGAAATGGTAGTAATTCAGCGTGCAGGGCACCGGCGCATGCAGCGCGCGGCCATGGTCCTGAAATTCCACCCAGGCCAGCACCGGCAGATCGAACTGCCTTGCATCCACCACCACCCAGGCCGCGTCGTCCAGGATCAGCTCCATGCCGGACAGGCCCGGCAGCTCCAGCCGCAGCGGATGGCCATAGCGCTGGCGGGCGCGGCGCCACAGATTGTACTGCACCGCCTCGATGGCGTCGGGCCGCTGGGCGTAGACCGGCACATCCTCCAGGCGGTGCGCCATCGCGTCGGTCTCATCGCGTCAGGCTGGCAAACAGCGTCGGCAGTTTCTCCGGCAGCCGCTGCACGTGATCGATGATGGTGTAGTTGTTGGCGCCGAAGATGCGCTTCACGTAATTGTCGGCGTTGGGGTCCAGGGTCAGGCAATAGGTCATCACGCCCTTGCTGTACAGTTCGTCCACCGCCTTGCGCGCATCGTGGCGCAGGTGCTGCGGATCGCGCTCATCGATGTCCGCCGGCTCGCCGTCGGTGATCACCAGCAGCAACTTCTTGCGCTCGGGCTGCTTGAGCAGGTGCTGCCCGGCGTGGCGCAGCGCGCCGCCCATGCGCGTGGACAGGCCGCCGCGCATGCCGGCCAGCCGCCCCTTCACCTCGTCGTCGAATTTCTGGTTGAAATTCTTGAAGCGGAAATACTGCACGTCGTGACGCCCGTCGGAGGCGAAACCGTGGATGGCGAAGGGGTCGCCGATGCCGTTGATGGCCGTGGCCACCAGGGCGCAGGCTTCGCGCGTCAGCGCCAGCACGCTCTTGTCCGTGCCCTCCACCAGCTCGTTGGTGGACTCGGACAGGTCGAGCAGCACCAGCACCGACAGGTCGCGGCGGTTGATCACGTTGCGCATGGTGATGCGCGGATTGGGCTGCTGGCCCATGCGAATCGACACCATGGCATCGACCGCCGCATTGACGTCGATCTCGTCGCCGTCTTCCATGTTGCGCTGGCGCGTCACCCCCTCCGGCGTCAGCAGGTCGATGATCTGCTTGATGCGGAAGGCCACCGGCTTGTAGTCGAGCAGGATGCGATCGATCTCTTCCGGGTCGCCCTTGGCCTGGCGCCGCTCGTACAGCGTCACCCAGTCGGGGCGGTGCAGCTGCACCTGGTAGTCCCACTCGTGATAGTGATACGGCTCCGACACCGGTTCCTTGCCCCACATCTCGTTGAAGCTCTGCGTCGCCTCACCGGCATCCTCATAGGGATAGAACTCGGTGGAGCAGACCCAGATCTCCTGCGCGTCGTCACCGGCCAGTTCGGAATCCACCTCGTTGGCCATCTCCACCGCGCTGACCTGACGGCGCACCTGGCGCGACTGGCCGCTGAGCATGGCGCCCTGCTCCCAGGAGAACTCCTCGAACTCCCACACGAAGCGGTTGTCGTCGCGATAGGGGATGCGCAGCGACTGCAGCACGCGCAGACTGGGCACATCGCGGCGGGCGGCGAACACGTTGAACAGTTCCAGCCCCATGTGCCAGGAGAACTGGTTGTCGTGCTTGTTGGTCTCGATGTTGGCGTGAAACTTTTCCATCACCGCATTGACCTCGGCATCGTCGCTGCGCAGCGAAGGATCGAGCAGCATCGCCGCCGCCCGTTCCAGGGCGATCACCGTGGGATGCTCCACCGTGCCGTCGTGCTGCAGGTTGAGCAGCGACAGCCAGAGTTTCTTCAGGCCGGGAAAGGCCTGCACCGCCTGGTACTCGACGCGCGCATCCTCCAGCAGACCGATGAAGAACATCTGCGCCGGCGACAGCTGCTCGGCGGAGATCGGCGCCGTGGTGTAACACAGGTGCGCGGCCATGTGCGCGGCGGAGGCACGGTACAGCTCCAGTCCGCTGACGCCGGCGACATCGTCCAGCGCGTCGGGCAGATGGATGACATGCTTTTCCAGATAGGGTCGGAAGCCCTCGTAATCGGCGGCGCTCGGGCGCAGGAAGAAGTCGCGCCCCCACAGCGCGCGCAGATAGAAATTGATCTTGCGCTGGATGTCGACGAACAGCGTGCCGCGGCGTTCCTTCTGCAGCACCGCCACGCTGTCGGTGGTCTTCAGGTCGAAATAGGCCACCAGATTGTTGAGGTCGCGGCGATAGGCCTCGGCGCCGAAAAAGGCCCAGCGGCGCAGGCCGCTCAGGGTCAGCTTGGAGAGCAGTTCGTCGATGTGATTGAGCATCGGCCGCAGGCCGCGCGCGGCCCTGGCCGAGAGCTGATGCACAAAGGTGAGGTAGCCGCGCAGCAGCTCCGGATCGCCCAGGCGCCGCGACGCCGTCGGCAGGCCGCTGAACAGCAGGGCGATCACCTCGCCCGAGGTCATGGACGACAGCTTGAGGGCGGCGTTGACACAGTCGCGGATCACATCCTCGCCGCACTCCTTCACCACCAGCGGCATTTCCTGCAGATAGCTGATCACCAGGTCATGGCCACGGCTCAGGCTGCACAGCGCCCTGGCGCCGTCCATGTACTCCTGCAGGCCGGCGGGCGACATGAGGCGCGCCGCCTCGTGAAAGGTGGCCTCCAGCGTGTCCTTCACCTCCGGCGCCGCCTTCTCCAGGCAGTCGCGGTAATCATCGAGCGAGATGGTCATGCCTGTCTCCTGCCATCAGCCTTGGTAGGTTGGGTTAGGCGCTGTTTTGTGCCGTAACCCAACATTGCCTCGGCACCCTGTTGGGTTACGCTGCGCTAACCCAACCTACATCTATTTCACGAAGAACGTCGCCACCGCGGCGTCCAGCGTCTCGCGCATGTCCGGGTCGTCGGTGAGCGGACGCACCAGGGTCATGCTGCACGCCGCCTCCGGCACAACGCCCTTGGCGATGAGCTGCCCGGCGTAGACCAGCAGGCGGGTGGAGATGCCTTCGTCCAGGCCGTGGCCCTTGAGGTTGCGCGCACGCTGGGCGATCTGCACCAGCTTGGCCGCGGTCGCCTTGTCGATGCCGGTTTCGGTGGCGACGATCTCCACCTCGATGTCCTCGCTGGGATAGTCGAAGTCCAGCGCGCCGAAGCGCTGCTTGGTGGACTGCTTGAGGTCCTTCATCAGGCTCTGATAGCCGGGGTTGTAGGAGATCACCAGCTGGAAATCGGGGTGGGCGTGGATCAGCTCGCCCTTCTTGTCCAGGGGCAGGGTACGGCGATGATCGGTGAGCGGATGGATCACCACGGTGGTGTCCTGACGCGCCTCCACCACTTCATCGAGATAACAGATGGCGCCGATGCGTGCGGCGGTGGTGAGCGGGCCGTCCTGCCAGCGCGTGCCGTCCTTGTCGAGCAGGAAACGGCCGACCAGATCGGAGGCGGTCATGTCCTCGTTGCAGGCCACGGTGATCAGCGGGCGGCCCAGCTTCCAGGCCATGTATTCCACGAAGCGCGACTTGCCGCAGCCGGTCGGGCCTTTCAGCATCACCGGCATGCGCGCGCCGTAGGCGGCCTCGTACAGTTCCACCTCCTCCCCTACCGCGCGGTAGTAAGGCTCCTTGCTGATGGTGTATTGCTCGCTCGCCAGATTCGTCATGTCGAATGCCCTCTGCCGTTACAAATTCGTCGGAATGGTGGGAGTGCCTGTGGCCTCCCTCATCCTGTCCTTCTTCCCGGGGAAGAAGGAATCTTGCATTGATGTGCGGTGGCAACTGCGTTGCCGACACTGCGGCGGTGGGTCGGCCCTGCCGGTCAAGGCAGGGCCGCTTCACCGATTACATCTTGCCGCGGAACACCACCATCTCGGCGCCCTTGGACTGCTTGAAGTTGTCGTAGCCGACCAGACGCACGTGATTGTTCGGGTGCGCCTTGTGGCAGGCCTCGGCCTCGGCCAGGATGCGATCCACACTGGTCTCACCGAACATCGGCAGCTTCCACATGTACCAGAAGTAGCTGGCGGCATTCTCCGGTTCGGTGTGCTCCACCGCCGGATTCCAGCCGCGGCTCACGATGTACTCCACCTGCTTGCGGATGTCGTCGGCGCTCATCGGCGGCAGGTAGGAGAAGGTCTCGAACTTGCGGCTGGACACGTCGCTCAGCGACGACTTGTAGTCTTGCATCTCACTCATGATCTTGGCTCCAAAATTCTGTGGCTCGTTTAGGTTTACAACCTCGACTGGCGCTCTGGAATCGAGTCACAAGTTTCAAGTTACAAGTGGCAAGAAACACCACTTGCAACTTGTCACTTGCAACTTGCGACTTTACTTATGCGCCACGTCCAGCTTGTCGACGGTGTCGAACTCGAACTTGATCTCTTTCCAGGTCTCCATCGCCATCTTCAGCTCGGGGCTGGACTTGGCCGCCTCGGTGAGCACGGTCTTGCCTTCCTTCTCGATGGCGACGCCCTTGTTGCGGGCCTCGACGCAGGCTTCCAGCGCGACGCGGTTGGCCGCGGCGCCGGCCGCGTTGCCCCAGGGATGGCCCAGGGTGCCACCGCCGAACTGCAGCACGGAGTCATCACCGAAGATGGTGACCAGTGCCGGCATGTGCCACACATGGATGCCGCCGGAGGCCACCGGCATGACGCCGGGCATGGAGCCCCAGTCCTGATCGAACATGATGCCGCGGCTGCGATCTTCCTTGATGTACTTGTCGCGCATGATGTCGATCCAGCCCAGGGTGGCGGCACGGTCGCCTTCCAGCTTGCCCACCACGGTGCCGGAGTGCAGG
>JANJXC010000020.1 GCA_024709225.1 Gammaproteobacteria bacterium | reverse complement strand
GGTTCGGCCCGGTTCGGCTGGGCGGCGCTGACGGCCTTGGCACGTTCGGCCAGGTCGGCCAGTGCCTTCTCCTTCGCGTCGCCCTGCAGGGTGAAGTTGGCGCTGTCCCAGTCGCGGATCAATTGCGTCAGCGGCGCGTCCCCGGCGGCGTGGGCCGATATGGCGCCGACGGACAGCAGCAGAACCATGAACAGTTTCTTCAGCATGATGGCGTTCTCCTTGTGTGGTGAGTATCAGCTCTGCGCGTAACGGCGCATGACGGCGTTCTGGCCGCGCAGGGCGCGATCCACCAGGCGCGGCAGCAGTGCATTGAGGCGGGCGAAGAAGGATTCCGGGAAACCGACATAGGCCTCGTCGCGATCCTGCTGCAACGCGCGCACCACGGCCTGCGCCACCACCTCGGGCGGGTCCATGTTCATCTTCACCTC
Organism: Gammaproteobacteria bacterium; assembly: GCA_024709225.1. GTDB lineage: Bacteria > Pseudomonadota > Gammaproteobacteria > Thiohalomonadales > Thiohalomonadaceae > Sulfurivermis. Next base: position 22,603 of record JANJXC010000020.1, on the reverse strand, counting down.
GCGCGCCATGGCCATCACCGTGCCGTTGTTGATGGCGGTCCTGGCGGCGCGCGGCGCGACGTAGGTGACACCGACGCCGCTGCCGTCCAGCTCGCGGCGCAGCGCCTCGGAAAAGCCGCGCAGACCGAACTTGCTGGCCGAGTAGCTGGTGAAGCAGGCAAAGCCGATGGTGCCGAAGGTGGAGCCGATGTTGACCACGCGTCCTTCCCCCTGCGCCAGCAGGTGCGGCAGCACCTCCCGCGTCAGCAGCATCGGGCCGAGCAGGTTGGTCTGCACGATGCGCTCGATGGTGGCCGGGTCCTGCTCGGCGAACAGGGTGAACTCCAGCGCGCCGGCGTTGTTGATCAGCACGTCGATGCCGCCCAGTTGCGCGCGCGCCGACTCGACCATCTCATGGCGCTGGGCGGCATCGGTGATATCACCTTCGACGACATGGGCCTGGGCCGGCATGCTGCGCAGGCGGCGCGCCACGGTGTCGAGGGCATCACGGCGGCGGCCGGCCAGGGCCAGGCGCGCGCCGCGCGCGGCGAGGGATTCGGCGATGGCGGCGCCGAGGCCGCCGCTGGCACCGGTGAGCAGGATGCGACAGCCTTCGAGATTCATGCGGCCTCCTGGCGCGGTGCGTGCGGCAGGGCGCGGAAGATGTCGCCGTACAGGCGGTACATGGCGCGGGCGCAATGGATCACCGCGGCGCGATCATCGGGGTCGTCCAGCCGGTCCATCAATTCCTCGTAAAAACCGACGTGGCTCTTGTCCAGCTCGCCGTGCGAGGTGAGATAGGAGAAGCACTTGTCGGACAGGCCGAGGGATTGCTTGATCGCCGCTGCGGCATTGAGCGCCAGCGCCACGCTGGTCCCTTCCAGCACCAGCACCATGCCGAAGAAGCCGACCGGATTGCGGCGCATCACCGTGTCGTAGGCGTAGGCCACCATCACGTCGGTGGCGTGGGACATTGCGCCGTGGCGCACGGCATTGTCGTCGCCGCCGGCATGACGGATGTCGTTGAGGATCCACTCGTGATGGCCCTTCTCCTCGTCGATGTAATGGGCAATCGCCTCGCGCAGCCACTCCAGCCGCTCCGGCAGGCGCGCGCCGCAGGCCATCAGCAGCGGCACCGTGTGCTTGACGTGGTAATAGGCCTCGGCGAGGAAGGCCAGATAGCTGTCGTGCGACACCGCGCCGCGCAGGGCGTCGTTGATCAGCGGAATGGCCAGCAGTTCGTTGCGCTCGTTTTCAGTCGCGCTCACCAGTTGTTGGAAGAAGCTCATGCCGTTACCTCCTTGGCAGTGGTTGCATAAAGGGCGTCGAGGCGGGCGCCATAGGCGTCCAGGATGGCCGTCCGGCGCGGCCGCCCGTTGGCGGTGGCCTGGCCGTTGGCCGGGGTGAAGGGGGCTGCCGCGCGCAGCCAGCGCCGGACGCGGGCGTAGTCGGGCAGCTCGGCGTTGGCCGCGGCGATGGCGGCGTCGATCTCGCTGTCGGATACAGCGGAGGCGATCACGGCGGCATTCCACGGCCGCGCCTCGCCGAACACCGCCGCCTGCGGAATGGCGCAGTGGCGCGTCAGCTCCGCCTCCACCCATTCCGGCGCGACGTTGCGGCCGAAGGCGGTGATGAACATGTTCTTCTTGCGCCCGGTGAGGTGGAGGAAGCCGTCGGCATCCAGATGGCCGAGGTCGCCGCTGTCCCACAGGCCGTCACCGGCAGCTGCACCGCCGAGATAGCCGAGAAAGCCGGCACCGCCGATGCGGATCTCGCCGTCAGCGGCGAATTCCAGCTGCACATGGGGCAGCGGCTTGCCCACCGCACCAATGCGGTTGGCGCCGGCGCTGTTCACCGCCACCACCGAGGCGCATTCGCTCAGGCCATAGCCCTGATACACCGGCAGGCCGAGACTGGCGGCATCCTGCAGCAGGCGCGGCGATACGGCGGCGCCGCCCACCGCCAGGTAGCGCATGTCGGTCAGCGGCGGGACGCCGGCGGCCAGCACCGCCAGCAGGCCCTGCAACTGCACCGGCACCAGGATCGCGCTGTTGGCGCGCTGCTCGCGCAGGGCGGCGTACAGGCGGCGCGGGTCCAGCCCGCTGGCCCCGCTCAGGCCGACCTCGGCCAACGGTGCCAGCACGCTGCAGGCACCGAGCAGCAGCGGCGCGTACAGACCGCCGATGTTTTCCAGCAGAGTCGGCAGGGGCAGGCAGGCGAGATGGCGATCGCCGGCCCGGGCGCCGCTGACGCCGGCCAGCGAGGCGGCCACCGCATCCATCGCGGCCTGCGCCAGACACACGCCCTTGGGCTGGCCGGTGGTGCCGGAGGTGTAGGTGATCTTGGCGGTGCCGACCGGCAGCGCCGGGGCCTCCGCCACCCGACGGCTGAGCAGATGCAGAACGCGCCCGGCCACAGTGAGGGTTTGTTTGCGTTCCCACGGCAGCAGCGCACCCATGACAACGTCTTCGCACAACACCGCATCGGCGCCGCTGCTCTCCAGGGCATGGCGCAACTGCGCGGGGGAAAAGAAGGACGGCAGCGGCAGCAGCACGATACCGGCGCGCTGCGCCGCCAGGTCGATCACCGCCCAGGCGGGAGAGTTATCCAGCAACAGGCCGAGGACACGCAGGCCCGCCTGGCGCAGCTGCGCCGCCGCCGTCTCCACCTGTTGCACCAGCGTGGCGTAGTCCAGCGTCACGCCGCCGCCCTGCACCGCCGGGGCCGTGGGCGTCTTCGCCGCGTGATGTGCAACGGCAGCGAGCACCGCGCTCATCGCCAGGCCCTCGCCAGACGGCCGTCGGCCAGCGACTGCTCCCACAGGCCGCGCAGCAGGGCGCAGGCCTGTTCCAGCTCCATGGCCTGCTGCAGGCGGGCAAAACCATGCGCCACGTTGCCGGCCAGCACCACCGGCTTGCGGTCGTAATAGCTGCCCCAGCGGTGGCGGGCGGCACCGAGACGGCTGCCGTCGGCCTGGGCCAGCGCGGTGAGGTCGATGCCGACGTGGCCAAAGGCGTTGCGCAGGGCCGGCACTGCAGTGAGCGTCACCCATTCCACGCCGGCACCGCGCAGAAAGGCGTTCAGGGCGACGATCATCCAGCGCGCCGCCCCGGCGTGGGCCACCGCCAGATTGCCCAGCTCCACCACCCCGTCGCGGCGGACTGCGGCGCCGGTACGGACCCGGATCACCTCCTCCACCGGGGCATCGAGATAGTGCTCCAGCAACAGTCCTTCCTGCGCCGCGCTGCGTACGCCCATGACCGCAAGGGGCTCGCCCGCGTGGCTGCGCAGGGCGATGAGCAGCGGCATGAACTCGCGCACGTCGGCGCCGTAGGCCCGGGCATAGGTGTCATGGACGAAGGACTCCAGCGCCGCCCGGCCGGGCGCGCCGGCCGGCAGCAGCTGCAGGTGCGCCCCATCGGGATTCAGTTCGGTAACCGGGATACCCATTGCCATTCCCTCCATCGCAGTGTTGGGAATAGCCTAGGGGCGGGTGGCTTAAGGTTTCCTTAAACGCCGCGGGGGAATTGTGTGACGGAGTACCAACAATGGTCTCGCCGCACCGGGCGCAGGCCTCGCGGCGGCGATGCCATCAGCCGCCCTGCGGCAGGCTCTCGGTGATCCAGTTGGCGGGCACCGGCTTGCTGAACAGATAGCCCTGGGCGCTGGTGCAGCCTTCCTGCACCAGGAAGGCCTGCTGTTCGCTGGTCTCCACCCCCTCGGCGACGATGTGCAGCTGCAGGCTGCGGCCCAGGGCGAGGACGGCGCGGATGATGGCGGCATCGTTGGCGTCAGCGGGGATGTCGCGCACGAAGGAGCGGTCGATCTTGAGGGTATCGATGGGGAAGCGCTTGAGATAGCTGAGCGAGGAATAGCCGGTGCCGAAGTCGTCGATGGCCAGGCTGACGCCGAGGGCGCGCAGCTCGTCCAGCACGCGGATGGTCTCCTCGGCGTGCCCCATGATGACGCTCTCGGTGATCTCCAGCTCGAGGTGCTGCGGCGCCAGCCCGGTCTCCTGCAGTACCTGCCACACCGTGGTGACGATGCCGCCGCGCAGGATCTGCACCCCGGACAGGTTGACCGCCACATGCTCCAGCGGCAGCCCCATCTCCAGCCACTGCTTCATCTGCCGGCAGGCGGTGCGCAGCACCCACACGCCGATGGGCTGAATGAGGCCGGTGTCCTCCGCCAGCGCAATGAAGCGATCCGGCGCCACCAACCCCAGCTCGGGATGACGCCAGCGCAGCAGCGCCTCGGTGGCGTAGGGCCTGCCGTCGGCCAGATTGACCTTGGGCTGGTAATACAGCACCAGCTCATCGCGCTCCAGGGCCTGGCGCAGGGCCGCCTCCAGCTGGAAGCGCTCCATGGCATTGGCGGTGAGCGCCGCGGTATAGAACTGGTAGGTGTTGCGGCCGCGCTCCTTGGCGCGGTACATGGCGATGTCGACGTTCTTCACCAGCGTCTCGGCATCGTCGCCGTCATCGGGAAACAGGCTGATGCCGATGCTGGCGCCGAGATGGATGTCGGCGCCGCCGACGCGGAAGGTCTCCTGGAAAACATCCAGCAGCTTTTGCGCCACCTGCGCGAGGCCGCCGGAGGCCTCCACATCCTCGGCAACGACGATGAACTCGTCGCCGCCGGTACGGGCGATGGTATCGGTCTCGCGCATGCGCTGCTGGAAGCGTTGCGCCACCTGCTGCAGCAGGGCGTCGCCCACCGGATGGCCCAGGGTGTCATTGACGTCCTTGAAGCGATCCAGGTCGAGGAACAACACGCCGACGCGCTGACCGCTGCGCCGCGCATGGGACAGGGCATGGGTCAGGCGCATGTTGAACAGCACGCGGTTGGGCAGGTCGGTGAGCGGGTCGTGGTGCGCCAGGTGATCGAGCTGCTGCTGCGAGCGCTTCAGCACGGTGATGTCGGTGAACACCAGCACATAATGGGTCACCGCGCCGCGCTCGTCGCGCACCGCGCTCACTGTCATCCACTGCGGAAAGACTTCGCCGTTCTTGCGCCGCGCCCGCGCCTCGCCTTGCCACTGACCGGCCTGATGCACCTGCGGCCACACGCCCTGGAACAGCGCCTCGTCCTCGGCATCGGCCTGCAGCAGGGCGATGGTCTTGCCCAGCGCCTCCTCGCGCAGATAGCCGGTGATCGCCACGAAGGCATTGTTCACCGCAGCGATGCGCCCATCGACACCGATGATCATCACGCCCTCGGCCGTGCTCTCGAATACCGCCGCGGCCTGGCGCAGCTGCGCATCGACCTCGCGCTGGGCAGTGACGTCCCAGAATACGCCGAGCAGACCGAGGGTGCGGCCCTGCTCGTCGCGCAGCGGCGTCTTCACGGTATGGATGTAGCGGGTCTCGCCATTCTTGACGTAGGGTTCCTCACGCTCATCCAGCTCGCCGCTGGTGATCACCTGGCGATCGACGCTGCGGTAGGCCTCGGCCAGTTCGCGCGGGAAGAAATCGAAATCGCTCTTGCCGGAGATCTCCTCCGTGGCAATGCCCAGGTCATCGGCATACTGGCGATTGCAGGAGACATAGTTCAGCTCGGTGTCCTTGTAGAACACCTGCTGCGGCAGATTGTCCACCAGCAGGCGATACAGGCGCTCGCTCTCGCGCAGCGCCTGTGCGCGGTTCTGCACCGCGTCGGCCATGCCGTTGAAGGCGCGGCCCAGCCGTCCCAGTTCGTCGTTGCTGCCGACATCCACGCGCCGGGCATAGTCGCCGCGCTCGATGGCCTCGGCGCCCTCCACCAGATGCCCCACCGGGCGGGAGATGGTGCGATTGGCGGCCCAGGTGCCCACCGGGACGATCACCAGCGCCGACAGCACCAGCACCCCCAGCAGGACCATCTGCGTGCGGCGGATCTCGCCCTGCACCACGGTCCTCTCCACCGCAGCCACCAGATAGGCCTGCGCACCACGCTCCAGCGGCAGGCGCCGTGCCGCGAGAAAATAGTCGCCATGCGCCAGGTCGAGCACCGGCGCTGCGCTGTCGCTGCGGCGCAGCGGCGGGGCTGCATCCAGCTGATTCACCAGCACCGTGGGCAGACCGCCCAGGCGCGCGCCGTCGTCGAACAGAATGGCGAAGTCCGCCTCGCTGCGCTGCCGGATGGTGTCGACAAACTCCTGGCGCACGAAGTTGGTTGCCACCACCAGACCGACGCTGTACGTGCTGCCATCGGGATAGGAGCGCAGCACCGGCTGCGCCATCTTCTGCACAAAGCCGCGCAGACAGCGCCGATACGCCAGGGACGCCGTCATGTCGTCGCTGGCGCGCTCCAGGTCCAGGGTCGGCGGCAGGGCGCCGCGCTGCCAGCTGCCATCACCCGGCTCCGCACGCAGATAAACCACCGGCAACCCCTCCTCCCAGGAGACATAGCCGCTCACCGGCGCATCGGCTGCGGCATGAAAGGCCAGCAGGTTGCCGTGGCCGTCATATGCCGCCAGCTGGCCGACATCACCGGCACGCACCTGGTTGCGCAGCATGTCGGCGATCTGCCGCTTCTCCACGTCGTAGATCAACGGCTGATAGTCCTCCACCGTCGCATAACGATGGATCATGTTCACCGACGACACGAGATCGCTGCGCTGCACCAGGCTGCGCACGTTGTTCTGCAGATGCACCTCGCGCAGCGTCAGCTCTTCATCGACGGCGGTGAACAGCTTGCCGAACTGCTGCTGCGCCGTGTTGACATGGAAATACTCGATGAAATGGGCGAGTGAAAAACCCGCCACCGTCAGCACCAGGACGATGGACGACAGCAGCAGCGCCAGCAGGCGGAACTTGAAGCCGTAGATGAAGGCCATGAACAGTCCTTAGAAGATCGGCTGGATGCGCTCGACGTTGTCGCGCGTGACCATCACGGAATCCACCACCACGCGTTTCGGCACCTGCTCGCCGCGGCCGATGGCCAGGGCCACGGCGGCGGCCTCGGCGGCGCAGGTCGGGTAGGTGAAACTGGCGCTCTGCTCACCGCGGCGGATCGCCTCGCGCGCCTCGGCGATGTAGTCGATGCCGACGATGATCAGCTTGCCGGGGTCGCGCCCGGCCTTGCGCAGGGCGATGCGCGCCCCCGCCGCCATGCTGTCGCTCTGGGCATAGATGGCGTCGAACGGCACGCCCTGCTGGATGACCTCCTCCACCGCGCGGATGGCGTCGGCACGCAGGTAGTTGCCTACCTTGCTGGCGCTGACCCGGATGCCGGGATGCTGCTTCAGTACCGCGAGAAAGGCCTCGGTGCGGGCAATGGCGGTGGTGGCGGTAGGCACCCCCTGCAGCATGAGGATGTTGCCCTTGCCCTTGAGCTGCGCCGCCATGTAACGGGCCGCGCTGCGGGCAATGGCGGCATCATCCGGAGCGATGAAACTGGTGTAATCCGTGCCATCGATGAGGCGGGTCAGCAGAACCACCGGGGTCCCGCCGCGATGGGCCGCAGACAGGACCGGCGTCATCGCGCGGCCATCACGTGGACTGGCGATGAGCACATCCACCTTGCGGTAGATCAGGTCTTCGATATCGCGGACTTGCCGCGCCGTTTCGCCGTGGCCGTCGGTAATGGTGAGGGTCACGCCGGGCTGCGCCGCCAGGGCGGCCTGCAGCCCCTCGGCCTGGGCCATGCGCCAATCGTTGGCCAGGGTGTCCTGGGCAAAACCGACGCTGAGCGGGCGCGGTTCGGCGGCCACCGCCACAGCGGCCGCCAGCAACACCCCGGCAAGGCTGATTATTGTTTTTGTCATCGCGCACCCCTGGCGATTTATTGCGATAAGTCCACAGAGGATTATCCGCCACAGGTTATCACAACCCCCGGCGCCGACGCGGTAACATGAGGCCCCATGAGCGCCATCACCCCTCTCGCCCCCGCCACCGACGCCCTGGCCGTGCTGGCCCGGCGCCTGCTCGCCGACCACGCGGCATCGCTGCCGCTGCTGGACCGGGTGGTGGTGCTGCTGCCCGACGCGGAGGCCGCGCCGCGCCTGCGCCGGCTCCTGCTGGAGGGGGCGGCCGCGCTTGGCCACGCCGCCCTGCTCGGCCCGCGCATCCTCACCCGCGCCGAATGGCTGGATACCCTGCCGCTGGCGCGCGAGGTGATAGGCGACCACGGCCGCGAGCTGATGCTGGTGGAGGCGCTGCGCGCGCACCGCGGCCTGTTCGGCCACGGCAACCTGTGGTCGCTGGCCGACAGCCTGCTCGACCTGTTCGACGAGCTGACCCTGAACCGCATCGGCCTGCCGCCCACCCTGGAGGAATTCCGCCAGCGCCTCATCGCCGGCTACGGTCCGGACAGCCGCGCCCTCGGCGCCCTCACCCTGGAGGCGAAGGTCGTCCACACCCTGTGGCAGGCATGGCATGCGCAGATGGAGGCGCGCGGCGTCATCGACCGGCCCAGCGCCACCCTGCTGCGCCTCGCCGCCAGCCTCGAACAGGTCGAGGAGCCGCTGTATCTGGCCGGCCTCGGCCGCTGCAACCGTGCGGAAGAGGAATGGCTGCGCGTGCTGCTGGAACGCGGCAAGCTGCGCCTGTTCCTGCACACGGATGCCCCGCTGTGGACCACGCTGGCGGGCGGCCACGCGCCCGGCCCCGACACCCCCTACGCCGCCCTGCTCGCACAGGCGCTGTACCCGCAGGCCACGCCGCTGGCCGAGCGCGCCCGCGCCTTCGCTGCCGCGCACCCCGACTCCCCCGCCGCCGGGCGCCTCACACTGCTTGCCGCCGACGGCGCCGAGCAGGAGGCGCGCGCGGTGGAGCTGCAGGTACGGCTCTGGCTGCTGGAGGGCCGCGAGAGCGTGGCCATCATCACCGAAAACCGCCGCCTCGCCCGCCGCGTGCGCGCCCTGCTGGAGCGTGCCGGCGTGGCCCTGCAGGACGCCGCCGGCTGGACCCTGTCCACCACCAGCGCCGCCGCCACGCTGGAGCGCTGGCTGCAATGCGTGGAGGAGGACTTCCCCTACCAGGCGATGCTCGACCTGCTCAAGTCGCCCTTTGTCTTCACCGGCGAGGAGCGCGCGGCACGCCTCAACGACGTCTACCGCCTGGAGCAGGGCGTGGTGCTGCAGGGCAACATCGGTCGCGGCCTGGACCGCTACCGCCGCCAGCTGCGCGAACGCCAGCGCCTGCTGCCGGCCGAAATGGCGCCGGAACTGGAGCGTGTCGCCGTCCTGCTCGACCGCCTCGACCACGCCGCCACCCCGCTGCGCCTGCTGTCGGCCTATGCGCAGCGCCCCGATCGCCTGCTCGGCGCCCTGCACGAAACCCTGCAGCGGCTGGGACTGGCGGAAAGCTTCGCCCAGGACGCCGCCGGCGCACGCCTGTTGCAGGAGCTGGAGGCCATGGCCGCGGCGGTGGAAGAGGACACCCCGCCGCTGGCCTGGGGCGAATTCCGCGCCTGGCTCGGCCGCACCCTGGAGCGCTACAACTTCCGCCCGCCGGTGAGCGGCGGCCGGGTGCAGCTGATGGGGCTGGAGCAGGGCCGCCTCGGCCGCTTCGACGCCATCGTCATCGCCGGCGCCGAGCGCGAATACCTGCCCGGCGCCCCTGGCGCCTCGCCGTTCTTCAACGAGGCCGTGCGGCGCGAACTGGGCCTGCCCACGGCGGAGGAGCGCCGCCTCGATCGCCTGGCGCAGTTCCGCCGCCTGCTGGAGGCGGCGCCGCGCGTGCTCCTCACCCTGCGCCGCCAGCAGGACGGCGAGGACATCCTGCCCAGCCCCTGGGTGGAGGCGCTGCACGCCTTCCACCGGCTGGCCTGGGACGACGAACTGGCCGATCCACTGCTCGCCGCCTGGCTGCACGACCCCGCCGGCGAGGTGTTCCGCTGCGACACCGCCGAACTGCCCGCCCCAGCGACCCTGGCCAGCCCGGCGCTGCCCGCGGCGCTGTTGCCCAAGACCCTGTCCGCCAGCGGCTACCAGCAGCTCATCGATTGCCCGTATCAGTTCTTCGCCGCGCGCGGCCTCGGCCTCGCCGCCCCCGAGGCGATCCGCGAGGCGCTGGAAAAGGCCGACTACGGCGAGCGCGTGCACCACTCGCTGCAGGCCTTTCACCACGGCGCCCCCGGCCTGCCCGGCCCCTTCGGCCGCGTGCTCACCCCCGCCAACCGTGACGAGGCGGTGGCGCTGCTGCACGCCATCGCCGGTCAGGTGTTCGCCGACGATGTCGCCGGCAACCTGCTGCACCGCGGCTGGCTGCTGCGCTGGCAGGCGCTGATCCCGGCCTACATCGACTGGGAGCTGGAACGGGAACAGGCGGGCTGGCGCACCGCGCAGGCCGAGGTGGCGCTGCGGCGCGAGGACTGGCTGCCGGGCCTCGCCCTCAAGGGGCGCATCGACCGTCTCGATAACGGTCCGGACGGACACGGCATCATCGACTACAAGACCGGCGGCGTGCCCGCGAGCGAGGATGTGGAACAGGGCGAGGCGGTGCAGCTGCCCTTCTACGCCATGCTCAGCGACGCGCCCATCGCCCAGGTGGAATACGTGGCGCTCGACCCGCAGAAGGGGGTCAGCGCCCGGGCCACGCTCAGCGGCGAGGCGCTCGCCGCGCTGCGCGACGCCAACGCCGCGCGCCTGCGCACCCTGTATGAAGAACTCGCCGCCGGCCGCCCGCTGCCCGCCTGGGGCGACAGCCAGACCTGCCGCTGGTGCGACATGGCCGGCGTATGCCGGCGCGATATGTGTGAGGAGGTGGCGCCGCCGCGCTAGCGGTGCGCACAGTTTTTTTCACCGCACAAAAAATAAGGGCGGCCTTGCGGCCGCCCTGGGTGTCCCTACTTTTGGCTTCCTGCCACCTTCACATCCCTGCGAAGGAACTCCTGTGATCCATGCATATTGCGTCCTGCACCACGCACGGGCGTAATGGTAGCAGAGCCCCCCATCCCGGCAAGCGCGATGCCCCTCACAGATTTGCACTTTGCCGTTCCGCCAACACACGCACGCACGAAAACAAACTCCGCTCCGACAGGCACTTGAAACGCGAGACACCCTTCACGCCCGCCGCATGACCACATGGCACCCGGATCGGCGCTGACAAGTCTTTCAGAAAATTCCTACAAATTTCCGCACGGCCTATCCTGTCCGCCGACAGTGGTATGCTTTGCCCTCCACCGACCAGCGCCCAAGCCATGACACACCATCCCAGCGATCCCGCCGTCAACGCCACCGTCATGGCCTCCGCCGGCACCGGCAAGACCTGGCTGCTGGTAACGCGCCTGACGCGCCTGCTGTTCGCCGGCACACCGCCCGACGCCATTCTGGCCATCACCTTCACGCGCAAGGCAGCCGCCGAAATGCAGACCCGTCTGGCCGAGCGGCTGTTGCGGCTGGCCGCCCTCGACGGCAGCGCGCTGGCGGATGAACTGCGCCTGATGCACATCGAACCGACCGCGGCGGCCCAGGCGCGCGCCCGCGGCCTGTACGAGGAACTGCTGCACGCCCCGCGGCCGCTGCGCACCACCACCTTCCACGCCTTCTGCCAGGAAATCCTGCGCCGCTTCCCGCTGGAGGCGGATGTCCCGCCGGGGTTCGAACTGACGGAAAAGGATGGCGAGCTGCGTGCCGCCGCCTGGGAGACGCTGGTGAGCGAGGCCACCGCCGAGAGCGATGGCCGGCCGGCGCGCGATCTGGCGCTGCTGCTGGAATTATGCGGCGGCCAGAGCAACGTCACCGCGGCGCTGGACAGCTTTCTCGATCACCGCAGCGACTGGTGGGCCTTTACCACGGCACAGGCCGACCCCTGCGGCTACGCCACGGCGCGGCTGCGGCAGAGTCTGCAGGTGGACCCGGAGGCCGATCCGCGCGCGGAGCTGTTCACGCCGCAGGCGCTCGCGCAGCTCACCGAGTTCCGCGACCTGCTGGCACTGCACAGCACCAAGACCAACGAAGAACATCTCGCCCTGTTCGCCACCGTCCTCGCGGCGGATGCCGATGTCCTGCAGCGCCATCAGGCCATGGCGACGGTGTTTCTGACGCAGAAGGGGGATCCGCGCAGCCGCAAGGAGAGCAAGGTCCAGGCGCAGAAGATGGGCATCGACGGCGAGACGCGCTTTCTCGAACTGCACCAACTGATGTGCGCCCGCCTGGCGGAGGTGCGCGATGCCCTCGCCGCGCAGCAGACGCTGACCCTGCACGGCGCCTGGTATCGCGCCGGCAGCCGCCTGCTGGAGCACTACCAGCGCCTCAAGGAAGAGCAGCGCCTGCTCGACTTCACCGATCTGGAGTGGCGCGCCTATCGCCTGCTCACCGCCGCCGACAATGCGCACTGGGTGCAATACAAGCTGGACCAGCGCCTCGATCACCTGCTGGTGGATGAATTCCAGGACACCAACCCGACGCAGTGGCGCCTGTTGCTGCCGCTGCTGCAGGAAATGGCCTCCGGCACCGGCGAGCGGCAGCGCAGCGTGTTTCTGGTGGGCGACGGCAAGCAGTCCATCTACCGCTTCCGCCGTGCCGAGCCGCGCCTGTTTCACACGGCCCACAACTGGCTGCAGCAACACCTGCACGCCGACGCCTGGCCCTTGCACGTGTCCTATCGCTCCGCGCCGGCAATCATGGAGTGCGTCAACCGCGTCTTCGACGCCGCCGGCCCGCTGGGCGGGGTGCTGGATGCGTTCACCCCCCACGACACCCATCACACGGCGCTGTGGGGCCGGGTCGAGGTGCTGCCGCTGATCGAGGGTGCGGCGACCGAGCCTGCTCCGCCGCGGGAGGTGTTGCGCAACCCGCTGGTCGAACCACGCGTGGTGCACGAGGACCAGCGTCATCTGGAGGAGGGGCGGCAGATCGCCGCCACCATCGGCACGCTGATGGCGGCCGGCACCCTGGTCGGTCCGCCCCAGGCGGCCCGTCCCCTGCGCTACGGCGACGTGATGCTGCTGGTGCGCAAGCGTGCCCATGTACACGCCTATGAACAGGCCCTGCGCGAGGCCGGCATCCCCTATCTCGGCGCCGACCGCGGCACCCTGCTGCACAGCCTGGAAGTGGACGACATGGTGCGTCTGCTGGAAACCCTCATCGCCCCCTACAACAACCTGGCGCTGGCACAGGTGCTGCGCTCACCGCTGTTCGCCTGCAGCGATGAGGACCTGATCGGCCTGGCCCACGGCCAGCGCGGCGCCTGGTTCGAACGCCTGCTGCAGACCGAGGCCCCTGCCGCCACACCACTGCGCCGCGCCGCCGACGCGCTGGGCCGCTGGCATGCGCTCGCCGGCGCACTGCCGATACATGACCTGCTCGACAAGGTCTACAGCGAGGGCAACGTCATCGCCCGCTACGAGGCCGCCTTCCCCGCGCACCTGCGGCCGCGCCTGCGCGCCAACCTCACCCGTTTCCTCGAGCTGGCGCTGGAGATCGACAACGGCCGCTATCCCAGCCTGACCCGTTTCCTCACCCGTCTGGGCGAGATGCGCGAACAGGATGAGGCGCCTGACGAGGCTCCGGCCGAGGCCGCCACCGACCGGGTGCGGCTGATGACCATCCATGCCGCCAAGGGACTGGAGGCATCCGTGGTGTTTCTGGCCGATGCGGCCTCGGCCGGCGGCAATGATCGCCCCTGGCATGCGCAGGTGGGCTGGCCGGCGGAGGCCGACGCGCCGGAACATCTGCTGCTGGTGGGCAGGAAGGAACAGCAGGACGCCTTCACTCGCGCCCAGCTGGAACAGGAACAGGCCGCGGAGCGGCGCGAAGCGGCCAACCTGTTGTATGTGGCGCTGACCCGCGCCAGGCAGTTGCTGTACATCTCCGGCTGCCGCCCCAACAAGGGCAACACGCTCGGCTGGTACGGGGATCTGCAGCAGGTGCTGGCAGAGCCCATCGAATCCAACCGCATGCCGGCCGCGGCCGGCGCCGCCGCCGCGACTGCAGCGGCCCCCGTCGCCGCTCCCCCGCCCGCCCTGCGCGCGGTGCTCCAGGTCCGACCCCTGGCACGCGAAATCGCCCCCAGCCGCAGCGTCCACGGTCATGGCGGCGACGGCAGCGACGAAGACGGCCGGCTGCGCGGCATCGCCATTCACCGCATGCTGGAATTGCTGACTGCCGGCACCATAGCCGCCCAGGTACCCCGGCAGGTGGCGGCCGAGCTGCAGCGCCGGCCCGATGACGTGGAGCTTGCCGCATGGTGGCGCGAGGCCGAGGCGGTCCATCAGGCACCGCAGTTCCGTGAACTGTTCGACCCGACCTGTTACCGCCAGGCCTGGAACGAGGTGCCGCTGCAGTACACCCATGAGGGTTGTACCGTGTACGGTCTCATCGACCGCCTGGTGCTGACGGATGACGAGGTGATCATCGTCGACTACAAGACACACCGTCAGGCGGCGGAGCGGGACCCGGCACAACTGGCCGCGCCCTATGCGACGCAGATGGCCTACTATGCCGCGGGCGTGCGCCGCCTGTGGCCGCAGCGGCGCGTGCGTCCGCTGCTGCTGTTCACCGCCGCCGGCACCACCGTCGCTGCCGGCATTGAAATCGCCTGATCCCGCCCTAGATAGGCAGTCCGGCGCAAAAACAAACCTGGAAGGCTACTCGTCCCATGACCGACAACGCGTACATCATCGACGTCACCACCGACAACTTCGCCAGCGTGGTGGAGCGCTCCATGCAGGTTCCGGTGCTGGTGGATTTCTGGGCCCCCTGGTGCGAACCCTGCAAGACGCTGCTGCCGATCGTGGAAAAACTGGCCGCGGAATATCAGGGCAGGTTTCTGCTCGCCAAGGTGAACATCGACGAGCAGCAGGCACTGGCCAGCCAGTTCGGCGTGCGCAGCGTGCCCACGGTCAAGCTGGTCCGTGATGGCCGCATCGCCGATGAATTCAGCGGTGCACTGCCGGAATCCCAGGTACGCGCCTTTATCGACAAGCACATGGAACAGCCGGCGGATCGTTTTCTCGCTGCCGCCGAGCAGGCCTGGGAGAGCGGTGATGCCGCCCAGGCCGAGGCACTGCTGCGCCAGGTGATGGCCGAGGTGCCGAACGACCACCGCGCCCAGCTGATGCTGGCCGAGCTGCGCGCGGTCACCGGCAACACCGACGAAGCGGCCCAGCTGCTGGCCAGCCTGCCGGCCGACCTCGCCCTCTCGCCGCAGGCCGAGGCGCTGCGTGCCCGTCTGACCTTTGCCGCGGCTGCCGCCGGCGCACCGGAGATCGAGACCTTGCAGCAGGCCCTCACCACCAACCCGAAAGACAGCCAGGCGCGCCACCAGCTCGCCGCCCGCCTGGTGCTGGCGGGGGACCTGGAGGGGGCATTGCAACAATTGCTGGAGTTGCTGCGGCGCGACCGCAGCTGGGGCGACGACGCCGGCCGCAGGGGCATGCTGCAGATCTTCGAACTGCTGGGGGGACAGGGTGAACTGGTGAACCGCTACCGGCGCCTGATGTTCACGGCGATGCACTAGAAGCAGTTACACGTTAAACATTTAACGTTAAACGTTTAACGTTTAACGTTTAACGTTACAGAAAAGAGAGGGGGCCTTGCGGCCCCGTTCTTTTATTTCTTCGCCTGGCGCATGCCGTCCAGTTCCTGCAGCAGACGCTGGGGCGGCAGGTAGCCGGGGATCACCGTGCCGTCTTCCAGCACCAGCGTCGGGGTGGCGCTGACGCCCAGGGCCTGGCCCAGGGCCAGGTGATTGGCCACCGGATTGTCGGCGCAGACGTTCTTGCTCACCTTGTCCTCGTTCTTGGCCTGATCCATCGCCTTGTGGCGATCGGCGGCGCACCACACCGACGCGACCTTGTCGTAGGACGGCGAGGGAACACCGGCACGCGGAAACGCCATGTATCGCACGGTAATGCCGAGGTCGTTCATTTCCTTCATGCCGCTGTGCATCTTGCGGCAATAGGTGCAATCGATATCGGTGAACACGGTAAGCGTGTGCTTGGCCTTGCCCTTGGCCGGATAGACGATCATCGACGGCCCGGCGGCATCGAGTGCGGCCTGTCGCGCCTTGCCGCGCCATTCCTCGGTGAGGTTGGTCTGCTGCTGCAAATCGAACATGTCGCCGCTGATCAGATGGCGGCCGTCGGCCGAGATGTAGAACAGACGCGGGCCGTAGGCAATCTGATACAGCCCGGCCATCGGCGCCGGCGTGATGGCGTCCGGCGTCTGCCCCGGTATCAGCCCCTCGACCGCGGCACGGATCTTGGCCGTTGCGGCGTCTTCAGCATGCAACGGCGCCGACGCCAAGAATAGTGAAACCAGAAGCAACAGTACGGAACGCAACATGAAGAACACCTATGGTTTGATCAATCACGAAAATTGTTGAACTGCAGCGGCATATCCAGCTCCGCCCCGCGCAGCAGGGCGATGGCCTCCTGCAGATCGTCGCGTTTCTTGCCGGTAACGCGCACCTGCTCGCCCTGCACTGCCGCCTGAACCTTGATCTTGCTGTCCTTGATGCGTCTGACGATTTCCTTGGCCAGCTCCTTGTCGATCCCCTGTCGCACCTTGATGCGCTGGCGGCAACGCATATTGGCCATCTCGACCTCTTCTTCCTGCATGCATTTGATGTCGATGCCACGCTTGGCCAGGCGCTGATAGAGGATTTCCTTCATTTGCTTGATCTGGAAATCGTTCTGCGCAAGCAGCAGCAAGGCGGCCTCTTCCTGTTCGACCCGCGCCTCCGACCCCTTGAAATCAAAGCGGTTATCCACTTCGCGATTGGTCTGATCAACGGCGTTGGCCAGTTCGTGTTTATCGATTTCCGAAACAATGTCGAAAGACGGCATGAGTTCCTCACTAAAGACCACAGGGATACAGATAAAGTTTCAATGCCCGGGGACTGCCTCATCGGTGGCGCCCGACAGCACCAGACTGCGAATATCGATGTCGTACGCATCAGACTTCAGGATGCGGCGGATATTCACCGAATAATCACCGCGATCATAGTGGGCCAGATTGAGCAATTTGCGCGTCGGATAGGGCTTCTTGTTCGCATCCAGCACCAAGGTGATGATCGGGCGCAGACGATGCGACAGGTTCATCGTCATAACCACCCCAACCTCGCCGCTATCAAGTTCCACGATACTGCCGATGGGATAGATGCCGAGACACTGGATGAATGATTCGATCAGGTCGCGCATAAAGCTGCTCGGCGACCAGCCGTACATCAGATTCAGCGCCTCATGCGGCGAAATGCCCATATGATAGACACGTTCCGAGGTGATGGCGTCGTATACGTCCACCACCGAGACGATCATCGCATAGCGTGCGATCTCGTCACCCATCAGTCCCCGCGGGTAGCCGCTGCCATCCACCCGCTCGTGGTGCGAGCGGATGATGTCCAACGAAGCCTCGCTGATTTGCGGGTTTCCCTTGAGCATTTCGTAGCCATAGACGGCGTGCTGTTTCAGTGCCTCCGCTTCCGCGGGCGTCAGCTTGGTGGTCTTGTTCAATATTTCCAGCGGGACCTTCATCTTCCCGATGTCGTGCAGCAAGGCACCATGGCCGAGCTCGCGCAGCTCATACTCTGCCAGCCCCAAATGGCGCCCGAACAGCAGGCTCATGATGCAGACGTTGATACTGTGCTGTGAGGTATATTCATCGCGATGCTTGAGCATGGTAAGCCAAACCAGGGCGCTTTCATTGGCCATGATGGAGTCGACCAGTGTATTCACCACCTCCTTGGCCCCGGCCGGGTCGATGGCACGCCCGAGACGAATGTCCGACATCACCTGCGCAATATAATTATGCGTCGAGGTATAGGATTCGCGGGCGCGCTCCAGCACCGTCAAGAATGCATGCGTCTCCTGTTTGGGAGCGGGGACGGAGCGCGCCTCCAGATTGACGCGCTGCGTGGTAAAGCGGGGCGATGAATCCGCCTGTACCTCATCGCTATCGGGGTTGTCCAGCAGCAGATAATTATCCATGCGGTGCAACTGGCGCTGCTCCGGCACCCAGCCGACGGACTGCGCGGCATCGACGTAGACGTACCGGCAGTATTCCTGCAACTGGGCCATCTCTTCTGCACTGGTAATGGGAAAACCCTGAAAAAGAAACGGCGTGCCCAACCATGGCCGATCGAGTTCGGCGACATACATGCCCGGTTTCAAATCTGCAACATTGACCTTGATGCGTTCAACGTCCTGCATCGTTACGACTCCCTGGCTCCCATTGGTCGTGCTGTCATGATAGCCCAATCAGCCGCGCGGATGATGCTGCGCGTGCAGCGCCTTGAGACGTTCACGCGCCACATGGGTGTAGATCTGGGTCGTGGACAGGCTGCTGTGCCCCAGCAGCATCTGCACCACCCGCAGGTCGGCGCCATGGTTGAGCAGGTGAGTGGCGAAGGCGTGACGCAGGGTATGGGGGGAGAGGTGCGATGTGATCCCGGCCTGGCGTGCATAGCGCCGGATCAGGTACCAGAAGGCCTGCCGCGTCATCGCCGCGCCGCGACGGGTGGGAAACAGCGCCGCATTGCCCTGTCCCTGGACCAGCACCGGGCGCGCCGCAGCCAGATAGCGCTCCAGCCAGCTCAACGCCTCCTCGCCCAGCGGAACCAGCCGCTCCTTGCTGCCCTTGCCCAGGATGCGCACCACCCCCTGCTGCAGGCTGACCCGGTACATCTCCAGGCTCACCAGTTCCGACACGCGCAGGCCGCTGGCGTAGAGCACCTCCAGCATGGCGCGATCGCGCAGGCCCAGCGGATCATCTACATCCGGGGCGGCCAGCAAGGCCTCCACTTCCGCCTCGGTCAGCGCCTTGGGCAGGCCGCGGCCCAGCTTGGGGCTGTCGATGCGGGCGCTGGGGTCGTCGGTGAGCAACTGCTCGCGTACCAGATAGCGATAGAAACGGCGCAGACTGGAAAGCAGGCGCGCCGTGGTACGCGGCTGGGCGCCGGCGCTCACCCGGCTGTGCAGATAAGCGAGCAAATCCTGGCGCGTGGCGGCCTCCAGCGCGATGCCGCCGTGCTGCTCCAGCCAGCGTGCCAGCCCCTGCAGATCCCGGCGATAGGCGGCCAGGGTGTGATCACTCAGGCCGCGCTCCATCCACAGCGCATCGAGAAACCGCTCCAGCAAGGCGCTGGGCAACGTCTCAACCGGCGGCTTCATGCTCGAGCAGCCAGAGTTTCATCCGCAATGGCGCCCCATCGATCGCCCCCATATAGCCGCCGGGGCCCTGGGCCGCCACCACACGGTGGCAAGGGATGAGGAGAGGAATGGGATTGGCGCGGCAGGCGGCGGCCACGGCGCGCGCGCTGCTGCCAAGACGGGCGGCCAGCGCACCGTAACTGCACGGCTGCCCCGGGGGAATGGCACGCAACGCCTGCCAGACCCGCTGCTGGAACGGCGTACCCCGCGGCGCGAGCGCTACGGTGGGCGCAGTCCGCCCGGCCGCAAAATACTCCTGCACGTCGGCCGCCGCTCGGCAGGCACAGGTTCCCTGCGGGGGCACGAGCGGCGTGTCTGCGGGGAGAAAGTCGGCCAGGCTCACGGCACCGTTCTCACACCGTATGCCGAAGCGCCAGCCCTCCGGCAATGGCGTGGCTACCACGGCCGACCACACCTGGGTCATGGGGTGCGCACCAACAGCAACTGCTGCAGGTCGCGCCGCAGCACCGCCTGCCGGCCGGGATCCTCGGTGGTGCGCAACAGCTCCGCATAGAGCGTGCGGGCATCGTCGATCAGTCCACCCTTGGCCAGGGCCTGGGCCGCCTGGTAACGTGCCGTCTGTCCCCAGGGGTCCAGCGACAGGGGCTGGGGCACCATGGCGGAGCGCAGATACAACGCGGCGGCCTCCAGCGGGCGCGACTGTGCCAGGCGCGAATCAGCCATCCAGTACCACAGTTCGCGCTTGAGCTGCACCTCGCTCACCTGCACCTGCAGGCCCTCCAGCAGACGGTAGGCCGCCTCGTGCTCGCCGACGGTCTGCAGATCGAACAACACCTGAATCAGTCGATCCAGTTCCGGCCGCGACAGGCGGGCGCTGTCAGCGATCATTTCCTGCAGGATGGCCTCCGCCTGTGCAAACTCGCCGCCCAGCAACAGCACCCGTGCCTGGCGCAGGCGCCACATCACCCGATCCGCCCCCGGCGGCGGCTCGTCGAGTCCGGCCATCAGGCGCGCCGCCAGGGGCAGGTCTCCGGTTGCTATCACCGGGTCCAGCAAGGTGCGCCGCACCCCCTCGGGGACGCTGCCTACTTCGGCATAGCGGGGGGCGGCCAGATAGAGCTGGCGCACCAGCTCGCTCCCCCCCTCCTGCTGCAACAGATTTTCCACCAGCGCGGCGTGCGCCTGCTGGCGCATGGTTTCGCTGGCACTGTGCAGCGCCAGCAAGGCGTGGATGGAGCGGACACGAATCGGATACATGCGCCCGGCCGCCTGCGCCTTGGCCAGCCACGCGGCGTCGTCACCGATCAGCAGCTGTTCGCGATTCCCCACCTGACGGGCATAGGCCAGATAGGCGTCCCACAGCGCATCGGGGGTAACCTTGAATAGCTCACGGTCGAGAGGCGCCTGACGGATACGGGAAAATACCTGCTCCAGCGCAATCGCCTGGGCTGCCGGGTCGGCGGCCCGGGCAGCGGCCTCGGCGGCGGTGGCCTCGCCCTGCTGACGCACCGGCAGGGGCAGCCCCTTGTCCTGCAGCAGGGTACGCACCTCGCGCAGCACCCGGCGCGGCTCCCACTCGCCGCTGCGCAGCCGCGCCAGCAGCAGCAGGCCGCGGGCCTCACCGTGCTCGAGCCCATGCAGGGCCTCTACCGCATCCGCTGCACGTCCCTGCCCCAGCAGCACCTGGGCACTGAGCAAGGCATCTTCCTGGCCGCCCCGCCCGTAGTCATGGCGATAGCGCAACATGGCGGCGTAGGCATCATCGCCCCGGCCGTCGGCCCGATAGCTCTGGATCACCAGGCGCCGCCAGGCGGTCAGCTCGGTGGCGCTGCCGTCACCGCTCCACAACAGGCGCCGCAACAGGGCGCGGGCGCGCTCGCCCTGCTCCAGTTCATTGAGGGCGCGGGCCATCCAGGTGTGGGCCCAACGGGAAAATTCGGGGGGGACGTCGGCGGGGAGCTGGGCCAGACGGTCATGCAGGACCTGCCAGTCACCGCCGGCGGCGAGCAATTGCGTGCGGCTGCGCTCCCAGACCATCCAGGCGGCGGCATCGTCCTGCCAGGCCGGCTGTTCCGCTTCCAGCAGCGCCAGTGCCAGGCGCGGCGCACCGCCGGCCGCCAGGTCTTCCAGCTGTGCCAGCGTAGCGGCCGCCGCCGGCGCTGCCGCCAGCACCCACAGCAGCGAGACCCGGCGCGCCAAACGCAAAAAGCGGATGCCACCGCCAGGGTGGCATCCGCTTTTGCTCAGCATGACCATAATGCCGGTTCGCAGTCCCGTTCCGCGCCTGGCGGCAGGACAGCGCAGCTTACAGCTTTTCCTTGATGCGAGCCGACTTGCCGGTGCGACCGCGCAGGTAGTACAGCTTGGCGCGGCTGACATCGCCACGGCGCTTCACTTCGATGGCAGCGATGGCCGGGCTGTAGGTCTGGAACACGCGCTCCACGCCTTCGCCGTGGGACAGCTTGCGCACGGTGAACGCGGAGTTCAGGCCACGATTGCGCTTGGCAATCACCACACCCTCGAACGCCTGCAGACGCTCGCGGTTGCCTTCCTTTACCTTCACCTGCACCACGACGGTATCGCCGGCGCCGAATTCCGGCACCTCGCGGTTCATCTGTTCGGCTTCAAGTTGTTCGATGATGTTGCTCATGACACGTTCTCCGGAAATATCCGCCGCATTATACACATAGAATTAATTTTGTTCATGCCCGCTGATAAAATCAGCCAGCAATTTCTGCTGTTCTTTACTCAACTCCAGCCGTTCCAGCAGGTCCGGCCGGCGCAACCAGGTCCGCCCCAAGGCCTGCTGCTCGCGCCAGCGCGCAATGGCGGCATGGTCGCCCGACAACAGCACCGCCGGCACCGCCTGTCCTTCCCACACCTCGGGCCGGGTGTAGTGCGGACAATCCAGCAAGCCGCCGGCAAAGGAATCCTGGGCGGCGGAGGCCTCATGGCCCAGCACGCCGGGCAACAGCCGCGCCACCGCATCGACCAGGACCATGGCCGCCAGCTCACCGCCGGACAGGACGTAGTCGCCGATGGACCACTCCTCATCCACTTCCGCATCGATGAAGCGCTCGTCGATGCCCTCGTAGCGCCCGGCCACCAGCAGCAGGCGCCGGCGCTGTGCCAGCTGCTCCACCCCGGCCTGATCCAGCGGCCGCCCCTGGGGCGACAGGTAAACCACATGGGCCGGCTCGGCGGCAGCGGCCCGCGCTGCCTGCACCGCTTCGCGCAAGGGCTGCGCCAGCATCACCATCCCGGGACCACCCCCGTAGGGGCGGTCATCCACCGTGCGATGGTTGTCGCTGGTGAAATCGCGCGGATTCCAGCATGCCAGCTGCAGAATCTCCCGCTTCACCGCCCGCCCCGTCACACCGTGGCCGGTCAAGGCATCGAACATCGGCGGAAACAGCGTGACAACGTCGATGCGCATCTGGGCGGAGTTCAAAAATCAGGATCCCAATCGACCCGCATCAGGCCGCCGTCCAGGTCCACCTCGCGGATTACCTGATCCACATAGGGCAGCAGGCGCTCACGCTCACCCTGTACCACCACTACGTCGTTGGCGCCGGTTTCGAGCAGG
>JANJXC010000015.1 GCA_024709225.1 Gammaproteobacteria bacterium | reverse complement strand
CCTTCTTCTTGGCGGCGGCCTTCTTCTTCGGCGCAGCCTTCTTCTTGGCTACAGCCTTCTTGGCGGCGGCCTTCTTCTTCGGCGCAGCCTTCTTCTTGGCTACGGCCTTCTTGGCGGCGACCTTCTTCTTCGGCGCGGCCTTCTTCTTGGCTACAGCCTTCTTCACGGCCTTCTTCTTGGCGGCAACCTTCTTCTTCGGTGCAGCCCTCTTCTTGGCTACAGCCTTCTTGACGGCCTTCTTCTTGGCGGCGACCTTCTTCTTCGGCGCGGCCTTCTTCTTGGCTACAGCCTTCTTGACGGCCTTCTTGGCGGCAGCCTTCTTCTTCGGAGCAGCCTTCTTGGCGGCGGCTTTCTTCTTCGGAGCGGCCTTCTTGGCAGCTGCCTTTTTCTTGGGGGCGGCCTTCTTTGCTGCTTTTTTGCGGGCCGCGGGTTTCTTGGTGGCGGCCTCGGCGGTTGCCGGTTTATTGGCCTCGTTCTGCTCAGCTTCCATGGTTTTTTCCCCCTTGTGCTTGGTTGAGGTTTTCAAGGTTCCGTTAATCGCATCGAAGATCTCGTCGATCTCGCCGATGCCGTTGATTGTATGGAGTTTCCCTTGCCGACGGAAGTATTCGATCAGCGGGGCCGTCTGCGCTTCGTAGACACGCAGGCGGTTGCCGATGGTTTCTTCGTTGTCGTCGGCGCGATGGCGCAGGTTGCCGCCGCACTTGTCGCAGCGATCCTCCAGACGGGGTGGCGTGGTGTAGATGTTGTACATCTGGCCGCAGGATTCACAGGTACGGCGGCCGGTCAGACGCTGCAGCAGGATGTCGAAGTCGACATCGATGAGCAGTGCGGACTCGATGGGCATCCCCAGCTTGGCCAGCATGGCGTCCAGCGCCTCGGCCTGGGGGATGTTGCGCGGGAAGCCATCGAGGATGAAGCCCCGCTTGGCGTCCGGCTGCGACAGGCGTTCCTCGATGATGCCGAGAACGATGTCGTCCGATACCAGCTGACCTGACTCCATCGCCGCCTTGGCCCGCTGGCCGAGGGGGGAGTTGGCGGCCACGGCGGCTCGCAGCAGATCACCGGTGGAGATTTGTGGAACGTGATATTTGTCGACCAGCAGTTTGGCCTGTGTACCTTTGCCCGATCCGGGCGCCCCCAACAATACGATTCTCATGTATCCCTCTCTGTCAGGTGACTCTTAAGCGGCAGTTGTATACGATTATTAAGTTTTTTCCATGCCCACATACACAAATTGCATTACCTTTACAAGTAGCATGCGATTAAGCTAATCGCACTTAATACTCAAGTCAATGTATCCGAGTGAAATTGATACAAAAAATGCGTTGCAGCGGCGTTGGTGATCGATGAGCTCCATTCCTGATTTTACCGAGTCTGAATTGTGGACCGTGAACGACACGCTCAAGCAGCGTTACGGCCATGACGTCGAGACCGAAATCGGCGATGCCGAACTGCGACTCGATCCTCACTCCAGTACACTGACCCCCTGCCCGGTTCTGTTCTGGCGTGACGGCGACGGCACCAACTTCGTTATCTTCAAGGTGGGAGACCGGCGCTACCGCGGCCAGTTTTTCTACCGGGTACACCAGCAATTCGGCACCGGTATAGACGAGTTCGACAATCTGGCCGAGTGCACGGTCACCCTGCTGCAGGTGCAGGCTGACCACGACGCGAAGCAAACGGCAAAACAAGACCGCTAATTTCACTATCGAACGGGAGCAACCAAGCACCATGGCAAAGAAAAAGAATGCCTTCTATGCCCAGTCCGGCGGCGTGACGGCCGTCATCAACGCCTCCGCCTGCGGCGTCATCGAGACCGCCCGCAAGCACAAGGACAAGATCGGCAAGGTCTACGCCGGGCGCAACGGCATCATCGGCGCCCTCACCGAAGACCTGATCGACACCTCCAAGGAGTCCGCCAAGGCCATCGCCGCCCTGCGCCACACCCCCTCGGGTGCCTTCGGCTCCTGCCGCTTCAAGCTGAAGAGCCTGGAGGCCAACAAGGCCGAGTACGAGCGCCTGATCGAGGTATTCAAGGCCCACAACATCGGTTACTTCTTCTATAACGGTGGCGGTGACTCCGCCGATACCTGCTACAAGGTGTCCCAGCTGTCCGAGAGCCTGGGCTACCCGGTCCAGGCCATCCACGTGCCCAAGACCGTGGACAACGACCTGCCCATCACTGACAACTGCCCGGGCTTCGGCTCGGTGGCCAAGTACATCGCCGTCTCCACCCTGGAGGCGACCTTCGACGTGCGCTCCATGTGCGCCACCTCCACCAAGGTGTTCGTGCTGGAGGTGATGGGCCGCCACGCCGGCTGGATCGCCGCCGCCGGCGCCATGGCCTCCACCAAGGATCAGGAGCTGCCCATCATCGTGCTGTTCCCCGAGGTGCTGTTCGACAAGGACAAGTTCCTCGCCAAGGTCGATGGTCTGGTGAAGAAGTTCGGCTACTGCACCGTGGTGGTGTCCGAGGGCTGTCACTGGCCCGACGGCAAGTTTCTGGCCGAGCAGGGCACCCGCGACGCCTTCGGCCACGCCCAGCTGGGCGGTGCCGCGCCGGTGGTTGCCAACATGATCAAGGAGGCCCTCGGCCACAAGTTCCACTGGGGCGTGGCCGACTACCTGCAGCGTGCCGCGCGCCACATCGCCTCCAAGAGCGACGTGGACCAGGCCTATGCCATGGGCAAGGCGGCGGTGGAGTTCGCCCTCAAGGGGCACAACTCGGTGATGCCGACCATCGACCGCGTCTCCAGCAGCCCCTACAAGTGGAAGGTGGGCATGGCCCCGCTGTCCAAGGTGGCCAACGTCGAGAAGATGATGCCGAAGAACTTCATCACCAAGGATGGCTTCGGCATTACCGACAAGTGCCGCGAGTATCTGGCGCCGCTCATGAAGGGCGAGGATTACCCGCCGTACAAGAACGGCATGCCGCAATACGTGACGCTGAAGAACGTAGCGGTGGAAAAGAAACTCAAAACAAGCTTTGAGTTGAAGAAGTGATGATGACAAAGGGGAGCGTAAGCTCCCCTTTGTGCTTATTGGGGCGTAATTGCGATTAATCAGTTTCCAGTTAAGAACAAATTCACCAATACAGGAGGAAGCGAGCATGAGTAGTGGATTGTGGTTTGCGTTGGCCTGTGCCGTGGCGGCACTGGTATATGGCGCGGTCTCTATCAAGTGGATCATGGGCAAACCTACCGGCAATGACCGCATGCGGGAAATCGCCGCCGCGGTGCAGGAAGGCGCCCAGGCGTATCTCAACCGGCAGTACACCACCATCGGTATCGTGGGTGCGGTGCTGTTCGTCGTCATCTTCGTGGCGCTCGGCTGGCAGACGGCGGTCGGTTTTGCCCTGGGTGCCGTGCTGTCCGGCGTTACCGGATATATCGGTATGAACGTGTCGGTGCGTGCCAACGTGCGTACCGCCCAGGCCGCCAGTGAAGGCCTGAACGCCGCGCTCAACGTCGCCTTCAAGGGTGGCGCCATCACCGGTCTGCTGGTGGTGGGCCTCGGCCTGCTCGGTGTCGCCGGCTACTACGCCGTGCTCACCAGTATGGGCGCCAGCTCGACCGATGCCACCCACGCCCTGGTGGGCCTGGCCTTCGGTTCCTCGCTGATTTCCATCTTCGCCCGTCTCGGCGGCGGCATCTTCACCAAGGGCGCCGACGTCGGCGCCGACCTGGTGGGCAAGGTCGAGGCCGGCATCCCCGAGGACGACCCGCGCAACCCGGCGGTCATCGCCGACAACGTGGGCGACAACGTGGGTGACTGCGCCGGTATGGCCGCCGACCTGTTCGAGACCTACGCCGTGACCATCATCGCCACCATGGTACTGGGCGGTCTGATGATCACCGGTTCCCCCGAGGCGGTGATCTACCCGCTGGTGTTGGGCGGCGTGTCGATCATCGCCTCCATCGTCGGCACCTTCTTCGTGAAGGCGCGTGACGGCGGCAAGATCATGAACGCGCTGTATCGCGGCCTGATCGTCTCCGGCGTGCTGGCGGTCGTGGCGTTCTACCCGGTGACCACCATGATCCTGGGCGAGGGCGTGCAGATCGGCGACACGATGGTGTCGTCCATGAACCTGTACCTGGCCTCGCTGATCGGCCTGGCGCTGACGGCGGCGATGGTGTGGATCACCGAGTACTACACCGCCACCGAGTTCAGCCCGGTGCGTCACATCGCCCAGGCCTCCACCACCGGCCACGGCACCAACGTCATCGCCGGTCTCGGCGTGTCGATGAAGTCCACCGCAGCCCCGGTGCTGGCCGTGTGCGCCGCCATCGGTGCCGCCTACGCGCTGGGTGGCCTGTACGGCATCGCCATCGCTGCCACCTCGATGCTGTCCATGGCCGGCATCATCGTGGCCCTGGATGCCTACGGCCCCATCACCGACAACGCCGGTGGTATTGCCGAGATGGCCGGTCTGGACGACAAGATCCGCAACATCACCGACCCGCTGGATGCGGTGGGCAACACCACCAAGGCCGTTACCAAGGGCTATGCCATCGGTTCCGCCGGTCTGGCTGCACTGGTGCTGTTCGCCGACTACACCCACGCCCTGACCGGCGCGGGCAGTGAGATCCTGACCTTCGACCTGTCCAACCACATGGTCATCATCGGCCTGTTCATCGGCGGCATGGTGCCGTATCTGTTCGGTGCCATGGGCATGGAGGCCGTCGGCCGCGCCGCGGGTTCCGTGGTGGTGGAAGTACGCCGCCAGTTCAAGGAAATCCCGGGCATCATGGAAGGCAAGGCCAAGCCCGAGTACGGCACCTGCGTCGACATGCTGACCAAGGCCGCCATCAAGGAGATGATCGTCCCGTCGCTGCTGCCCGTGGCCGTGCCGGTCATCGTCGGCCTGACCCTGGGTGCGCAGGCGCTCGGCGGCGTGCTGGTAGGTACCATCGTCACCGGCATCTTCGTGGCCATCTCCATGACCACCGGTGGTGGCGCCTGGGATAACGCCAAGAAGTACATCGAGGAAGGCAACTTCGGCGGCAAGGGTTCCGAGGCCCACAAGGCGGCGGTCACCGGCGACACCGTGGGTGACCCCTACAAGGACACCGCCGGCCCGGCGGTGAACCCGCTGATCAAGATCATCAATATCGTGGCGCTGCTGATCGTGCCGCTGCTGTAAGAAGACAGATACGAGGGGCAAGATACGAGGGACGAGGGGAGGAGTGCGCTGCGCGCACAGCTCTAATATATAAAGGGCCGTGGGCGTAGCCCGCACCACCCCTCGTACCTCGTCCCTAGCACCTCGTACCTTTTATAGATAGATAAGGCCGGTATATAATGCCGGCCTTTTCTTTTTTGGCATTTCGCAAGAGGCTCCCCCCATGAATCTGGACCGCGTCACTTCCGGCAAGGACGTCCCCAACGACATCAACGTCATCATCGAGATCCCGGCCCACTCCGACCCGGTGAAGTACGAGGTGGACAAGGAAACCGGCGCCATGTTCGTGGACCGCTTCATGAACACCGCGATGCACTACCCGTGCAACTACGGCTATGTGCCCAATACCCTGTCCAATGATGGCGACCCGGTGGATGTGCTGGTGGTGACCCCGGTGCCGCTGATCCCCGGCTCGGTGATCCGTTGCCGCCCGGTGGGGGTGCTGAAGATGACCGACGAATCCGGCGACGATGCCAAGGTGCTGGCGGTGCCCATCGACAAGCTGTGCCGCATCTTCCGCAAGGTGCAGGACATCGGCGACGTGTCGCCGGCGCTGCTGGAGCAGATCGCCCACTTCTTCGAGCACTACAAGGACCTGGACGAGGGCAAGTGGGTGCGCGTGCAGGGCTGGGCGGGTGTGGAAGCGGCCAAGGCGGAGATCCTGGCCAGCGTACAGATGTACAAGGACGCGCCGGTCAAACCGAATTTCTAAGGGCGAGTTACAAGTAACAAGTTACAAGTTGCAAGAGAACACCCGGGAAGGGGCCCGACAGCGCCGGGCTCCACCTGTTATTCCTTTAACCCCTTTTCTTTCTTCTGCCTCAGGCGCGCCGACTGCAGTTCCAGGGTGTGCCGCACCAGGGCGTCGCGGGCCATCTCCTCGATGTGTGTGAACTCCACACCGATGCGGTAGGGGTGCGGTGCGCT
>JANJXC010000069.1 GCA_024709225.1 Gammaproteobacteria bacterium | reverse complement strand
GTGGGCTTCGTGTTTGGAGGGTTTGGTATCCGCGACGGGGGCGGCAACACCGGGCGCCCAAGCGCGTATACCACCCGCTCCTACATCCCCGGCACGGCGGCGGTTCATCGGCCTCGCCGCCCCATGCTACACTTCGCCCTTGCCTGAGCTTACCCACGGCCGATCCCGATGAGCGATATCCCCGCCCGCATACGCGAAATCCCCTACAACTACACCTCTTTCTCCGACCGCGAGATCATCATTCGCTTCCTCGGCCAGGAGATGTGGCAGGTGCTGAACCGCCTGCGTGCCGAGCGCGTCACTGGCCGTTCCGCCCGCATGCTGTTCGAGGTGCTGGGCGACATGTGGGTCATCACCCGCAATCCCTTCATCCAGGACGACCTGATCGAGAACAGCAAGCGCTGGGACTCCCTGGCCCATGCCCTGCATCACCGTCTGGATCAGATCGTCGCCCGCGCCGGCGGCAACGAGCTGGCCCTGCAACTGGCCGACGCGGCGCGCGCCGCGGTGCGCGAGTTCGAGGGCTGGTTGTCCAACCAGGCTGAGCGCCGCCGCCAGGTGCAGCGCCGCCTGGCCCGCGTCACGCGCAAGGACAACATCCAGTTCGACGGCCTGGCCCGCGTGTCCCATGTCACCGATGCCTCCGACTGGCGCGTGGAATATCCCTTCGTGGTGATCACCCCGGATACCGAACAGGAAGTGGCCGGGGTGGTGAAGGCCTGCATCGAGCTGGGCCTGACGGTGATCCCGCGCGGCGGCGGCACCGGTTATACCGGCGGCGCCGTGCCGCTGTATGCCGACTCGGCGGTGATCAACACCGAGAAGCTGCTGCGCATGGACGAGGTGGAGCTGGTGGAGTTGCCCGGGGTGGACGGCAAGGTGCCGACCCTGTTCGTCGAGGCCGGCGTGGTGACCAAGCGTGTGGCGGAGCGGGCGGAGGCGGCCGGTTATGTGTTTGCCGTCGACCCCACCTCGCAGGATGCCTCGTGTATCGGCGGCAACATCGCCATGAATGCCGGCGGCAAGAAGGCGGTGCTGTGGGGCACCACCCTGGACAACCTGGCCTGGTGGCGCATGGTGACGCCCGATGCGGACTGGATCGAGGTGGAGCGTCTCAATCACAACCTGGGCAAGATCCACGAGCAGGAGTTCGCCGAGTTCCGCGTGTCCCGCTTCGAGCCGGACGGCAAGACGCCGGTGGGCGAGGCGCAGACCCTGCGCATCCCCGGCGCCGAGCTGCGCAAGTCGGGCCTGGGCAAGGACGTTACCAACAAGTTCCTCGGTGGCCTGCCCGGCGTGCAGAAGGAGGGCTGCGACGGCCTGATCACCTCGGCGCGCTTCGTGGTGCACCGCATGCCGGCGCATATCCGTACCGTGTGTATGGAGTTTTTCGGCGCCGACCTGCGCCAGGCGGTGCCGGCCATCGTCGAGACCAAGGATTATCTGGACGCCCTGCCCAATGTGGTACTGGCGGGCCTGGAGCATCTGGACGAGCGCTATGTGCGTGCCGTGAAGTACAGCACCAAGGCGCCGCGCAAGGAACTGCCCAAGATGGTGCTGCTGGCGGACATCGCCGGTGACGATGAGAATGCTGTGGCCGAGGCGGCCTCCGCGGTGGTGCGCATGGCCAATGCGCGCGAGGCCGAAGGTTTCATCGCGGTGAGCCCGGAGGCGCGCCACCGTTTCTGGCAGGACCGTGCCCGTACCGCTGCCATCGCCGCCCACACCAATGCCTTCAAGATCAACGAGGACGTGGTGATCCCGCTGGAGAAGCTGGGCGAGTACAGCGAGGGCATCGAGCGCATCAACATCGAGCAGTCGACGCAGAACAAGCTGCGCATGATCGATGCGGTGCTGGACTACCTGGCCGGCGAGTTGCCGGAGCTGGAGAGCGCGCCGGACTACGAGGCCAGTGCCGAGAATGACGCCATCGTCGCCGGCAAGAAGCAGGCGGCGCGCGAACTGCTGCTGGCGGTGCAGGGGCGCTGGCAGGCGACCCTGGCCAACCTCGACGCGCCGGCGCTGGAACACCCGGCCCTGGTCGGCAGCGAGCTGCTGCCGCGCGTGCCGGAGGGCGACAGCCTGTTCAACCTGATGCAGCGGCGCGAGCTGCGCATCTCCTACCGCCGCGAGGTGGAGCGGCCGCTGAAGGAGATCTTCGGGGGGCGCGACATGGCACCGGTACGCGAGCGGCTCGATGCCATTCACGGCCGCATCCGTTCCAGCCGTCTGTTCGTCGCCACCCACATGCACGCCGGCGACGGCAACGTGCACACCAATATCCCGGTGCACTCCAACGACTACGCCATGCTGCAGGAGGCGGAGCGGGTGGTGGAGCGCATCATGGCCCTGGCCGAGTCCCTCGGCGGCGTGATCTCCGGCGAGCATGGCATCGGCATCACCAAGTTCCAGTTCCTGCACCAGGATACCGTCGATGCCTTCGCCGGCTACAAGCAGGCGGTGGACCCGGAGGGACGCTTCAACCGCGGCAAGCTGCTGGCCGGCGCCGGCCTCGACAATGCCTACACGCCGTCGCTGCGCCTATTGCAGCAGGAGGCGCTGATCCTGGAGGCGAGCGAGCTGGACCAGCTCAACTCCATGATCAAGGACTGCCTGCGCTGCGGCAAGTGCAAGCCGGTGTGCAACACCCACGTGCCGCGCGCCAACCTGCTCTACTCGCCGCGCAACAAGATCCTGGGCACCGGCCTGATCATCGAGGCCTTCCTCTATGAGGAGCAGACCCGGCGCGGCATCTCGGTGCGCCACTTCGACGAAATGAACGACGTGGCCGACCATTGCACCGTGTGCCACAAGTGCGCCAATCCCTGCCCGGTCAACATCGACTTCGGCAACGTGTCGATCCTGATGCGCAACATCCTGCGCGCCCGCGGCCAGAAGCGCCGCAGCATCGGCACCGCGCTGTCCATGGCCTTCCTCAACGTCACCGACCCGCGCACCATCAAGCTGATGCGCACCGCGCTGATCCAGTGGGGTTACGCCGGCCAGCGCCTGGGCTATCGCCTGTTCAAGCGCTTCGGCCTGCTCGGCCGCGGCCGGCCACAGGGCACCACCGGGCCGATGGGGGTGCGCGCCCAGGTGGTCAACTTCGTGAAGAAGCCGATGCCGGCCGGCGTGCCGGCGCAGCCGATGCGCGCCCTGCTCGGGGTGGAGGATGCCAAGACGGTGCCGATCCTGCGCGACCCGGTGCGGGTGAGCGAGGATAGCGATGCGGTGTTCTACTTCCCCGGCTGCGGCTCCGAGCGCCTGTTCAGCGAAGTGGGCATGGCGACGCTGGCCATGCTCTATCACAGCGGTGCCCAGGTGGTGTTGCCGCCGGGTTATCTGTGCTGCGGCTACCCGCAGAGCGCCTCGGGTGACGCGGCGCGCGGCAAGCGCATCTCCACCGACAACCAGGTGCTGTTCCATCGCGTCGCCAATACGCTCAACTACATGGACATCAAGACGGTGATCGTTTCCTGCGGCACCTGCATGGATCAGCTGCAGACCTATCGCTTCAGCGAGATCTTCCCCGGCTGCCGCCTGCTCGACATCCACGAGTACCTGATGGAGAAGGGTGTCAAGCTGGAGGGGGTGCCGGGGCAGAAGTTCCTCTACCACGACCCCTGTCATACGCCGATGAAGCGCCACAATCCGGTGAAGGTGGCGTCGACCCTGCTGGGCCAGGATGTGCTGCTGTCCGATCGCTGTTGCGGTGAGGCCGGCACCTTCGCCATCAGCCGCCCCGACATCGCCAGCCAGGTGCGCTTCCGCAAGGAAGAAGAACTGCACCAGGGGATCCGCCAGCTCACTGGCCAGGACAGGAGCACTGGCGAGGTGAAGATCCTCACTTCCTGCCCTGCCTGCCAGCAGGGCTTGATGCGTTACCGCGACGATACCGGCCTGGAGGCCGGCTATATCGTGGTGGAACTGGTGCGCCAACTGTACGGCGAAGACTGGCAGCGCCGGTTCATCGACCAGGCCCAGAACGGCGGCATCGAGCGCATATTGCTGTAGCTGTGGCGGGGGGCGCGTCGCACCCCATGCCCTGGCGATGCGGTGGCGCTGGCGCGCGGTGCGTACCCTGCGTGCTCCACCCGTCCTGTACAGAAGGAATACGGCAGGTTTCGCTTGCATCTTGTATCTTGTAACTTGTATCTGCCTTTAACAGGAGGAGTCCATGAACAAGAACAAGCTGTTCGGCATCACTCTGGCAAGCGCCCTGGCCCTGGGCGTCGCTGTCCCCGCCGCGGCGGAAGAGGATGCGCCGCTGGTCAACATCAAGCGCCTGTCCATGGAGATGGCACTCAAGCTGGCCCAGGCCACCATTGCCCAGTGCCGCAAGGAAGGCGTGCAGATCGGCGTAACGGTGATGGATCGCGGCGGCCACCCGCAGGTGGTGCTGCGTGACGTGCTGGCTCCGGATCTGACCCTCACCATCAGCCGGCAGAAGGCCTATACCGCGCTGTCCTTCAATAGTGCCACCTCGGCCATGGAGAACCGCTTTACCCAGCCGTTCTCGGTGGGCAAGGTGGAGGGGCTGGTGTTCAGTGCCGGTGGTCTGCCGATTACCGCAGGGGGCATGATCCTCGGTGGCGTCGGCGTCAGCGGCGCACCCACCGGCGAGCAGGACGAGCGCTGCGCGCGCATCGGCCTGGAGAGCATCAGCGCCGACCTGGAGATGGGCGCGTTCTAGTCCGGCCCCGTAGGAGCGCATCGTATGCGCGATTTGCGTAAGCCGCCTCGGCGCTTCATCGCGGATGCCATCCGCTCCTACAGGGTTCCGGCATTCGATCCGACAGCGGCAGGCGCCGCGCGATACTAAGGAGCAGCCATGTACCTGAAGCACGCAGCCAGTGGTGATTTGGTGGAAGTCCTGGACATGAAGTCCCTCGCCGACCCCTACCGCAAGCAGGTGGCCGGACGTTTCCATGCCGGAGAAGAACTGCAGGACCCGGCCAACTTCGCCAAGTCGGAGTTGATGTTCCCTTCGGGCGAGGCGCTGCCGCGCTGCTGGATCGATCCCAACTACCGTTGATCCCGCCCCCTTACCCCGGGGGCCCCTGACTGTGCCGGGCCCCTGCGGGTAGCCTTTTTTCCGTTTGCAGCTAGTTGCCCGAAGCGCTGAAGGGGGACAAAAAAAACGGCCACCCGGAGGTGGCCGTTTTCTAGCGCTTGCCGGAAGAAGTATTACTTCTTCTTGGCAGCCTTCTTCTTGGCGGCGGCCTTCTTCTTCGGCGCAGCCTTCTTCTTGGCTACGGCCTTCTTGGCGGCGGCCTTCTTCTTCGGTGCAGCCTTCTTCTTGGCGGCGGCCTTCTTCTTCGGCGCAGCCTTCTTCTTGGCTACGGCCTTCTTGGCGGCGACCTTCTTCTT
>JANJXC010000061.1 GCA_024709225.1 Gammaproteobacteria bacterium | reverse complement strand
TGCTGAGTGCTGAGTGCTGAGTGCTGTGTGCTGCGTGCTGAGTGCTGAGTGCTGAGTGCTGAGTGCTGAGTGCTGAGTGCTGAGTGCTGAGTGCTGAGTGCTGAGTGCTGAGTGCTGAGTGCTGAGTGCTGAGTGCTGGGTGCTGGGTGCTGGGTGCTGAGTCCTCAGTCCTCAGTCCTCAGTCCTCAGTCCTCAGTCCTCAGCACTCAGTCCTCCGCCCTCCGCCCTACAGGTCGATGAGCCGGGCGTGCAGCCCGCGCTCATCGGCGATGGCCACCAGGTCGTGCGGACACATCTCTTCGGGGTTGTAGGCGACAAACAGCAGGTGCTCCCTGCCGGACTGCACCCGCGGCTGCAGGCCTTCCGGGCGATTGCCGAGCCAGGCCAGCAGTTCGGCGCGCTGTGCCGGGTCCAGGGATTCATCGATATGCAGCATGGTTTCGCTGGTCATGTTGGTGCCCTCCACCAGTGAGTACACGATTAAATCTAATGCAAACGGCGGTGAGCGCAAGGCGGCGGGGCCGGCCGGTGGCCTGTCCCCGGTGAACGGTTACGGCGCCGGCGCCTTGAGGTCGAAGGCCTTTTCCACCTGCAGGGCGATGGTGCAGAGGCGGCCGACGATGAGGCGCTGGAGCAGCGCCAGGTTCTGCACCACGTCGGTGCCGCGGTCCAGCGCCGCCGTCGCGCCGCCCTCGGGCAGGGCGTTGCGCAGGGCCCACTGCATCAGGTTGCGGTATTTCTCCGGCGTGGGGAAGGGGAAGGGGACGCTGCGCAGGGTGACCTCGATGCCGCGCAGGGTGCGATTGATGTCGTCGGTCTTCTCGGTGATGGCATCGCGCAGCTTGTGGCGGGCGCGCGGCGAATCATGACTGAGCAGCGACTCCAGCAGCAGGGTCTGCAGGCGCAGGTCGCGCAGCTGCGGATAGATGTGCTCGATACGGGCGCCGAACTTGATCACCAGCGCCTCGGCCTCGCTGTGCAGGCGCTCGCCGTTCTCGATCCGCGCCTGCCCCTGCGGGATGGTGAGCAGCGCCAGCGTGGCGGCGAGGCGGCCGATGTAGGGCGTGACCGCCTTGGCGGCGTCGGCCAGGGCGGCCTCGTATTTTGCCTCGTATTCGCGGCAGGTTTCATGGATCTCATCCTGCTGCTTCTTCAACAGGGGCAGCTCGCCCAGGGCGCTGCCGTAACCGGCACGGTGCAGCAGTTCGCGGTTGCTGACGGTGATCAGGTCGTCATCGCATTGCTGCAGGGTGGTCATGGCCGCGCGCGCCTTGCCGCGCTCCTTCTCCATCAGCGCCATCGACAGTGACCAGTGCTGCAGCGCCGCATCGGTATCGGCGGGCATCTGGCTGAAGCGCGTCTCGAAACCCAGCGGGGCGAAATCGGCATAGAGGGTGCCGAAATAGCAGGCGAGGATGTGGTTCGCCTCGTATTCCTTGCTGCCCTTGGGCGGGATGCGGATCAGGTTCTTGGTGGTGACCGGCAGGTGCAGATGGCGGTGGTAGTAGCGCATGGTGATGCTGTGCATCAGCTTGCCGAAGCGGCGGAACAGCAGGGCGCTTTCCGAGGTGCAGCGATACTGGCCGGGTTCCTGCTGCTGATCGATCCAGGCCAGGCGCTGGGCGTCGCTGGGCAGCAGGGCATGGGTGCGGGCGATGTGCTGCTCCTGCCGCTGCCGCAGCTGGCCATGCACGTCGGCCGGCAGATGCGAGGCCTGGGCCACCACCGCCATGGCGATGTTGCCCGGCAGCTCGGCGCGATCGCGCCACATGCGCGTGAGGGTGGGAAGGGTCTTCTGCGTCATGTAGTCCAGCACGCGGCCCTGCTCCAGCATGTGGCGAAAATCCGCGTTGCCGGCCAGATGGCGCGCGGCGGCATCGGCCTGGGTGATGCGCCGCTGGAACAGGCGCCCGGCCAGCAGGCGGCTGAGGCGCAGGTTCAGGCGCAGGGGCCGGCGCGACCAGACCACCAGCCGGTGCGCGACGGCATAGGCGGTGGCGGCGCGCTCCGAGCGTACGCGCCAGCGTTCCAGCAGACGATCGACGATGTCCTCCTGATGCAGGCCACGCTGCATCCAGTCGGTGATGCGCTCGATGAGCCGCGCCGTGCGCGGGGCCTCGCGCGGCCCCCAGCCGTGCATGGCCTGGGCAACGGCGGCGGCCAACTGGCGCACGTTGAGGCTGGCGAGCAACGGCATGCCGAGCACCAGGACCGTGCCGCCCTTGAGCAGGCCGTTGCGGATATCGTCCTGAAAATGCACCGCCAGCGTGGCGTCATGACTGAGCGCGATCTCCGCCGGCGGCGGCACCTGGATGGACTCGCAGATGTCCGCCACGAAGGCGAACAGGTCCGGCTCCTGCGCCTCGGCCAGGGTCACGGTGGGGGAACGGGCGACACGCAGCGCCAGCAGCGGCTTGAGCAGCATGGCGACCGCCACCAGGCCGACCACCAGCACGATGGCGTAGGCGACGGCGGCCAGCGGGGCGTAGGGGATGAGGGCAAACATCTGCCCGGCAAGCAGCTCCGGATGGAACAGCACCACCAGCAGGGTGATGGTCAGGGCCAGCCAGGCGAATACGGTGCCCAGCTCGAACAGGGCGACCGCCACCAGGGCGGGGCGATACAACCACGCGCTCTGCCAGGGCTTGAGCCGCGGCAGGGCGGCGGGGACGGGCCTGGGCGCCGGCGCCTCCGCCGGCTTGCGCCGCGCCTGGTCTTCCGGCGTCTCCACCAGGGTCACCAGCCCGGCACGCGCGAACACCTCCACATAACGGCGCGCCTTCTCCAGTGACTCGGCGCGCTTGAGCACCTGTTTTTCACCGGAGAAAAACGCCTCGATCTTTTCCGGCGTCAGGCTGAGCTGACTGGCCAGGCCGCGCTTGACCTCGGCGGGCTCGAAGCCGTCGAGCAGACGGCCGGAAAATACGACGCGATAGATGTGGGGATTATCCATGTGCAGCACCGAATCCTTCCTTCATACAGAGGCACCGAAGTCTATCGAGCGACAATCAAGCATACTGCCGACACGGTCAAACTTGCACCTATTACCGCGCCCCTGCCGTGATAGAATTGCGTATTCCTTCAGTAAGATATAGCGCGAATCTCCCATGTCCCATACCTATTCCGGCGTACGCAGCGCCCAGCTCGTCCAATCCCTCCAGGAACGCATCCTGATCCTCGACGGCGCCACCGGCACCATGATCCAGGGTTACCAGCTGCAGGAGGCCGACTACCGCGGCGAGCGTTTCAGGGACTGGCCCTCGGACCTCAAGGGCAACAACGACCTGCTGGTGCTGACCCGCCCCGACATCGTGCAGGCGATCCATCGCGCCTATTTCGAGGTCGGCGCCGACATCGTCGAGACCAACACCTTCAACGCCAATGCCGTATCCATGGCCGACTACGGCATGCAGGCCCTGGTGCACGAGCTGAACGTCGAGGGCGCGCGCCTGGCGCGTGCGGTGGCCGACGAGTTCACCGCCAAAGACGGCAAGCCGCGCTTCGTCGCCGGCGTGCTCGGCCCCACCGGCAAGACCGCCTCCATCTCCCCCGACGTCAACAACCCCGGCTACCGCGCCATCGGTTTCGATGACCTGGTGGCGGCCTATCTGGAGGCCACCCACGGCCTGGTGGAGGGCGGCGCCGACATCCTGATGATCGAAACCATCTTCGACACGCTGAACGCCAAGGCGGCGGTGTTCGCGGTGGAGACCTATTTCGAGCAGCACCACATCCGCCTGCCGGTGATGATCTCCGGCACCATCACCGACGCCTCCGGCCGCACCCTCACCGGCCAGTTGACCGAGGCCTTCTACAACTCGCTGCGCCATGCCAGGCCCATCACCATCGGCCTCAACTGCGCGCTGGGCGCGAAGGAGCTGCGCCAGTACGTGGAAGAGATGGCGCGCATCGCCGAGTGCGGCGTCAGCGCCCACCCCAACGCCGGCCTGCCCAACGCCTTCGGCGGCTACGACGAAACCCCGCAGATGATGGCCGACGAGATCGGCGAGTGGGCGCGTTCCGGCTTCCTCAACATCATCGGCGGCTGCTGCGGCACCAAGCCGCCGCATATCCAGGCCATCGCCCAGGCGATGCAGGGCGTCAAGCCGCGTGCGCTGCCCGCCATCGAGCCGGCCTGCCGCCTGTCCGGGCTGGAGCCGTGCAACATCACGAAGGACTCGCTGTTCGTCAACGTCGGCGAGCGCGCCAACGTGGCGGGCTCCGCCAAGTTCAAGAAGCTGGTGCTGGAGGGCAAGTACAGCGAGGCGCTGGATGTGTGCCGCGAACAGGTGGAGAGCGGCGCCCAGGTGATCGACATCAACATGGACGATGCCATGCTCGATGGCAAGAACGCCATGGTCACCTTCCTCAACCTCATCGCCTCCGAGCCGGACATCGCCAAGGTGCCGGTGATGATCGACTCCTCCAAGTGGGAGATCATCGAGGCCGGCCTCAAGTGCGTGCAGGGCAAGGGCATCGTCAACTCCATCTCCATCAAGGAGGGCGAGGCGGCCTTCATCGAACACGCGCAAAAACTGCGCAAGTACGGCGCCGCGGTGGTGGTAATGGCCTTCGACGAAAAAGGACAGGCCGACACCTACCGGCGCAAGACCGAGATATGCCAGCGCTCCTACGACATCCTGGTGCATCAGGTCGGCTTCCCGGCGGAAGACATCATCTTCGATCCGAACATCTTTGCCGTCGCCACCGGCATCGACGAGCACAACAACTACGCCGTCGATTTCATCGAGGCCACGCGCTGGATCAAGCAGAACCTGCCCCACGCCATGGTGTCCGGTGGCGTGTCCAACGTATCGTTCTCCTTCCGCGGCAACAACCCGGTGCGCGAGGCGATCCACTCGGTGTTCCTCTATCACGCCATCCACGCCGGCATGACCATGGGCATCGTCAACGCCGGCATGCTGGCGGTGTACCAGGACCTGCCGGAGGAACTGCGCCAGGCGGTGGAGGATGTGGTGCTCAACCGCGACCACGGCGCCACCGATCGCCTGCTGGAGATCGCGCCGAAGTACAACACCGGCACCGCCGCGGTGGAGAAGCAGACCGAGGAATGGCGCGGCTGGCCGGTGACCAAACGCCTGGAGCATGCCCTGGTGAAGGGCATCGATGCCTACGTGGAGCAGGATACCGAAGAGGCACGCCGGCAGTTTGCCCGCCCCATCGAGGTGATCGAAGGCCCGCTGATGGACGGCATGAACGTGGTCGGCGATCTGTTCGGTGACGGCAAGATGTTCCTGCCCCAGGTGGTGAAATCGGCACGGGTGATGAAGAAGGCCGTGGCCTACCTGCTGCCCTACATCGAGGCAGAGAAACACGCCGACAGCCGCGCCGCCGGCAGGATACTGATGGCCACGGTGAAGGGCGACGTGCACGACATCGGCAAGAACATCGTCGGCGTGGTGCTGCAGTGCAACAACTTCGAGGTCATCGATCTCGGCGTGATGGTGCCCACGGCGACCATTCTGGAGGAGGCGCAGAAGCACCAGGTCGACATCATCGGCCTGTCCGGTCTCATCACGCCGTCGCTGGAAGAGATGGCGCACGTGGCCAAGGAGATGCAACGCCTGGGGCTGAAGCAGCCGCTGCTCATCGGCGGCGCGACCACCTCGAAGGCCCATACCGCGGTGAAGATCGAACCCAATTACGATGGTGCCGTGGTGTGGGTGAAGGACGCCAGCCGCGCCGTCGGCGTGGCGCAAAATCTCATTTCCGCCAGCGGCGGCCGCGACGCCTACGTGGCGCAGCTGCGCGCCGAATACGCCCAGGTGCGCGACGACTATCTGGGCCGGCAGAAGGAGCAGAAATTCCTCTCCCTGGCCGAGGCGCGCGCCAACAAGCTGTCCATCGATTGGGAGCACTACACCCCGCCCAAACCCAATGACCTGCTGGTGCAGGTGTTCGACGACATGCCGCTGGAATTCCTCGTCCCCTACATCGACTGGACGCCGTTCTTCCATGCATGGGAGATGAAGGGCAGCTATCCCAAGATCCTCGACGACGCCGACAAGGGCGAGGAGGCGCGCAAGCTGTTCCATGATGCGCAGGCCATGCTGGCGCAGATCATCAACGAGAAGTGGCTCGGCGCCCGCGCCGTGGTCGGCCTGTTCCCGGCCAACAGCGTCAATGACGACGACATCGAGGTCTACACCGACAACAGCCGCAAGAAGGTGCGCACCACCCTGCACCACCTGCGTCAGCAGACGCAGAAGCCGGCGGGCAAGCCCAACCTGTGCCTGGCCGACTTCGTCGCGCCCAAGGCGAGCGGCAAGAAGGATTACATCGGCGCCTTCGTGGTCACCGCCGGCATCGGCATCGACGCGCACGTCAAGCGCTTCGAGCAGGCCCACGACGATTACCATGCCATCATGCTCAAGGCCCTGGCCGATCGCCTGGCCGAGGCCTTTGCCGAGCACATGCACGATCGCGTGCGCCACCTCAACTGGGGCTACGAGATCAAGGGCCAGATGACCACCGCGCGCAGCCGCACCAGGGGCGGCGAGGCCAAGTGCCGCTGGACGCCGCGCAACGGCCTCGACAACAAGCACTTCGACGGCGACGCGCTGGTGAACGAAACCTACCAGGGCATCCGCCCGGCGCCCGGCTATCCTGCCTGCCCGGAACACACCGAGAAGGACCTGCTGTGGCAACTGCTCGATGTCGAGAACAA
This sequence comes from Gammaproteobacteria bacterium, assembly GCA_024709225.1. Lineage (GTDB taxonomy): Bacteria > Pseudomonadota > Gammaproteobacteria > Thiohalomonadales > Thiohalomonadaceae > Sulfurivermis. The sequence continues at coordinate 2,349 of JANJXC010000061.1, read as the reverse complement.
CACCGGCGTGTGCCTCACCGAGAGCAAGGCCATGGTCCCCACCGCCGCAGTGAGCGGCTGGTACTTCAGCCATCCCGACAGCAGCTACTTCACCGTCGGCAAGATCCAGAAGGACCAGGTGGAAGACTACGCCAGGCGCAAGGGCATGAGCATCGAGGAGGCCGAATACTGGCTGGCGCCGATCCTCGGCTACGAACGCTGATCCGTCCGCATCACTCCCTCGTCCGGCGGGGGAGCAAAGGCAGGCTGGGTTTGACGCCACCCGATAGGGGCATATAATTGCACATATAATTATTTGTGCCCGGAGGCGTGGAATGGGACAGGTCACCATCTATCTCGATGACGAAAGCGAGCGCCGGCTCAAGTCGGCGGCGGCGGCCGCCGGCATGCCGGTGAGCCGTTGGGTGGCGCAGCTGGTGCAGGACAAGACGCGCACGCAATGGCCGGAGTCGATGCGGGCCCTGGCCGGGGCGTGGCGCGATTTCCCGGAGCCGCAGGCCCTGCGCCGGGAGACTGCCGCGGACGTACCGCGGGAAACGTTCTGATGCTGGCCCTCGACACCAACACCCTGATCTATTTCTTCAAGGGCCAGGGCCGGGTGGCCGAACACCTGTTGGCTACCGCCCCGGCCGAAATCGCCATCCCCGCCATCACGGTCTATGAGATCGAAACCGGCATCGCCAAGTCGGCGGAGCCGGCCCGGCGGCGTGCCCAATTCGATGCGCTGCTCGAATTGGTCACCATCCTGCCCTTCGATCACCCGGCAGCCTCGCAGGCAGCGGCCATCCGTGCTGCGCTGGAAGCATCGGGGCAGCCCATCGGCCCCATCGATACCCTGATCGCCGGAACCGCCCTGGCCAACGGTGCGACTTTGGTCACCCGCAATCTGCGCGAATTCCGCCGCGTGCCGCAGCTCCAGGTGATTGACTGGTATGACTGAATGTTGCGGACTACCCGCCCATAGCCCGCGCTTACCATAACAACAAAGCCCCCAAGGCCCGCAACAATCGGGGAAGACATGCCGCTGTCATGGAATGAAATCAAATCCCGCGCCCTGGCGTTTTCCAAGCACTGGGCCGACGCCGGCAACGAGGACGCCGAGGCCAAGCCCTTCCTCATCGCCTTCTTCGAGATCTTCGGCATCACCAACAAGCGCGTCGCCAGCTTCGAGCATGCGGTGAAGAAGCACGGCGGCGGCGCCGGCTACGTCGACCTGTTCTGGCCCGGCATCCTGCTGGTGGAGATGAAATCGCGCGGCAGGAACCTCGACCGCGCCTACACCCAGGCGATGGACTACTTCCCCGGCATCGCCGAGCGCGACCTGCCGCGCTACGTGCTGGTGTGTGACTTCGCCCGCTTCCGCCTACACGACCTGAGCGACGGCAGCGTGCACGAATTCCCCCTCGCCGAGCTGTACAAGAACGTGCGCCTGTTCGGCTTCATCGCCGGCTACCAGACCCAGGTGATCAAACCGCAGGACCCGATCAACATCAAGGCCGCCGAGCGCATGGGCCGGCTGCACGACCAGCTCAAGGCCATCGGTTACGACGGCCGCCCGCTGGAGCTGTACCTGGTGCGGCTGCTGTTCTGCCTGTTCGCCGAAGACACCAGCCTGTTCGAGAAGCGCCAGTTCCAGGACTACGTCGAGCAGCGCACCAGCGCCGACGGCAGCGACCTCGCCCACCACCTCACCACCCTGTTCCACGTCCTCAACACGCCCTACGACAGGCGGCTGAAGAATCTGGACGAGGAACTGGCCGACTTCCCCTACATCAACGGCCGGCTGTTCGAGGAGATGCTGCCGCCCGCCAGCTTCGACGCGGCGATGCGCGAAAGCCTGCTCGACCTGTGCGGCCTGGACTGGAGCCGCATCTCGCCGGCCATCTTCGGCAGCCTGTTCCAGTCCATCATGGACGACACCGCGCGGCGCAATCTGGGCGCCCACTACACCAGCGAGGAAAACATCCTCAAGCTGATCAAGCCGCTGTTCCTCGACGCGCTGTGGGCCGAGTTCGACAGGATCAAACACAACAAGAACCGGCTGTTCGAGTTCCACAAGCGGCTGCGCACGCTGACCTTCTTCGACCCCGCCTGCGGCTGCGGCAATTTCCTGGTCATCACCTACCGCGAACTGCGCCTGCTGGAGCTGGAGGTGCTGCGCGCCGCCCACACCTCGGGCCAACAGATGCTCGACATCCACCAGCTGGTCAGCGTCGACGTCGATCAGTTCTACGGCATCGAGATCGAGGAGTTCCCGGCGCAGATCGCCCAGGTCGCCCTCTGGCTCACCGACCACCAGATGAACCTCAAGGTGAGCGAGGAATTCGGCGCCTACTTCGCCCGCATCCC
>JANJXC010000091.1 GCA_024709225.1 Gammaproteobacteria bacterium | reverse complement strand
TTGCCCGGGGGGGGGGTTTTGTTTTTTGTGTCACCCTACCGGGGCTTGGGGGCTGGGGGTTGGGGGCATGGGGCTAGGGGCTAGGGGAGGAACTCGCTTCGCTCGCATTATTTCCATAAACCCGTGCGCGCAGCACCCTCGCACCCTAGTCCCTAAATCCTAGTCCCTAGTCCCTGGCCTAAAACAGGCCGCTGCGGTATCCTGCACTGCTTTCCAAACCGGCATATTTTCAGGAAAAAACATGGCGTTGCACGAGAGTTACGACCCCCGTCAGGTAGAGCAGACGGTGCAGGCGGAGTGGCAGCGGGAACAGCGTTTCCGCGTGACCGAGGAGGCGGGACGGGAGAAGTTCTACTGCCTGTCCATGTTCCCCTATCCGTCCGGCCGCCTGCACATGGGGCATGTGCGTAACTACACCATCGGCGACGTCATCGCCCGCTACCAGCGCATGCTGGGCAAGAACGTGCTGCAGCCCATGGGCTGGGACGCCTTCGGCCTGCCCGCCGAGAACGCCGCCATGAACAACGGCGTGCCGCCGGCCAAGTGGACCTACAGCAACATCGACTACATGCGCAGCCAGCTGCAATCGCTGGGCTTCGCCGTGGACTGGTCGCGCGAGGTGGCCACCTGCAAGCCGGACTACTACCGCTGGAACCAGTGGCTGTTCCTGCGCCTGCTCGAGAAGGGCATCGTCTACCAGAAGACCGGCACCGTGAACTGGGACCCGGTGGACCACACCGTGCTGGCCAACGAGCAGGTGATCGACGGCCGCGGCTGGCGCACCGGCGCGCTGGTGGAGAAGCGCGAGATCCCCATGTACTACATGGCGATCACCCAGTACGCCGAGGAACTGCTCGCCGACCTGGACCAGCTCGACGGCTGGCCGGAGCAGGTGCGCACCATGCAGCGCAACTGGATCGGCAAGAGCTTCGGCGTGCGCGTCGGTTTTCCGCACCAGATTGAAGGCGGCGGCACCCTGTGGGTGTTCACCACCCGCGCCGACACCCTGATGGGCGCCACCTACGTCGCCGTGGCCGCCGAGCACCCGCTGGCGTTGCATGCGGCGCAGAACAATCCGCAGCTCGCCGCCTTCATCGAGGAGTGCAAGCACGGCGGCGTGTCCGAGGCGGAGCTCGCCACCCAGGAGAAGAAGGGCATGGCGACGGGCCTCACCGTCAGCCATCCCCTCACCGGCGAACAACTGCCGCTGTGGGTGGCCAACTACGTGCTGATGGGTTACGGCGAGGGCGCGGTGATGGCGGTGCCCGCCCACGATGAGCGTGACTTCGCCTTCGCCCACAGGTACGGCCTGCCCATCAAGACCGTGATCAAGACCTCCGCCGGTGACGCCACCCCGGCGCCGTGGCAGGAGGCCTACGCCGAGCACGGCGTGTGCATCAACTCAGGTAAATACGACGGCCTCGCGTTCGATGCCGCAGTGGACGCCATCGCCGCCGACCTGAGCGCGAAGGACCTGGGCGAGAAGAAGGTCACCTGGCGCCTGCGCGACTGGGGCATCTCGCGCCAGCGCTACTGGGGCACGCCGATCCCGATGATCAAGTGCGAGAAGTGCGGCGACGTGCCGGTGCCGGACGAGCAGCTGCCGGTGGTGCTGCCCGAGGAGTGTGTGCCGGACGGCTCGGGCAATCCGCTCAACAAGTACGAAGCGTTCCTTGCCTGCACCTGCCCGAAGTGCGGCGGCGCGGCACGGCGCGAGACCGACACCATGGATACCTTCGTCGATTCGTCCTGGTATTTCTTCCGCTATACCTGCCCCGATGCCGCGGCAATGGTCGACGGCCGCGCCGACTACTGGATGCCGGCGGATCAGTACATCGGCGGCATCGAGCACGCCATCCTGCATCTGCTCTACTCGCGTTTCTGGACCAAGGTGATGCGCGACATGGGACTCACCACCGTGGGTGAGCCGTTCCGGAACCTGCTCACCCAGGGCATGGTGGTGGCGCCGACCTTCTACCGGGAAGGCAGTGACGGCCGCAAGCAGTGGTTCAATCCCGCCGACGTCGCCGTGACCACCGACGACAAGGGGCGGCCGCTGAGCGCGGTGCTGAAGAGCGACGGCCAGAAGGTCGAGATGGGCGGCATCGAAAAGATGTCCAAGTCCAAGAACAACGGCGTCGACCCGCAGACCCTCATCGAACAGTACGGCGCCGACACCGCGCGCGTGTTCATGATGTTTGCCGCACCGCCGGAGCAGTCGCTGGAGTGGAACGACTCCGGCGTGGAGGGCGCGCACCGCTTTCTGAAGCGGCTGTGGTCCTTTGCCGCCGATAACGCCGCGCTTCTCAATGCGACCACGCTGCCGGCCGACGCAGCGGCGGAGGTGCTGGCCGTGCGGCGCGAGATCCACGAGACGCTGCAACAGGCGCTGGTGGACTTCGGCAAGCACCAGTTCAATACCGTCATCTCTGCCTGCATGAAGATCCTCAACGCCATCGGCAAGCTGGAAGGCCACGGCAGCGACGCAGTGCGGCGGGAAGGCTTTTCCATCCTGCTGCGCCTGCTCTCGCCCATCGCCCCGCACATCACCCACGAACTGTGGCGCGGCCTCGGCTATGGCGACGACATTCTGCACGCGCAATGGCCGCAGGTGGACGCAGCGGCGCTCAAGCGCGACAGCATCGAGCTGGTGGTGCAGGTCAACGGCAAGCTGCGCGGCAAGGTGAACGTGCCCGCCAGCGCCGACAAGGTCGCCGTCGAGCAGGCCGCCCTGGCCGACGAGAACGTGCAGCGCTTCATCGAAGGGCAGGCGGTGGCGAAGATCATCGTCGTGCCCGGCAAGCTGGTGAATATTGTGGTGAAGGCCAAGTGACAAGTTGCAAGTTGCAAGTTGCAAGAGGTGTGTGCAGGCGTGGCCTGCTGTTCTTGTCACTTGTAACTTGTTGCTTGTCACTGGTGTCCTGCGGCTTCCACCTGCGCGGCGCCGTCGAGCTGCCGCCGCAGATGGAGCGCACCCAGCTGGCCGGCATCGACGCGCGCAGTGCCCTGGCCGAGGAAATTGTCGCGGTGCTGGAGGGGGCCGGGGCGCAGGTGGTGGCGGCGGATGCCACGGCGGTGCTGCAGATCGGCGATGAGCGCGAGACACGGCGCCTGCTGTCCGTCGGCAGCAGCGGTCGCGCCAGCGAATACGAGGTCGCTTACCAGTTCAGCTTCGAGCTGCGTGTGCCGGTGACGGCCACGGACGCCGCGGGCGAGGAGCGCATCGTGCATCAGGTGCGGGTGGCACGGCAGACCGTGAACCTCAGCCGCGACTATACCTTCGACCCCAATAACGTTCTGAGCATGGGCGATGTGGAGGCCGTGCTGGTGCGCGAGATGCGCTCCTTTGCCGTGCGCCAGATGCTGCTGCGCCTGCGCGTCGGGCTGCAACAAACCCAACCTTGACCCCTTGCCGCAGAGGCGCAGAGAACATGAGCACACTCAGTCCACTCCGCGTCTCTGCGCCTCTGCGGCAGGTGTCGCGGTGATTATGCGATTGCCGCCCCGATGAGACTACGTTCCGACCAGCTCGCCGCCCATCTCGCCAAGCCGCTGCTGCCCATCTATCTGGTGAGCGGCGACGAGCCCCTGCAGCTCAATGAGGCGACCGACGTCCTGCGCGCCGCCGCCCGTGCCCAGGGCTACAGCGAGCGCGAGGTGTTGCAGGTGGAGGCAGGCTTCGACTGGGGGGCGCTGGCCGCCGCCGGCAGCAATCTGTCGCTGTTCGCCGAGCGCCGGCTGATCGAGCTGCGCATGCCCAGCGGCAAGCCGGGCGATGCCGGGTCCAAGGCTCTCTGCGCCTATGCCGCCGCCGCCACGCCGGACAATCTGCTGCTGATCAGCTGCGGCAAGCTGGACAAGCAGCAGCAGAAGAGCAAATGGTTCACGGCGCTGGAGAGCGCCGGTGCCGTGATTCAGATCTGGCCGGTGGAGCCGTCCGCCCTGCCGGGCTGGATCCGCCAGCGCCTGCAGGGCCGCGGCCTGCAGCCGACGGCGGAGGCGGCGCAGCTGCTGGCCGAGCGGGTGGAGGGCAATCTGCTCGCCGCGGCGCAGGAGGTGGAGAAGCTGGCCTTGCTGTATGGCAGCGGGGGCCTGGATGCCGAGCAGGTGCGCAGCGCGGTGGCCGATTCGGCCCGCTACGATGTGTTCGAGCTGGCCGACACGGCCCTGGCCGGGGACGGCGCACGCTGCGCCCGCGTCCTGGAGGGGCTGCGCGGTGAGGGTGATGACCCGGTGCTGATCCTGTGGGCGCTGGTGCGCGAGGTGCGCGCCCTGGCTCAGGTCGCCGCCGGCCAGGCCGCCGGCACGCCGCTGGAGACGCTGTTCCAGCAGCACAAGGTATGGGACAAGCGCAAGCCGCTGTACCAGGCCGCCCTCAAGCGCCACAACCTGCGCCGCTGGCGCGCCCTGTTGCGGCGGGCGGCGCGGCTGGACCGCATCTGCAAGGGGGCCGAGCCCGGCAACCCCTGGGATGAACTGTTACAATTCAGCCTGCTCATGGCGGGCGTGAGAATAGTCTGAAAACCGCCGACAAGATGGACAAGATGATGCAGGATGAACAGGATAAAAATCTTGTGCATCTTGAGTAATCTTGTAAATCTTGTCCCAGTGGTTTCCCCGCACAAACACTCAAGCACAGAGATACGTTGATGGACGTGAAGCAGTACATGCAGCAGGTCGGCCAGAAGGCCCGCGCCGCCGCGCGCGCCATGGCCCGCGCCGACACCCATGCCAAGAATGCCGCCCTGCAGGCCATGGCCGATGCGCTGCTGGCCGGCGAGGCGGACCTCATCGCCGCCAATCACAAGGACCTCGCCGCCGGCAAGGCGCAGGGACTGGATGCGGCGATGCTGGATCGCCTGGCCCTGGACCCGTCGCGCATCGCCGCCATGGCCGAGGGCCTGCGCCAGATCGCCGCCCTGCCCGACCCGGTGGGGCAGGTCTCCGACATGAATTTCCGCCCCTCCGGCATCCAGGTGGGCAAGATGCGCGTGCCGCTCGGCGTTATCGGCATCATCTACGAATCGCGCCCCAACGTCACCGCCGACGCCGCGGCGCTGTGCCTGAAGTCCGGTAATACCGCCATTCTGCGCGGCGGTTCCGAGGCGCTGCACTCCAACCAGGCCATCGCCGCCTGCGTGCGCGCCGGCCTGGAGCGGGCCGGTCTGCCCGCCGATGCGGTGCAGGTGGTGGAGACCACCGACCGCGCCGCAGTGGGCGAGCTGATCACCATGAGCCAGTACGTGGACGTCATCGTGCCGCGTGGCGGCAAGTCGCTGGTGGAGCGCATCAGCAACGAGGCGCGCGTGCCGGTGATCAAGCACCTGCACGGCGTCTGCCATGTCTATATCGACGACCGCGCCGACGTGGAAAAGGCCCTGCGCATCGCCTTCAACGCCAAGACCCACCGCTACGGCGTGTGCAACGCCATGGAGACCCTGCTGGTGGCCGAGGACATCGCCGAGCGCGTGCTGCCCGAGCTGGGCGCCATGTACCGGGAGAAGGGTGTCGAACTGCGCGGCTGCCCCACCACCTGCCGCCTGCTGTCCTATGCAGTAGCGGCGACCGCCGAGGACTGGGACGCCGAATATCTGGCGCCGATCCTCGCGGTGCGCGTGGTGAAGGACCTGGACGAGGCGATGGAGCACATCTACAGGCACAGCTCCGGCCACACCGAGGCCATCGTCACCGAGGACCTCAGCCGGGCGCGCCGTTTCCTCGCCGAGGTGGATTCCAGCTCGGTGATGGTCAACGCCTCCACCCGCTTCGCCGACGGCTTCGAGTACGGCCTCGGCGCGGAGATCGGCATCTCCACCGACAAGATCCACGCCCGCGGCCCGGTGGGGCTGGAGGGACTGACCTCGCAGAAGTACATCGTCATTGGAGACGGCCATATCCGCCGCTGATTCGATGTTGTCGTCATCCAGACGAGGGTTGTGCGCAGGGCATGCCGTCATGCTGCTGTTGCTGCTGACGGCCGGCCCGGCGTATGGCCTGGGCCTGGGCGAGGAACTGCGTCTGTATTCCGCCCTCAACCAGCCCCTCCATGCCGAGCTGGCCCTGCACCTCGACCCGGACGAGACGGTGGACGAGGTCCGGGCCGGCCTGGCGCCGCGCGCGGCCTATCAACGCCTGCGCCTGCCCTACCATGACGGTCTGCCGCCGCTCGGCTTTGCGGTGGTTCCCGCCGCCGCCGGCCAGCCGCCGGTGCTCCGCATCACCAGCCGCGAACCCCTGCGCGAGCCCGCCGTGGAGCTGTTGCTGGAGGTGCGCTGGCGCAGCGGGCACCTGGTGCGCCAGTATGCCCTGCTGCTGGATCTGCCGGACCGGTTCACCCCGCCTGCCGTCGCGGCCCCGGCCGTGCCATCGGCCCCGGCCCCGACTGCGGCCGCGGCCATGGCCACGGTGGCCGCGTATGGCCCGGTGCAGCGCGGCGAGACGCTGAGCCAGATCGCCCAGCGCCTGAAGCCGGACGGGGTGGGCACGCCGCAGATGACGGTGGCCCTGTTCGAGGCCAACCCCCATGCCTTCATCGGCGGCAACATGAACCGCCTGCGCTGGGGCACCACCCTGTACATGCCGGCGCCCGAGGCCATCGCGGCGCGGTCGCGCGGCGCCGCCGGCAAGGTGATGTTGGCACAGCAGCAGGCCCTGCAGGCACCCGCGGCGCCGGCACCGGCAGGCCCGGTGCCGGAGGCGGAGCCGCCCGCCCCCGCCCTGCAGATTCTCGCCCCGGCGGCGTCCAATGCCCCGGCGGGGGAGCTGGCCCAGCGCCTGGTCGAGGTGCGCGAGCTCAACGCGACGGTGGCAGTGGAAAACGAGGAGCTGCGCCAGCGCCTCGGCGAGCTGGAGCAGCAGGCCCAGCGCCTGGCCGAACAGGTGCTGGCCCTGCCGCAGGCCGCGGCGCCCGTCCCGGCCGCCCCTGCGGTCCCGGTGGCCCCGGTGGCCCCGGTGCCCCCGGCCACGGCGGCGCCGCCGGAGGTGGTGGGGGTGGAGATCGGCACTGCCGCACCGTTGCCGCAAGACCACTGGTGGCACAATCCGACGTGGTGGGTGGTGGTGCTGGCGCTGCTGATTGGACTCAGCCTGGCCCTGCTGGGCTGGTTGGCCTGGCCGCGCAGCCGGCGCTGGGAATATCGTGACCTGGCCCTGGCCCTGCGCGAGGATGCCGAGGCCAAGACGCTGGCGCGCCAGGAATTGCTGGAAAACACCCGGCGCAGGTATCGCTAGATGGGGCCGGTGGGGATCTTCGGGGGCACCTTCGATCCGGTACACTTCGGCCACCTGCGCTCGGCGCTGGAGATGCTGGAAACCCTGGGGCTGGCCGAGGTGCGCCTCGTCCCCTGCGGTCAGCCGCCGCACCGCCACCCGCCCCGCGCCGATGCCGCCGCCCGCCGCGCCATGCTGGAACTGGCCGTGGCGGGGCAGCCGGGACTGCGCGTGGATGCGCGCGAACTGGAACGGCCCGGTCCCTCCTATATGGTGGACACCCTCGCCGCGTTGCGGGCGGAACTGGGCGCCACCCCGTTGTGCCTGCTGCTCGGCAGCGACGCCTTTCTCGGCCTGCCGCAGTGGCACCGCTGGCAGGAACTGCTGTCGCTGGCGCATCTGGTGGTCATGCACCGGCCGGGCTGGGGGCTGGATCAATCCCCGGCATCGCCGCTGGCCGCGCTGCTGGCGGCACGGCGCGTCCACACGGCCGCGGACCTGGCGGCACAGCCGGCCGGCCACATCCTGCTGACGGCGGTCACCCCGCTGGATATCTCGGCGACGGCGATCCGCGCCCTGATCGGTGCCGGGCGCAGCCCGCGCTATCTGCTGCCCGATGCGGTGTGGGAGCATATCCGGGCCCGGGGCTGGTACAACGCCGCAGCTGTGACGGCGGAATGAGGATACTGAAATGAGTGGAAGGTATTGATGCAAGCAGAACAGATGAAGCAGCTGGTGGTGGATGCGCTGGAGGACGTGAAGGGCGTCGATATCGTCGCCCTGGACGTGCGTGGCAAGACCAGCATCACCGATTTTATGGTTATCGCCAGCGGCCGTTCCGATCGCCAGGTGAAGTCGCTGGCGCAGAATGTCGTCGACAAGGCGCGGGAACAGGGCCTGGTGCTGCTCGGTGTCGAGGGCGAGCGCGAGGGGGAATGGGTGGTGGTCGACCTCGGTGAGGTGGTGGCCCACATCTTCATCCCGGAAAAGCGCGACTTCTACAATCTGGAAAAACTCTGGGGCGACGAGGCGCCGGCGGCGCAGGCCGAACGTCGATAAGGGGCGACAAGATAAACAAGATGACCACAAGATGCACAAGATGGATCCTTGTTAATCATGAAATATCTTGTGCATCTTGTCCGATTCCTTTTTCGATGAACTGAACACCAATGCGCCTGCACCTGATCGCCGTCGGTAACCGCATGCCCGGCTGGGTGGAGCAGGGTTACGTTGAATATGCCAAGCGTCTGCCCGCCGATTGCGCGCTGCTGCTGCACGAGATCGCACCGGGCAAGCGCAGCAAGGGCGCCGACCTGGAGCGGGCCCGGCGCGAGGAGGGCGAGAAGATGCTCGCCGCCCTGCCCAAGGGCGCCTACGTGGTGGCGCTGGAGGTGGGCGGCAGGGACTGGAGCACGGAGGACCTGGCGCAGCGCCTGACCGAATGGCGCCAGCAGGGGCGCGACGTGGCCCTGCTGGTGGGCGGTCCGGAGGGACTGGCCGATACCTGCCGTGCGCGCGCCGACGTGCAGTGGTCGCTGTCGCGGCTGACCCTGCCGCACCCGCTGGTGCGCATCGTGCTGGCGGAGCAGATCTATCGGGCGTGGAGCATCACCCAGGGGCATCCGTATCACCGTTAGGACTGAAGACTGAGGACTGAGGACTGAGGACTGAGGACTGAGGACTGAGGACTGAGGACTGAGGACTGAGGACTGAGGACTGAGGACTGAGAAGGAATCATTGGTACGACAATGAACGCAGTGAACACTCAGCCCTCGGCACGCAGCACCCAGCCCGCGATTTATCTGGCCTCATCATCGCCGCGCCGCCGCGAACTGCTCGCGCAGATCGGCGTGGCGCATCAGGTGGTGGAGGTGCAGGTCGATGAGGCGCTGCACGCGGGCGAGGCGCCGGAGCTGTATGTGGTGCGCCTGGCCCTGGCCAAGGCGCAGGCCGGGCATGCGATCTGC
>JANJXC010000060.1 GCA_024709225.1 Gammaproteobacteria bacterium | reverse complement strand
AGAACCTGACCGATGAGCAGTACATCGCCAGCCTGCGCCAGGGCATCTATGCCGGCCCGTCGCGCAGCTTCGAGCTGGGGGCGAAGTACCGCTTCTAGGACCGTTCGGCAAACGCGGTAGGAGCGAATCGTATCGCGATAGCGCGGCATCGCTTCTAAGTGTGTTCGGCAAGCGCAGGGAGTATCCGCGGCGCAGGGAGGCGCCGCCATGCCCTGGCGGGGGTGGTGCCGGGCAAGACTTGGTCAGGCCCTCTCCCGACCGGCAGTGCCCATCGCCCCTGCCGGCCTGCCGGCTTCCGCCGCGTGGCGACCTGAAATCCCCTGAAAATCGTGTTGACAGAGAACTTCCTGCCAACATATAAACGCGAACCATTATCATTCGTCTTTTAGAGAATAGCCAAAGGGAGAGCAACTCATGAAGCCTGTCCGTTCCGTCATTCTGTCCGCCGCGCTGGTGCTCGCCGTGCCGGCCTTCGCCGCCGAATACCCCATCGGTACCCCCCAGCATCGCCACGGCATGGAGATCGCCGCCGTCTATCTGCAGCCGGTGGTGATGGAGCCGGAGGGGATGATGCGGGCCGCCGCCGAGTCGGATATCCACATCGAGGCGGACATCCGCGCCCTGGCCGACAATCCCAACGGCTTTGCCGAGGGCGACTGGATGCCCTACCTGATGGTGAAGTACGAGGTCACCAGGCAGGGCGGCGCGACCCTCAAGGGCGACATGATGCCGATGGTGGCCAGCGACGGCCCGCACTACGGCGACAACGTCAAGCTGATGGGGCCCGGCAAGTACAGCGTGAAGTTCGAGGTGGCGCCGCCCGCCGCCAATCCCATGGCCCACTTCGGCCGTCACACCGACCGCCTCACCGGCGTGCGTCCCTGGTTCAAGCCGTTCACCGTCGAGTATGAATTTGTCTACGCCGGCATCGGCAAGAAGGGGGGCTACTGATGCGTACGGTGAAGGGGACGCTGCGCCTGCTGCCGCTGCTGGCGGCGGTGCTCGCCGCCGCACCGGCCGCTGCTGCACCGACGGTCGACGAACTGCTCGAGCGCATCGAGCAGCTGGAGCGCCAGCAGCAGGCCGAGGAAGATGCGCTGCACAATGATCGTCTGCGCGAGCAGGACCCGGAGCTCATCACCCGGCTCAAGGATGTGGAGTTTCGCACCCTCAGCCTGCAGAAGCAGGCGCGCATGGTCGAGGCCCTCGACGGCGTGACCGCCGGCGTCGGCCTGGTGGCGGTGGCGCAACGGGCCAACGACGACGCCACCACGGACGGCAACGGCGAGAGCCAGCTCAATTATCGCGGCGATGTGTCGGTCACTCTGCCCGGCGGTGAGTACGGCCGCGCCCATGGCCGCCTGTTCGCCCATGTCCGCATCGGCCAGGGCGATGGCCTGGCGCGGCTGAACGACAGTTTCAATGCGCCCAATGCCACGGCCTTTGCCGATGCCAACGGCGCCGGCAGTCCGGTGCTGGCCCAGCTGTGGTACCAGATGGACGTGCCGCTGGGCGACGACGGCACCGGCCGCTGGCCCAAGCAGCACATGGAGATCACCATCGGCAAGATGGACCCGTTCCTGTTCTTCGATCAGAACAGCATCGCCGATGACGAGAGCGCGCGCTTCATGAACGGGGCCTTTGTCCACAACCCGCTGCTCGACATCGGCGGCGACGTAGCGGTGGACGATTACGGTTTCACCCCCGGCCTGCGTCTTGCCTACCACAACGAGCAGGGCGCGCCGGAGTCGTGGCGCGTGTCCGTCGGCGTGTTCGGTGCCGGTGACGGGGCCGCCTTCAACGACAGCTTCGATTCACCCTTCGTCATCGTGCAGGCGGAGACCACGCGCAAGCTGTTCGGCGGTCTCGACGGCAACTATCGCCTCTACGGCTGGAGCAACGGCCAGGCCAGTACGTTCAACGATGGCCTGGTGGCCGAGCGCCACAGCGGCTGGGGTTTCTCCGCCGATCAGCGCTTCGGCGACTACACCACCGTGTTCGGCCGTTACGGCGCCTCCACCGCGGGCAAGGTGAAATTCGATCGGGCGCTGACGCTGGGTGCGGAGTTCGGCGGCAGCTACTGGGGCCGCGGCGGCGATGCCGTCGGCGTGGCGCTGGGCTGGCTGCAGCCCAGCGACGAGTACGAGACTGCCACCGGACTCGATCAGGCCGAGGAGGTGGTGGAGCTGTTCTACCGCTGGCGCCTGAACGGGCAGGTGGCGCTGACGCCGGATGTGCAGTGGGTGCGCAACGCCGCCGGTGACGGTAACGCCAGGGACATGACGGTAGTCGGTGTCCGCGCGGCGGTGAACTTCTAGTACCTGATGCAGGCCGGGCTCCGCCTGGCCTGCATCTTTCGCAAGAGGCATGACGTGACATGGCGATGTGGGCGGATTGGTTGCGGGTGAGCGCTGTCGTGCGCAGATGCATGCGGCGGCGCTTACCGGTTTCGGGAGTGGCCCTGATGTCCTGTACGCGCCGGGCCATGGCTGAGGCGGCATGCCTGCCGGCGGAAGGTTGAATCCCATGCGCAATGCCCGGCCCATCCTGCTGTCCGCCGCTGGCATCGTCAGTTCGCACCTGGCGCGCCTCGGTGAACTGATGGTGCATCACCGCTGCTGGATCCAGGGCATCCAGTGGGCTGTGGTGACCTTTTATCTGGCCCTGGTGGTGGCGCCGGCCTTCTTGGAATTGCCGCCGCCCGACGCGCGCCTGCTCGACAACCTGGTGCTGTTCGCCCAGTTTCTGTTCTGGGGCCTTTGGTGGCCCTTCGTCATCCTCTCCATGTTCGTCGTCGGCCGCCTGTGGTGCGGCGTGTTCTGTCCCGAGGGTGCACTGAGCGAATGGGCCAGTCGCTTCGGTGTCGGGCGGCCGGTGCCGCGCTGGATGAAGTGGGGCGGCTGGCCCTTCGTGGCCTTCGTGCTCACCACGATCTATGGCCAGATGGTCAGTGTCTACGAGTATCCCAAGGCCGCGCTGCTGGTGCTGGGGGGATCCACCGTGGCGGCTGTGGCCGTTGCCCTGGTCTACGGCCGCGGCCGCCGCGTGTGGTGCCGCCACCTGTGCCCGGTGAACGGTGTGTTCGGCCTGCTGGCGCGGCTGTCGCCGCTGCACTTCCGGGTCGACCGCGCCGCCTGGGACCATGCCCCGGTGCAGCTGCATGCACCGGTGGACTGCGCCCCGCTCATCGACGTGCGACGCATGACCGGCGCCGCCGACTGCCACATGTGCGGCCGCTGCGCCGGGCATCGCCAGGCGGTGACCCTGGCGCCGCGCTGGCCCGGCAGCGAGGTGGGCACGGCGGCGACTTCGCCGTGGGAGGCGCGCCTGCTGGTGTTCGGCCTGCTCGGTGTGGCCTTCGGTGCCTTCCAGTGGTCGGCCTCGCCCTGGTTCGTCGCGCTCAAGCAGCGTGCCGCCGAATGGCTGGTGCTGCACGACAGCTTCTGGCTGCTGCAGGACAATGCGCCGTGGTGGCTGCTCACTCACTACCCGGAGGCCAACGACGCCTTCACCTGGCTCGACGGCGCGCTGATTCTCGCCTACATCGGCGGCGTGGCCCTGCTACTCGGCGGCGCCGTGCTGGCGGGACTGACTTTTGCCGCGCGCATGGCGAAGATCGACTGGCGCGCCCTCGCCCTCTCGCTGATCCCGCTGGCCGGCATCGGCCTCTTCCTCGGCCTGTCGATGATGACCGCCACCCACCTGCGCGCGGAAGGCGCGCCGCTCGGCTGGCTGCCCGCCGCGCGCGGGGCGCTCCTCGCCGTCGGCATCATTTGGTCGGGCTGGCTCGGCATGCGCCTGCTCTTCGACCGCGCGCCGAATGCACGCCAGGCCGTGGCGGCGCTGCCGGGACTGGTGCT
>JANJXC010000055.1 GCA_024709225.1 Gammaproteobacteria bacterium | reverse complement strand
CGTGCTCGCCGGCAAGGCCCTGGCGCGCAACCATGCCGCGCTCAGCGACCTGCTGCGCGAAACCTTCGACAGTGCGCGCTTCGATGAACTGGAGCGGCTGCGCGAGCTGGTGGCGCAGGAGCGCCTGCAGCAGGAGCAGAGTGTCACCGGCAGCGGCCACGGCCTCGCCATGATGGCCGCCGCCGCCGGCCTCTCGCCCGCCGCGGCCCTGAGCCACCGCTGGTATGGCCTTGCCGGCATCAAGGCGCTGAAACACCTCGATGACGCCCTGGACGACGAGGTGGCCCTGCAGGCCTACGCCGATCGCCTGCAGCGGCTGCGCAACGCGCTGCTCAAGGCGTCGCGGCAGTTCCTGCTCATCGGCGAGGAGGAACAGCGCAGCGGCCTGACCTCGGCCCTGGCCATACGCTGGGCCGATGCCGCCGCGACCCAGGACACCGCCGCCTTCACCCTGCCGCCCAGCAGCGAGCCGCGCAACCAGGGCTGGACCACCTCCACCCAGGTCAACTTCTGCGCCCGGGCCTATCCGGCGGTGCCGATGGAACACGCCGACGGCGCCGCGCTGATGGTGCTGGGCGGCTTCCTGCGCAACAATTTCCTGCACCGCGCCATCCGCGAACAGGGCGGCGCCTACGGCGGCGGCGCCGGTTACGACCCGGACAGCGCGGCCTTCCGCTTCTACTCCTACCGCGACCCGCGCCTGGCCGAGACCCTGGCCGACTTCGATGCCTCGATCCGGTGGCTGCTGGACAACGCGCACGAATGGCGCCTGGTGGAAGAGGCGATCCTCGGCGTGATCTCCTCCATCGACAAACCGGGTTCACCGGCGGGCGAGGTGAAGAAGACCTTCCACGCCGCCCTGCACGGCCGTACCCCGGAACAGCGCCGCCGCTTCCGTGCCCGCGTGCTGGGCGTGACGCAGGACGACCTCAAGCGCGTCGCCGCCACCTACCTCAGGCCCGAGGCCGCCAGCACCGCGGTGATCAGCAACCCGGCCACGCTGAAGCAGGCCGACCTGGACCTGGAAATCGTTGCCCTTTGACTTCAACCCACAGTCGCAGAGGCGCAGAGGAATACAATGCATTGGAACGTAATGCCTTCTAAACTCTGCGCCTCTGCGTCTCTGCGACATTTTGTTTTCGAATGATCCCCCACGCACTGGACATCAGCGCCCTGCGCAAGACCTACCGCAGCGGCCACGAGGCACTGAAAGGCATCGACCTGCACGTGGCGCAGGGGGATTTCTTCGCCCTGCTCGGCCCCAACGGCGCCGGCAAGTCCACCACCATCGGCATCATCACCGCGCTGGTGAACAAGAGCAGCGGCACGGTGCAGGTGTTCGGCCATGACATCGACCGCGCGCCGATGGCGGCACGCCGTTGCATCGGCCTGGTGCCGCAGGAATTCAACTTCAATCAGTTCGAGCCGGTGATCGAGATCGTGGTCAACCAGGCCGGCTATTACGGCGTGCCCAAGGCCCAGGCCCTGCAGCGGGCCGAAACCTATCTGAAACAGCTCGGCCTGTGGGACAAGCGCCACACCCTGGCGCGCAACCTGTCCGGTGGCATGAAGCGGCGCCTGATGATCGCCCGCGCCCTGGCCCATGAACCGAAGCTGCTGATCCTCGACGAGCCCACCGCCGGCGTCGACATCGAGCTACGTCGCTCGATGTGGCGATTCCTGCGCGAGGTGAATGAGCAGGGCACCACCATCATCCTCACCACCCACTACCTGGAAGAGGCGGAGAATCTCTGCCGCAACGTCGCCATCATCGACGCCGGGCAGATCGTCGCCCACACCAGCATCAAGACCCTGCTCAACCAGCTCAACAGCGAAACGGTGGTGCTGGACCTGAAGGCGCCGCTGACCCACGCGCCGCACCTGGACGGTTACGGCAGCTGCCTCAGCGACGCCAACACCCTGGAGGTGGAGATCCCGCGCGCCGAGGGCATCAACCGGCTGTTCCAGCTGCTCTCGGCCCAGGGCATCGAAGTGGTCAGCCTGCGCAACAAGTCCAACCGCCTGGAGGAGCTGTTCCTGCGCCTGGTGGAAAACGGAGGGGCCGGACGATGAACGGGGCCATCGCCTTGCGCACCATCCTGGTGAAGGAGATCCGCCGCTACCTGCGCATCTGGATCCAGACCATCGTGCCGCCGATCATCACCACGGCGCTGTACTTCGTCATCTTCGGCCAGCTCATCGGCAGCCAGATCGGCGCCATCGCCGGCCACAGCTACATGGATTACATCGTCCCCGGCCTGATCCTGATGGCGGTGATCACCAACGCCTACGGCAACGTGGTGTCATCGTTCTACGGCGCCAAGTTCTCCCACTACGTGGAAGAGCTGCTCATCGCGCCGATCCCCAACAGCCTGATCCTGCTCGGCTATGTCGCCGGCGGCGTGGCACGCGGCCTCACCGTCGGCGCGGTCGTCACGGTGGTGGCGATGTTCTTCACCACCCTGCAGGTGCACAACCTGGCGGTGGTACTGAGCGTGGTGGTGCTGACCTCGGTGCTGTTCTCCCTCGGCGGCTTCATCAACGCCATCTATGCCAAGAGCTTCGACGACATCTCCATCATCCCCACCTTCGTGCTCACCCCGCTCACCTACCTGGGCGGCATCTTCTATTCCATCGACATGCTGCCGCCGTTCTGGCGCGAGGTGTCGCTGCTCAATCCGATCCTCTACATGATCAACGCCTTCCGCTACGGCCTGCTCGGCGTGTCCGACATCCCGCTGACCACCGCCTTCGGCGTCACCCTGCTGTTCATCGCGGCCCTGTTCGCCTACGCCCTGTTCCTGTTGCAGCGCGGCGTCGGCCTGAAAAACTGAGCACCAACCTTTCCTGTCCGCAGCGAAAAGGCGCTATGCTTCAGCCACTTCTTCCTGTGAAAGCCGCCGCAATGTCGCTTGAACCCGTGCAATGGAATCCCAGTTTTGAAACCGGCATCCAGTTCATCGACCATGAGCATGCGGGACTGCTGGAGCATTTGAATACCCTGATCGACCTGCTGGTGCGCGAGGTGCCGGTCAGCGACTGGCTGCCGGTGCTGGATCGGCTGATCCGCGCCGTCACCGAACACTTCGCCCACGAAGAGCAGATCATGGACAACATCGGCTACCCCGGCTATCAGGCCCACCGCCGGCAGCATCAGCACCTGCTGCAGGAGGTGGCGGAATTTCGTGCCGGCGTCAGTGCCGGTGGCGCTGCGCAGGAGAGTCTGGCCAGCGTGCGTTTTCTGAAATTCTGGGTGCTCAAGCACATGGTGCAGGAAGATGCGAAAATCGGCCGGCATGTCCACCGTGGCCTGTCGACCGCGGACCATTGATTCACTTTCACTCACCACACGGAGGTAAACGATGAAAACCCAATTCCTGCGCTGGCTCGCCCTGGCCATTACCCTGGCGGCGGGGCAGCAGGCCACGGCGGCCGGCACGCAATTCGCGGCGGATATGGTGCTGAAGGCGGAAGGGCAGACCCAGGTCATGCGCTACTACCACGGCAACCAGAAGATGCGTACCGAGACCAAGATGGAGGACGGCAGCCGCGTGATCAGCATCATCGATATCCCGGGGAAAAAGATGATCACCCTCATGCCGGAGACCAATACCTATATGGAAATGACCGGCGTCGATGAATCCCAGGGCTGGTTTGACGGCAAGGATTTCGCGGAGCAAGCCAAGAATGACCCCGACTACGCGGTGAAAAAGGTCGGTTCGGAAATGGTCAACGGCTACCTGTGCGACAAGTATGTGTCCGTCCCCAAGAAGGCCGATCTGGAACAGTCCACCACCTGGTTTGCGCCGAAGCTGGGCTATCCCGTCAAGAGCATCAGCCCGAGCCACACCATGGAGCTGACCAACATCAAGGAAGGCACCCAGCCGGCCAGTCTGTTCACCGTGCCCAAGGGATATCAGAAGATGTCCGGCCTGGGGGCCTTCCATCCCGGCGCGCTCCCGAGCGAAGACGCCGCGGCCACGCCGCAGAGCGCCCCGCGGCAACCCTCCGTAATCGAAGAAGATGCGCAGGATATCGCCCAGGATGCGCGCAATGAGGTCAAGAACGCCACCAAGGATGAAATCTCCGATTCCATCCGCAAGGGCATCCGCGGCCTGTTCGGCAAGGATTGACCTTCCGTCAACGCCGGTGGCCGTGTTGCGGTTTGATGTCCCACCGCAGCACGGCCGCGGCGCCGGCGGCAATACCGCCACGCCGCAAGGACCTCCGGCGATGCGTCGGCCGGACGCATTGCAGTACAACAATCCCCGCCAGACGACTGCAGCGCCGTACCTGTCCCTGACATCCGCACGGCAACCATGTATGCTTTCGCTACATGCGCTGAGTTGACCGTGATAGACGCACGTGAACCTGCTCGACATCATTCACAACATTGCCCTGCTGGTTGCCTTGGCCGCGCTGTATCAAGTGGTCATCTCGCGCCTGCTGTTGCGCACCATTAGCGGCCAGGTGGTATTCGGCCTGCTGTTCGGTCTCGTCGCCGTCTTCGGCATGCTGGCACCCGTGAGCTTTGCCCCCGGCGTCATCTTCGATGGCCGCTCCATCATCCTCGCCGTCGCCGGCCTGATCGGCGGCCCGCTGGTGGCGTCCGTCAGCGCACTGGTGGCCGGCAGCTACCGTCTGTATCTGGGGGGAGATGGCGCAGCGGTGGGGCTGGGCGTGATCGTCATGTCCGCCGGCGTCGGTACGCTCTTCTACTATTACCGCAAACGTATCGGCGGGCATCTCACGGCACTGCATCTGCTCGGCTTCGGCCTGCTGGTACACGTGTTCATGCTGGCGCTGTTCCAGCTGCTGCCCGGTGGCCACGGCCTGCGCATCGTCGAGGAGGCGGGGCCGATCATCCTGCTGGTCTACCCGCTGGCCACCATGCTCATCAGCATGTTGTTCCAGGATTACGAGGAACAGGAGGTCACCAAGGCCCATCTGCATAATCTGGCCTATTACGACAGCCTCACCGGCCTGCCCAACCGCGCCCTGCTCATCAAGCGGCTGGAGCAGCTGCTCACCACCGCCGCCGCAGAACAGGGCGAAGGCGTGCTGATGTTCTTCAACCTCGACCGTTTCAAGACCCTCAACGACGCCCGCGGCCATGCCACCGGCGACTCCTTGCTGCGCGCCATCAGCGCGCGCATCCATCCGCTGCTGCACCCGGACGATACCCTGGCGCGCGTGGGGGCCGATGAATTTGCCCTGCTGCTGCACCGCCCCGGCGAATATGCCACCACCTTCCGGCTCACCGTCACCGAGCTGTCCGACCGCCTGCATGCGGCCCTGCGCCAGCCGCTGCATATCGGCTCCGACGAGGTCGCCATCACCTTCAGCCTGGGCATGATCGTGTTCGTGCCCGGCAGCGGCGCCAGTGCCAGCGATATCATGCGCTGCGCCGATACCGCGCTGCATCAGGCCAAGCAGCGCGGCGGCAACCAGACCGTATTCTTCGAACAGACCATGAGCAAAACGGTGGAACACCGTTTCCGCATCGAACGCGAGCTGCGCCGCGCCGTCCAGGCCGGCGAGCTGCGCCTGTTCCTGCAATCGCAGGTGGAACCACCGGCCGGCAGCATCGTCGGTGCCGAGGCGCTGGTGCGCTGGCAGCACCCGGAACGCGGCCTGATCACCCCGGCCGCCTTCATCCCCATCGCCGAGGAAACCGATCTCATCATCGACGTCGGCATGTGGGTATTCACCGAGGCCTGCACCCTGCTGACACGCAGCGAACTTGCCGACAGTCCATTGCGGCTCTCCGTCAACATCAGTCCGCGCCACTTCCGCCAGCCCAGCTTCGTCAACTGGGTCAAGGACACCGTGCAGGCCACCGGCGCCAATCCCCGCCAGCTCACCCTGGAGATCACCGAAGGCCTGCTCATCGACAACCTCAACGACATCATCGCCAAGATGACTGCGCTGACCGCCATCGGCATCCGCTTCTCCGTCGACGACTTCGGCACCGGCTACTCTTCGCTCACCTACCTCAAGCGCCTGCCGATCCACGAAATCAAGATCGACAAATCCTTCGTGCAGGACGCCCCCACCGATCCCAATGACGCCACCCTGGTCGACACCATCCTCGCCGTTGCCGAGCGCATGCACCTGGATGTGGTCGCCGAGGGTGTCGAAACCCGCGAGCACGCCGCCTTCCTCAACTCCCGCGGAAAAATCCTCCATCAGGGCTATCTCTACAGCCGCCCGGAACCCGCAGAAGACTGGCTCGAGCGGCTGCGCTGACGCCCTGCCGCGGCATGGCAGGGGCGTGGGCCCGGCCCACGATATGGTGTGCCGGGCATGCCCTGATACCTGTGTGCGACATGTGTTTGTGTTCTCGCCCGATACAGGCGACGGCGTGACATGGCGTCGGATCGACCCACCGTGCGCCGGTCGCGCGGCAAGCCCTCAAGAGCAAGCCGCTCCGGCGGTCAGGTCTTGAAGCGCCCCACCAGTCCCTGGAGCTGCTCGGCCAGCTGCGCCAGATCGGTGCTGGAGGCGGCCAGCTGACGGGTGCCCTCCGCGGTCTGTTCGGCCACCTGGGTGATGTTGGCGATGTTGCGGTTGATCTCCTCGGCCACCTGCCCCTGCTGTGTGGCGGCGTCGGCAATGTGGCGATTCATTTCGGTGATGCGATCCACCGAGCCGGTGATCTCCTCCAGCGCTGCGCCGGCACGGGCGGCCTGCTCCACGCTGGCATTGGCCTGCACCCGGCCCTTGGTCATCATGGCCACGGCGTCGCTCGCCCCCTTCTGCAGGGTTTCAATGATCGCCTTGATCTCGGTGGTGGACTGCTGGGTACGCGAGGCCAGGGTACGCACCTCATCGGCGACGACGGCGAAGCCGCGTCCCTGTTCACCGGCGCGCGCCGCCTCGATGGCGGCGGTCAGCGCCAGCAGATTGGTCTGTTCGGCAATGCCGCGGATCACGTCCACCACGGTACCGATGCTGTCGCTGTCGTCTTCCAGTTGATGGATCACGTCGGCGGCCTGTTCCACCGCGCGCGCCAGATTGTCGATGGCATCCACGGTCTGCGCCACGACCTTGCGGCCGCCGGCCGCCTGGGTGTCGGCCTGGGCGGCGGAATCGGCCGCCAGCCCTGCATTCTGCGCCATCTCCTGCGCCGTCGCCGCCATCTGGTTCATGGCGGCCGCCACCTGCTCGGTCTCGTGCTGCTGCCGCTGCACGCCGTGATTGGCATTGGAGCTGATCTGCGACATCTGCTCGGCGGCGGCGGCCAGTTGCGCCGTGGAACTGGCAACCTGGCTGACAATCTCGCGGATCTTTTCCACGAAGCGATTGAAGGCCATGCAGAGCTGGCCGATTTCGTCCCGCCCGTCCACATGCAGCTGGCAGGCGAGATTGCCGCCACCGGCGGCGATGTCGTTCATGGTGCTGACGGCCATGCGCAACGGCTTGCTGATCAGGTGGCTGATGATCCAGGCGCCGAACACGCCGAGCACCATGCCTACCGCCAGCAGCAGCAGCACGGTGGCGCGCGTCACGTCGATCTGCGTCAGCAGCGCGTCGCTGCGCTGTTCGGTGCGGCCGCGCAGTTCCTCCACCAGACCGTCCAGCGTGTGCTTGATCTCGCCGAGCAGCGGGCCCAGTTCGCTGCGCACCAGGTGGGCGTCGGTGCGCCACTGTTCGCTGCTGTGCAGCTTCCTCATTTGTGCGAAATTGCTGAGAAACTGCTGGCGCAGGGCGACGAACTGCTCAAAGGCGTCCTGCTGCTCGAAGTTGAGCTGGCCGGAACGCTTCTTCAGCCGTTCCATGAGGGTGCCGACGTTATCCTGATGCAGCTGGATCTCTTCCAGCGCGCTATCGGCACGAAACGCCAGATAACCGCGGATGCCATTCATCACGTTGGTCCAGGCGTAACGCAGCTCGCCGATCAACAACAGCAGCTGCTTGCGCTGTCCGCTGGCGGCCTCACCCTCCTCCGCCAGGATCATCTGCGACAGCAGTTGCAGCGCCTCCTGGCTGAGCGGATTGACGCTCTGTCCGGCGTATTGCATGGCCGGGAAATTGGCGCCGTCGTCCAGCGCCAATGCCAGCATGCGCTCCCGGTAGCCGGCGAATTTCTGCACCTGCGCCGCGACCGCGGCAACCTTGGCGCCGAGCGCCTGGTCCTCCTGCAGCAAGGGCTGCTGCTGCAGACGTTGCAGCAGTTCATTCACCTGCTGCAGATTTGCCAGATAGTCTTCGCGCTGGCCCGGCTCCTTGCTGAGCAGATAGAAGCCCAGCGAGGCGCTGGTGTGCTCCAGCCGATTGGCCAGTTCCTGGGCATCGAGTGCGGTGGGCAGGATGCGCTCCACCACGTTGGCCATGTTGCCGCGCGTTGCCGTCAGGCTGGCGACGGTGGTGAGTACCACCACCGCCAGGATCACCACCAGCATGCCGAAACCGGCCCAGAGTTTGGTACGGATGGAGTAGCGCGCCAGCAGACGCTGAATGAACGTGAACATGACCACCTCTTCCCGGCAGTTATTCTGCGTCCGTGCACGGGCGGAACCGACCCTGGTGAATTATTGATATTTAGTAAAATACTGATGGCAATCAGCGCATTACTGCAGCAGTTATAAGCAGTATAGGGAAAGATGTCGATAGGAGGCGGTTTATTCCGCCCGGCGGCGCCGCGGACCGATCAGGCGAGTTCGCGCCAGTCCAGGCCGTCGTCCTGGCCGGCGACGCCGATCCACTCCGGGCTGCAGTCGAGGGCCGTGGCCAGTGCGGTGACGGCCAGCTGCGGCGTGTTGTTCTTGTCGCTGAGATGGGCCGCGACGATGTGCTGCAGACGGGAACAATCGATACGGCGCAGCAAGGTGCCGGCCTGGTCGTTGCTCAGGTGACCGTAGTCGCCGCCGACGCGGGCCTTGAGCATGGGAGGATAGACACCATTGGCCAGCATGGTGCGATCATGATTGCACTCCAGCAGCAGCGCATCACAGGCGCTGAGCTGGCGCTCGATGTGCGGCGTGAGCGAACCGGTGTCGGTGAGCAGGCCGAGGCGATGGTCGCCGTTGCCGAACACGAATTGCGTGGGTTCGCGCGCATCATGCGGCACCGGATAGGGTGTCACTTCCAGCTCGCCGATGGCGAATGCCGCGTGGCTGTTGAAGATCTGGCTGCCGGCTATCCCATTGCTGCACGCCGCGTGGGTGCCGGCGCTGAGCCACACCGGCACGCCGTAGCGGCGCGCAAACAGGGCCACGCCGCTGAGGTGATCGCCGTGCTCGTGTGTCACCAGCACGGCACTGACCTGGGCCGGGTCACGTCCCCGGCGCAACAGGCGCCGCTCGGTTTCGCGCAGGGAAAAACCGCAGTCGATGAGCAGCAGGGTATTGCCCTGTTCGACCAGGGTGGCGTTGCCGCGGCTGCCGCTGCCTAAGGAGGCGAAACGCATCGATCAAAGAAAGTTTCGAGTTTCGGATTTCGAGTTTCGAAACTTCAAACTCGAAACTCGAAACTGTGGTTTAACGCAGTTCCGTTTCCAGCTGCTGCAGGATCTTCACCGCCGCCGCCGAGCTGGTGGGCTCGCCGCCCTTGTTCTGCAGGGTGACACGCGTGGTCTCCCCGGCCTCCTGTACCAGGATGCGGGCCGGCTCTTCCTGCGCGGCCGCCTCACTCTCGCCGGAGAACAGGCTGGAGAAGAAGCCCTTCTTCGCCTGGCCGGCATCCTCGATCTGATCCACGGCACGGATGTAGTACAACCCGGCGGAACGATCCCGGTCTTCCACCACCAGCCCCAGGCGATCGAGGGCAATACCGACACGGCGCCAGGCGCGCGGGAAGGCCTCGTTGACCAGCAGCACGGCGCCATCCAGCTGCGCACGGGCAGCCACCGCGGCCGGTGCCGCCGCGGCGAGCTGCGCCTCGGCGCGGGCCTGGGGTATGCCGAAGTAGACCATCAGGCGATTGAGCATCTCGGCCACCAGCTCCGGATCCACGGGACGGGTCTGCCAGATGGTGTCGTAGGACTCCACGTTCTGGCCGCGCTGCACCTCTTCCAGGCCATAGTGGGTGATGAAGATCTCGGTGGTGTCCGGCGCACTGCCCCGCTCCACGCGCAGACGGAACTTGTCACGCGTCGGCGCGGAATAGGCCCCCTTGAACACCTTGCTCATCATGGTGGTGATCCAGTCGCCCGGCACATCGGCCTTGTTCTCGGCCCATTGGGTTTCCATGATGCCGATGCGCGGCTCGTCGATCTGCACCTCCAGGCCTTGCTGCTGCCAGAACTCGCGCAGTTTGGCCCACAGCTGCTCGGGAGTGGCGGCCTGTACCTGCAACCAGCGCATGTCCCGGTCGCGCAGCACCTGCACATTGGCCTGTTGCGGCAGTACCTGCACCGCGGCGCCGTCCGTTCCCTGGGCGACATGGGCGGAATAGCTCTGCGGCAGGTCGAGGTCGCCCTGCAATTCGGGGGCGGTTAGATCGGGCGGAACCTCCAGCGACGGCAGGGTCACCGCACGCTGGTAGTCAGCCTTGCGGGGCTGCTCGCTGGCACAACCGGAGATAGCTAGACAGACGGTCGCGACGATCGCCGCGGTGGTAATACCTTTTTGCACTAGAATTCCTCGTTGGTCCCCGAATGACCCGCATTCAGGTCAGAGCACGCCGGCCCGCTTCATGGCCTGGCGCACGGTATCGTGATGCTGGCTCGACAGCTCGGTCAGCGGCAGGCGGAGTCCGGCAGGAATCAGCCCCATTTCGTGCAGCGCCCACTTCACCGGGATGGGATTGGCCTCGACAAACAGGTTCTTGTGCAGCAGTTCCAGATTGGCGTTGATGGCCTGGGCGGCCACGCGTTCGCCGGCCAGGGCCGCCGCACACATTTCGTGCATGGCCCGCGGCGCCACATTGGCGGTCACGGAAATGTCGCCCTTGGCGCCCATCAGAATCAGTTCCATCGCGGTGGCGTCGTCGCCACTGTAGACGTCGATACGATCGCCGCAGCGATCGATGAGTTCCTTGCCGCGCTCCAGATTGCCGGTGGCATCCTTGATGCCGACGATATTGCTGATGTCCGCCAGGCGGGCCACCGTGTCGTTGGTCATGTCCACCGCAGTGCGGCCCGGCACATTGTAGAGGATCTGGGCAATGGGCACCGCTTCGGCCACGGCGCGGAAATGGCGGTACAGTCCTTCCTGGGTGGGCTTGACGTAATACGGCGTCACCAGCAGACAGGCATCGGCCCCCCCCTCCATGGCGCAGCGGGTCAGTTCGATGGCCTCGGAGGTGGAGTTGGAACCGGTGCCGGCAATGACCGGAACACGGCCACCGGCCAGTTCCACCACGCGGCGGATCAGGCCGCAGTGCTCCTCGTAGTCGAGGGTGGACGCCTCGCCGGTGGTGCCCACCGCAACGATGGCGTCGGTGCCATTGGCCACATGAAATTCCACCAGACTGCGCAGGCTGTCGTCATCGATGCTGCCATCCGCCCGCATCGGCGTGACCAGGGCCACCATACTGCCGTGAAACATGTTTGCTCCCCCGCTGTGGGCGCCGCCGTGGGGCGCCCGTCCGGCTGAAAATAACGCTGCATCCTACAAGAAGACCGGTACGAGGGACAAGAAAAACCCAGAGCCCCGGGACAGGCGCACGGGAGGCGACCGGCCCCCGGAGCCCGGTCCGCGCAGCACGTCCCCGGCACCTGCCGCCGTTGCTCCGC
Organism: Gammaproteobacteria bacterium; assembly: GCA_024709225.1. Taxonomy (GTDB): domain Bacteria; phylum Pseudomonadota; class Gammaproteobacteria; order Thiohalomonadales; family Thiohalomonadaceae; genus Sulfurivermis. Next base: position 26,806 of record JANJXC010000055.1, on the reverse strand, counting down.
AACCACGCCGCCTGGGGTACAATGGCGCCGAACCGTCCCCCCTTACCCGCCCCGAGGCCCCATGAGCACCCAACCCTCCCAGCAGCAGTACCTCGTCATCTCGGCCCTGGGCCAGGATCGACCGGGTATCGTCAACGATCTGGCCCTGCATGTCACCGACGCCGGCTGCAATATCGTCGACAGCCGCATGACCGTCCTGGGCGGCGAGTTCGCCATCATGATGATGGTGGAAGGCCCCTGGAGTGCGGTGGCCAAGCTGGAAACCCAGCTGCCGGCGCTGCAGAAGAAACTGGGGCTGACCATCATTTCCAAGCGCACCGAGGAACATGAGCCCAGGAGCGGCGGCCGCCCCTATATGGTGGAGGTCATCGCCATGGACCACCCCGGCATCGTCTATCAGCTGGCCAATTTCTTCTCCAGCCGCAACATCAACATCCAGGACCTGTACACCGACAGCTACCGCGCCGCCCACAGCGGCGCCCAGATGTTCTCCGCCAATATCACGGTGAACCTGCCCGCCACTACCCAGGTGGCACGTCTGCGCGAAGAGTTCCTCGATTTCTGCGACGCCCTCAACCTGGATGCCGTACTGGAACCGGTGAAGGGCTAGGCCTGCCGCCACAGACCTGCGAGGGCAGCACCATGACCAGCGTCAGCCTCGGCCGCAAGATAGCGCCCTTCTCCCTGCCCGCCACCGGCGGCCAGACGCTGGGCCTGCAGGATTACGTCGGCAGGAATCTCGTCATCTACTTCTACCCCAAGGACAACACCCCGGGCTGCACCACCGAAGGCCAGGAGTTTCGTGACCTGCACGGTGAATTCGCACGCCACAACACCGCCATCCTCGGCGTGTCACGCGACAGCGTGCGCTTCCACGACAACTTCAAGACCAAGCAGGGCTTCACCTTCGAGCTGCTGTCCGACGCCGAAGAGACCCTGTGCCGGCAGTTCGACGTGATCAAGGAAAAGAACATGTACGGCAAGAAGGTGATGGGGATCGAGCGCAGCACCTTCCTCATCGATGGCAAGGGCGTGCTGCGTGCCGAGTGGCGCAAGGTCAAGGCCGCCGGTCATGCCGCCGCCGTACTGGAGGCCGTCAAGGCCCTCTGACGGCAGCGGCGGTATAACCTATTTCTTGTCGCGGCAGGTCGACATGAAGCGTGCCGCCGGCGTGTTGCACGGATCGGTATCGAAGCTTTCGGCCTTCGCCGTCGCGGGAGCGGGGGCTGCGGCCTGGGGGGCTGCGGGCTGGACCGTTGCGCTACTGGGTTGTTGCGCGCTCGCCGTCTCCGCTGCAGCCACCTCTTGCCGCGCCTTCTCTTCCTCCGCCCGCTTTTGTGCCGCCTGCTGCCGTGCCTTCTCTTCCGCCGCACGCTTCTGCGCCGCGGCCGCCTGTTGGCGCACCCGCTCCTCCTCGGCGCGTTTCTGTGCGGCAGCCGCCTCTTGCCGCGCCCTCTCTTCCGCCGCCCGCTTCTGTGCTGCCTCCTGGCGCGCCTTCTCTGCCGCGGCCTGCTGCTGCACCGCGGCCTGGCGCGCCTGCTCCTCCTCGGCACGCTTCTGTGCCGCTACCGCCTCCTGCGCAGCGGCATCGCTGCCTGCCGCCGCCGCCCGCTGGTCCAGTGTGGCCAGACGTTGTCTGGCCTGCTCGTAATTCTGCGCGGCCGCCTTTTCGTACCACTCGCGCGCCTTGGCATAATCCACCGGCGTGCCTTGCCCTTCCTCATGCATCTGGCCCAGCTTGAACTGCGCCTCGGCACTGCCCAGCGCGGCAAACTTGGAATGCACCTCAAAGAGCTTGCCCAGATGATCCTCCTGGGCCCAGGCCGCCGTCGTCATCAGACCGCACGCAACAATCAGGACGTATTTGAACATGGTATTCCTCCCATTCTCTCCCTGAGCCAGCCGTCACCGGCCGGTTGGCAAACACGGTTACAGCGCGTCGAAAACCACCTGCCCCACCTTGGCACCGGCACAACGGATCTGCCGGGTGCCGCTCATTTCGCAACGCACATCCATCCCGGGCTGCTGCCAGCCGGTCTTGAGCTGCAGGCCATAGCGATCGGTTGCCTCGCCCGGCGTCGCCGCGTCGGTCAGATCAATGGCGTGGTAGATATAGTTCACGTCGAAGACGCCCGTCTCGCGGAATTCCCGCAACACCGCCTTGGTGGCGTACTTGACCTGCTTGCCCGCCACCACCCGGCTGCGCTCCTGGGAAAAGCAGGTCACCTCCGCCTCGCTGGTCTTGAGGCAACCGGTATCGCCCGCCGGCAGGAACTCGGCCGCCCGCCCCTCGGCGCGCCACTCCTTGTTCAATATCTCGCTGATCAGCTGCGGCACGTTGTAGGCCGGCGAGGGTGCCGCCTGTGCCGCCGGCCTGTTCCCGGACTTTTGTCCGGGCGCCTGCGCCGCGCTCAACTCCAACGCCCGCTTGCGCTCCAGTTCCACCTTGAGACGCATCTCGGTCTGCTCACGTCGCAACTGCTCGCGCCGCGCCTCGTCCTCGGCCTTCGTCTTCTGTTCCTGCTCCAGCTGACGCTGGCGCCGCTGGTTTTCCTCGCGCGCCGCCTTGTTGAGGCCGGCAATGCGCTGCACCGCCTGATCACTGCCGGCCTCGGCGGCCTGGCGATACAGCTCCGTGGCCTTGGCCGCATCGGGCGACAGGCCACCGAGCCCCTGCTCATGGAAGGTGGCCAGCTTGTACAGTGCCGCCGCATAGCCCTGCGCCGCGGCCTTCTGGTACCAGTCCAGCGCCGTGCGGTGATCCTGCGTTACGCCGCTGTCACCCAGCTCATAATGTTCTCCCATGAAGTATTGGGAATTTGCGTCGCCGCGCTCGGCGCTGAATTTCTCGATGGTCAGCATGCTCGGCGAGACATCGGCGGCCATCAGCCCCGCAGGCGCGCAGGCAAAAAGACCACCGAGCAGCAGTGCTGCGGTATGAGGAAGATACTTGTTCATTGCTGTGTTCATCCATGATGCATGTGGTGTAACCACCGTCTGCAAGAGTGCCGGTAGGCGACCCCCTCTCTGACGGCAGCGTTATTTTCTTATAATTTCCTCCGGACGGCGTCACACCGTCCGGAGGGTTGAGCCAACTGCCGGCAACTACGGAATGATCAACAGCACCTTGACGCTGCTGTCGACAAACTTGCCCTGCACATAGCCCAGGCCGTTGGGATTCGCGGCCACCCACTTCTTGACCGCTTCATCATCGCCCAGGCCCTTGGGCGGCTTGGCCTTGCCGGAAAAGATACGCTTGGCCCAATAGGACTTGAGCGCCGCCGCATCCATCTTCAACACCTTGGCGAGAAACTGCTGGTAGGACGCCGTGCCGCTGTCCTGATCCACGGCCTCGACCGCCGCGCCGTTGGGAAAGGTCTTGCTGCGACCGAGATAGATATCGCTGACATTGTCCTGCGACACGCCGACCACCTTCTGGCTGGGGTGGGCAATGATCGCCAATTCCGCCTGCGCCACACCAAATGCGCTGCTCGCGACCAGCAGCAACCCGGCCCATGCCATTTTCATCTGAATATTCATCGGGCCACCTGCCTAGAAGATCACGTCGAGCGATACGCCATACAGCGCAGCGTCTTCAATCACCGTATCGAACATGCCGGTATTGTTCTTCTCCGGTTCGATCATCTGATATTCGAACTTGAGCGCGGCGCCATTGAGGAACTCGTAACGCAGGCCGACCGTGGTGGAGGTCTGCTTCAGCGCCAGCGGCGACGCATCCTTGCCCTCATCCATGGTGGCGTAGGTCACATGGGGCAGCAGGCGACCGAAACGGTAGCCGAGGGTGACATAGGCGCCCTGCTGATCCGGGAACGCATTGGCGATGGCCGTCTTCTCCACGTTGCGATCGGCATATTCGGCATAGAGCACGACATTGCGCCAGTCGATGGTCAGGCCGATGCTGGCGAAATCCGCCTTCTCGCCGAGGATGCCGAACGCGGCCTGATCCACCTCGGCCTGCAGATAGCCGGCGCGGAGCGTGCCGATATCGAAGTTGAGCGCCGCATTGAGGCCGACCAGCACCGGGGCATCGAAGTTGATCGCGTCACCCGCGGTCAGCCCAAAACCGGAGAAGGCCGGCGCCTGCATGCCGGACACGTACGCCGTACCGCGGTTGGAACCGACGAAGGGTTGCAGCAACAGATTGGCCTGCCCCACCGGCACCGTGTACAGGGCATCGACGCCCACCAGGGTGGTGATGGGATTGAGCGAATACAGTTCCTGGGGCGGACGTATCCACGGATACGCGTAGCCGACCTCGTAGTAGTCGGAGATCAGGAAGGTGGGGAACTTCAGCTTGCCGGTGCGGATCTGCAGGTCGTCGTGCGCGGCGATGCTGACGAAGGCCCAGTCGGTGATGATGTTTTCATTGCCGCCGCGACCACGCGCAATCAGCTGGGCGGTGGCCGACATCCATTCATTGATCTCGCCGGAAAACTGCAACCCCAGACGGCTGTCGGTGTTGTCAAAGCGGGGTTGATCCGTAAATGCATTCAGATAGGTAACGTCACTCTTGCCGAGCCGCGCCACCGAGGTGGTCAGAAATCCGTTAATGCTCACTCCTTCAGCATGTGCGGCGCCCGCTGTCATCCCCAGCGCCGCCCCCATCAAACTACCCAACAGTACCTTTTTCATTTATTACCTCTTGCCTGTTTCCAAATTGTCATCCGTGCGTACCACGACAGCGTGTAGCGATGTGATCTGATTCACAATAATAGATTAACTGGATTCCCGACCTCCATGCAATGCCATAGTGATTGTGTAGGTAATGAACCGCCCTGTAACCGGCTGCCTCTTTACCCCCCTGTGTTTTCTCTGTATATCGGATAAAGGAGCGCGCGGCGGCACAGCCGCTGCCGCGTCCCGGAGCCAAGAACAAATCATAACTAACTGTTTTCAATAAAATTAAAGGCCTGCCATGCCGACCAAAAAGCTGTTCGTTCTCGACACCAACGTGCTGATGCACGACCCCACCGCACTATTCCGCTTCCAGGAGCACGATATCTATCTACCGATGGTGGTATTGGAGGAGCTCGACAACAACAAAAAGGGCCATTCCGAAGTGGCCCGCAATGCGCGCCAGACCAGCCGCTTCCTCGACGAGCTGATGGTGGGCGTGAGCAAGGACACCATCGGCCACGGCATCCCGCTGGCCAGCGGCAGCATCAGCAACGGCACCGCCGGCCCCAGCGGCAGCCTGTTCTTCCAGACCCGGATCATGGAGGCCGACCTGCCCACCTCCCTGCCGGGCAGCAAGTCCGACAACACCATCCTCGGCACCGCCCTGGCCCTGCGCGACGAACGCACGGACGTCACCGTCACCCTGGTGTCCAAGGACACCAACATGCGCATCAAGGCCGCGATCCTCGGCATCCATGCCGAGGACTACCGCAACGACCAGGTGCTGGACGATGTCGACCTGCTGTACAACGGCATGAGCGAACTGCCGGCGGATTTCTGGGAGCGGCACAGCAAGGCAATGGAGTCGTGGCAGGAACAGGGCCGCAGCTACTACCGCATCACCGGCCCCGATGCCTCCGCCTGGCACCCCAATCAGCTGCTCTATCTGGAGGGCGAGACGCCCTTTGAGGCCGCCGTGCGCCAGTCGGGCGAGGATGGCAGCATCATCGAAATCGTGCGCGACTTCCGCGGCAAGGGCCACAGCGTGTGGGGCATCAATGCGCGCAACCGCGAGCAGAATTTCGCCCTCAACCTGCTGATGGACCCGGAGATCGATTTCGTCACCCTGGTGGGCCAGGCCGGCACCGGCAAGACCCTGCTCACCCTGGCCGCCGCCCTGGCCCAGACCCTGGACGAGAAACGCTACAACGAAATCGTCGTCACCCGCGTCACCGTGCCGGTGGGCGAAGACATCGGCTTCCTGCCCGGCACGGAGGAAGAGAAGATGACGCCGTGGATGGGCGCGCTGATGGACAACCTGGAGGTGCTGACCCAGTCCGAGCACAGCAATGACTGGGAGCGCGCCGCGACCCAGGAGCTGCTCAACAAGCGCATCAAGATCCGCTCACTGAACTTCATGCGCGGCCGTACCTTCCTCAACAAGTTCCTCATCATCGACGAGGCGCAGAACCTGACCTCCAAGCAGATGAAGACCCTGATCACCCGCGCCGGCCCCGGCACCAAGGTGGTTTGCCTGGGCAACGTCGCCCAGATCGATACCCCCTATCTGACCGAGACCAACTCCGGCCTCACCTACGTGGTCGACCGTTTCCAGAACTGGGAGCATTCAGGCCACATCACCCTCACCCGCGGCGAGCGTTCGCGTCTGGCGGATTACGCCTCGGAAGTGCTGTAAAACCATCTGCCGCAGACGACTACAGGGATGTAGTCGGTGGGAAATGTCTGGAACAGATTTCCCAGATGCGGAGAGACAGCGGATTTCTGTGGCAGGGAATCAGACGCAGGCCGGACATAGCGCAGCGATGTCCGGCAACATTGCCCGACACCACCGCACTATATCGTGCCTACGGTATCTGGCGCGGAGATGCAGAGAACCCCGGAAGGTTTTTTCTCCGCGTCTCTGCGACAGGGGGTGTCTATTGCGCAGTCGGCTCGGCCGCGGGCCGCGGCCAGGCGCGGATGATGGCGCTGACCAGGGTGCCGAGGGGGATGGCGAAGAACACGCCCCAGAAGCCCCACAGCCCGCCGAACAGCAGCACCGCAACGATGATCGCCACCGGGTGCAGATTGACCACTTCGGAAAACAGCACCGGCACCAGCACGTTGCCGTCCAGTGCCTGGATGATCGCATAGGCCGCCAGCAGCCAGGCAAACTCCGAGCTCCAGCCCCACTGGAACCAGGCGATGAGCGCCACCGGCAGAGTGACCACCGCGGCACCGATATAGGGCACCACCACCGACAGGCCCACCAGTACCCCGAGCAGCACCGCATATTTCATTCCCATCAGGGCGAAGGTGACCGAAGTGACCACGCCGACGATGAGGATCTCCCAGAACTTGCCGCGCACGTAATTGCCGATCTGCACGTCCACTTCGCCCCACACCTGTTCGGCCAGATGGCGTTCGCGCGGCAGAAAGCCGCTGAACCAGCGCACCAGCAGCTCCTTGTCCTTGAGGAAGAAGAACACCAGCAGCGGCAGCAGGATCACGTACACCAGGATGGTGATGATGCCGGGCAGCGAGGTGAGCGAGTAGGTCAGGACGCGCTGGCCGAAGCCCAGGCTCTGAGCACGGATCACCTGCAGCAGTTCGGCCACCTGCTCTTCCGACACGATGGGATAGTGCTGCGGCAGTTGCAGCAGCGCCTGCTGCCCCTGATTGATGTACGCCGGCAGTTCACGCGCCAGTTCTACCGTCTGGGCCCACAACAACGGGGTGACACCGAACAACAGGAACAGCAGAAAGGTCATGAAGGCGAGAAACACCAGGATCACCGCCGACAGCCGCGGCGTGCCGCGCCGCACCAGCAGCCCCACCACCCCCTCGAGCAGATAGGCGATGACGATGGCTGCCAGCACCGGTGCCAGCATGTGGCCGAAGAAAAACAGGGCGGCGAACCCGACCAGCAACAACACCGCCAGAATGATCGCCTGCGGGTCGGAGAAATAGCGGCGGAACCAGTTGCTGATCAGATTCATTGCGCATCACCGAACTGCTTTTGATAGTGGCGCCGGAACAGCGCCTCCAGCTCGTCGATCACCTCGCTGGCCGGACGCCCCTGCATCAGGTGCTCGCTCATCAGGCCCGAAGTTTCGTGCAGCATCTTGGAGCGGTCCAGCATGTGATAGCTGGCGGACAGGCGCTTGATGGCCGCCACCACCGACTCCTGCGCCGGACGCTCGCAGGGCCGGGGCGTGATGTCGAGCGGCATGGCGCTGCGCGACACCAGAAACTCGGCGAAGCTCAGCAGCGTCTCGCGCTCGGCGGCGGGCAGACGGGTGTAGAGGGAGACGAGCCGTGCATCATCCTTGGCCATGGTGCTTACAATCCGGCGCCGGGATGATCCTTGCAGTAGGCACGGGCAAAATCGAGCAGCTTCTCGATGGCGCGCAGGCGGAACTTCTGCTTCTGATGCACGAACGAGAATGGACGCTCCATGGGCGGGTCGATGTTGATGGCCACCAGGGTGCCGAGGGCCAGTTCCTTGGCGATGGTGGCGCGCGAGATGATGGAAATGCCCATCCCCGCCTCCACGGCCCCCTTCACCGCCTCGGGGCTGCCCAGTTCCATCACGATGTTTAGATTGCACGACTCGATGCCGCCGGCGTTGAGATGCTCCAGCATCACCTCGCGCGTCCCCGAGCCTTCTTCGCGGCAGATGTAGGGATAATCGACGATGCGGCTCATGGCCACCGAGCGCTCGCGCGCCAGCGGATGGGTCTTCGGCACGATCAGCACCATCTGGTCCATGCGGCAGGTTTCCACCACCAGATTCTTGTTGCTCACCGGCGCCTCGACCACACCCAGATCGATGCTGTTGTTCTCCACCAGGGACACGATGTGGTCGGTATTGGCCACCTGCAGACGGATATTCACGTCCGGAAACTTGGCCTTGAAGTCACCCAGCAGCGCCGGCAGCATGTATTCGGCGATGGTGGTGCTGGCGCCGATGAGCAGCACCCCGCTCACCTCGCCAGTCAGCTCGCGCACCGAATTTTCCATCTCGCCGTACAGGGTGAAGATACGGTCGGCATACTGGTAGACCCGCTCACCGGCCGCGGTCAGGCTGATACGGTTGTGGGTACGGTCGAACAGGCGGGTATTGAAATGCTCCTCCAGCTGGCGCACCTGGAAGGTGACCGCCGGCTGGGTCATATGCAGATGCTCCGCCGCCTTGGTGAAACTGAGCAGGCGGGCAACTGTGTGAAATACCTGTAAACGTCTGTCGGCCATGACTTCCTCATGCCGCGTGGCGGCAAAACCTGGCTAATGCATAGATAAGCGGCAAGAATACTTTATCCAGGTGGATCGAAACAACGTTAACCGTATATCCACAAAGGGAAAGGTAGTGCAGCGGGCATGTCTGTGCATACATCGCTCCCGCACCAGAGGCCGTCCAGCCTGCCGCGCACCACTGCACCGAACCGTCATTGCAACGACATGCCCATCGCTGGGCAGCACGACCATCAACGCCGGAGCTTGGCGAAGGCCTCGGCCATGGCACCGCCCGCCGCCGGCGCATCGCGGCGTTCGGCGCGCGGCTTGCCGCCCTTCACCGGACGCTCCTTCGGCATCGAGCCTGCAGCATGGTCGCGCTGGTCATCAGTGAGGCGCATGGTGAGGGCGACGCGGCGGCGCTTCACGTCCACCTCCAGCACCTTCACCTTCACCACGTCGCCGGCCTTGACCACCTCGCGCGGGTCCTTGACGAACTTGTCGGCCAGGGCGGAGATGTGCACCAGACCGTCCTGGTGCACGCCGATGTCGACGAAGGCGCCGAAGTTGGTGACATTGGTGACCACGCCCTCCAGGATCATGCCCGGCTCCAGGTCCTTCAGATCCTCCACGCCCTCGCGGAAACTGGCGGTCTTGAATTCCGGTCGCGGGTCGCGCCCCGGTTTTTCCAGCTCTTTCAGAATGTCGCGCACCGTCGGCTCGCCGAAGCGTTCGTCGACGAAGTCGTTGGCGGCGAGGCGGCCGAGCAGTCCGGTGTTGCCGATCACTTCAGGCATTGCCTTGCCGGTGCTGGCCAGGATCTTCTCCACCACCGGATAGGCCTCGGGATGTACCGCCGAGGCATCGAGCGGATTGGCGCCGTTCATCACGCGCAGGAAGCCGGCGCATTGCTCGAAGGTCTTGTCGCCCAGGCGCGGCACCTTGAGCAGAGCCTTGCGCTCGGCGAAGGCGCCGTGCTCGTCGCGGTAGGCGACCAGATTGGCGGCGAGGGTCGGATTGAGTCCGGCGACGCGGGTGAGCAGCGCGGCGGAGGCGGTGTTGACGTCGACGCCGACGGCGTTGACGCAATCCTCCACCACCGCATCGAGCATGCGCGCCAGGCGCAGCTGCGACACATCGTGCTGGTACTGGCCCACACCGATGGACTTGGGATCGATCTTCACCAGCTCGGCCAGCGGGTCCTGCAGGCGGCGCGCGATGGACACCGCGCCACGCAGCGACACGTCCAGTTCCGGAAACTCTTTCGCGGCAAACTCCGAGGCCGAGTACACCGAGGCGCCCGCCTCGCTCACCATCACCTTGGTCAGGCGCAACTCGGGATGGCGCGCGATGAGCTCGGCGGCCAGCTTGTCGGTCTCGCGCGAGGCGGTGCCGTTGCCGATGCTGATCAGCTCGACCTTGTGCCTCTGCGCCAGCGCCGCCAGCACGGCGATGGACTGGTCCCACTGGTTCTTCGGCACATGGGGATAGATGGTCGCCGTGTCCACCAGCTTGCCGGTGGCGTCCACCACCGCCACCTTCACGCCGGTGCGCAGGCCCGGGTCGAGGCCCAGCGTGGCGCGCGGCCCCGCCGGCGCCGCCAGCAGCAGGTCGTGCAGGTTCTGCGCGAATACCTTGATCGCCTCCTCCTCCGCCGCCTCGCGCAGGCGCGTCTTCAGGTCGGTATCGAGGTGGGTGAATATCTTCACGCGCCAGGCCCAGCGCACCGTCTCCTTCAGCCAGGCATCGGCGGCACGGCCCTGTTCGCTCACGCCCACATGGGCGGCGATCAGGCGCTCGGCGCTGCCGAGCTGGCCGGCCGCCAGCGCCTCGTCCTCCGGCAGCACCAGCGCCAGATTGAGAAAGCCTTCCTTGCGGCCGCGGAACAGCGCCAGGGCACGGTGCGAGGGCACGCCCTTGAGCGGCTCGCGGTGATCGAAGTAGTCGGAGAACTTGGCGCCCTCCTCCTCCTTGCCTTCCACCAGCTTGGCCACCATGTGGCCCTGCTCCCACAGATATTCGCGCAGGCGGCCCACCAGTTCGGCGTCTTCGGCGAAATCCTCCATCAGGATCTGCCGCGCGCCGTCCAGTGCGGCGGCGGTGTCGGCCACGCCCTTGTCGGCGTCGACGAATTGGGCGGCCTCCTGCTCGGGCACCAGTGAGGGATCGGCCAGCAGCGCCTTGGCCAGCGGCTCCAGCCCCGCCTCACGGGCGATCTGCGCCTTGGTGCGGCGCTTCTGCATATAGGGACGGTAGAGATCCTCCAGGCGCGTCTTGGTGTCCGCCGCCAGGATCGCTGCCTTCAGTTCGGGGGTCAGCTTGCCCTGCTCATCGATGCTCTTCAGCACCGTGACGCGGCGCTCGTCCAGCTCGCGCAGGTAGGTCAGCCGCTCCTCCAGGGTACGTAGCTGGGTGTCATCCAGGCCGCCGGTGGCCTCCTTGCGGTAACGGGAGATGAAGGGCACGGTGGAGCCTTCATCCAGCAGGGCGATGGCCGCCTCCACCTGGGACAGCTTGACGGCAAGTTCGGTAGCGATGCGTTGGGCAATGGTCATGGATAAGAATCAGTCACAGCAAAACGGGAGGGGCGGCATTGTAGCAAAGGCCGCCGCGGGTGGCGGACAAAACGACTAAACCATTGTTCGACAACAGGTTAGGAGGTTGCAGGGTGCGCATTGCACCTCTGCCACTCAGGCGAACGCCGTGGCCACCCAGTCGCCGATGAAGTGGGTGGCGATGATGACGATGAGGGCGATGAACAGGTGCTCGCCGATGACGCGCCAGGCCGGCTCGCCGCGGTTGCGCGCCAGATGCCAGGACAGCAGGGCGATCAGCCCCAGGCCCCAGGCGATGGCCGCCAGGATCGCCGTGCCCAGCTCCAGGAGCAGCAGGGGGACCACGAAGGTCAGGGCGATGGCCGCCTTGGAGAACAGGGTGGCGAAGGTCGCCTCCCACACCGCCAGGGTGCTGCGCCCGGCGCTGGACTCCTCGGCGATGTGGATGCCGAGGGCATCGGAAAAGGCGTCGGCCACGGCGATGGTGATCACGCCGCCGATCACCGCCAGGGTCGAGCCGGTGCCGGAGTGCAGCCCCACCATCAGGCCGAGGGTGGTGATCACGCCGGAGGTCAGGCCGAAACTGAGGCCGGTACGCCAGGATTGCTTCAGGCCCATCGCGTCACCCTTGTCACTGTGCGGCGGCAGCGCGCAGCTCGCGCAACGCCGCACCGATGACGCGCAGCGCCGAGCGCAGCAGCAGGGCCACCAGCGCGGCGGCCACCACCAGGTCCGGCCAGCCGGCGTCTGCCAGCCACACCGCACCGGCGGCGATGAACACGGCAAGATTGGAGGCAATGTCGTTGCGCGAACACTCCCACACCGAGCTCATGTTCACGTCCTCATGCCGGTGGCGCCAGAGCAAAAACAGGCACAGCGAATTCGCCGCCAGCCCCAGCAGGCTGAACGCCCCCATCACCTCGAACAGCGGGACACCGGGGACCAGCAGCCGGTAGACGATTTGCGCCGCCACCACGCCGGCGGCGAGAAAAATCAGCCCCCCCTTGAACAGCGCCACCTGCGCCTTGACGCGCGCACCGCGCGCCACCGCATACAGGCTGAGACCATAGGTCAGCGCATCGCCCAGATTATCCAGGCTGTCCGCCAGCAGCGACGTGGAACGCCCGTACAGCGCCGCCGCCACGATGACGACAAACATCACCGCATTGATGGCCAGCACGGCGCGCAGCGTGCCACGCTGCCGTTCGCGCAGGCCCTCCAGTGAACAGCCCTGATCACAACAACCGCTCATGACACTCCGCTCTCTCTGGTCGATAAACCGGCCGCCGGCTGGCAAGCCAGCGGCAGGACCGCTACCATCTTAGCGCATCCCCAACCGGAACCTGAGATGTCCTGCCTGCGCCCGCTATTGTTCCTCCTGCTGCTTGCCGCCACCGGCAATGCGGCCGCCGCCTCCCATGCCGTGGCCTTCATGTACCACCGCTTCGGCGAGGACCGCTATCCCTCCACCAGCATCCGCCTGGAACAGTTCGACGCCCAGCTCGATTACCTGGCACAGAACGGCTTTCAGGTGTGGCCGCTGGAGCGCGTGGTCGAGCACATCCTGCGCGATGCGTCGCTGCCGGAACGCACCGTCGCCATCACCGTCGATGACGCCTACCTGTCCGTATACGAGCACGCCTGGCCGCGGCTCAAGGCGCGCGGCTGGCCGTTCACCGTCTTCGTCAATACCGACCCGGTGGATCGCCAGCTGGGCGGCTTCATGAGCTGGGAACAGATGCGGGCGATGCAGCAGGCCGGCGTGCGCTTCGCCAATCACACGGCCAGCCACGACTCCCTGGCCGCGCGGCGCGCGGATGAGGATGAGGCGGCGTGGGAACGGCGCGTGCGTGCCGACATCGAGCGGGCGCAGCAGCGTCTGCGCGAGGAACTGGGCGCGGTGGTCGATCAGGAGCCGCGTCTGTTCGCCTATCCCTACGGCGAGTACGACACCCGCGCCGCCGATCTGGTACGGAGCATGGGCTACATCGGCTTCGGCCAGCACTCCGGCGCCATCGGTGCACTGTCCGATCGGCGCGCCCTGCCGCGCTATCCCATGGCCGAGGCCTTTGCGGCCATCGAACCGTTTGCCCGCAAGGCCGCCAGCCTACCGCTGCCGGTGGTGCAGGCGGAACCGTGGGAACCGCGCGTCGGCACCAACAACCCGCCAACCCTGACCCTGACCCTGGCGCAGCCGCAGCGCGGCATCGCCTGCTACAGCGCAGAAGGCAAGGCGTTGCCCATCACCCGGCTGGACGATACGCGCCTGCAGGTACAGGCCGCAGCACCGCTGCACAGCGGACGCAGCCGCTACAACTGCACCGCCCCCGCCGCCGCTGGCCGCTGGTACTGGTACAGCCACCCCTGGCTGGTTGAAGAGTAGGAACGCGGGACGAGGATTGCCGGCGCGGCCCAGCGCACGCGCTCATCCCGGCGCGTGCCGGGCTTATGGCTTCTCGGGTGCCAGCATCAGCACCCCGAGCTGCCCCAGGCCGTTGCTGCTGATCATGCGACGGATCTCCGCCACATACTCCGCGCCGCGCTCGGAGTAGCGCGTCAGGCCCGCGGCCAGATGCTCGGCATCCAGCGCCTCGCCGGCAAGGCGCAGTGTGGCGCGGGCGCGGCGCATGTCTACGTAGGCATGACCGATGTTGAGATTGAACAGATAGACCCGTACCGAACTGCGCAGGTCGGGAAACACCCGCACATAATGGCTGGCGCCTTCCATGCGTTGCGCCGGCACCATGCCCAAATCCTTTTTGTAGGTCCACAGGCCGAACAGATTGTTGGCCTCGCGTGCGAAGCGCGAGGTGCCCCAGGCGCTTTCATTGGCGGCCTGCGCCAGCACCAGCGCCGCGGGGACCTCGTCGACGCGGCGCAGCAGGATCTCGCGCACCACCGGGTCGTTCAGATCGCCCGCCACGCGGTACAGCTCGGCCAGACGCTCCACCTGATTCCAGTTGCGCGTGCCCGGCCGCAGCGGCCCGAGGGCAAAGCGTTCCTCGATGAAACGGCGCTGGGCGCGGATACGCTCATTTTCCGCCGCCACCATGGGCAACAGGCCGCGGAAGAACAGCGCCTTCTTGCGCGCCACCTCCAGCTGGCCGATGTCCGGCGGAAAACGGTCGATGGCCAGCCGCGGCACCGGTCCCTGCGGCGGCCAGGCATAGTCATAGCCGGCAAAGATCGTTTCCAGGTGTTCCGCCGTAGCCACCTCCAGCGCATGCAGCGGGACCGCCGCCGGCACGCCGGCCAGATAAGGCCGCACCAGCGACCAGGACAAGGCGACGGACAGCAGCAGCGGCGCCGCCGCTGCCAGCAACAACAGCTTGATGCGCAGCAGCGCCTGCAGCCAGGCCGCCATCAGGCCAGCCCCGGCAGCAACTGGCGCAGCCCATTGGCCATGAACTCCACGGCAATGGCGGCCAGGATCAGGCCCATGATGCGGGTCAGCACATTGATGCCGGTGCGGCCCAGCATCTGCGACAGCAACGGCGCCAGACGAAACACCGTCCACACGATGAGCGCCATCGCCAGGATCTCGACGCCGAGCATGGTGTAGTGCGTGGGCGCCGGCGAGCGGTGCGCGTAGACGATGATGGTACTGATGGCGCCGGGCCCGGCGAGCAGGGGGATGGCCAGCGGCACCACCGCCACCGAGGCCTTCTCCGCCGCATCCTGTGCCTCCTCATCGGTCTGTTTGGCGGGGCTCAGGCGGGCGTGCATCATCGACACCGCGATGAGCAGGATCAGGATGCCGCCGCCGACGCGGAACGAGGCGATGGTGATGCCGAAGAAGCTCAGGATGGCCTCGCCGGTGAACAGCGCCGCCAGCAGCACCGCACCCACCGCCAGCGCCGCCAGCAGCGCGGTGCGATGCCGCTGCAGCGCGCTCTGGCCATCGGTCAGGCCGATGAACACCGGGATGGCGCCGATGGGATTGACGATAGCCAGCAGACCGGCAAAGAACTTGGCGTATTCAGCCCATTCCTGCATGTTGACTCCCCAAAACAAAGATACAAGTGGCAAGATACAAGTGGACGTGTGCGCTGCGCGCACGGCCTTTGAATACAAACCGCTACGAGCGCAGCGAGTTCATTCACTTGTATCTTGCCACTTGTATCTCTGATCCGGCTGGATGCGCAGCGCCCATCCAGCCAAAGAATTCTGCCTTCTCAACCGCCCGCCGCGGCGACCCACTCGCGCCACGGCCCGAACAGGGCCGGGTCCAGCGTCGCCACCACCGAGCGCGGCTGCAGACCCACCCGCAACACCGGCTCACCCTGCAGGGTTGCGGCACAACCGCCCGCCTCGGCCAGGATCAGGCTGCCGGCGGCATAATCCCACAGATTCTGCCGGCCATGCAGATAGAGATGTCCGCGACCGGCGGCCAGCATGCACCAGTCCAGCGCCGAAGAACCAAAGTTGCGTTGTGAGGCGAAGGGCGTCGCGCACACCAGCCGGGTGGCAAGTGCCGGGGACAGGCGTTTGAAATCGACCATCGCCACACAGCGCGACAGCGGCAGGCCGGTGGCATGGGCACGCAGCGGCACGTCGTTGCGCCAGGCCCCCTGGCCGCGCGCGGCACTGTAGCACTCGTCGCGCACCGGGTCATACACCAGACCGAGCTGCACCTCGCCGCGCCGGATGTAGGCCAGGGCCACGGCGAAATACGGAATGCCGGCGGCGAAGTTGCTGGTGCCGTCCAGCGGATCGAGGCACCACAGACCGTCATCGGCATCATCGAGCAGCCGCTGCTGCGCGCCGACGTCCATCTCCTCGCCCAACAGCGGGATCTGCGGCCAATGCATCGCCAGAGTGGCCGCCAGGGCCTGCTGACAGGCGAGATCCGCCTCGGTGACGATGCTGCCATCACTCTTCAGCATGGCGGCCATGCGGGTAAAACGCGGCAGCAGTTCCTGCCGCGCCACCGGCAGCACCACCGCGCGCACCTGCTCCAGATCCGGCGGCATCAACGGCGCAGGTATTCGAAGGTGGCGTTGGGGCGGCCGATGAAGCAGGCGTGGGTGAACTGGTGCTGGCGGATGACAGCCAGCGCAGAGCGAGCCTCTGCCTCGCGTTCGCCCAGGTCGTACAAGGTCAGATCGTTATCGACGATGAGCCAGCGTCCAGCGCGCTGCACCAGCGCCGCCGTGCTGGGATGGAAGCGGATGCACTCCTCCTCATACCACTGTCCCAGCGGTGCCCGCCCGCTGACCAGCAGGTAGCGGAAGGCCGGCGGCTCGCCGATGAAACAGGACTGGTTCATGCCGTACTGCTGGATGACCTTCAGGGCGGAGTAGGCATCCACCTCGCGCGTGCCGAAATCGAACAGCCACCAGTCATCCTGCATGATCTGGAAGCGGCCATCCAGCTGGCGGACGGAGAGCCGTTCCGGCGTGAAATCGAGGCATTTACCCTCCATCGGCGGCAGCGGCACCACGTAACCGGCCCGGGTGATGCGGGTGGCGGCAAAACCGCCGGTGACGCGGGTCACCTCCAGGATATTGCCGTTCTCGATGATGGCCATGTGCAGTTCGCCGCGCTCCGCCGCGCTGCCCTTGGGCACGTCGACCCAGCTGCCGATGATCAGCTTGTCACGCACCCGGCCCTGAAACACTGACGTGCGGCGCGGCTCCTGCGAGCCGCCCTCGTTGAACCAGTAGATTTCGTTGCCGGTATGGCGCACGTAATAGGTAGCGCCGTCATCGCCGAACCACTTGCCGTTGTAATCCGGTGCGGCCAACGCCGGCAACGCCCCGCTCAACAGCAGCACCACACCTGCAATTATGTGTTTCATCATCCCTGTACCCGTTTCTAAGTGTCCGCCCGCAGCAGTCGATTGATCAGTTCACTGTGCTCACCACGTGTCAGCTTGAGCAATTCGGCATGGGCCGCATCGCGGCTGACGCCGCGCCGTACCAGTCGGTCCAGCATGCGGCTAAAGGTAGCACGCCGCCGCAACCCATCGGCCGACTCGTCGCGACGTGAACGGCAGAAATCCATCAAGGTCGAACCGCACACACAGTTGCGGAAGAGTTCAACCACCGGCCGGTCATCATCATCCAGCGCCGACTTGAGCCCGCTCATGCGGCCGCTCGGCACCGTCAGCTCCAGAAACTGCGCCAGATTTTCATAGGTCCGGCCGCAGTTGGGGCAAATCTTGGGAAAGGCGCCTGCGCTGAGCTCCTGCAGGCCGGCAAACAGGCCAGAATCCGCGTCGTCGCCCATGATGAGGTTCCCCGGCTCAGCCACCGGTCGGGATCACCCGGCGATGGCACAAAGGTGCGGCCATGTTACCCGAAAAGAAAAGTGGCTAGAACCCGCCGTGTCGGTCAGGTACGGCGCCAGGCGCGGAGCAGCAGGAAAAAACACCGTATTGCCACCAAGGCCACGCCGCCGATGAACCGCAGGAGCGGCCCGGGCTCGTGACCGTCGCCGCGCGATCCCGGCGACACGGGAAAGGAACCACACATGGCCGTGCCCCGACAGGTGAGAGGGCCTCTTGTATAACGCCGGCCGCCGCGGCGGGTAAATGACAATCCGCATTCCGCCCCGGCCGCTCATGTGCGCTAGTCCTGCAGGATATGTTCCAGCAGGGAAAAATCCAGACACAGCAGGCGCACCTGCTCCTGCTTGCCCTTGAGCGTCAGCACCTGCTCGGCACCGGCCCAGTGGCGCTCGGGCAGGTGGCGGTAGGAACTCTCGCTCAGGGCGATGTCACAGCCCAGCTCCTTGGTGGCGCTCTCCAGGCGGAAGGCGGTGTTGACGGCGTCGCCCAGGGCGGTATTGTCCGCGCCGATGCCGAGGGAAGCCATGCCGGTGTTGATGCCGGCGCCGATGCGCAGCGGCCGCGGCAGTTCGGGAAAGGTGAGCTTGAGGCGGGCGGTGGTCTCGGCAATCTTCCACGCCGTGCGCAGGGCGCGCATCACATTATCCTGCGCCTTGTCGTTGTCCCAGCGTACAAATACGCAGTCGCCGATGAACTTGTCGATGGTGCCGCCGCTGTCCACGATGATATCGCTGACATCCTGGAACCACTTGCTCATCAGCCGCGAAAGGGTCTGGATCGGCACCTGCTCCGACAGTCCGGTGTAGTTGCGGATGTCGGCCACCAGCACCGTAATCTCCTTGATCACCGGCGTATGGAAGATGACGGTCTGCTGAAAGGAAATGGAATCGTTGAAGCGGGCCGGCTGGATCCCCTGCTCGAAAACGAACTCGGTCAGGCCGATGGCGATGCGGTCGCCGTTGCGCAGGCGGGTGGGCGAGGATACCCGCCCGCCATTGACCGAGGTGCCGTTGGAACTGCCGCTGTCGATGACGTAGTAGTCGCCGCTGCCGAGCCGGCGCACCATGGCGTGATTGCGCGATACCAGCAGGTCGGTGAGGACGATGTTGTTGTTCTTGTCGCGCCCGATGGTCAGGGCGCTGCCGCAGGGTACCCGCTCCGGCTGCTGGTCCTGCATATAGGTCAGATAGGCGGACATGGCCGCACTCTCCCGCTACCGTACTCGACGCCGGACACCTTACCGCGCGGCCCGGCGCTAGGCAAACACCCGGCGCAGCTCCTCCAGCGAGGTCACGCCCTGCAGCAGCTTGGCCTGCGCGTCGTCGCGGATGGAGCAGCCCCCCGGGCTGCGCGGCAGGCCGCCGCCCTCCAGCGCAAGCCGCCCCTGGTCGAGCAGGTCGCGCACCTCATCGGTCACCTCCAGCAGCTCGGCCACCGCAATGCGTCCGCGATAGCCGCTCTGACGGCAATGTTCGCAGCCCGCCGCCTGGTACACCGTCACGCAGTCTTCCGCCCCAGCGGCCTCGCCCCAGCCCTGCGCCGCCAGTTCGTCCCGGCTCATGGGCAGCGGCCGCTTGCAGTTGTCGCACAGGCGGCGCACCAGGCGCTGATACACCACCACCAGCAGGGTGGCCGACAGCATGTAGGACTTGATGCCGAAATCCAGCAGGCGGGCAATGGCGCCCTGGGCATCGTTGGCGGTAATGGTGGACAGGATCAGGTGGCCGGACAGGGCGCTGCGCGCCACCGCCAGCGCCGTCTCCTGGTTGCGCACCTCGCCGAGCAGGATGATATCGGCGTCCTGCCGCACCAGATACTGCAGCGAATCGGCAAAGGTATAGCCGGCGGCCTCGTTGACGGCGGTCTGCTGCACCAGCGACAGCTGATACTCGATGGGGTCCTCCACCGTGACCACGTTGCGCTGCAGGATGTTGCTGCGCCGCAGCATGGAATACAGCGTGGTGGTCTTGCCGCTGCCGCTCGGCCCCACCGTCAGGATGATGCCGGACTGCTTGCGCAGGCAGCGCTCCAGCACCGCCGCCTGGGCATCGGCGAAGCCGAGACGCTCCAGCCGGTGCAGCGCCTCGGACTTGGGCAACAGGCGCAACACCATATTTTCGCCGAAGGAGGTGGGGATGACGGCAATGCGGATGTCATAGCCGGCGCGCAAATAGTTGAAGGCGAAGCCGCCGTCCTGCGGCGCACGCTGACGCGTGATGTCGAGGTCACTCAGCACCTTGGCGCGGGAAACGATATTGCGGTGGATGCGCGAGGGAAAGGCGAAGTAATGGTGCAGCACGCCGTCCACCCGATAGAACACATGGGATGCCAGGGCCTGCGGCCGGATATGGATATCGGTGGCGCGATCCTTGATGGCGTTCTGGATCAGCAGTTCGAGCAGCAGCTCGATATCGATGTCCGCGCCCTCTGCCGCCTCATCAATGAGGGCGACGATGCGCTGCTCGAGCGGATTTTCCAGTTCGAAATAATACAGTTCCACCATCTGGGCAATCCGCGCTCGGTCACTGACGGCAAAGGCGATGCGCCGCCCCGATGCCTCCCGCAGCTGGGCCTTCAGCCCGGCATTGCCCGGGTCTTGGGTCACCACCGTCAGCACGCCGCGCTTGAGGCGGAGGGGCAACACGGTATGCGCCAGCGCCAGGTCCTTGGGTATGGCCTGCAAGGCGTTGCGCTGCGGCACGGCAAAGTCCAGGTCGACATAGGGCAGCCTGTGCTGTGTCGCCACGGCGTGGGCGATCTCGTCGGCGGTAACGAAATCCAGCCCCACCAGGATCTCGCCGAGATAATCCGGGCGGGCCTTCTGGGTGTGCAGCGCCACCTCCAGCTGCTCCACCGTGACGTGCCCCGTCGCCAGCAGCAATTCACCCAGCGGGCTATTCTTCATGGCATACACCTCGGCCTGAAATATGCCATCATCATGGCGCAGCTGACCTACCCGCGCCACCCCGCGCTCGCGGCCGGTTGATTTCTTGTATTCTTGTCCGGGCCCCATCAGGAAAGGAGATACCGATGCCCCCGCAGTCCACCGGCGACAGCGCCGACTTCCAGAAGCTGATCCGCTGCCATATGGTCGGCCCCAAGGGCAGCCAGGGCGTACGCTTTGTGGCGCTGGAGTATTTTTCGTTGTGGGAGCACATGATGCGCACCCGCCATGGCCTGGAGTGCACGGACTACTCGGTGGGGCTGTGGATTCCGGCGGACGAATTCGAGCGCAAGGCCCACATCTACAGCCATAGCGGCACCGTCGAGGCCGTGGCCCGCTTCAACTTTTCCATCTTCGACGATACCTACCACTACACCTATGCCGCCTCGCGCTTCGTGCCGGACGCCGACACCGAACACTTCCGCCAGGTCATGCTGGCGCATATTCCGGACGACATCCGCCGCAGCAGCCGCTTCAGCCTGGAAGCCATTCCCGGCTACTGCATCGAAAAGGCAAATGTGACCAACCGCGACAGCCTGGTGCTGGGGCTATATCACGGCTTGCACGATATCTACTGATCCAGCGTGCGACGGTCGCGGACGGTGAAATCGGCCGTCAGCGCCGAACCGTCCTTGAAGGTGAGGGTAACCGGAATCAGCGCACCCGCGCTCATGCCGCGACTCTTGTACAACATCAGGTGGTAGCCGGTTTCGTTGCTGAACACCAGGCTGCCACGCGGCGGGATCTCCAGCTCCGTCTGCAACACCATCCGCGCCATATCGTTCACCACCACCGACTGATGGATCTCGATGCTTTCCGCATTGGGGCTGAAGGCGCCGATCAGATATCTGGGTGTGGCGCCATCGTTGTGGATCACCATCCATCCCGCCGTCACCGAGATCATGGGGGGGATCTCCGGAATCCAGGCCTGCTCGACACGCAGCTGCGTGGTTTCCTGTGCGGTACAGCCGAGCAGGAACAGCGAAATGACAAAAGGCAGAATAGTGCGCATGAAATGACCTTCTCGCGACAGCGGATGCGGCGCCATTGTGCAGCATCCCCCGGCGCCGGAAAAGCACTACGGCACGGGAGGACAGGAGGGCAAAAGATCTTTCAGCCTTCGCGTAACCACATCAGCACGATCTCGCCATCGCCCAAGCTCGCAGCGCCATGAAGAAGGGGGCTTGCGCCCCCTCCCTGTTACTGACTCACCGGCTGGAACTCCGACGGGTCTTGCTTGGCCATGTGCTCGTAGGTCTGCCAGCGCAGGTCCAGCGATTCCTGCGCCAGTTTCATCAAGCGCTTGGCCGCATCGGGATTGCTCTTCTGCAACAGCTTGTAGCGTTGCTCGTTGTAGGCAAAATCCTCCAGCTTGAGCGTCGGCCGCGTCGAGTCGAGGATGAACGGCTTCTTGCCGGCGGCACGCAGCTGCGGGTTGTAGCGCAGCAGCGGCCAGTAGCCGGAGTCCACCGCCTTCACCTGCTGCGACAGACCGTCGCGCAGATCGATGCCGTGGGCGATGCAGGGACTGTAGGCGAGGATGATCGACGGCCCCGGATAGGCTTCCGCCTCGCGCATCGCCTGCAGGGTCTGCTGCGGGTTGGCGCCCATGGCGACACGCGCCACGTAGACGTTGCCGTAGGAGATGGCCTGCAGGGCCAGGTCCTTTTTGGTCACTGCCTTGCCGGCAGCGGCGAACTTCGCCGTGGCGGCAATCGGCGTCGACTTGGAGGCCTGGCCGCCGGTATTGGAATACACCTCGGTATCCAGCACCAGCACGTTGATGTTGCGGCCCGAGGCCAGGGCATGGTCGAGACCGGAGGAGCCGATGTCGTAGGCCCAGCCGTCACCGCCCACCAGCCACACCGAGCGGCGTACCAGATGGTCGGCCACGGTGAGCAGCGACTTGGCGCGCGGGTCGTCGATCTCGCGCAGGCGGCGCTTCAGTTCCTGCACGCGCTGGCGCTGGCGACTCATCTGCGCGCCGATCTCCTGACTGGTGTCCATCAGCGAATCGATGAACTCCTGGTCGAAGTGATCGGTCATCTGCGCCAGCAGGTCCTTGGCCAGGGCGGTGTGCTGATCGGCGGCCACGCGCATGCCGAGACCGAACTCGGCGTTGTCCTCGAACAGCGAGTTGGACCAGGCGGGACCGCGGCCGTCCTTGTTCACCGACCATGGCGTGGCCGGCAGGTTGCCGCCGTAGATGGACGAGCAGCCGGTGGCGTTGGCCACCAGCAGGCGCGGGCCGAACAGCTGGGTGAGCAGGCGCACATAGGGCGTCTCGCCGCAGCCGGCGCAGGCACCGGAGAATTCGAACAGTGGTTCCAGGAACTGCGCACCGCGCACCGAGGCGAAGTTGACGGTGGAGCGGCGGTTGACCGGGATGGTGTCGAAGAACGCGACGTTGTTGCGGCCGGCCTCCAGCAGCGGCGCCTTGTCGGTCATGTTGATGGCCTTGCGCGAGGCGTCGCTCTGATCGAAGGCCGGACAGGCCTCCACGCACAGGCCGCAGCCGGTGCAGTCCTCCAGATAGATCTGCAGGGTGTAGCGCGTCTCGGGGAAACCGCGCGCCGTCACCGGCGCCGACTCGAAGCTGGCCGGTGCCTGCTGCAGGGTGTCCTCGTGATAGAAACGCGCGCGGATAACGCTGTGCGGACAGACGAAGGAACAGTTGCCGCATTGGATGCACACGCCCGGCTCCCACTTGGGAATGAAGTCGGCGATGTTGCGCTTCTCCCAGCGCGCCGAACCGCTCGGGTAGGTGCCGTCCACCGGGATCATCGACACCGGCAGGGCATCGCCGTGGCCGGCCAGCATCGGCGCGGTCACCTCCTGCACGAACTTCGGCGCCAGCGGCGACACCACCGGCTTCATGGCGCTGTGCGAGGAAACCCTGCCCGGCACCTTGACCTCGTGCAGGTGATCAAGGGCGGCGTCCACCGCCTTGAAGTTGAGCTGCACCACTTCGGCGCCCTTGCGGGCATAGGTCTTCTCGATGGCCTTCTTGATCTTGGCGATGGCCTCGTCGCGCGGCAGCACGCCGGACAGGGCGAAGAAACAGGTCTGCATGATGGTGTTGATGCGCCGCCCCATGCCGGCATTGCGCGCCACCGTCGTCGCATCGATGACGTAGAACTTGAGCTGCTTGTCGATGATGGTCTGCTGCACCGGCATCGGCAATTCGTCCCACACCTTGTCCGGACCTACGGGTGAGTTGAGCAGGAACACCGCGCCCTTCGCCGCATTGTTGAGCATCTCCACCTGGTTGATGAAGTTGGTCTTGTGGCAGGCGATGAAGTTGGCCGAGGTGATCAGGTAGGGCGCGCGGATCGGGTCGGGGCCGAAACGCAGGTGCGAGGTGGTCTGCGAACCGGCCTTCTTGGAGTCATAGACGAAGTAACCCTGGCAGTAGAGGTCGGTGGACTCGCCGATGATCTTGATGGAGTTCTTGTTGGCCGACACGGTGCCGTCGGAGCCGAGGCCGAAGAACATGGCACGGGTGACGTTGGCCGGCTCGATGTCGAACGATGCGTCGTAGTCGATGGAGGTGTGGCTGACGTCGTCGTTGATACCGACGGTGAAATGGTTTTTCGGTGTCTTGCCCGCCAGGTTGTCGAATACGCCCTGGACCATCGCCGGGGTGAATTCCTTGGACGACAGGCCGTAGCGGCCGCCGATGATCTTCGGCATGAAGGCCAGTTGATCATTGCCGTAGGCCTCGGCCAGACCGGTGACCACGTCCTGGTACAGCGGCTCACCGGCGCTGCCCGGCTCCTTGGTACGATCCAGCACGGCAATGCGCTGGCAGGTCTTCGGCAGCGCGGCGATCAGGTGCTCGGTGCTGAACGGACGGAACAGGCGCACGGTGATCACGCCCAGCTTGCGGCCTTCGGCGTTGAGGCGTTTGATGGTCTCCTCCACCGTCTGTGCGCCCGAACCCATCATGACGATCACGTCGGTGGCATCCGCCGCGCCGAAATAATCGAACAGGTGGTACTGACGTCCGGTGAGGCCGGCCAGCTGGTCCATGGTGTCCTGCACAATCTGCGGCACCTGGGCATAGAACGGGTTGGCGCTCTCGCGGCCCTGGAAATATACGTCCGGGTTCTGCGCCGTACCGCGGATGAACGGGTTGTCGGGATTCAGGGCACGACGGCGATGTTCCCACACCAGTTCGTCGTTGATCATCGCCTTGATCTGGTCGTCCGGGATCAGGCTGATCTTGTTGATCTCGTGCGAGGTGCGGAAGCCGTCGAAGAAATTGATGAACGGCACGCGGGCCTTCAGTGTCGCCGCGTGGGCGATGAGCGCGGCGTCATGCGCCTCCTGCACCGAGCAGGAGGCCAGCATGGCTGGGCCATGCGCGCCGCCATCACGTCCTGATGGTCACCGAAGATCGACAGCGCCTGGGCGGCGATGGAGCGCGCCGCGACATGGAATACCGTCGAGGTCAGTTCGCCGGCGATCTTGAACATGTTGGGCAGCATCAAGAGCAGGCCCTGCGAGGCCGTGAAGGTGGTGGTCAGCGCACCGGTCTGCAAGGCGCCGTGCGCCGTACCGGCGGCGCCGCCCTCGCTCTGCATCTCGATCACCTGCGGCACCTGACCCCAGATGTTCCGGATGCCCTGGGTCGCCCAGAGGTCGGACAGCTCCGACATGTCGGACGACGGCGTGATGGGATAGATGGAGCAGATTTCGCTCACGCGATAGGCCACGTGGGCAACGGCGTGACCGCCATCGACGGTCACCTGCTTGCTCTTGTCTTGTTCGCTCATGTTGTTTCCACTAATCCTCAGTCCGCGAATGAACGCGGATATTTAACCTAAAAACCTTAGTCCGCAAATTAACGCAAATGGACGCAAATATTCAGGGTGTTACGCAGGTGCGCCACACACCCGATGGGTAGAGCGGTGCGACTGGTTAACGGCTGGATCCTTCGCCTTTATTTGCGTCCATTTGCGTTCATTTGCGGACTCAATGCCTTTTCGATGCAACAGGCAGGGATTTCAGCGTGCCGCCGTCTCGGCAATCATCTCGATGGCGTGGCACGGGCACTGTTCGGCACAGGTGCCACAGCCGGTGCAGCGGGCGTAGTCATAGCGGTACTTCTTGCCCGGACCGAGCTTGATGATGGCGTCTTCCGGACAGGAGCCGTAGCAGCCGTCGCACTCGAAGCAGTTGCCGCAGGACAGGCAGCGCTTGGCCTCGTACACCGCGTCGTGTTCGCTGATGCCCTGCAGGATCTCCTCGAAACCGCCGAGGCGCTGCGCCAGCGGCAGATGCGCCTGCTCCACCTGCGGCGCCTGGGTGCGGTACCACAGCTGCAGGGCCTCATGATTGACGATGGGGTGCTTGGGATGCGGGCGATAGGTCTCGCCGCGCAGCCAGGCGTCGATGTGGCGTGCGGCCTTCTTGCCGTGACCGGTGGCGATGGTCACCGAACGCTCGGAGGGCACCATGTCGCCGCCGGCGAAGATGCCCTCGGCACCGGTCATCATGGCGGCGTTGACGATCACCGTGCCGTCGGCCTTGAACTCGATGCCGGGGATGCGGCCGAGGAAGCCGGTGTCGGTCTCCTGGCCCACGGCGAGGATCAGCGAGTCGGCCTCCAGCTTCTCGAAGCGGCCAGTGGGACGCGGGCGGCCCTTGTCGTCCAGCTCCATGATCTCCACCTCGATGGTGGAGCCGTCGATCTCCTTGATGGAGCGCAGCCAGTTGAACTTGACGCCCTCTTCCAGCGCCTCGTCGGCCTCGAAGTCGTGGGCCGCCATGTTGGCGCGGTCACGGCGGTAGATGATCATCGCCTCGTCCACGCCCATGCGCTTGGCGACGCGCGCGGCGTCCATCGCCGTGTTGCCGCCGCCGTAGATGGCGACGCGGCGGCCGAGCTGCACCTTCTCGCCCTGCTCCACGCTCTTCAGGAAGGACACCGCATCCATCATGCCGCGCGCATCGCGCGCCGGGATGTCGATCTTCTTGGAGATGTGCGCGCCCACCGCGACGAACACCGCATCGAAGTTGCCGGCGGTCTTCTCGCCCAGCACATCATCGACGCGGTAGTTGAGGCGGATCTTCACGCCCATGTCCTCGACCCGCTTGATCTCCTGTTCCAGCTCGGCGCGCGGCATGCGGTAGGCC
>JANJXC010000051.1 GCA_024709225.1 Gammaproteobacteria bacterium | reverse complement strand
CGTACCACGGTTTCCAGAAATTGAACGATTGCTCCAGTTTGATTTGATAAAGAAGAATTGAATTCACGCCATGAACATCACCCAGATCGCCACCACCCGCTACACCACCAAGGCCTACGACCCGCACAAGCGCATCGGCGCTGCGCAGATGGAGCAGATCCAGACGCTGTTGCGCTTTGCGCCGTCGTCCATCAATTCGCAGCCCTGGCATTTCATCATCGCCGGCTCCGAGGCGGGCAAGGCGCGCATCGCCCAGGCCACCACCGGCCCCTACAGCGCCAATGACGCCAAGGTGCGCAACTGTTCCCATGTGGTGGTGCTGTGCGCCCGCACCGAGCTGACCGATGCCCATCTGGCCCATGTGCTGGATCAGGAGGAGAAGGATGGCCGCTTCAAGAGCGCGGAGGCGAAGGCGGGGACGGGCAAGGGCCGGATGTTCTACGTCAATCTGCACCGCGATAGGCAGGACACGCAGCACTGGATGGAAAAGCAGGTCTATATTGCCCTCGGCACCCTGCTGCTCGGCGCCGGTGTGCTGGAGATCGACGCCACGCCCATCGAGGGCTTCGACCGCGCCATTCTCGACCGCGAACTCGGCCTGCGTGAGCAGGGCCTGACCTCGGTGGTGCTGGTCGCCCTCGGCTACCGCAGCGCCGACGATCCCAACGCCGCCTTGCCCAAGTCGCGCCTGCCGGCGGATGAGGTGTTTACCTTTCTGTAGCGTATTACGGAATGCCCCCTCTCCCTCGTGGGGATGGCGTTTTTCGAACACCACGCTACCGGTTCAGTTGGTCACAAACGCAGACCAATTGAATGGCCTCTACCAATCAAGGAAAAGGAATGCCTGTCATGAAAATATCGAAGCTTGGTATCACCGCACTGATTGTTGTTGCCCTGCTCGTCGTCCTGTCAGGCTGCAGCCCGATGGCGGCGAAGGATGCCGCGCAGACGCATGTGGTGGCGAGTGCCGCAGACGGCAGCCCGATCCGCTACGGCGTGCGCGGCCAGGGCGAAGTGACGCTGGTGTTCGTGCACTGCTGGACTTGCAACCACACGTTCTGGGACAAACAGGTCGAACATTTCAGCCGCGACTACCGCGTGGTCTGGCTGGACCTCGCCGGGCATGGCGCGTCGGGCAGCCGGCGCGAGCACTACACCATGCCGGCCTTCGGGCAGGATGTGGCCTCGGTGGTGAATGCCATCGGCGCGCAGCGGGTGATCCTGGTCGGCCACTCCATGGGCGGCCCGGTTTCGGTGGAGGCCGCGGGGCTGTTGGGTGAGCGTGTCCTGGGCGTCGTCGGCGTCGACACCTTTTATACGCCGTTCAAGTTTCCAAAGACCGAGGCCGAGATCGCCACGTTGTTGAAGCCGTTTGAGGACAACTTCCCCATGACGACGCAGCACATGATCGGCACCATGTTCACGCCGCACTCCGACCCGACGGTGAAGGACTGGGTGTTGACGCAGTTCGATGGCTCGAAGAAGGCGCTCGGTGTCAGCGCCATGTACGAACTGCTGCGCTGGAAGGCGGCCGGTAACCTGGAGCGGTACACCGGGCCGCTGCGCAACATCAATGCCGCCCCGACCGGCAAGGAGCAGCCGCTGCATTCCAGTGTCGTGCTCATCCCCGGTGTGGGCCACTTCCCGGCGCAGGAAAAGCCGGCGGCATTCAACGCCGCCCTGCAGGGAATCGTGGAAGAATTCGTTGCCCGCTGACGCTGCTTAAGAAGAACCCCATCGTAGGGGGCATCTCAACCCGCGTTGGGCGCAATCTGATTGCGCCCAGCGGAGTTGCGCAGGCAGGGGCGGGCGTACCGTCGGCAGCCGTCGTGAATACGATTCGCTCCTACGCAGGGGCATGGGTGTGGGAGCGTAGCCGCGTTCAGCCGGCGTGGGGCGCAAGGTATTGCGCCGCATGCGGTGCCGAGCGGAGTTGTTGGCCGGTGTGATGTATTGCGCCCTGCGATGGGCAACCGGCGGATTGGGTTGCCGTCATGCCACCTTCCGGCATTATCCCTTTGTAACTTCCTTTTGCACTGCCGGCAGGCGGTCGCGCAGGCGGACCACCGGCTGTTCCAGGCGCTGGGCATAAAAGATGCTGTAGGCGAGGACGCGGCGCACGTACTGGCGCGTTTCGGCGTAGGGGATGGTGTCGATCCAGATGTCGGCTGCGATGCTTTCCGTCGGGGTCCATTGCCGCACCCGCTTGGGGCCGGCGTTGTAGGCGGCGGTGGCGAGGGCGGCGTGGCCGTCGAACTGCCGCGTGAGCTGGCGCAGGTAGTAGCTGCCGAGGCGGATGTTCAGTTCGGGGTGCAGCAGTTGCCGCAGATCGCTGAGGCGGCTCTTCAACTGCTGGGCGAGCTTGCGGCCGGTGGCCGGCATCAGCTGCATCAGGCCGAGGGCGCCGGCCGGTGAGCGGGCGTCGGGCATCATCACGCTTTCCTGTCGCGCCACCGCCATGATCCAGGCCGGGTCCAGGGTGTTGCTGGCGGCCTCCTTCATCATCATGTCGCTGTAGGCGAGGGGGAAGCGGATCTCCAGGTCGCCGAAGTAGTCGGCCTTGGCCAGGGTGAGGGCGGCGCGGTCGTGCCAGCCCCAGCGGTTGGCCAGCTTGCCGGCGGCGAGGCGCTCGGCCGGCTGCATCGCGGCGATGGCGCTTTCCCATTCGTGTCGCGCCTCGGCGACGAGATTGAGCTGCAGGAATTCGTAGGCGCGCTGTATGGCGGGATGCTGTTGCAGTGCGCTGAGGGTGAGGTCGTCGACGGCCACCGGGTCGTGACTCAGGTTGTAGCCGAGGTCGAGACGATCGGCGGCGAGGAAGCCGTAGTAGCTGCTGTTGTCGGCGATAACGTGGTAGCGCCGCATCGCGGCGTCGTTGTCGCCCAGCGCCTCCAGGCTGCGCGCGGTCCAGTATTGCCACTCTTCGTTGACCAGTTCCTCGTCCGGCATTGCGCGCAGCGCATCGAGTGCATCCTGCCAGCGCTGGTGGCGCAGGGCGACGCGGATCGCGAACTGGCGGACGTTGCCGTCGATCTCCGTTGTCGGGATCTGCCGGTACCAGTCGAGGGCGGTGACATCCCCCTGGAGAGCGAGGCGCAGGGTGATGGCATTCAGGATGGCGGCCAGCTGTTCCGGGTTGAAGGCATAGTGATGTTCCACCTTGCGCCACAGCCGGATGGTCTCTGCCACGTCGCGCCGCGCCAGGCGTTGCAGACCATAGGCGATGATGTCGCGGTTGTCGGCGTTGTCATCCTGCAGGCGTTCGTCGCTGGTGATGAGGGCGGGGTAGTGGTGAATCTTCTCCCACAGCGCGACGCGGCTGCGTTCCGCTTCGGGCAGGCCGGCGGCGATCTGTCTGGCGAAGGCCATGTTGCCGTCGCGCAGGATCAGGTCGAGGCGTTGGCGGCGTACCTCGCCGGTCAGGCCGCCGGCCTGTTCCCAGGCCTCGAACAGGCGGTTGCAGGTGGCCTCCTGCCGGTTGGCGCTGAGCCAGAGCACGCGTGCGCCGGCCCAGGCGGCGTCGGGATTGCCGCTGCGCAGCTGGGCGTAGTGGTAGTTGCAGCGCAGTTCGCCGCGGCTGCTCGGCCGGTAGGTGGCGAGGTAGTTGTGCCAGCGTTCGGCGTGGGCCAGCTGGCGCAGCCACTGTTCGCGTACCGGCAGGGTGAATGGGGCGTTGCCGTGGCGGTGGAGAAAATCCTGAGCCTGTTCCGGCGCGAGCACGCGCTGGCGCGTCATCTGCCAGGCCACGAGGTAGGGGTGGAGCGGGTAATCGTGCAGTTCTGCACTGAGCTGTTCGAGGCGAGCCCGGTCGCCCTTGGCGAGGGCGCTGCGCGCCTCGAGGAATTGCTGCCGCTGCTGCTCCAGCTCGGCCGCCGACGCCAGGGGGCCGGCGCACAGCAGCGCAGCGGTGACGGCAAGCAGGATACGAAGGGGGTACATGGTCTTTTCGTGCGCCTTCCCTTCCGGGGCAAATCAACACATGCCTATGATTGTATACGCTTGCCGCACAATAGTACGGCGCGCGCAAAAATACGATGGCACAGGATGCCAGGGGGCTGCAAGGTGGTGAGCGGCGCCCTCAGCTGCTGCGCTCGCGGAACTGCGCCGCGATCAGCTTCATCTCCCGCGCCATGTTGGTGATGCGATCGGACATGGCGGCGGTGTCGTTCATGTTGTCCACAGTCAGTTCGTTCACCTCGGCGATGGTCGTGACATCGCCGCTGATCTCCTGCACCACCTGGCTTTGCTGTTCGGCGGCGGAGGCGACCTGGGTGTTCATGTCGTTGATGGTCTGCACCGCGGTGGCGATCGCATCCAGCGCGCTGCCGGCGGCTGCCGCCTGTTCGACGCTGGCATTGGCGGTAGTGCGGCCGTCCTCCATTGCGGTGACCGCCTCGTGGGCGGCATCCTGCAGGCGCTGGATCATCGCCTGGATCTCCTGGGTGGAGTTTTGCGTGCGGTTGGCCAGGGTGCGTACCTCGTCGGCCACCACGGCAAAGCCGCGCCCCTGTTCACCGGCCCGTGCCGCCTCGATGGCGGCATTGAGGGCCAGCAGGTTGGTCTGTTCGGCGATGCCGCGGATCACGTCCACCACCTTGCCGATGGCAACGCTGTCCTGTTCCAGCCGCTGCATCACCTGGGCCGAGCGTTCCACGCCGCCGGCCAGGCGGCGGATGGCCTCGACGCTGCGCTCGACCACCTGCCGGCCGGTACCCGCGGCGTCGCTCGCCGCCTGGGCCGCGTCCGCCGCCTGCTGGGTGCTGCGCGCCACCTCCTGCGCGGTCGCGGTCAGCTCCTCCAGCGCCGCAGCGACGCGGGTGGTCTGTTCATCCTGATGACTGACGCCCTGGCGGGTGAGCAGCACCGAGGCGGCCAGGTGGTCGGCGGTCTGTTCCATTTGCAGCGCGGCATCGTCCATGCGGCCGGCGACGGCGAAGATCTCCGACCGGCCCTTCTTCAGCGCCAGCAGGATCTGTCCCGCCTCGCTGCTGTCGCCGGTGTAGATCTGCTGCATCAGGGGGTGTTTGTAGACGCGGGCGGCCTCGGCCACGGCGGTTTCCAGGGGGCGCAGCACGGTGAGGATGCCGGCGGTGCCGATGAGAAAGGCGATACCCACGGCCGCGAGCAGGGTTCCCGTCGAGCCGGCAACGAACGCGGCGACAGCCGGCGGCAGCAGCGCCAGACCGAGCACCAGCAGCAGGCGATGGTACAGGCTGAGCGAGCGGAGCTTCGGCGCCTTGCCCTCGCGCAGCTGACGGTAGACCTGTTCGGCGCGTTTGACGTGTTCCGGCTGCGGCTGCGTGCGCACCGATTGGTATTCCACGGTCGTGCCGTCGGCGGTGATGGGGGAGGCGAAGGCATCCACCCAGTAGTAATCGCCGTTCTTGCAGCGATTCTTCACCAGCCCCATCCACGACTGGCCCGCCTTGAGGTGTTGCCACAGGTCATCAAAGGCGGCCGCGGGCATGTCGGGATGGCGCACCAGGTTGTGCGGCTCACCCTGCAGCTCGTGCAATGCGTAGCCGCTGATGCGGATGAAATCGTCGTTGGCGTAGGTGATGCGGCCCTTGAGATCGGTGGTGGACAGGATGTTATCCCGCTCCGCTACCTCCACGGCCGTGGTGGTGACTGGCAAATTGGTGCGCATGGCTCTTCCCGTGGTGTTCTATGGTCCACATCCATGCGGAAATATCCCTGTTTGAACCAAGCATACCTTTCTTGTGGGTTAGGCCACATTACACCTTTAGTGGTAAATCATGTTGATTTGTAAGGTGATTTATTCCACCGCGGCGGCATCAGCGGCGGCTGCGCTCCAGCCAGGCCCGAAGGGTTGCGGCCTCCAGGGCCCCCGTCACCGCCTCGCGCTGCCCTTCCATGAACAGGTAGCTGCGCGGCAGCTCACCGTACCAGCTGCGATCAATCTCAAAGCGCAGGCGCGCGGTAGGCGCAGCAAAGATCCAGGCCTCGTTGGCATCGAGGCCGAACCTGCCCAGTACCCGGCTGGCCTCGGTGGCCGTGCCCGGGGCATCGGTCGAGACCAGAACGAGATCAAACGGCTGCGACCGCTGCAGTTCGCCGAGCATCTTCAGTTCCGCGTAGCACGGCGGACAGTCGACCGACCACAGCGCAAGCACAAAGGGGCGAGCACCGCGCGCATCAACGATGGCCTGATAGCTTCCCGGCAGAAAACGCTGCAACTCCTGCGCGGATAGCGGAGCGCAGGCCAGCAGCAGCACCAGAAACCCCGGCAGCCAGCCCCTGGTTTTCATCGGACAGCTCCGGATACCGGAATTGCCTGGTAGGGCAGCCCCCGGCGATGCCAGGAGAGATAGACGGCACGGCCGTCGGATATCAGGAAGGGATGATCGGAGTCGCCTGTGGTTACAGCCGCTACGGCGGGTTTGCTCCAGCTCTTGCCGCGATCTCTGGAACGCATCACCAGCGCCGCCGTCTGTTTGCCATCGAATTCCTTCCAGGTCAGATACACGAGGTCGCCCAGGGCGAGGACATCAGGGTGAGCGGCGCCAGCGTCGTAGCGGCCGAAATTGAATGGCTCGCTGAAGGTGTCGCCGTGGTCTTCGCTGAAGGCATAGAACAGGCCATGCCGTTCCGGCGCATTGTTGAACCATACGGTGTGATATCTGCCGTCGCCGGCGATGTCGATGGCCGGCCCGTGATGAGGGCAGGCATCGATTTTCCACTGGTCGAAGCTGAGCCGCCGTACGCTACCGGGCTCCTGTCCGGACAGGCGCGTAATGGCGTGGTCGCGGATATTTTCAGCAAAGACATGGCGCCACACGATAACGGGATTGCCCTGACGGTCAAAGGCCATGGCGGTACGGCAACACTCGCAGGTGTGATCGGCCAGCTTGCGGTTGGCGCGGAAACTGGCGCCGCCATCGGTCGAAACGGTGTAGTAAAGCGCTGCCCCAGCGTATTTTTTACCGCTCCTGCTCTGTGCCAGCTGGTCGCGCTTGTCCAGCCATGCGAGGAACAGTTCACCGCGCTCGTTGACGCCCATCGATTCAAACCGGTGGCTGGTGATGTCACGATTATCGTTAATGGTGACCGGCGCGGAAAAATTCTTGCCGCCATCCTTGGAGTAGGCAAAGCGCACGTCACCGGAGTAGGGCTTCGGCAGGCGCATGGTCCAGGACACATAGAGTTGGCCGTCCATACCGGGAATCACCTTGGGGCGGTTCTCACCGTCGGCGGCGATCCGTTCCGGCAGACGGTTTACCGGCAGCGGCGATCCGAAAGACACGCCCTTGTCATCCGAGTGACTCAGATACACATGGCCGCCCAGGGCCCACACGACCCACAGGCGGCCATTGCTGTCGAAGGCCGCCGTCGGCGCGAGGGCGCACTCCAGCGCTGCCGGGGCCTCCGGGTCGTTGCAGGGCGAGGGCTGGTTGTCGCTCGATGCCCCATGGCCGGCATGATCCATCGCGGCATGCGACAGAGGGGCGAGCAGGAGCAGGCTCAACGCCAACAGGCGACAGAAGGTTTGGGGCATGATGCATCCTCGATGGCTCAAAGGAGTGATGACTCTTTCGGGGTGGGGGAACTGCCGCTGACGATAAACCGGGCTGCGTAATTAAGCCACACGGGGCTGCTGCCTCCCTGTGGCTGCGATGTTCCGGCCCATGAATTGCCCCAGTGATTATGCTGCGGCATGCATGCCGTGTCAGAACCGGGCGGTGAGACCGGCATAGACCGTGCGTGGCGCCCCCGGAGCGAACTGCGGCGCTCCCCCCGACAGGCTGGCAGCCGTTGCATAGCGCTCATCGGTCAGATTGATCACCCGGCCGTAGATTTCCAGGGTCTTGGATATCAGGTAATTGGCGCGCAGGTTGAACAGGTCATGGCCGGCATAACGCTCGGTGTTTTCGTTATCCATCCAGTAAGCACCCAGCCGCTCCCACTCCAGTTCCACCTTGCCGCCGTTCAGCAGTGCCGGCGTGTAACCGAGACGGGCGTTGACGAGCTGGTTGGGCGCCGACGGGATTTCCTTGCCGCTATAGTCGTTACCGGACTCGATCCAGTCTTCGTAGGTATGTTTGCTGTAGCTGTAGCTCACTTCCAGCCGCCAATCATCCGCCAGCGGTGCGCCGGCGGTTATCTCGACGCCCTGATGCAGCGTTTCACCGGCGTTGGCGGTGTAGGTTTCATCGGTAACGGGGTCTTTGAATGAAACCAGGTCGTCGGTCTTGAGCATGTGGTAGATGGAAAGCTCGTAATCCAGGCTGCCGTTACGGCCGCGCAGACCAAGCTCGTAGCTGTCCACTTTCACCGCGTCGAGGTTGAGCGAGGCATCCGATTTGCCCGGACGGAAGATGTCGCCTTCCGACGGGGCACGGAAGGCGCGGCGATAGGAGGCGAAGCCGTTCAGGTCGTCCGCGAACAGGTAGGTGAGGCCAAGTTTCGGGCTCAGGTGAGAGAAGCTGACCGTCGTGTCCGACGGGTGATTGTAGGTGACCGTTCTGGTCGGCATGCTCGACCATGGCGTAACAACCAGTGCGCCATCGGCCATTTTGTTGTCGTAATCATATTGCATGTCATCGTAACGCACGCCGGCAGTCACGCGTGCGCGCTCGCTGATGGAGGTCTCGAGGTGGAGATAGGGTGAGACACCGAGGTAGGTCACGTCATAGTCGTAGATCACCTCGCCCAAGGTATAGCGTTCATAGATATTGTCGGAATTCTTGAACGGATCGATGCTGTGCTCGAGGCGTTCACCCGGGCTGTAATCGATATCGGCGCCCACGACCAGGCGGGTGCGGTTGGGGGCAAAATCCTTGCGGTATTTGAGCTGCAGGCCGAAGGAGTTGTGGCCGGTCTCGGTAATGTTCGGGTCATAACCCAGCGACCAGTTGGGCATGTACTCCATGGAATTGCTGCGCACGTAGGGTGTGACGCTCAGCAGCGAATCGCTGTCTTCCTTTTCGTAATCGACGGAAAAACGATAGGCCTGAACGTTGCGGAAGGAGATGGGCGTGTAGTTCCTGGTCGGGTTGTCTTTGTAGTCGACTTCGGAAAGACGGGAGGTGCCCGCGGTCTGCTGTTCGATGTCGGATGCGGTGAACAGCGCCTTGACCGAGGCCGCACCCAGGGTGCCGTCCCAGCGCAGATTCGCGCTCTGGCGGTCATATTCGGTGCCGTCGCGCCAGCCGTCGGTATGGGTCAGGTTGATGTCGGCGCGCACGCCACCGTCACCCACCGGCGTGCCGGCGCTGCCCAACAACCGGCGCCAGCCGGCTTCGCCGACCTCAAGATTGACCTCTGCCTCCGGCTCCAGCGGCGTTGCCTTGGTGATCACGTTGACGATGCCGCCGATGGCATCACTGCCGTACAGGGCAGTTCCCGGGCCTTTGGTGACCTCGATACCCGCTGCCTGGGGCAGGTTGGTTTCATACAGCGCGTTGTGGTTGAAGAAACCGGTGGAGCGGGTGGGGATGCCGTCCTCCAGAAACAGGTACACGGCACCGGTGGTGATGGGGTGACGGATGGCTGTGGCGTGTCCTTCGCCGTTGGTGACATTGACGTGCACGCCGGCGATGCGTCCCATGATTTCGGTGGGATGCGCCGGGTGGACAAACTCCACCGCGGCATCATCGACACTGTCGACCGTAGCGGGGATTTCGGCCTTTGGTGTCTCTTCGCGCGTACCGGTTACGGAGATTTCACCGAGGTTGATGTCGGCGGCATGCAGTGTACCGGTGCCGACGGTGAGTGCGGCCAATGAAAGCCATTGCCATGTCCTTTTGGACGTCATGTGTTGCCCCCTGCGTATGTCGCGGTTTGGTGGTTTTTGTTGGCGAGGCATGCACTATCTGCAATGGAATAGTGCGCAACATTGATATGGATCAATCCGTTTCGGGTTATTCATTGAGTGCGTCATATCACCTGTGCGATTGCGTCATATGCCTCAATGTAATGCGCTTGCACCCATGTGGCCGTGTGCCGCTCCGCTACCGGTCGATAAAAAACGCCATGCCGTGCCGCAGTGCGGCGCCCATGGGGCGCCCTATGCCTGGTTACGAATTCGGAATACCTATGTTAGGGCGCCGGGCGTGAAAACCGTGCCAGCACCGCGCCCTCGCCGTGAAGCGTTGCCGTTCCGTCTGCCGCGATGACCAGCCGGTAGCGTTCTTCAGTATCGAGATTGGCGGCCGGTTTGCAGGTCAGGGCGATGGACTGCGCGCTTTCGCCGCCCCAGAAGCAATGCCGGCCGGCCTTTTCCTCGCCGACCTCGAACAGCAGGGCCTGGCCTTCGTAGGTGACGTTCAGCCGGTTGAAGCCGCTGGCAGGTTCCGTGGCCGTGGCCCAGTTCCCGGTGGCGGGATGAGGGGAGCAGCCGGCGAGCAGCGCCAGAAGCGGCGCGGCGCAGAGCAGGGCGCGGGTGTTTGCGGATAGGGACATGGTGCGTTCCTGATGAAGGGAACGGGAAAATTACGCCAATCCGGGGAGGGAGGCAATGTCCTGCATGTGGTGCACCGGGACTGCTGGCGGGGCATCCGTTGTTGCGCCGCCAGCGCGAGGGCGCCAATCAATCGGCGGCCGTGTCACGCAGACGCCGTTGCCGTTCCCGCTCCTCGATGGCGGCCGCCTCGATCACCTGCAGCACCAAATCGACGTCGGCGGCATGGGTCGTCTCCTCGAACCGGCCGGTCAGCTCAAGCTCGGGATGCAAGGCGCCGGCCTTGTACAGCGCCCAGATCTCGCTGGCGTATCTGCTGCCGAGCAGTGTGGGGTCGTACTGGGCGTAGTAGCGGGTGATGCTGTCCACGTCCCGGGCCAGCATCCATTCGGCGTGGTTGTTGCCGGCGGCATCCACCGCCTGCGGCAGGTCGATGATCACCGGGCCGTCTTCATCCACCAGCACGTTGAATTCCGACAGGTCGCCGTGTACCAGGCCGGCGCACAGCATGCGCATGACGTATTGCATCATCACGGCGTGGTCTTCCCGCGCCTGCTCGGCGGACATGGCGACGTCGTTGAGGCGCGGCGCGACGTCGCCCTGTTCATCGGTGATCAGTTCCATCAACAGTACGCCCTCGAAGCAGCCATAGGGCTTGGGGACGCGCACGCCGGCCGCGGCCAGGCGGTAGAGCGCATCCACTTCGGCATTCTGCCAGGCCTGTTCCTGCTGATCGCGGCCGAAGCGCGAGCCCTTCTCCATGGCGCGGGCGCGGCGGCTGTTGCGCACCTTGCGGCCTTCCTGGTACTGCACGGCCTGCTTGAAGCTGCGCTGTTCCGCGGCCTTGTAGACCTTGGCGCAGCGGATCTCGCTGCCGCAGCGCACCACGTAGACGGCCGCCTCCTTGCCGCTCATCAGCGGGCGCAGCACTTCATCCACCAGGCCGTCGTCGACCAGGGGCTGGATACGTTTGGGGATCTTCATGGCGATCAGGCGGGCGGGCTACCGTGCGGTGTGGGGAAGTGAAGGGCCAGGCGCATTTTAGCCGTGCAGCGGGGCGGGTGATATGATGCGGCGAGAATAAATTCATGTCCGGCGGGGCGGCTGCCCGGCCGGGCTTCCACTGTCAGCGCGATGCGCGGGGAGACTGCACGATGGCCGTAATCAAGGAGTTCACCTGGGTTGGCTTCCTGCTGCGTCTGCTGGGCGCGATGGTCATTACCTTCGCAACCTACAATCCGTCCGGCTATTCCTATCTGCACTGGGTATTCACGGAACTGTCGGCATTCAATGTCTACAAGGCACTGGCCGGCATCAGCCTGCTCATCGGCTGGGTGGTCTATGTGGGGGCAACCGGCCGCTCATTGGGCGCGCTGGGCGTCCTGCTGACGGTGGCCTTTTGCGCCACGCTCATCTGGCTGGTGGTGGACATGGGCATCGTGCCGGCGAACAGTGCTCAGGCCATCACCTGGCTGATCCTGCTGGTGATTGCCATCGTGCTCGCCACCGGCATGTCCTGGTCGCACATCCAGCGTCGCCTGTCCGGGCAGGCGGACGTGGACGATGTGCAGGACTGATGCTGCGGGGTCAAGCCCACCTTCTTGCCGGCTGGGCGCGCATCACGGTCATTCGGCCTGCGGCAGGCGATAGACAAATTCTTCGCCGCGTTGCTGCCTGAGCTCATGGTTGCGCAAGGCGGTATAGGCGCCGGAGCTGCGGCTGTAGCTGGCGGCGTAATTGATGGCCTGGTTGCCGCTGTTGTCGGTGGCGTCGGCATTGGCGCCCGCCCGCAACAGCACACTGACACAGTTCACATCGCCAGATTTCGCGGCATATAACAGCGCGGTCTTGCCCTGTCCGTCGCGGGCCTCGATTTCGGCCCCGGCGTCGAGCAGGAGCTGCATCAGGTTCGGGCTGCATCGGCTGCTGGCGGCCTGCATCAACGGCGTCGGTCCGTGGTCCTGTGGCCGGCGATTGGCGTCCGCCCCCGCTTCCAGCAACAGCTGCAGAATGGCGCTGTCCCCGGCGCTGATTGCTGCGGTGAGGGGAAACTCTCCGTTCCTGCCCGGGCTGTCGACGTTTACCCCGGCCGCGATCCAATGGCGCACCAGGCTCGCACGCCGGGCGTGGATCGCATTGATGAGGTTGTCGACCGTGGCCGCGGGTTCGGGCAAGGCCGGGATCGCCGCCTGGGCATCGAGCGTGACGCAGCGTGGCTCGTGGATCAGTGCCGTTACGGATTCATCCACCCCGAGAGCAAAACATTCCCAGCGTATGGCGGGGCCGGTGCCGGATATATTGGCCTCCGGCCGCATGACTATCGTCGCCTCATCCAGCCCGTTGCCCGCATAATCGATGCGAATCTGCCCCAGCGGACCTACCGTGGCCTTGTCCACCGTGCCGTGGCGGTAGGTTTCCGGCTCCCCGATGCCCAGTTCCCGGTTCGAATCGGGGAAGCGGCCGCTGGTCTGGAAGAACTGATTGATGCGCGACTTTACTTCGCCGGCACGGGCGATGCCTTCGATGATGTGCGCCGCCGTCTGGTGTTTCGCCGCGGCGAAATTGACGGCAAAGAAACCGGCAAACAGATTCAGCAACCAGATACCGATGACGATGCCGGCGATGGTGAGTGCCTTTTTCAGCATGTCAGGGCTGGTTAACCGCCATCAACGATCTTCTGATCGCGTTCGGCATTCTTCAGCTCCCGCCGCAACTTGTCGATCTCCCGATCGTAGGGCTTGGTGCATTCCTGGTAGGCACGGTATTCGTCATCCACAATGATCACGCCGGTTCGGTTGTCGATACCGCAGCGTGCAATCTTGCGCTGCTCAATTTCGGCGATGCCATCCTGTACCGTCTGTATCCGGTCGGTAATCTTGCTGCGTTCGTCGCCCAGGGCGGCCAGTTCGCCTTGCGCCCACTCGAGCTTGCACTGCTCTTCGTCGATGTCCGTGTCATAGCGGCGCAGCTCGTCGCTCTGATTGAGGGAGGTCTGCCGATAGCGATAGGAACGATTGACGGCCTCCATGCGCCGCTCCTTCATCGACTCCATTTCCCGGCGCCGATCGATGATGTATTGCTCGAGGTTGGCGATGCGGATCGCGGGGCGGTCACCGAAGCTGTTGCTCAGCCGATCATTGCCGCAATACCAGTCACGGCCTTCCTTGCGTGGTTTTATCACCCGGTTATTGCGCAGCTGTACCTGATCGATGTCGGCGGTGGATTCTGCCTGGGGGGGCGGGGTCTGGCTGAAATGGGTGTTGCCGTCCTTGTCTACCCACTTGTACAGGCTGGCGGAAAATGCGCTGGTCGATATCGCTGAGCCGACGGCAATGGCAAATAGGATCAATATGTTATGCATGACTGGCGGTCCCTCTTTAGCAGTTCTTTTTTCGCAGAATATCAAGAGTATGGTGGGGAATCCACCTGGCTTGGTGGGGTTAAGGGGACTGCTTACGCACGGGCGCACGGGTCGTCGTAGGCGTCGGCGCGATGTGCGATTGCACGCCCCGGGCCAGTTGCCGGCGGTATGGTCGTGCGTGTTAGTCTGCCCGCCATGCCGCGTTCCTCACTGACCTTCATTGCCGTTGTCATGCTGCTGTGCGCCCTCGCGGGCTGCAGTCGTGAACCGCAGTTGTCGCCCCTGGCCGACGATGCGGTGATCCTGGCCTTTGGCGACAGCCTTACCTACGGCACGGGCGCCGGAGCGGAATTGAGTTATCCCGCAGTGCTGGAGCAGCTGAGCGGGCGGCGCGTGATCAATGCGGGGGTCCCGGGGGAGGAGACGGCCGCCGGACTGGAGCGGCTGGCGGCCACCCTGGAGGAACATCAACCGCAGCTGCTGCTTCTGTGCCTCGGCGGCAACGATATGCTGCGCAAGCGGGATACCGCCGAGATCATGCGCAATCTGGAGGAGATGGTGGCCATCAGCCGCGCACAGGGGGTGCCGGTGGTGTTGCTGGGGGTGCCGCGCCCGGCCATCTTCGGTCTGGACAGCGCACCTTTGTATTACGAACTGGCCGAGCGCCTGCAACTGCCCCTGGAGGCGGAGGCCATTCCCGATGTGCTCGGCGACAACGCCCTCAAGTCTGATCCGATTCATCCCAATGCCGCCGGTTATCGCCTGATTGCCGAGGGCATCTACCGCAAGCTCCGCGCCAGCGGCGCGCTGTGAACCGCGCGGCGGGGGCATGTGCGCTCCGCCGCGGCCTCATTCCATCTGCCATCACCCTAGGCAGGTGGCGGCTGTCTCGGCTATCCGGGGATGCATTGGCTCAATCTGATGGTAGGCTTGGTTTGCATAAGCCTCAGTCCGGGCAAATAGGGCATAATGGGCGCCCGCACCCTGGAGACGAGAATGACTACTGAACAGGCATTGCATGCGCGCAGCGGTTCCACCTGTGAATTGTGCGGCGCCACCGCCGGACTGGACGTGTACGAGGTGCCGCCGGGAACGGACGGCAGCGCCGAGCGCTGCGTGCTGCTGTGCGCCACCTGCCGCGAGCAGATCGAGAACCCGGACAAGGTCGATGCCAATCACTGGCGCTGCCTCAACGACAGCATGTGGAGCCAGGTGCCGGCGGTGCAGGTGATGGCCTGGCGCATGCTCACCCGCCTCAGCGGCGAGGGCTGGCCGCAGGCGCTGCTCGACATGCTGTACCTGGACGACGAGACCCGTGCCTGGGCCGAGGCCGGGGGCACGGGCGGCGAGGCGGAAGAGGCCGTCCGGCATGTGGACAGCAACGGTGCGCTGCTGGCTGCGGGCGATACCGTCATCCTGATCAAGGACCTCGACGTGAAGGGGGCCAACTTCACCGCCAAGCGCGGCACCGCCGTGCGCAATATTTCCCTGGTGGCGGACAATCCGGAGCATATCGAGGGCCGGGTCGAGGGC
This sequence comes from Gammaproteobacteria bacterium, assembly GCA_024709225.1. Classification (GTDB taxonomy): domain Bacteria; phylum Pseudomonadota; class Gammaproteobacteria; order Thiohalomonadales; family Thiohalomonadaceae; genus Sulfurivermis. The sequence continues at coordinate 1,654 of JANJXC010000051.1, read as the reverse complement.
CAGCAGATCGTCATCCTGACCAAGTTCGTGAAGAAGTCCGGCTGAGCGGCCGCTGGCCCGCGCCGCCTGAGGTCCCGCCGTGGCCCTGCTCTGGTTCCGCCAGGACGGCGACACCCGCTACGAGGTGCGCAGCGCCGGCAATTCCGTCCGCCTGTATACCAATGGCGTGTTCCACAGCCAGTACAATCCGCGCCAGCCGGTGAGCGGCAGTGTGTGGGACCTGTTGCTGCTGCCGGCCTTCTTCACCCCGGCCACGGTGCAGCGCGTGCTGCTGCTGGGGGTGGGGGGCGGTACGCTGATCCGCCAGTTCAATCACTTTCTCGCGCCGCAGGCCATCGTCGGCGTGGAGCTCAATCCGGTGCATCTGGACGTGGCGCGGCGCTGGTTCGGCGTGGCCGCCGGCAACGTCGCGCTGCACCAGGCCGATGCCCTGCGCTGGGTGCGGCAGTATCGCGGCGCGCCCTTCGACCTGATCATCGATGACCTGTTCGGCGATGCCGGCGGTGAGCCGCGGCGGGCGGTGACGGCGGACGGGCGCTGGTTTCGCCGGCTCGGCCGGCTGCTCGCCCCCGGCGGCACCCTGGTGTTCAACTTCGCCTCGGCCGCCGAGCTGAAGTCCAGCGCCTGGTTTCATGACGCGGGGATCCGTGACCGTTATCCCGCCGCGTTTCGCCTTACCGCACCGCACTACGAGAATGCCGTCGGCGCCTTCCTGCGCCGGCCCACCCCGGTGGCCCGGCTGCGCCGGCAACTGGCGGCCTTTCCGGCCCTCGACCCCGCCCGGCGCAGCTGTCGCCTCAACTACCGTATCCAGAGCCTCTAGCCCCGGCTGCTGCCCCGGGCAGGCCGGAATCGCCCCGTGCTTGGCGCGCGGTTGTCGATTTGTGAACCAAGTATTGTATTTTTTAATAATGAGTATTGGATTTTTGGTGAGTCAGGTACAATGCCCGCCATTTTTGCGGTTTCCCATCTTTGTTTCGGCTAACTGATTGAGAGATATAGAAATTCCTATGAATTCCAAGGATATGACCGCGCGCCTGGACCCGGATCGCTTCGGCAAGGGTACCGGCGCCGCCCGTTCGCGCCGCCCCGTCTACATGGATTTCCTGCCCCCCTGCAACAACGCCTGCCCGGCCGGCGAGGACATCCAGGCCTGGCTGGCCCTGGCCCAGGCAGGCCGCTATGAGGAGGCCTGGCAGACCCTGATCGAGAACAACCCCTTCCCGGCCATCCATGGCCGCGTCTGCTATCACCCCTGCGAGACCTCCTGCAACCGTGCCTACACCGACCAGGAAGTGAGCATTCACGCCGTCGAGCGTTTCCTCGGCGACCTGGCGATGGAACAGGGCTGGAAGCCCCAGTACACGCCGCGCCCCGGCGGCAAGCGCGTACTGGTCATCGGCGGCGGTCCCAGCGGCCTGTCGGCGGCCTATCACCTGACCCGCCTCGGCCACACCGTCGAGATCTACGAGGCCGGCCCGGTGGCCGGCGGCATGATCCACTTCGGCATCCCGGCCTACCGCATGCCGCGCGCCGAGCTGGAACAGGAGATCAAGCGGGTCGAGGACATGGGCGTGAAGATCCGCCTCAACTACCGCGTCGATGATGTGCTGGGCGAGAAGACCGCCGGCAACTTCGATGCGGTGTTCGTCGC
>JANJXC010000034.1 GCA_024709225.1 Gammaproteobacteria bacterium | reverse complement strand
CCTGCCGGAAGGCGTGGAGATGGTGATGCCGGGCGACAACGTGAACATGAAGGTATCGCTGATTTCTCCCATCGCGATGGAAGAAGGTCTGCGCTTTGCAATCCGCGAAGGTGGCCGTACTGTCGGCGCCGGCGTGGTAGCGAAGATTATTGAGTAAGAAACAGCGACAAGGATAACAGGCAGGTACAGGGGCAGATGCCTTGTGCCTGCCTCCTTGTTTTTCAGAGTCACAGGCCAGTAGCTCAATTGGCAGAGCGGCGGTCTCCAAAACCGCAGGTTGGGGGTTCGATTCCCTCCTGGCCTGCCATTATTTAGTGCCGGCCTACTAGACGGCGTGGACAGTTAATGGCGGATAAAATCAAGTTACTCTTGGCGGCGGTGGTCCTGGGTGGGGCCGTCGCAGCCTTCTATTATTTTGCGGACCTCATGCTGTTCTTGCGTGTGGTGGGTCTGCTTGTCGCCGTTGGTGTTGCCGTCGCTATTGCCGCGCAGACCGAACTCGGTGCAGGTGGCTTGGCTTTCCTGCGCAGTGCGCTGGTGGAAGTGCGCAAGGTGGTGTGGCCGACACGCAAGGAGACCATGCAGACTACCCTCGTGATCCTGGCGATGGTGACGGTCATGGGCCTGCTGATGTGGGGCTTCGATGCCTTCCTCGCCATGATGGTGCGTACGCTGACGGGTTAAGGGAGTAGAGGAATGGCTTTGCGTTGGTATGTAGTCCATGCCTATTCCGGGTATGAGAACCAGGTCAAGCGCTCGCTGGAAGAGCGCGTGAAGCGCGCCGGCCTCGAGGACAAGTTCGGTCAGATTCTGGTACCTACCGAGGAAGTGATCGAGATGCGCGAAGGCCAGAAGCGCAAGAGCGATCGCAAGTTCTTCCCCGGTTATGTGCTGGTGCAGATGGAAATGACCGATGAAACATGGCACTTGGTCAAGGATGTGCCACGTGTGATGGGCTTCATCGGCGGTACCGCCGATCGTCCGGCGCCGATCACCGAGAAAGAGGCCCAGGCCATACTCGATCGCGTGCAGGAAGGTACCGAGAAGCCGCGGCCGAAGGTGCTGTTCGAGCCGGGCGAGGTGGTACGCATCATCGATGGGCCGTTCAACGATTTCAACGGCGTGGTGGAAGAGGTCGACTACGACAAGAACCGCCTGCGCGTTGCCGTACTGATCTTCGGTCGTTCCACCCCGGTGGATCTCGAGTTCGGTCAGATAGAAAAAGGTTAGTTGCAAGCGGTGGTTGCCGGTGGTTTTTCTTGCCACTTGCACCTTGTCACTTGTAACTGGTTTTAACAGGGGAGCCGCAAGGCGCTTGCACCCACTCAGGAGTAGCTCATGGCTAAGAAGATTGACGCTTATATCAAGCTGCAGGTGAAGGCCGGCCAGGCCAACCCCAGCCCCCCGGTTGGTCCCGCTCTCGGTCAGCGCGGGGTGAATATCATGGAGTTCTGCAAGGCATTCAATGCCCAGACCCAGGGTATCGAGCCGGGCCTGCCCATTCCCGTGGTGATTACGGTCTATAGCGACCGCAGCTTCACCTTCGTCACCAAGACGCCGCCTGCTTCGATTCTGCTGAAGAAGGCTGCTGGCATCACCTCCGGTTCCAAGGTGCCGAATCGTGACAAGGTGGGCAAGGTAAGCCGCGCCCAGCTGGAAGAAATCGCCAAGACCAAGATGGCCGATCTGACCGCTGCCGATATGGACGCCGCCGTGCGCACCATCGCCGGCAGCGCGCGCAGCATGGGCATCGAAACGGAAGGGGTATAAGCCATGGCCAAACTGACCAAACGTATGAAGGCTGTGCGTGAAAAACTGCAGCCCGGCAAGCTCTATGCTGCTGAAGAAGCGTTCACCCTGCTGAACGACCTGCCCAAGGCGAAGTTTGTCGAATCCATTGATGTTGCCGTCAACCTCGGCGTTGACCCGCGCAAGTCTGATCAGGTGGTGCGTGGCTCCACCGTGCTGCCCCACGGCACCGGCAAGACGGTGCGCGTTGCGGTATTCACTCAGGGTGCCAATGCCGAGGCGGCCAAGGCCGCCGGCGCCGACATCGTCGGCATGGACGACCTGGCCGAACAGGTGAAGGCCGGCAACATGGATTTCGATGTGGTCATCGCCTCGCCCGACGCCATGCGTGTCGTCGGTCAGCTGGGGCAGATCCTCGGTCCGCGCGGCCTGATGCCAAACCCCAAGGTTGGCACCGTGACGCCGAATGTGGCCGAAGCCGTGAAGAACGCCAAGGGCGGTCAGGTACGTTACCGTACCGACAAGGCAGGCATCATTCACTGCTCCATCGGCAAGGTGGGCTTCGCCCCCAACGCGCTGAAGGAAAATCTCCAGGCGCTGCTGGCCGACCTGCAGAAGGCCAAGCCGAGCACCGCCAAGGGTAGCTATATGAAGAAAATCACCGTGTCCACCACCATGGGCCCGGGGATTGCGCTGGATCAGGCCTCACTGGCCTGATTCGGGTAACGGCTGTAACGACTTTTGACCGCCGGCGGCGACGCCGGTGTACGTCGAAGACCGCGGGTGCACATGCTTAATGCCTCCTCGAGGCGCCTGCGTAGACGGTGTCACCCTGTCAGGTTTCCTGTGAGGGCCACCGTGAAGCGGGGCCGGGGCGATTGACCGGTTCCATCAAGGGTGGTGCGTGGCAAGGGGGGGCGGTACATCTCTTGTCCGTACACGTTAATGCAATGAGTAGAGGTGATTTCGCGTGGCTCTCAATCTTGAACAAAAGAAGACCATCGTAGCCGAAGTCGCTGAAGTCGCTGGCAAGGCCCATTCCGTCGTCGTGGCGGAGTATGCCGGTCTGACCGCCGCCCAGATGACCGACCTGCGCTCCAAGGCGCGCAAGGAAGGTGTCTATGTGCGTGTGGTCAAGAACACGCTGGCTCGCCGTGCCGTTGAAGGCACCGAATTCGCCTGCCTGCAGGAGACCCTGATCGGTCCCCTGATGGTAGCGTTTTCGCAGGAAGACCCGGGCGGTGCTGGTCGCGTGATCAGCGAGTTCGTCAAAGGCAACGACAAGTTGGTGGTCAAGGCTGTATCCATCGGCGGCAAGCTGTTGCCGGCTGCCGAACTGGCGCGCCTGGCCCGTATCCCGAACAAGCCGCAGGCTATCAGCCAGCTGATGGCCGTGATGAAGGCTCCGGTGGGCAAGCTTGCCGCGACTCTGGCCGCCGTGCGCGATCAGAAGGCCGCTGCCGCCTGAAGTTCGGAACGTCGGAAACCATTCAATCCGCTGCATGAACGCAGCAGAGAACAGAAATTACAGAGGTTAGTATCATGGCCGTTACCAAAGAAGACATCCTGAATGCCGTTGCCAACATGACCGTGATGGAGGTCGTGGAGCTGATTGAGGCGATGGAAGAGAAGTTCGGCGTTACCGCCGCTGTGGCCGTCGCTGCCGGTCCCGCTGCCGGTGGTGGTGCTGCTGCCGCTGAGGAGCAGACCGAATTCAACGTCATCATGACCAGCTTCGGCGAGAACAAGGTCAACGTGATCAAGGCCGTTCGCGCCATCACCGGCCTGGGTCTGAAGGAAGCCAAGGACATGGTCGAAGGCGTGCCCTCCACTGTGAAGGAAGGCGCTTCCAAGGCCGAGGCTGAGGACGTCAAGAAGCAGCTGGAAGAAGCCGGCGCCAAGGTCGAGCTGAAGTAAGCGAAGTCCATTGCGGACGACGTGCGTCGGGAGTACCTGACATTATCGGACTAGCAACGGGGAACCTGATGGGTTCATTCGTAACGCCAGGGATGGCGCTGTTTATCTGAAGTAACACTGGCTGGTGGCTGATATGCCACCGGCCTTTTTCCGCTGGGCAGCGGAAGCGAACACCCCCGGTGACCGCAATGCCTGCAAGGATACTATCCGGCGCGGTTGTTGGACTCACATGTGCGAAGCTGAGGAACTCTGATGGCCTACTCGTTTACTGAGAAGAAACGCATCCGCAAGGATTTCGGCAAACGCCCCAGCATCCTGGATATCCCGTACCTTCTGGCCATTCAGCTGGAATCGTATCGTAGTTTTCTGCAGCCCGACGCCGCGCCGGAAACGTTGCGCGAACAGGGTCTGCATGCCGCATTCCGTTCGGTATTTCCGATTACCAGCTACTCCGGCAATGCCGCGCTGGAGTACGTAAGCTATCGTCTCGGCACCCCGGTATTCGACGTCAAGGAATGCCAGCTGCGCGGCATGACCTACGCGGCGCCGCTGCGCGTCAAGGTGCGACTGGTGATCTATGACAAGGATGCACCGGCCGGCACCAAGCCGGTGAAGGACATCAAGGAGCAGGAGGTGTACATGGGCGAACTGCCGCTCATGACCGAGAACGGCACCTTCGTTATCAACGGCACGGAGCGCGTCATCGTCTCCCAGTTGCACCGTTCCCCTGGCGTGTTCTTCGAGCACGACAAGGGCAAGACCCACTCTTCCGGCAAGCTGCTGTTCTCCGCCCGCGTGATTCCCTACCGCGGTTCGTGGCTGGATTTCGAGTTTGATCCCAAGGACAGCGTATTCGTGCGTATCGATCGCCGCCGCAAGCTGCCGGCGACCATCCTGCTGCGCGCCCTGGGTTACACCAATGAAGATATCCTCGGCCTGTTCTTTGAGTCCGATACCTTGACCTTCCGCAAGGACGGCCTGAGCGTTGATCTGATGCCGGAACGTCTGCGCGGCGAGACCGTCGATTTTGATATCGTCATCAAGGGCTCGGTACTGGTTGAAGCCGGCCGCCGCATCACCGCACGTCATACGCGCGAAATGGCCAAGGCCGAGGTGAAAACTCTCGACGTGCCTTACGAGTTTGCTGTTGGCAAGGCGCTGGCACACGATGTGGTCGACACCATGACCGGTGAAGTTCTGGCTCAGGCCAACGATGAACTGACCCTGGATATGCTGAACAAGATGCGCCAGGCCGGTGTCACCACGTTCCGTACCATTTTCACCAATGATCTGGATCACGGCCCGTTCATCTCCAGCACCCTGCGTATCGATCCGACCCGCACGCCGCTGGAGGCGCTGGTTGAAATCTACCGCATGATGCGCCCTGGTGAGCCCCCCACCAAGGAGGCCGCGGAAAATCTGTTCCAGGGCCTCTTCTTCAGCGAGGAGCGCTACGACCTGTCGGCCGTGGGGCGCATGAAGTTCAACCGTCGTGTCGGCCGCAAGGAGGTCGAAGGCAGCGGTGTGCTGAGCAAGGAAGACATCACCGATGTTCTCAAGGTGCTGATCGACATTCGCAACGGCAACGGCGTGGTGGACGACATCGACCATCTGGGTAATCGCCGCATCCGCTCCGTGGGCGAGATGGCGGAGAACCAGTTCCGTATCGGTCTGGTGCGCGTCGAGCGTGCCGTGAAGGAACGTCTGTCACTGGCTGAATCCGAAGGTCTGATGCCGCAGGAGCTGATCAATGCCAAGCCGGTATCGGCAGCGATCAAGGAATTCTTCGGTTCCTCGCAGCTGTCCCAGTTCATGGATCAGAACAACCCGTTGTCCGAGATCACCCATAAGCGCCGTATCTCCGCGCTGGGTCCCGGTGGTCTGACCCGCGAACGCGCAGGCTTCGAGGTGCGTGACGTACACCCGACCCATTACGGCCGTCTCTGCCCCATCGAGACACCGGAAGGTCCGAACATCGGCCTGATCAACTCACTGGCCGTGTTCTCGCGTCCCAATGACTACGGCTTCCTGGAAACACCCTACCGCAAGGTGGTGGATGGCAAGGTCACGGACGAGTACGAGTACCTGTCGGCCATCGACGAGGGTGAGTTCGTTATCGCCCAGGCCAACGCCCGTGTCGACAACAAGGGGCAGCTGGTGGACGATCTGGTGTCCTGCCGTCACATGAACGAGTTCACCCTGTCGCCGCGCGACAAGGTCAACTACATGGATATTTCGCCCAAGCAGATCGTCTCGGTGGCCGCATCGCTGATTCCGTTCCTGGAGCACGACGACGCCAACCGCGCCCTGATGGGTTCCAACATGCAGCGCCAGGCCGTACCGACCCTGCGCCCGCAGAAGCCGCTGGTGGGTACCGGCATGGAACGCGCCGTGGCCATCGACTCCGGCACCTCTGTGGTGGCCCGCCGCGGCGGTGTGGTCGACTCCGTCGACGCCAGCCGCATCGTGGTCCGCGTCAACGACAACGAGACCGAGGCAGGTGAGTCCGGTGTGGATATCTACAACCTGACCAAGTACACCCGTTCCAACCAGAACACCTGCGTGAACCAGCGTCCGCTGGTGAACACCGGTGATGTGATCGCCCGCGGCGACGTGCTGGCCGACGGCTCCGCCACCGACCTGGGCGAGCTGGCCCTGGGCCAGAACATGCTGGTCGCCTTCATGCCGTGGAATGGCTACAACTTCGAGGACTCCATCCTGGTGTCCGAGCGTGTGGTGGAAGAGGATCGCTATACCACCATTCATATCGAAGAGCTGACCTGCGTGGCCCGCGACACCAAGCTGGGGCCCGAGGAAATCACTGCCGATATCCCCAACGTCGGCGAGAGCGCCCTGGCCCGTCTCGACGAGGCCGGCATCGTCTACATTGGCGCCGAAGTGACCTCCGGCGACATCCTGGTGGGCAAGGTCACGCCGAAGGGCGAAACCCAGCTTACCCCGGAAGAGAAGCTGCTGCGCGCCATCTTCGGCGAGAAGGCCTCGGACGTGAAGGACACCTCGCTGCGCGTGCCGTCCGGCATGAACGGCACCGTCATCGACGTGCAGGTGTTCACCCGCGACGGTCTGGAGAAGGACAGCCGTGCCAAGGCCATCGAGGAAGAAGGTCTGGCCCAGGTGCGCAAGGACCTGATGGATCAGCGCCGCATCGTGGAGGATGACATCTTCCAGCGTGTGGAGAAGATGCTGGTGGGCAAGGTCGCCGCCGGTGGCCCCAACAAGCTGAAAGCCGGCGACAAGATCACCAAGACCTATCTGGCCGAGCTGCCGACCGAAAAGTGGTTCGAGATCCGCCTCAAGGCAGAAGACGCCAATGCCCAGCTGGAAGTAGTGGCCGAGCAGATCAAGCAGCTGCGCAAGAGCTTCGAGGAGCAGTACGAGGACAAGAAGCGCAAGCTGACCCAGGGCGATGACCTGGCCCCGGGCGTGCTGAAGATGGTGAAGGTGTACCTCGCCGTCAAGCGTCGCATCCAGCCCGGTGACAAGATGGCCGGTCGCCACGGTAACAAGGGCGTCATCTCGATGATCGTTCCGGTCGAGGACATGCCCTACAGCGCCGACGGTACCCCGGTGGACATCGTGCTGAACCCGCTCGGCGTACCGTCCCGTATGAACGTCGGTCAGGTGCTGGAGACCCATCTCGGTTGGGCTGCCCGTGGCCTGGGCCTAAAGATCGGCCGCATGCTGGAGGCCAAGTCCAAGGTGGAAGAGCTGCGTACCCTGCTCGGCAAGATCTATAACACCAGCGGCAAAAAGGAAGACCTCGACAGCTTCAGCGACGAGGAGATCATCGGCCTGTGCATGAACCTGAAGAATGGCGTACCGATGGCGACGCCGGTATTCGACGGCGTGCACGAGGAGGAGATCCGTCAGATGCTGCGCCTGGCGGGGCTGCCCGAGTCCGGCCAGACCACGCTGTTCGACGGCCGCACCGGTGACGCCTTCGACCGCAAGGTCACGGTGGGTTACATGTACATGCTGAAGCTGAACCACCTGGTGGATGACAAGATGCATGCCCGTTCCACCGGCCCGTACAGCCTGGTGACCCAGCAGCCGCTGGGTGGCAAGGCCCAGTTCGGCGGCCAGCGGTTCGGTGAGATGGAAGTGTGGGCGCTGGAGGCGTACGGCGCCGCCTATACCCTGCAGGAAATGCTCACGGTGAAGTCCGACGACGTAAACGGCCGTACCAAGATGTACAAGAACATCGTGGACGGCGATCACCGCATGGAGGCCGGCATGCCGGAATCCTTCAATGTGTTGATCAAGGAAATTCGTGCTCTGGGTATCGACATCGAGCTGGAACAAGATTAGTCCGACGTGAGCGGCGCCCGGGTAGCCCCGGGCGCCTGTAACGAACGGCAAGCGACGGACAACTGAGGAGAGACACGGTGAAAGACCTTCTGAATCTTCTGAAGCAGCAAGGCCCGATTGAAGACTTTGACGCCATCCGTATCGGACTGGCGTCGCCCGACAAGATCCGCTCGTGGTCTTTCGGCGAAGTGAAGAAGCCGGAGACCATCAACTACCGCACCTTCAAGCCGGAGCGTGACGGCCTGTTCTGCGCCAAGATCTTTGGCCCGGTGAAGGACTACGAGTGCCTGTGCGGCAAGTACAAGCGCCTCAAGCACCGCGGCGTCATCTGCGAGAAGTGCGGCGTGGAAGTGACCCTGGCCAAGGTGCGCCGCGAGCGCATGGGCCATATTGAGCTGGCCAGCCCCACCGCACACATCTGGTTCCTCAAGAGCCTGCCCTCGCGCATGGGTCTGCTGCTCGACATGACGCTGCGTGACATCGAGCGTGTGTTGTATTTCGAAGGTTTCGTGGTGATCGACCCGGGCATGACCCAGCTCGAGCGCGGCCAGCTGCTGTCCGACGAGGCCTATCTGGATGCCATCGAGGAATACGGCGACGAGTTCGACGCGCGTATGGGCGCCGAGGCTATCTACCAGTTGCTGCGCAGCATGGACCTGCAGGCCGAGGCGACCAAGATCCGCGAGGAGCTGCCCACCACCAACTCCGAGACCAAACTGAAGAAGTACACCAAGCGCCTGAAGCTGATCGAGGCCTTCCTCGAGTCCGGCAACAAGCCGGAGTGGATGGTGATGACCGTGCTGCCGGTGCTGCCGCCAGAGCTGCGTCCGCTGGTGCCGCTGGAAGGCGGCCGTTTCGCTACCTCTGATCTGAATGACCTGTATCGCCGCGTCATCAACCGCAACAACCGTCTCAAGCGCCTGCTGGATCTGGCGGCGCCGGACATTATCGTGCGCAACGAAAAGCGCATGCTGCAGGAAGCGGTGGATGCGCTGATGGACAACGGCCGTCGCGGTCGCGCCATCACCGGCTCCAACAAGCGCCCGCTCAAGTCCCTGGCCGACATGATCAAGGGCAAGCAGGGCCGTTTCCGCCAGAACCTGCTCGGCAAGCGCGTCGACTACTCCGGCCGGTCCGTCATCGTGGTGGGCCCGACCCTGCGCCTGCACCAGTGCGGCCTGCCCAAGAAGATGGCGCTGGAACTGTTCAAGCCCTTCATCTTCTCCAAGCTGGAGCGTCGCGGCCTGGCCACCACCATCAAGGCGGCCAAGAAGATGGTCGAGCGCGAAGGTCCGGAGGTGTGGGATATCCTCGCCGAGGTGATCCGCGAGCATCCTGTGCTGCTGAACCGCGCGCCGACCCTGCATCGTCTCGGCATCCAGGCCTTTGAGCCGGTGCTGATCGAAGGCAAGGCCATTCAGCTGCATCCGCTGGTCTGTGCCGCGTTCAACGCCGACTTCGACGGCGACCAGATGGCCGTGCACGTGCCGCTGTCGCTGGAAGCCCAGCTGGAAGCGCGCGCCCTGATGATGTCCACCAACAACATCCTGTCGCCCGCCAACGGCGAGCCGATCATCGTGCCGTCGCAGGACGTGGTGCTGGGCCTGTATTACATGACCCGTGATCGCATCAACGGCAAGGGCGAAGGCATGGTCTTCGCTGACACCGCCGAGGTGCTGCGCGCCTATCAGACCGGCAATGTCGAACTGCAGGCCCGCATCAAGGTGCGTATCCGCGAGGTACTGCTGAACGAGCAGGGCGAGCGCGAGGAGAAGATCAGCCTGAAGGACACCACCGTCGGCCGCTCCCTGCTGTTCGATGTCGTGCCCGATGGCCTGCCCTTCGAGCTGGTCAACCGTCCGCTGGTCAAGAAGGCGATTTCGCAGTTGATCAACACCTGCTATCGCCGTCTCGGCCTGAAGGATACGGTGATTTTCGCTGACCACCTGATGTATACCGGGTTCCGCTACGCCACCCGTGCCGGCGTGTCGTTCGGCCTGGAAGACATGGTCATTCCGGACGAGAAGGCCGATATCCTGGGCCGCGCCGATGCCGAGGTGAAGGAGATCGAGAACCAGTACATCTCCGGTCTGGTCACCAACGGCGAACGCTACAACAAGGTCGTCGACATCTGGTCGCGCACCAACGACCAGGTCGCCAAGGCGATGATGGACAAGCTGGGCTCGGAAGAAGTCGTGAATGCCAAGGGAGAGACGGTGCGTCAGCCGTCCTTCAACTCGGTATTCATGATGGCCGATTCCGGTGCCCGTGGTAGTGCCGCCCAGATCCGTCAGCTGGCCGGTATGCGCGGCTTGATGGCCAAGCCGGACGGCTCCATCATCGAGACCCCCATCACGGCAAACTTCCGTGAGGGCCTGTCGGTGCTGCAGTACTTCATTTCCACCCACGGTGCGCGTAAAGGTCTGGCCGATACCGCGCTGAAGACCGCCAACTCCGGTTACCTGACCCGCCGTCTGGTCGATGTGGCGCAGGACCTGGTAGTGACCGAGGAGGATTGCGGTACCGTCCATGGCATCACCATGCAGTCGCTGATCGAAGGCGGCGACGTGGTGGAGCCGCTGCGTGAGCGCGTGCTGGGTCGTGTGACTGCCGAGGACGTATTTGTTTCCGGCAGCGACGAAATCGCCATTCCGCGCGGCACCCTGCTGGACGAAAAGTGGGTGGCAACACTGGAGGACATGTCCATCGACCACCTGTACGTGCGCTCGCCGATTACCTGCGAGAGCCGTTACGGTGTCTGCTCCGCCTGCTACGGCCGCGATCTGGCCCGCGGTCACCGCGTCAACGTGGGCGAGGCAGTGGGCGTTATTGCTGCCCAGTCCATCGGTGAGCCGGGCACCCAGCTCACCATGCGCACCTTCCATATCGGTGGTGCGGCCTCCCGTTCGGCGGCAGTCAACAATATTGCGGTCAAGAGCAACGGTGCGGTGCGTCTGCACAACATCAAGCTGGTGCAGCATGCCTCCGGCAACCGGGTGGCGGTATCGCGCTCCGGTGAGCTGACTGTGCTGGACGAGAACGGCCGTGAGCGTGAGCGTTACAAGGTGCCCTACGGTGCCGTGATCAGCGTGGGCGACGGCGATGCGGTCAAAGGTGGTCAGGTGGTCGCCACCTGGGACCCGCATACCCATCCGGTTATTACGGAAATTGCCGGTCGCGTGCGGTTCACCGACTTTGTGGACGGCGTCACCATCAACCGCCAGACCGATGAAGTCACCGGCTTGTCCAGCCTGGTGGTTACCGATCCGAAGCAGCGCGGCTCTACCGGCAAGGATCTGCGTCCGATGGTCAAGCTGGTGGACGAGAAGGGCAATGACGTGTTCATCCCGGGTACCGAGCTGCCGGCCAACTATTTCCTGCCTGCCGGCGCCATCGTTAACCTGGCAGATGGCGCTGCCGTGGGCGTGGGTGACGTCGTGGCCCGTATCCCCCAGGAGTCGTCCAAGACCCGCGACATCACCGGTGGTCTGCCCCGTGTAGCCGACCTGTTCGAGGCGCGCAAGCCGAAGGAGCCGGCCATTCTGGCGGAGATCTCCGGCACCCTCAGTTTCGGCAAGGAGACCAAGGGCAAGCAGCGCCTGATTATCACCCCGACCGATGGCAGTGAGCCGCATGAGGAGCTGATTCCGAAGTGGCGTCACGTCACCGTGTTCGAAGGCGAGCACGTGGAGAAGGGCGAGGTCATCGTCGAGGGCGAACCAACCCCGCACGACATCCTGCGTCTGCAGGGCGTCGAGGCCCTGGCCAACTACATCGTCAACGAGGTGCAGGACGTCTACCGTCTGCAGGGCGTAAAGATCAACGACAAGCACATCGAAGTCATCGTGCGCCAGATGCTGCGCAAGGTCACCGTCAAGGAAGGCGCCGACACCAAGTTCCTGCAGGGCGAGCAGCTGGAACTGGCACGGGTGCAGGAAGAGAACGAGGTGGTGCTGGCGGCGGGCAAGATGCCGGCCACCTACGACCGTGAGCTGCTGGGTATCACCAAGGCCTCGCTGTCCACTGAATCCTTCATTTCGGCGGCGTCGTTCCAGGAGACCACCCGTGTCCTCACCGACGCGGCGGTCACCGGCAAGATGGACGAGCTGCGCGGCCTGAAGGAAAACGTCATCGTGGGACGCCTGATTCCGGCCGGTACCGGTCTGGCCTACCACAACGAGCGCCGGCGCAAGCGTTATCAGCTGGCGGGCGAGGAGCCGGTGACCGAGGAGGCCGCCCCGGTCGGGATGGCTGAAACCGGCGGCGGCGAGTAGTTAAATACGGCGGGAACCTCCGAGAACCCGGGCTTGCTATTGACATAGCCCTCCCGTGTTCTTAGAATCCCGCTTCTTTTTCACAGGCCGGTGTTCTGCCGGCCTGTTGCTTATTTTGGCTGGAGTCGAAGAGACAAATGGCGACGATTAACCAATTGGTACGCAAGCCGCGGGTACGCCCGGTAGAGAAGAGCAAGGTTCCCGCTCTGGACAGCTGCCCGCAGAAGCGCGGCGTGTGCACCCGTGTGTACACCACCACCCCGAAGAAGCCGAACTCGGCCCTGCGTAAGGTCGCCCGTGTGCGCCTCACCAACGGCTTTGAAGTGACCACTTACATCGGTGGTGAAGGCCACAACCTGCAGGAACACTCCGTGGTCCTGATTCGCGGCGGCCGTGTAAAGGACCTGCCGGGTGTGCGTTATCACACCGTGCGCGGCACCCTTGACACCTCCGGCGTCAAGGACCGCAAGCAGGGTCGTTCCAAGTACGGCGCCAAGCGTCCGAAGTCCTAATCGTTTAAGGAATTACGGGTATGTCCAGAAGAACGAGTGCCACCAAGCGCGACGTGTTGCCGGATCCGAAGTACGGCAACAAGATGCTGTCCCGCTTCATCAATATCCTCATGCTGAGCGGCAAGAAGGCCGTCGCCGAGAAGATCGTCTACGGCGCGCTGGATCGCATCGCCGAAAAGAGCAAGGGCGAGCCCCTCGCCATGTTCGAGAAGGCCCTGGGCAATATCCGCCCGATGGTCGAGGTCAAGTCCCGCCGTGTTGGTGGTGCCACCTATCAGGTGCCCATCGAGGTGCGTAATGACCGCGGTGTGGCTCTGGCCATGCGCTGGCTGGTCGATGCCGCCCGCAAGCGTGGCGAGAAGTCCATGGGTCTGCGTCTGGCCGGCGAAATCATGGATGCCTACGAGCAGAAGGGTACTGCCGTGAAGAAGCGTGAAGATACGCATCGCATGGCCGAGGCCAACAAGGCCTTCGCCCATTACCGCTGGTAAGTAGAAGAGGAATCAAGCTGTGGCCCGTACCACCCCCATCGAGCGTTATCGCAACATCGGTATTTCCGCGCATATCGACGCCGGCAAGACCACCACGACCGAGCGCGTGCTTTTTTATACCGGCGTCAGCCATAAGATTGGCGAGGTGCACGACGGCGCCGCGACGATGGACTGGATGGAGCAGGAGCAGGAGCGCGGTATCACCATCACCTCCGCAGCTACCACCTGCTTCTGGAAGGGCATGGCCCAACAGTATCCCGAGCACCGCGTCAATATCATCGACACCCCGGGCCACGTGGACTTCACCATCGAGGTGGAGCGTTCCATGCGTGTGCTGGACGGTGCCTGCATGCTGTACTGCGCCGTAGGCGGTGTACAGCCGCAGTCTGAGACGGTGTGGCGCCAGGCCACCAAGTACCACGTGCCGCGTATCGCCTTTGTGAACAAGATGGACCGCGCCGGTGCCGACTTCTTCAAGGTTGTGCGCCAGATGAAGGAGCGCCTGCGCGCCAACCCCGTGCCGATCCAGATTCCCATCGGCGCCGAGGAAGGGTTCAAGGGCGTGGTCGACCTGATCAAGATGAAGGCCATTGTGTGGAGTGAGGCCGATCAGGGCACCACCTTCGAATACGCCGACATCCCGGCCGATCTGCAGGCGACTGCCGCCGAGTGGCGCGAGAAGATGGTCGAGGCTGCTGCCGAGGCCGAAGAAGACCTGATGAACAAGTACCTCGAGGAAGGCGACCTTTCCGAAGAGGAGATTAAGCGGGCCCTGCGCAAGCGCACCATCAATCTGGAAATCTTCCCGATGCTGTGCGGCTCCGCCTTCAAAAACAAGGGCGTGCAGGCCATGCTTGACGCCGTCATCGATTACCTGCCGTCGCCCCCGGAAGTTCCGGCGATCAAGGGTGTCGATGCCAACAGCGGTGAGCCGGTGGAGCGTCTGTCCAGCGATGACGAGCCGTTCGCTGCCCTGGCGTTCAAGATCATGACCGACCCGTTCGTTGGTTCGCTTACCTTCGTGCGCGTCTACTCCGGTGTCCTGTCTACGGGCGACAGCGTGTACAACTCGCAGAGCGGCGGCAAGGAGCGTATCGGCCGTATGCTGCAGATGCACGCCAACCAGCGCGATGAGCTGAAGGAAGCGCGCGCCGGCGAGATCGTGGCCTGCGTGGGCCTGAAGGATGTCATTACCGGCAGCACCCTGTCTTCCCTGGACAAGCCGGTCATCCTGGAGCGGATGGAGTTCCCGGAGCCGGTAATTTCCATCGCCGTGGAACCGAAGACCAAGAGCGACCAGGAAAAGATGGGCCTGGCCCTGAACAAGCTGGCGCAGGAAGACCCGTCCTTCCGCGTGCGTACCGACGAAGAGTCCGGCCAGACCATCATCTCCGGCATGGGTGAGTTGCACCTGGAAATCATCGTTGACCGCATGAAGCGCGAGTTCAAGGTTGAGGCCAACATCGGTGCACCCCAGGTGGCCTACCGCGAAACCATCCGCAAGGCGGTGGAGCAGGAAGGCAAGTTCGTGCGCCAGTCCGGTGGTCGCGGCCAGTACGGCCATGTGTGGCTCAAGCTGGAGCCGCAGGAAGCCGGCAAGGGTTATGAATTCGTCAACGGCATCGTCGGCGGTGTGGTGCCGAAGGAATATATCCCGGCCGTGGACAAGGGTATCCAGGAACAGATGAAGAACGGCGTTATCGCCGGCTTCCCGGTGGTGGACGTCAAGGTCACCCTGTTCGACGGTTCCTACCACGACGTGGACTCCAATGAAATGGCGTTCAAGATCGCCGGTTCCATGGGCTTCAAGGAAGGCGCGATCAAGGCCGGTGCCGTCCTGCTGGAACCGATCATGGCGGTCGAGGTGGAAACGCCGGAAGAGTACATGGGCGACGTCATGGGCGACCTGAACCGCCGTCGCGGCATGATTCTGGGCATGGAAGACAATGCCGGTGTCAAGGTACTGCGCGCCGAGGTGACGCTGTCCGAGATGTTCGGTTATTCGACCTCGCTGCGTTCGCAGACCCAGGGCCGTGCCACCTACTCGATGGAATTCAAGAAGTACCAGGATGCTCCGGCGAATGTGACCGAGGCGGTCATCAAGAAGTCCGCCTGACGAACCAACCAAACCAGTATTCAGCTATTTAGAGGGTAACGACCGTGTCCAAGGAAAAATTCGAGCGTAAAAAGCCGCACGTAAACGTCGGTACGATTGGTCACGTGGACCATGGCAAGACGACGCTGACCGCGGCTCTGACGGTAGTGCAGGCGAAGAAGTTTGGTGGTGAGGCGAAGGCCTACG
>JANJXC010000106.1 GCA_024709225.1 Gammaproteobacteria bacterium | reverse complement strand
ATGGTGGCCAGGGGCGGAATCGAACCGTCGACACGCGGATTTTCAATCCGCTGCTCTACCAACTGAGCTACCTGGCCAAGAGGGCGCCTATTTAAACGGCAGGCGCCCGTTAAGTCAAGGAATAATCGGCGCCAAATCCGGCCGCTTTACTTGGACGGCGGCACGTAGCCTTCGGGCTTGGTGGAGCCGCCGCTGAAGAAGAACTTGTCCATCTCCTGCTCCAGCATCTCGCGGTGCTTGGGGTTGACCGGCGACAGGCGGTATTCGTTGATCAGCATGGTCTGCTGGCGCAGCCACAGGCCCCAGGCCTCCTTCGACACGTTCTCGAAGATGCGCTTGCCCAGTTCGCCCGGATACGGCTGCCGCTCGAGACCCTCTGCCTGCTTGCCCAGCTTGACGCATTGCACCATACGGCTCATCGCTTGTTCCTCATTCATCGCGGCCCAGCCGCGCCAATAACCGCTTGATCGGCGCGGGAAGGCCAAGTTGATCGCAAAGGTCGGTTTTATACCAGACTGCGCCGCCGGCTTCCATGACTGTGCCGCCCGCGTCGTCTACCCGCACCAGATGCGGGGATATGTCGAGATGGAAGTGGCTGAAGGTGTGGCGCAGGGTTGGCCAGGCCGTTTCCTCCTGCACGCAGAGGCCGCGGCGGCGGCACCACTGCGCGGCGGACTCATCCGCCGCCAGCTCGGGCAGGGTCCACAGGCCGCCCCAGATGCCGCTGGGCGGACGCTGTTCCAGCAACACCTCGCCGCGCGCGTTGCTCACCAGCAGCAGGGTGGCCTGGCGTTCCGGCAGAGTCTTGCGCGGGCGCGGCGCCGGATAGCGCAGCGGCTCGCCGGCCGCATGGGCGGCGCACGCCGCCGCCTGCGGACATTCAACGCAGCGCGGGCGGCTGCGGGTACACAGGGTGGCACCGAGGTCCATGATGGCCTGGGTGTAATGGGCGATGCGCTCGGCCGGCGTGTGCGCCTCCGCCTGCTGCCACAGCAGGCGCTCCACCTCCGCCTGGCCCGGCCAGCCGTCGATGGCGTGGTAACGGGCAAGGACGCGGCGCACGTTGCCGTCGAGGATGGGATGGCGCTGATTGTGCGCCAGGGCGAGGATGGCGCCGGCGGTGGAGCGGCCGATGCCGGGCAGGGCCATCACCTGTCCCAGGTCGGGGGGGAAGACGCCGCCGTGTTCCCCGGCGATCTGCGCCGCGGCGCGGTGCAGGTTGCGGGCGCGGCTGTAGTAGCCGAGGCCGCTCCACAGGGCGAGGACTTCATCAACGGAGGCGGCGGCGAGGTCGGTGACGGCGGGAAAGCGCGCCATGAAGCGCTCGAAATAGGGGATGACCGTGGCCACCTGGGTCTGCTGCAGCATCACCTCCGACACCCACACCCGGTAGGGCGTGGGGTCGCACTGCCAGGGCAGGTCCTTGCGGCCATGACGGTCGTACCAGGAGAGCAGGCGGGCGGAAAAACTCATCGCAGCTTGAGGGAGTCTTTCAGCTTCTGCTGCAGATCCTGCTGCAACTTTTTCTTCTCCTCCTCCAGCTTGCGCTCCGCCTCCTGCCTCGCCTTTTGCTTCTCCTCGGCGAGGGCCTGCTGGGCCTTCTTCTTCTCCGCCTCCAGGGCCTGCTGCGCCTTCCTTTTCTCCGCCTCCAGCGCCTGTTTGGTCTTTTCGTCCAGCAGCGCGCCCAGTTCGACGTTGAACTTCGGTTCGGTGAAGCTGCCGCTGATGCGCAGCGGCACGGTCAGGCCCTTGAGGTCGCTGAGCGCCTTGCCGCCCTGCCCCTCCAGGGTGCCGACGACGGCGGCGCGCACCAGGTAGTCCAGCGCCTCGGTGGCGAGATGGGCGGTGCCGCGCCCCTCGATGCGGAACAGCGGCGAGTGGGCCTTGAGATCGGTATTGCTGACCAGGCCGTCCTTGAGGGTGGCGGTGCCGCTGATGGCGGCGAAGTCGGTGCTGCGCACCTCGTCGGGCGGTGGCGGCTGCTTCTGCAGCGAGGCATAGGCGTTGCGGATCAGCTGGGCGATGTTGATGCCGTTGACGGCGCCGTTGCTGAAGCTGAATGCGGCGGTGCCGTTGAGACTCTTGCGCACCTCCAGCGGATCGATGCCACGCGCGCTGAGTTTGGCGCTGACGGTGGCGGTGCCGCTGACGTAATCCTTGCCCATGAAGTCCTTGAGCAGGGGGCCAGCCTGCACGCCGGCCAGCCTTTCGTCCATGCCGATGAGCGGCACCTTGCCGCGCACATCGAAGCTCAGGTTGCCGTCGTAGCTGCCGCCGTACAGTTTGGCGCCCACCGGGTGGACGCGCAGCAGGCCATCCTTGGCCTGCACCGTGGCATGGATGGCGGCGGAACGCAGATTCATCACCTTGAGCTTGCCAATGCGCGCCGTGCCCTCCACGTCGAGGGCGCGCAACTGCGCGATGGTCTCCGGCGGCAACTGCGTGGCGCCGGCAGCGGCGGCGCTGGCCGGCGTGGCCGGCACGGGCTCGGGCGGCGGTGGCGGCAGGTAGCGATCGGCGTCGATGGCGTCGAGGCTGAGGTCGTAGCGCAGGGCCGGCTGCTGGAAATTGCGCACCGAGGCGGCGCCGCTCAGGGTGGAGTCATCGAAGCGCAGCTGCAGCTTGCTCAGCGCCGCGTGCTCGAGGCCGGCGGCGAAATCGAAACCGAGCGCCGCCTTGGTCAGGGTAGAGGGGTCCGCCATCTCCGGCAGGGCAATGCCGAGGGAGGCGAGCAGGTCCCGCGGCACGAACTCGTCCAGCGCGATGCGGCCGCTGAACTCCGGCGCATCGATGAGGCGGCTGCCGCGCGCCTGGGCCGTCAGCGCCAGCCCCAGCGCATTCAGGCGCAGGCTGCTGACGTCCAGCGTCTGCCGGCCCAGGGACAGGGCGAAGGCCGTCTCCAGCCGGCTGTCGCGCAGGTCCGCCGCCTTCAGCGTCGGCGGCAACAGGCCCGGGGCCGCACGCAGCAGCGCGGCGGCGTCATGCAGCACCAACTGCACGCTGCCCGCCGCATCGGGCTGCCCCAGGATCGAGGCCGCATCGACCTTGCCCTGCGTGCGGGCGCCCAGCGCCTCCAGTTGCAGCGTCACATGCGCCGTCTCTTGCGCCAGCGACAGCCTGAAGTCGGCGTCGAGGCGGCTGTCCCGCAGGGCGGCGGGCTTCAGTTGCGGCGGCAACTGTGCCTTGAACGGCGTCAGCAGGGCGGCGGGGTCGTGCAGGACTACCTGAAGACTGCCTGCGGCATCGGGCTGCGCCAGGATCGAAGTCGCATCGACCTTGCCCTGCGCGCGCGCGCCCAGCGCATCCAGTTGCAGCGCGAGGGTCGCCGTCTGCTGTTCCAGCGCCAGCTCGAACGTCGTGTCCAGACGGCTACCCTGCAGGGCGACCGCCTTCAGCGTCGGCGGCAGTTGCGCCTGATATGGTGCGAGCAGGGTGGCGGGGTCGGTCACTTCCAGTTGCAGACGGCCCTGGGCACTGGGCTGCGCCAGGATCGAGGCCGCCTCCACCTGGCCTTGCAGCGTCACGCCCGCCGCCTCCAGCCGCAGGCCGCTGAGCGTGGCGGTCTGGGCGGCGAGGTCGGCGCGGATATCGGCCTGCAGGCGTGCCGCAAGCCGGCCGCCGGGGATCAGTTGGCTGTTCAGGTCGGCACTCAGGGTGGTGCCATCGAGGCGGTACCTCTGCCCCGCCGGGTCCAGCGTGACCTGGCTGGCCAAGGCCACATGACCGCGCAATGGCGGCTGGCTGCTGTCGACGTCGAACTCCAGCGCGACGGCAAAGGGCTGCGCCAGACGGATCGCACCGACGGTGAGATGCAGATGGTCGACGGCATAGCGCGCCCCGGCCATGCGGTCATCCCACACCACCCTGGCATCGCGCAGCTCCAGCCCCCCCAGGGCCAGCGCGCCCAGCGCTGCCAGCGGGTCGGTCTCCGCCGTCGTCGCCGGCACCTCCTGTTCCGGCGCAGCGGGCTCCGCCGCCGCCTTGCCCACCAGGTCGTCCCAGTTGCTGCGGCCGTTGGCGCGCCGCCCCAGGTTCGCCTCCACGCCGTGCAGCACGATGGTGTCCATCTTCACCTCGCGCCGCAGCAAGGGCAGCAGCTGCACCCGCACCTCGGCCTTGCCGATGCGGGCGAACGGCGCCGGACCGAAACCCTTGGCATTGCTCAGCTGCATCGCGCCCAGGCGCACCCCCAGCCAGGGAAACAGCGACAGCTCGATGCGGCCCTCGATGGTCAGCTCGCGCCCGGTGTGTTTCTTCACCGCCGCGCTGATTTCATCGCGGTAGTCATTGGGGTCGAACACCAGCGGGATGATGATGGCCGCGGCCACCACGGTGACGACCAGCGCCGCCAGCAGCCAGGCGAGAACCTTGAGGATTTTTTTCATGACGCGGAGACCGAATCCATGGGCTAGGTGCGGACGATCTTACACCGGTTGGCGCAGGGTCGGCGGTCAGGCGGGAAGATGGAGCGGGTGATGGGAATCGAACCCACGTTAGAAGCTTGGGAAGCTCCTGTTCTACCATTGAACTACACCCGCAGCGGGCGGCCATCATACTACCGCCCCGCCCTGCCCCTCAAGGCGGAAGGGGCGGGGCTCAGAGAATTTCCCAAATCGATTTGTATTTGTCGAAGGGGTCTTCCGGCTGCGCCTTGGCGGCCGCGGCATCGTGCCGTTCCTGCGGCTCGACACAACGAAACATCTGGAACACCGACGAGGCCTCCAGCTGTTCCAGCAGGGTGATGTGGGTCTCGTCGCCGCCGGACTGCAACAGCAGGCGCTTGCTGGAGAGGCCGGTGATCTGGGGCAGCACGATGCGCAGCTCGTCCTGCTCCTGCCCCAGCAGGCAGTCGATGGGGGCGCTGCGGCTGCTGCCCTGCTCGACGCAGATCGTCGCCGGGATCACCTGCTCCTGCAGCCGCTTGACGCCGAGCTCGATGCCGCCACCGGTATCCACGCGCAGCCAGCGCACCATGCCCAGACTCCACTCCGCGGCGGCGTCCGCCACGCTGAACACCACCAGCTCGCCGTCCTTGACCACGCCGAGCTGCCGGGCCACGAAATGCATGCCGAGACCACCGGCGCTGCGATCGACCTGCTCGCCGGAGATCAGGCGGTAATCCTTGGTCACCGGCATCTCCGACCAGGCGCGGGGCCGCTCCTGCGGGCGGTAGGTATACAGCCGGTCCCACACATCGGCATTCTCTTCGCGCTCGCTGACGAAACCGACATCGCGCGGCAGCCTCGGCTTGCGGTCGCGATCGGCGGCAACGATATTCAGGGGCACGGCGCAGGCCTTGCCGGCGGCGATTTCAGCGGCCGCCTCGTCCGCAGCGGGCGCCGCGACACCGGACAGCAGGGCATGGATCTCGCGCAGGCCAAACACGGCGTGCACGGTGCCGCTGGCACGTTCGCGCATGTCGCTGCGTTCCGGCGGCCGCAGCCAGCAATTGACCAGCAGTGCGGCCGTATCGCGCTGCACGGTGGTGCCCGACGGCAGGACAATGCGCGCCGCCGCCGCACGATTCTGCTGCAACTGCCGCGCCAGGGCATCGAGCAAGGGCGCCATGTGCAGGCGGCGCAGGCTGTGCAGGTTGGGAACCTGCTCCGGGTGCAGTTTCCACAGCGGCCCCGGCGCCGCGTCCTGATCCAAGTCGAGGCAATACACGCCGTTGCATTCCTCCTCCCTCGCCGGCGCCAGCAACTGCAGTGCCGCGGTCCATTCGCGCATGTAATGGCGCACCTCGGCCATTTGCGCCGCCGGCGTGCGCTGCGGCGGCAGCAGGGCGAGCAACAGCAGCTGCTTGTATTCATGCTCCAGCGTGGTCGTCTCGCCTTCGCCGCCGATGGGCGGCACGGCCTTGCCGAGCAGTCCATTGTCCTCCAGCAGCCGATAGGCGCTGTGGATCATCAGCCAGGCGCCCGCCGGAGGCGGCAGATGGAGCAGGTGATAGATGGCGAAGACGGCGTTGAAATAGTGCAGCAGGCGATGCAGCGCCGTGGTCCACACCGCCTCCCATTTGTTCTGACGGAACCAGTGCCTGGCGTCGCTGCCCTGCAGCACCAGCTGATAGCCGACGATCATGGCGCCCATCAGATCGGTGGCCAGCTGCGCCACGCGCAGGGTCTTGCTCTCCAGCGGCAGGGGCTTGCCGCTGTAATACGGCCGCAGGGCAGCCAGCACACCCTGCAAGGGCACGGCCACCTGTTCCAGAAACTGGAGGCGGTGATGCAGTTCGATGTCCAGGCGATTGACTTCGTGCAGGATGAGATAGAGCTGGCGGGTGGTTTCGCCGGTGTCGCCGCGCGGCAGCCGGGCCAACCACTCACGCACCTTCTCGGGGCGCGCATCGAATGTGCCGGGGCCAGGCTTGCGCTGAGGTGGAACAGCGAGATTGATTGTCAGCGTCATCGTGCTCGGCAGTGCGGCATGAGATGCGGTCCATCACCCGGCAGGCCTGTGCCTGGCCGTGCCATGGAGTGCATCCATATCAGTGGGGAACCCAGCCGGTAATCTAGCATACCGCTGCTCGATTCACAGTCCGCTCCACACCGTGTGGTAGCGCGTCGCCTCCTCCTCGGCCGCAGAGCTCGCGTCGGCGCGAACGCGCCATGCATCCTGCGCCTGGGCGCCGCTGGTGACGGCCGTATCGTGTTCATGCGGCGTGTCGAACAGAAAGGCGCCGAAGGCGGCCGAGCCCTCGAACCGCTCGTGCAGGACGATCGCCGTGTCGTGGCCGTCATAACCGAGGCGCAGGGTCTTGCGCTCGATACCGGGCAGATGCGGCACGAACAGCGCCGTCTCTCCGGTGGCGAGCGTTCCCAGAAGACACCCCAGCGACACGCTGGGCTGCCCGTGCACGGCCACCGCAATCTCCACCGGCAGCGCCTCGATGGCCAGGTGTTGCACACCCAGGCGGATCGGCTTGCCCTCCTCGGCGCGCAGCCAGCAGACATAACCGATCTCCCAGCCGTGCGCGTCCGCGCTGCGCAGGCCGACGATCTCGCCCTCCACCAGGGGGTAGGCGCTCGCCGGCGGCAGCTCCAGGCCGAGGCCGGTCGCGCTGCGATCGATCACCTGCGCATCGATGGGCGTGAGCAGCGCTTCCACGACGGCGGGGCTGGCATGAAGTTGCAGCGACGGCGGCACGGATCGGCGTTGGCCCGGCGCAGGGTGGTCCAGCTCCAGCGCCGCGGCCGGCGCCGGCCGCGGCGCCGCACCGGCCAGCGACTGATGCAGGACGGCGATCCCCGCCAGCAGCCTGACGCTCTGCCCATGCCCCTTGCGGCGCTCGCCGTGCCGTCCGCGCGCGCCGCTCCAGACGTTGCACAACAGCGTCAGCGTGCTGCGCTGGATGCCGGCCGGCAGGGCGGCATCGTCACCGGCCAGCATCCGCTCCAGATGCTGCACCAGGCGCCGCGTATTGAGCACGGTATGCTTGCCTTTGCCGCCCATGGCGCTGAGCAGGTCCACCGGCAGCTCGGTGGGCGGCTGGTCGCTGTCGATGCGTACCCAGAAACCGTATTCGACCGAGGTGGGGTCGAAATCCACCAGTGGCAGCCACTCCTGCAGGCAGGCCTCGATATGCTGCCACTGGCCCGCCTGGATGCGCGCCTGCGGCACCAGGGTCTGCAGCAGCAGGCGCTTGTATTCGTCCAGCACCGTGGCGGTGGTATCGCCACCGGCCATCCGGGCCAGCTGGCGCCGGATGCGGCCGGCGTGGCCTTCATGACGGAAGATGCGATGCACCGTGCGCCACACGCCGCGGGGATAGGGCAGGCGCAGGCCCTGGTAGTCGCTCAGGATGCCGCCCAGATAATGCAGGACGCGATGCGCGGCGATGATCTTGCGCTGCCCGCTGCCCCAGCGGCGGAACCAGGGCAGGCGGCGCAGGCCCTCCAGCACCAGGCGGTAGCCGATCACCATTTCCACCTGCAGGTCGATGGCGAGGTTGGCGATCTGGCGCGTCTTTTCCGGCAGCGGAACGGGTTGGCCGATGAAGCGTCCGCGCAGTACCGGCAGCACCTGGCTCAAGGGCCGGGCGATGCGCTCGAGAAATTCCAGCCGCTGCTCCAGCGCATGCTGGGTGCGGTTCACCTCATACAGGGCGAGAAAGATTTGGCGGCAGGCCTCGCCCAGGCTGCCCAGCGGCAACTGCTCCAGCCAGCCGTCCAGTGCCGCATGATGAATGGCAAAAGAATGTTCGGTGACCGGGCGCAAAACGGGGAGCGAAAAACGAAGCCTCGGTTTCATGGTCAGGGGGCACCTTCAGTCATGCTGTCGCGGCGATGATCGCACGATGTGCATACGGAATGTTACCGCTCAATGAAACAGCGCCGCGATCTGCGCCGCATAGCGCGCCTGTACCTCGCGCCGGCGCAGCTTCATGGTCGGCGTGAGCAGGCCGTTGTCGACGCTCCACGGTTCCAGCGTCGCCGCCACGCGCCGCACCTTGGCATAGCCGGGGAAATCGCGCAGCAGGGCAGCGATGCGCTGATGCAGAAAGCGTTGCAGGGCCGCCGACTGCAGGCTGTCTGCCGCCTGCGCCTCGAGGCCGAGTTGCTGCGCCAGTTCCGGCCACTGCTCGCTGTTCAGCACCACCAGCGCCGCCAGATGCGCCTCGCCCTCGCCCAGCAACATGGCATGCTCGAACAGCGGGTCGAGCATGATCGCCCCTTCCATCTCCGAGGGCGGCACCTTCTCGCCGTTGGACAGCACCAGGATATCCTTCAGCCGTCCGGTAATGTGGATGCGACCGGCATCATCAAGCCGCACCTGATCGCCGGTGTGCAGCCAGCCGCTGGCATCGATGGTGGCGGCGGTGGCCTGTGGATGGTTCCAGTAGCCCTGCATCACGTTGGGGCCGCGCACCAGCAACTCCTCATCGCTGCCGAGGCGCACCTCGATGCCGGGCAGCGGCCGGCCCACGCTGGCCGGCTCGTTGTCGCCGGGCAGATTGACGCTCACCACCGGCGAGGCCTCGGTCAGACCGTAGCCCTGCACCAGGTCCAGCCCCAGTGACAGGAAGAAGCGCGCCACCGTCGGTGACAGGGCGGCGCCGCCGCTCACCGCCAGGCGCAGACGGCCACCCAGGCGCTCCGCCACCTTGCGCGCCACCAGCCGGTGGAGCAGCGGCCACAGCAACAACGACGGCGACCAGCCGGCGCGGCCCTGGCGCCACAGGAAGCGCCGCCAGCCCACCGCCAGGGTGGCGCGGAACAGCGTGCGCGCCAGGGGCGGGCGTGCGGTCAGTCCGTCCTGGATGCGGCCATAGACGCGCTCGAATACCCGCGGCACGGCGATGAGGATGGTGGGGCGCTGGGTCTGCAGGTCCTCGGCCAGCTGCTGCACCGAGCGGGCATAGGCCACGGCACTGCCGGCCATCATCGGCAGGTAGTAGCCGGCCATGCGCTCCAGCATGTGCGACAGCGGCAGGAAGGACAGGAACAGGTCGCCGGGCACGAAGCGCTCCAGGGCGAGCGAGGCCTCGACGTTGCTGAGGATGTTGCGGTGGCTGAGCATCACGCCCTTGGGACGGCCGGTGGTGCCGGAGGTGTAGACGATGGTGGCGAGGTCGTCGGCGCAGCCCTGGCGCGCGGCCAGCGGACGGTCGCCCGCCGGCGGCAGCCACACGGCCAGCGGCACGGCACGCGGGCCGCAGACGGTGCCCTCGCCGTCGCCGGCGACGATGATGCGCTGCAGGTCAGGCACGGCCTCCAGCGCCGTGCGCAGGCGGCCGTAGCGCTCTTCCTGCACCAGCAGCACGCGCACCCCGGCGTCCTGCAATATGTACGCGGTGTTATCGGGGCGGTCCTCCAGATACAACGGCACCACCACCAACCCGAGGCCGAGCGCCGCCTGCTCGAACCACACCCACGGCGGACCGTTGCGCAGCAGCAGAGCGACACGCTCCCCCGGCGTCAGCCCCTCCGCCGCCAGGGCCTGCTGCCAGCGTGCCACCTCCTGCGCCGCCCCGGCCCAGTTCCAGTCGTGCCACTGCTCGTCGTCGCGGTTGAAGCTGCGGTAGGCAAGATTGCCGGGCGTGCGGCGCACCCGCTCGCGCAGCAGACCGTCCAGGGTGCTGGCCTGCGGTGGCGAGATGTAGTCGGTGTGATCGTGCGACATGACTCCGATTCCCGCGCTGTTGTTGTAGAAATTGCATTCATGGTAGCCCGGGTTTGACGGACACGGCCAGCAACCGCTAGGCTTCCGCCCCATGAAAATTCACGTCAACGGCGCGGCACGCGAGGTGCCCGACAACTACACCGCCGCCGAACTGGTCGCGGCCATGGACCTCGCCGGCAAGCGCATCGCCATGGAAGTGAATATGGAGATCGTGCCGCGCAGCAGCTATGCCACGCACCGCTTCCAGCCCGGCGACAAGGTCGAAGTGGTCCAGGCCATCGGCGGCGGCTGAAGGCCGCCGCGCGTATAATCCGTCATTCACGCATCACACTGTCGCAGGAACACCCCATGCCCAACATCGATGACCCGCTGGTGATTGCCGGCAAGACCTACCGTTCCCGCCTGCTCACCGGCACTGGGAAGTACAGGGATATGGACGAGACCCGACTCGCCACCGAGGCCGCCGGCGCCGAGATCATCACCGTGGCGATCCGCCGCACCAACATCGGCCAGAACCCCGGCGAGCCCAACCTGCTCGACGTGCTGCCGCCCGATCGCTACACCTACCTGCCCAATACCGCCGGCTGCTACAACGTCGACGATGCGGTGCGCACCTGCCGCCTGGCGCGCGAACTGCTCGACGGCCACGACCTGGTGAAACTGGAGGTGCTGGGCGACGAGAAGACGCTGTACCCCGACGTGGTCGCCACCCTCAAGGCTGCCGAGATCCTGATCAAGGACGGCTTCAAGGTGATGGTCTACACCTCCGACGACCCCATCGTTGCCAAGCGCCTGGAGGAGATGGGCTGCGTGGCGGTGATGCCCCTGGCCGGTCCCATCGGCTCCGGCCTCGGCATCCAGAACCGCTACAACATCCTGGAGATCGTGCAGAACGCCCAGGTGCCGATCCTGGTGGATGCCGGCGTCGGGACCGCCTCGGACGCCACCATCGCCATGGAGCTGGGCTGCGACGGCGTCCTGATGAACACCGCCATCGCCCAGGCCAGGGACCCGGTGCTGATGGCCTCGGCCATGAAGAAGGCCATCGAGGCCGGCCGCGAGGCCTTCCGCGCCGGGCGCATGCCGCGCAAGCGCTACGCCAGCGCCTCCTCGCCCATCGACGGCACGTTTTTCTAATTCCATGTAGGAGCGAATCGTATTCGCGACATCTGCCCGCATCGGCATTGGTCGCGAATGCGATTCGCTCCTACAATAGTCCGCCATGGACATCCTTCAACTCGGCATCGGCACTCCGCCGCAGCGGCTCGACCACCTGCCTGCCCTGCCGCAGGAGGGCTTTCTCTGGCTCGACTTCACACGTGACCAGGCCGCGGACTGGCATGCCACGGTGGAGCGGCTCACCAGCCGCAAGATCCACGAACGCCACATCAACGACAGCTTCAACCCCGCGCACCCGTCGTTCTCCGACGCCACCTCCGATTACGACATGGTGATCTTCCGCAGCCTGGCGCCGGAGCTGGAGGAGGGCGAGTTCGCCACCCGTCCCATCGCCTTCTTCCTGTTCGACCGCCTGCTGGTCACCATCCAGCCCGGCGACAGCCGCTCGGTGCACGGCGTAAAGGAACGCCTGCTGCGCCACACCGGCCGCGTCCCGGTGGACCCGGCCGGACTGATGCACATGCTGCTCAGCACCATGGTGGATCGCTTCCTCGCCCTGCGCGAACCGCTTACCCTGCAGATGGAGGAGTGGGCCACCAAGCTGCTCGACCCGCGCCACCCCTTCGACGACTGGTATCTGGTGATGGGCCATCGCAGCCAGCTGCGCCGGCTGGAGATCCTGTGCGAGGAGCAGGAAGACGCGGTGCTGGCCTGGCGCGACAGCGCGCGCGATGAAATCAGCGAACACCTCAACGTGCGCTATACCGACCTGCTGGAACACATCCGCCGCGTCACCAAGTTCGCGCTGACGCAGCAACACGAGGTGGAGTCGCTGGTGCAGCTGCATTTCTCCGCCGTGGCGCATCGCACCAACCAGATCATGCGCACCTTGACGGTGATCTCCGCCATCTTCATGCCGCTGATGCTCATCGCCAGCATCTACGGCATGAACTTCGACAACATCCCGGAGCTGCACACCCGCTACGGCTATTTCGTGGTCATCGGCGGGATGCTGCTGCTGTCCGCGGCCTTGCTGCTGCTGTTCCGCCTCAAGAGGTGGTTCTGACACAGGATCAATGCAGGGTGGGTTAGCGCCGCGTAACCCACCGACACGGCAATGGGTTGCGCTACGCTCCACCCATCCACGATCCGCGCTTTCGTAGGCTGCGGCGTGACGGACAGCCTTAGCCGCGCGGCATCTCCTTGATGTACAGGTCGCGCTGCGGGTAGGGGAAGGAAATGCCGGCCTGCTTGAAGGCACGCCAGATGGCCAGATTGATGGCGGAGCGCACACCGCCGACGCCTGCCTCCGGATCATCGATCCACACCCGCAGTTCGAGCAGGATGCCGTTGTCGGCGAATTCCTGCAGCCGCACCGTCGGTGCCGGGTCTGCCACGACGCGCTCGGCGGCACTGGCGGCCTCCAGCATCAGGGCCATCGCCTGCTCCGGGTCATCGTTGTAGCTGATCTGCACCGGAATGCGCACCCGCACATGGCGATCGGTGTAACTCCAGTTGATCACCTCGGAGGTGATGAGATTTTCATTGGGGATCAGCGTCTCCACGCCGTCACGGTTGCGCACCACGATGTAACGCGCGCGCAGTTCCTCCACCCAGCCGAACTTGTCGCCGATGGAGATCACGTCACCTGGCTTGATGGAACGGTCCAGCACCAGGATGAAGCCGCTGATGAAGTTGCTGGCGATGCGCTGCAGACCGAAACCGATGCCGACACCCAGCGCGCCGCCGAATACCGTCAGTGCCGTGAAGTCGATGCCCACCGCATTGAGCGCCAGCAGGAAGGCCAGGGTGAGCAGAAAGAATTTGCTGAACTTGGCCAGCGCCACCTGCAGGGCCGGCGTGACATGGGTGGACGCCTTCATGCGTCGCTCCAGGACACCGGAGATCCAGAAGGCCAGGGTCATCAGCAGGCCTATCAGCATCACCAGCTTGAGCGATGACAGCAGTGAAATGCGGGCGCTGCCGACATTGACGGCCAGCTCATCCATCGCCTCCAGCACCGCCGGCAGCCAGCCCAGCAGGTGCAGCGCCACCAGCGCCCAGATGGTGAAGCCGATGATGTTCTCCCAGGCCTTGAGCATGGGCGTGACCGGGAAGCCCTTGCGCAGGCCGTATACCAGAAAGCGGATCGCGGCCAGCGACAACAGCAGCGGCACGGCGATGTTCAGCACCGCAGTGGTGAACTCCTGCGCCTGCAGAATGGCGCGGCCGCTCAACACCACGATCAGCATGGTGAACGGAAACATCACGCGCTGCACCGAGCGCAGGGTGAAGCGCTGCAGGCCGCCCACCTCCGCCAGCAGGCGCCCGCCCAGATAGCGCTGCATCGCCCAGGCGCCGGTGCCGGCCAGCAGCAGTACCACGATTTGATACCAGACGGCAGGATGGTCCAGCCTATCCAGCCAGCGCATCAGTTCGGCAGCAATGGGGGATTCCAACAGGTCCACGATGATTCCCGGCAGGACAAAGGGCCACCAATCTAACCCAGGACGCCGCGGCCACCAAGCGCGGGGGTTTTTCAGGCGTGCCGGACTGCCTACAATGTGCGCCCCGCACGAGGACCCTGCCGTGACCGAGACCGAACGCCCGCACCGCGCCATCCGCTCCTATACCCTGCGCCAGGGTCGCCTCACCCCTGCCCAGCAGCGGGCCATGGATGAACTGTTCCCGCGCTTCGGCCTGGCCAGCGCCGCGGCGCCGCTGGACTGCACCGCCCTGTTCGGGCGCAGCGCGCCATGCATCCTGGAGATCGGCTTCGGCAACGGCGACTCCCTCGCCGCCATCGCCCAGGCCCACCCCGACAACAACTATCTGGGCATCGAGGTGCACACCCCCGGCGTCGGCCACCTGCTGCTCCGGATCGAGGAGCTGGGCCTCAACAACCTGCGCGTGATGCGCGACGACGCGGTGGAGGTGCTGACGCAGCGCATCCCAGACGGCTCCCTCGACGCGGTGTACCTGTTCTTCGCCGACCCCTGGCCGAAGAAGCGCCACCACAAGCGCCGCATCGTGCAGGACGAATTCGTCCAGCTGCTGCGCCGCAAGCTGAAAGTTGGCGGCCACTTCCACATGGCGACCGACTGGGAAAACTACGCCCAGCACATGCTGGAGGTGATGACGGCGGCCGCGGGTTTCCGCAACACCTCGCCGACCGGCGACTACGTGCCGCGCCCGGACTACCGCCCGCTCACCAAGTTCGAGCAGCGCGGCCAGCGCCTGGGCCACGGCGTGTGGGATTTGATCTTCGAACGCAGCGCCTGAATCGCTGTTCCGAATGGGTAGCCATCTTCACTGCTGCGCGTCATAGGGCACGCGGCGACATCCCGGCTATCCGCCCGCGTCCGCGGGCCCGACCCAGAACAGCGGGTTGTGGGCCACCTCCCACAGATAGCCGTCGGGGTCGGCAAAATAGCCCGCGTAGCCGCCCCAGAATACCGGCTGGGCGGGTTTCACCAGGCGCGCGCCGGCGGCCACGGCCTGCGCCATCACGGCATCCACCGCGGCCGCCGAGGTCACGTTGTGGGCCAGGGTGAACCCGGTGAAGCCGCTGCCCGCCGCGGCGACGCCCACATCGGCGGCCAGCGCCTCGCGGCCGTACAGGCCGAGCCAGGTGCCGTGCAGGGTGAAAAACGCCACCTCCGGCGGCGCGTCCATGCGCGGCAGGCCCAGGCCCTGTTCATAAAACGTCGCCGCGCGCGCCAGGTCGGCAACGCCCAGGGTGATCATGCTGATACGCGGCTGCATCGCGCCCCCCTCATTCCACGCCGTCGGCGGCCCGCAACAGGGCGGCAATATCGATCTTCTTCATCTGCAACATGGCCTTCATCGCCCGGCGCGACCTGGCCGCATCCGGGTCGCCCAGCAGCCTCGTGAGCACGGTGGGCACGATCTGCCAGGACACCCCGTAGCGATCCTTGAGCCAGCCGCACTGCTGCGCCTTCGCGTCACCCCCAGCGGCCAGACGCGCCCAGTAATGGTCCACCTCGTCCTGCGACGCGCAATTGACCACGAAGGAGATCGCCTCGGTAAAGGAAAAATACGGCCCGCCATTCAGGGCCACGAACTCCTGGCCCGCCAGTGCAAACGTCACCGTCATCACCGTGCCCGCGGGCCGGCCGGAGGCCTCGGCCCCCTCCGCGCTGTAGCGGGTGCTGGCGATGAGCCGCGAATCGGGAAACACGGCGGTGTAAAACGCCGCGGCCTCTTCGGCCTCAGTGTTGAACCACAGGAACGGCGTGATCTTCTGTATCTGGGTCGGCATGACGGCGGCTCCTCCGTGCCACAGGGATGATCTCCAGCCTAACCGACAGGCCGCCAAACGCCAGGGAACGCCGACGGACGCGGCAGCGGCTTGCGGCGCGTATCCCTCCGCCGTCAGCACTGCTCCCACGGCAGGCCGTCGTGGCGCCAGCCGTTCACCGTGCTGCGATGGTGGTGCTCGTCCAGCTCGCCCTCGAAACCGCTGTCGATGTGATAGACGCTGCGGAAGCCGGCCTCCAGCAGCGCCTTCCCCGCCTCCCGGGAACGCTTGCCGCTGCGGCAGATGAGGATGATCGGCGCACAGCCGCTGTCCGCGTCGCACACCACGCCGCCCAGCAGCAGCTTGCGCACGTCGGTGACGAAGTGAGGATTCACCACCCAGTCCGGCTCATCGATCCAGGCGATGTGCACCGCGCCGGCGGGATGACCGACGAACAGAAATTCCATCGCGGAACGGATATCGACCAGGACGGCACGCGGGTCGTCCTGCAACAGCTGCCAGGCCTGACGCGGCGAAAGTTCGGACGGGAGCATGGGCATAGACATAGGGCACCTTGAGTCAGCGGACGACCATCTTTGTGGCATCTTCGGCCATGCCCCGGCACGGCGCAACCGGTCACAAAATTTTGGCCGGCACGGACTATAGTCATAGGCCGTACCAACCACTGTGTAAGGAGCAAAAATCATGAACAAAGGGAAGGTTTTCGCACTGATTCTGGCCCTCGCCCTGCCCGGCAGCCTGCTCGCCGCCGGCCCGGGTGGCGCTGGCGGGGCGGGTGGCGGCATGCCGGCCAAGGGCATGGATCGGGACATGGACCGCGATCAGGCCCAGGAGAAGTACCGCGACGAGGACGCCGAGAAGGACAAGGAAAAGGCCAAGGCGAAAGCCAAGGCCAAGGGCGAAGCTGAAAAGCAGGGCCAGGGTATCGGCGACCAGGTACGGGAACAGACCCGCAGCCAGGAACGGGACAAGGACGGTCTGGGTGATCAGGTGCGGGAGCAGGCGCAGGAGCGCGAACAGACCCAGGACCGGCTGCGCACCCCGCAGGAATAGCCGGTGCCAATGTGCCGCCGGCGACCGGGCAGACCATGCCCCGGATTGCCGGCGGCACACCCCAACCAGGGTTGAAAATTGACCCAAATCAAGTCGCCCTGTCGGTACATTACCCACAATAACCATCAGAGCGGAAGGTTATTCCGGCCGCGTCATCTATTGCCTACTCAATGGGGGAAACATCGATGAACAAGCAATGGAGCATGTTCGGCCTGGCCCTGCTGCTGCTGGTCATCATCACCATCATCCTGCTCGGCTTCATGGTCAGCCTGACCAACCCGGTGTCCTGGACCCTGATCGTGGTGCTGGCCCTGGTGCCCTACATCCACAAGCGCATGGTCGCCAACCGCTTCGTCGAATGGCACGACTCCTACAGCGTCGGCATCGAGGCCATCGACAACGATCACAAGAAGCTGCTCAACCTGATCAACCAGCTGCAGACCGCCGCCCACTACCAGACCGACCCGCAGTACGAGCGCGAGGCCTTCGACGCCCTGGTGGACTACACCAAGACCCACTTCAAGCGCGAAGAGGAGCTGATGGAGGCCAACGGCTATCCCACCTATGCCGCGCACAAGGGCGAGCACGAGGCGATGATCGCCCAGGTCAACGAAATACTGCAGCGCTATCAGGCCAAGCCGCACGAAACCATCGAAGAGGCGGTGCAGTTCCTCAAGAAGTGGCTCGTCGGCCACATCAACGGCACCGACCAGGGCTACAGCCAGTTCCTGCGCGACAAGGGCGTGCGCTAGTAAACTCCCTCCCCTCTCTGCAGGAGCGAATCGCATTCGCGAAACGCTGCCGGATTAAGGCACGGATATCGCGAATACGATGCGCTCCTACGCGGATACCTTTCCGCGCCAGGCGGCAAGGCGCTCCGCCCACTGCTCGTGCCACAACACTCGTAGACCGGACATAGCGCAGCGGTATCCGGCAAGACGCTGCCCGATACCGCTGCGCTCTATCGGGCCTACCCGCCGTTCACCTGAAAAATATCTTTCGTAGGAGCGAATCGCATTCGCGAAACGCTGCCGGATTAAGGCACAGATATCGCGAATACGATGCGCTCCTACACGGATACCTTTCCGCGCCAGGCGGCAATGCGCTCCGCCCACTGCTCGTGCCATGACAGCAGCGCCGGGATCACCCCCAGCACCAGGCCGGTGGCAAAGGCGAGGCCGAACACCAGCGAGATCGCCATCGGGATCAGGAACTGCGCCTGCAGCGAGCGCTCGAACAGCAGCGGCACCAGGCCGACGATGGTGGTGAGCGAGGTGAGCAGCACGGCGCGCAGGCGCTGGCAGGACGCCTCGACGATGGCGGTATCGGTATCCATGCCCTCTTCGCGCAGCGTCTGGTAGAAGCTCACCAGGATGATGGAGTTGTTGACCACGATGCCGGTGAGGCCGAACAGGCCGAACAGCGACAGGATGGTCAGCTCCATGCCCATCACCCAATGCCCCACCACCGCGCCGAGCAGGCCGAAGGGGATGATCGCCATCACCACCAGCGGCCAGCCGTAGGAGCCGAACACCCAGGCCAGGGTGACGTAGATCATCAGCAGCGCAAACACCAGCCCCATCTGCATGTCGCCGATGGTCTCCGCCTGATCGGCGGCGCGGCCCTGGAACGAGAAATCGATGCCGTAACGCGCCACCAGTTGCGGCAACACGCTTTCCTGCAGCGAGGCAATCACGCGGCCGGCATTGTTCTGTGCGCGGTCGACATCGCCGAACACATTCACCGCCAGCAGGCCATCGGCATGGCGCAGCGCCTCGAAGCCCTGGCGCGATACCAGTTCCGCCACGGTGCCGAGAGGCAGGCCGCGGCCATCGGGCAGCATGATGGCAAAACGCTCCAGGCTCGCCATGCGGTGGCGTTCGCCGTCCGGCAGCACCACGCGCACCTCGATCTCGTCGAGCCCGTCCTGATAGATCTGCGCCAGGCGGCCATCGAAGGCGGCGCGCAGCTGCCGCCCCACCGCATCCACCGTCAGGCCCGCCGCGCGCCCCTCGGCGCTGAGGCGATAGATGAGCTGCTCGCGCCCGAACGGCATGTCATCCTCCACCGCCGACACCCCGGCGTAATCGTTCAGCACCTCGGCGAGGTCCAGCGCCGCCGCCTTCAGGCTGGCGGCATCACTGCCGGTGAGGCGGATCTCCAGGTCGCGCCCCGGCGGCCCGCCGATGCGCGCCCCCACGGCGAAGGTCTCCAATCCCGGCACCCGCGGCAGGCGCCCCTGCCAGGCACGGATGAATTCCGCATTGCTGACCTCGCGTCTGTCCGGCGAGGTCAGCTCCACCAGCACCGCGCCGAAGGCATCGCCGCTGCGCTCGGTGCCGGGGCCGACACCGACCACGCTGCGCAGGCGCGGCACCGCCGTCTGCACGATGCCGCCGCCGAACTGCGCATCGGTGTCCCACAACGCCCGCTGCACGTCATCCACGAAGCGTTCCACCCGCTGCGGCGGCGTGCCGGCGACAAAGGAGACATTGGCATAGAGGATGGTGCTGTCCGGGGAGGGAAAGAAGGTGAAGCCGAGGCGGCCGCCGGCGAGCAGCCCCAGCGACAGGATCAGCAGCGCCAGCGTGCCGCTCAGGGTGACGGCGCGGTGTTGTACCGACCAGTGCACGGCGCGACGGAAATGATGGTCACGGAAGTGATCGAAGGCGGCATCGAAACGCAGACGGAACGGCCCCGGCACATAGCCGTCCATCATGCGCAGCGTCTTGCCCAGCTGCGCCGGCAGGATCAGGAAGGTGATCACCAGGGTGGCGAGGATCACGCAGACCACCACCAGCGGGATGTCGAACATGATCTGGCCGATGATGCCGCCGATGAGCATCAGCGGAATGAAGGCGGCGACGGTGGTGATCGACGAGGACATCACCGGCGCGAACATGCGGTGCGCCGCCTCCTCCGCCGCATGCTGCGTGCTGACGCCGCGCTGGTGCAGGGTATGGGCGTGTTCGCTCACCACGATGGCATTGTCGACGATCATGCCCAGCGCCATGATCAGGCCGAACAGGCTGATCATGTTGATGGTCCCGCCGACCAGCCAGAGCACGGCCAGCGCCGCGGTGAATGACACCGGTATGGTCAGCGCCACGCGTCCGGCGAGGCGTCCGCTCAGGAACAGGTACAGCATGCCGAGCACCAGCACCAGACCGCCCAGGCCGTTGGACAGCAACAGGTCGATGCGCTCGGCGATCAGCTCCCAGCTCTGATCGAACAGCTTGATCTCGATGCCGGCGGGCAAATGCGGCCGGCCCTCGTTCATCCAGTCGGCGACGATGCGCGCCGAATCCAGCGCATCGGCGCTCTCGCTGCGCTGCAGTTGGATCTCCACCGCCGGCTTGCCGTCGTGGAAGATCAGTTGCTGGCCTTCCCGCGGCCGGCGCGCAATGCTGGCGACATCGCCCAGGGCCAGGAGGCCGTGCTGCGTGTCGCCGCGCAGCGGAATCTCGGCGAAGCCCTGCAGCGTGCGGCGCTGGTCCAGGCTGCGCAACTGGTGCGCGACATCATCGCGCCCGGCCATGCCGGCGGGCAGGTCGCGGCTGATGCGCGCCACCTGATCGGCGATGGCATCCAGGCTCATGCCCAGCTCGAGCAGGCGCGCCGTCGGCACCTGGATCGCCACCTCCTCCTTGGGCAGGCCGTTCAGCACCACGCGGGCGATGCCGCGCGCCAGCAGCTCCTGCTCGATGCGCCGCACCACCGGACGCAGCTCGCGCAGGTCCGCCGGACCGGTCACCAGCATGCGGCCGATGTCCTCATAGCGAATCACCCGCGTGATGATCGGCTCCTGCGCGGTCTCCGGCAGATTGCGCTGCTGCGCCACCAGGTCCTTCACCTGCTCCAGGGCCAGCGTCATGTCGGTCTTGGGATAGAACTCCAGCGAGATGGCGGCAACGCCGATGGCCGAGGTGGAGGTGAGCAGCTTGAGGCTGTCCACCGTGCGCAGCGCCTGCTCCAGCGGCACGGTGATGCCGGTCTCCACATCCTCGGCACCGGCGCCCGGCCAGAGCACGCGCACGGTGACGAAATTGAGATCGAAGCTGGGCATGAACTGGGTGTTCAGCTTCTGCAGGGCCCACACACCGCTGAGCAGCATCAGCAGCATCAGCATGTTGGCGGCCACGCGATGGCGGGCGAACAGACCGATGAGTCCGCTAGGCATGATGCGGGGTGCCCGTCAGCATGGGGGCGTCCGGCCGGCGTCCAACGGCCAGCGTGCTCATGGCTGCGCCTCTGCATCCACGGCGGTGACACGCAGGCCATCCATGGCGTTGGGCAGGCGCGTGACGATGACGCGGTCCCCGGCGCGCAGCGCCGGGCTGCGCAACAGCAGGCGCGTGGTGCCGTTCTCCGCCAGCGTCTCGCCCAGCCGCTCCACCGGCAACGCCGCCATGCGTCCGTCCACCAGGCGGTAGATGCGATCGCGGCCGTACAGCGCCTCATGCGGCAAGGCCACGGCCTGCTCCACCGGCAGCAGATGCAGATACACCTCGGCGAAGCGCCCCAGCGGCAGCTCCGGCGCCCCCTCGGCAAAGCGCAGCAGCGCATCCACCCCGGCGCCACCGGCGCCGGCGCGGCCCGACAGGCCGGCCAACTGCAACTCGTAGCTCACGCCGTCGATGCGGGTGGTGGCACGCACGCCGCCGGCCTCCAGCGCACGCCGCACCGTCGGCAACCACGGCGCCGGCACGGTGGCGCGGATCTCCAGACCTTCCACGTCATAGATGGCGGCGATGCGATCGCCGACCCGTACGCGGTCACCCGGCGCGACGTGCAGCTGCGCCACCCGTCCGGTATACGGCGCAAGGATGCGCGTGCGTTCCACATCGAGCCGCGCCTGTTCCAGCTGCGCCTCCAGTTGCGCCAGACGCTGCGGATAGTCGGCCACCGCCAGCTCGCGCGCGGCCAGCGCCAGACGCTGCCGCTCCAGCGCCGCATTGGCGTCATCCAGCGCCGACTGCGGGCCGAGATTGCGCGCCGCCATGGTCTGCGCCCGCTCCACGCCCTTTTCCGTCAGGCGCAGCAGCTCGCGCTCCCGCGCCAGGGCCTGCACATCGTTGCCATGGCTGCGCCGGGCGCTCGCCACCTGGGCCTCGCGCTGCGTCAGCACCAGGCGCGCATCCCGCTCATCCAGCAACACCAGCGGCGCACCGGCCGCCACCACCGCACCCTCGCGCACCGGCACCGCGGCCACATAGGCCGCCACCGCCGCCGTCAGCTCCGCCGAGCGCGGGCTGTCGACGGTGCCGTACAGGATCAGCAGCGGCGCCTGGCTGGCCGGCGTCACCGTTTCCACCGCCACGGTCCAGGCGCGCTCGCGCACCTCCGCCGGCATCGGGGCCGGCCGGGTGGCCAGCAACAGGAAAAATCCCAGCACGCCGACGGCGAGGACGGCCACCGGCATCAACCTGGGGGGAATACGCGGCAAATTCATGGAGTGCTCCACAGCGACGGGTACGGCAGGCGTTCAGTGTACCCACAAGGACGACGCAGTGACCGATCGGTCAGGTAAAGAATTGCAAAGCCTCCCGCAGGGCGCGATTGCCGCCATGAGGCGCGGGGCATAACGGCCTGCCCATGCGGGACACACGCCTAACCGCGTTCCAGCAGGGCGCGCAGATCGATCACCGCCGCGTTGGCGCGGGAGATGTAGTTGGCCATGGTCAGCGAGTAGTTGGCCACCCAGCCGAAGCCGCTGCCGTTCAGCACCATCGGGCTGGACACCGGCCGCTGCGCCTCTTCCAGCTCGCGGATGATCTGGTGCAGGGAGGTGACGGCATTCTTCCGCTCCAGACTGTTGCGGAAATCGATCTCCACGGCGCGGAACAGATGCAGCAGCGCCCAGACGTGGCCGCGCGCCTCATAGAACACATCGTCCACCTCCAGCCACGGCGTGCTCTCGTACACCACGCTCGGCGTCGGCGTGCTCTGCTGCGCCGCCGGGTCGTTGGCCAGATTGGTGTTGCTGCGCACCTGACCGACGCTGGCGGAGAGGCGCTGCGACAGACTGCCGAGGCGCTTCTCCACCACCTGCAGCCAGGCGGCCAGATTGTCGGCGCGGGCGAAGAACTGCGCATTGGCGTCATTGTCATCGAGCAGACGGCTGCGATAGGCCTGCAGGTAGGCCAGGCCGTCACGGTATTCCGATTCGGTGGCCGGCAGGATCCAGGAGTCGTTCTGGAAATTGAATTGCGGCTCGGCGCGGGACAGGTCCGCATCCTCCACCGACTGCGACTGCGAGCGGGCGTAGTGATTGCGCATCACCGCCGACACATCGCGCAGCGCCACCAGGGCGCCGAACTCCCAGTTGGGGATGTCGTCGAGAAACACGAAGGGCGGCAGCACGTCGTTGGAGATATAGCCGCCGGTCTTGTCCAGCAGCGTCTCGCCTATGGCGATCGCCGCACCGACCGTGGCGCTGCCGACGACGGCCTGTTCGGCGCGCCGCTCCGCCTGCACCCCAAAGGCCTCCGGCTCGTTGCTGACCACGAAGGTGGTGACGAGCATCACCAGCAACAGCACCGCGACCGGCACGGCAACCGCCGCCGCCGGGCCCTGGGGTATACGCACATCGATTTTTTCACGCCAACTGGACATCGCTCTCTCTCTTCGCTATCGCCTTGTGCAGGATAGCACCTGCACAACGGCATCACTTGCCATCCGGCCCGGCAGACTCACCGAATCACCGCGTCGACCCATTGCTGCAGCGACGCCTGACAGGTCTTGATGAAATCAAGGATCCGCGCCTGGGTCACGCCGCCGGCGAGGTCGAGGTCCAGCTCCAGATGCGGGTCGCCCGAATCGTCGAGGTAGTTGCGCGAATAACGCATGTCGCGATTCCAGGCATTGACCTTCTCCAGCGTGGCATTGCCATCGGAGAAGCCGATGTGGAACTGCAGCGACGTCCCCTCGCTGGCGACGAACAGGAAGGCACGCAGACCCTCGATCTTCCACTGCAGGTCGCCGTCCTCATCGAAACTCACCGCATAACCCTCGGCCTTCATCAGGTCGTGCAGCCGGGCCTTGGTCAGGGTGGTGATGATCTCGGCCTTGGGCGCGGCCGTTCGGGTGGAGATCACCTTTTCCGCCGGCGTGGCGTGGGCCGTCTGCACCAACGCCAGCAGCAGAACCAGCGCCCCGGCGCCGATGCGGCGCGCCATTCCCTTTGCTGCCCGGTTGTTGACCATGTTTTTCCCCAAGCGTTCAGACGTCGATGGCCTATGTTGCCATGGCCGCTTGCGCGCCGGCATCTCTCCGCCGCAAAAAAAGAAGGGGCGGCGTTTCCATCCCACGGAAACGCCGCCCCTGCGCGGTTGCCGCTATCGGGCGATATCGAAGCGATCCAGGTTCATCACCTTGCTCCACGCCGCCACGAAGTCCCGGACGAACTTCTCCTTCGCATCGGCCGCGGCATAGACCTCCGCCAGGGCGCGCAGCTCGGAGTTGGAACCGAAGATGAGGTCGACGCGGGTGGCGCTCCACTTCACCTTTCCCGTCTTTCGATCGCGCCCCTCGAACTGCTCCTCGTCCTTCGACGTCGCGCTCCATACGGTGCCCATGTCGAGCAGGTTGACGAAGAAGTCATTGCTCAACACCTCCGGCCGCTCGGTGAACACGCCGTGCCTCGTCTTTCCGACATTGGCGCCCAGCACACGCAGCCCGCCCACCAGCACCGTCATCTCCGGCGGGGTCAGGGTCAGCAGCTGCGCCTTGTCCACCAGCAGCTCCTCGGCCTTCACGCTGTAGCGCGCCTTCTGGTAGTTGCGGAAGCCATCGGCGATGGGCTCCAGCACCGCAAAGGCCTCGACATCGGTCTGCTCCTGCGCGGCATCCATGCGCCCCGGCGCGAACGGCACCGTGATCGCGTGGCCGGCCGCCTTCGCCGCCTGCTCGACGGCGGCGCCACCGGCCAGCACGATGAGGTCGGCCAGCGACACCTTCTTGCCGCCCGTGGCCGACTTGTTGTACTCGGCCTGGATGCCTTCGAGGGTCTTCAGCACCTTGGCCAGCTGCTCCGGCTGGTTCACCGGCCAGTCCTTCTGCGGCGCCAGGCGGATGCGCGCGCCGTTGGCGCCGCCGCGCATGTCGGAGCCGCGGAAGGTGGCGGCCGAGGCCCAGGCGGTGGACACCAGCTCGCTCACCGACAGCCCGGAGGCCAGCACCTTCGCCTTGAGGGTGGCGATATCCTTGTCATCGACCAGCTTGTGGTCGACCGCCGGGATCGGGTCCTGCCAGATGAGGTCCTCGGCGGGCACCTCGGGACCGAGGTAGCGCGCCTTCGGTCCCATGTCGCGGTGGGTCAGCTTGAACCAGGCGCGGGCAAAGGCATCGGCGAACTCGTCCGGATGCTCCATGAAGCGGCGCGAGATCTTCTCGTAGACGGGGTCGAAGCGCAGCGACAGGTCGGTGGTCAGCATGGTCGGCACGTGACGCTTCGCCGGGTCATGGGCATCGGGGATCGTCGCCCCGGCGCCCTTGGCCACCCACTGGTGCGCGCCGGCCGGGCTCTTGGACAGCTCCCACTCGTAGCCGAACAGGTTCCAGAAGAAGTTGCCGCTCCACTTGGTCGGCGTGGTGGTCCAGGTCACTTCCAGCCCGCTGGAAATGGTGTCGCCGCCCTTGCCGCTGCCGAAGCTGCTCGTCCAGCCCAGGCCCTGCTCGGTGATGCCGGCCGCCTCGGGCTCGGGGCCGACGTGGGTCGCCGGGCCGGCGCCGTGGGTCTTGCCGAAGGTGTGGCCGCCGGCGATGAGCGCCACGGTCTCCTCGTCGTTCATCGCCATGCGCGCAAAGGTGTCGCGGATGTCCTTCGCTGCGGCGATGGGGTCCGGGTTGCCGTTGGGGCCTTCCGGGTTCACGTAGATGAGGCCCATCTGCACGGCGGCGAGCGGGTTCTCCAGGTTCTCGTGCGCGCCGGAGTAGCGCCTGTCCTCCAGCCACTTGTCCTCCAGGCCCCAGTAGATGTCCTTCTCCGGTTCCCAGATGTCGACGCGGCCGCCGCCGAAGCCGAAGGTCTTGAAGCCCATGGACTCCAGCGCGACGTTGCCGGCGAGGATCATCAGGTCGGCCCAGGAGATCTTGCGGCCGTACTTCTGCTTGACCGGCCAGATCAGCCGGCGCGCCTTGTCGAGGTTGACGTTGTCGGGCCAGCTGTTGACCGGCGCGAAGCGCTGATTGCCGCTGCCGCCGCCGCCGCGGCCGTCACCGGTGCGGTAGGTGCCGGCGCTGTGCCAGGCCATGCGGATGAACAGCGGGCCATAGTGGCCGAAGTCCGCCGGCCACCAGTCCTGCGACTGCGTCATCAGCGCGCGCAGATCCTGCTTCACCGCCGCCAGGTCCAGCGTCTTGAACTCGGCAGCGTAATCGAATCCCTCGCCCATCGGGTTGGACCGGGACGAATGCTGGCGCAGGATGTCGAGGTTCAGTTGATTGGGCCACCAGTCGCGGTTCGACATGCCACCGCCGGCGGTGTGATGAAACGGGCATTTTCCTTCCGACATGATGCTGCCTCCTTTGTGGTCAAGACGTGTTGCGGTTGGGTAGCTATAGGAATAGCCGTCCCGTGCCCGTTTATCTAATGGGTTGTGTCGAAGGGGTTGATAGCTTTTGGCAATCAGTACGGCCGTTGAATGGCCCTGGGGCCGGCACATGGGCGCGTTCTTGAGCTGTTTGCCCCCTCTCCCCGTGGGAGAGGGCTGGGGTGAGGGGTGATTGGTGGTGCGCTGCGCGCGCTGAGTATTGACGGGGGATTCCGTCCCCCTTCGCCGGGTCGCTTTCGTTGTCCCGCCAACGAAAGTAACCAAAGGAAGGCGGCCCGACTGCCGCGCCGCTATCGCGGTTCCCTGCGCTTCTCGCCCGAATTGGCGCTCGCCTACGCGTCCTCCTGACGCGAAGGCGAGGGC
>JANJXC010000070.1 GCA_024709225.1 Gammaproteobacteria bacterium | reverse complement strand
CGGCGAAGTGATCCCGCTGGAAGAAGTGGAACACCGCTACCTGCTCTGGGCCCTGGCCCGCTTCCAGGGTGACAAGCGCGCCCTCGCCGACCAGCTCGGGCTGTCGGAGCGGACGCTGTACCGCAAGCTGCGCGAACTGCGGGAAAATTAGCCTCTTTGATTAACGCCTCCCCCACGACAGTGGGGGAGGCTGGGAGGGGGAATTTTTTCCACGACAGTGCGGAAGCCGGAAGAGGACGCTGTAGGCATTCACCTACAGACAGCGGCGTGAGGCGTTGGCAGTATCTTGGCTAACGGATGCGTGGGAGTCGAGGAAATGAGGGCAAGCTGCTGGTTTATCGGAAAAATTGCCGCTTTCTGGTTTGCTGTGGCTAATGTGATAGGCCGCAGCGTTGCTAAAAGTATTAGTGCGGCGTCAGTCTAAATAACTGTTATACGCTCGGAGCCTA
The DNA here is from genome assembly GCA_024709225.1 of Gammaproteobacteria bacterium. Taxonomy (GTDB): domain Bacteria; phylum Pseudomonadota; class Gammaproteobacteria; order Thiohalomonadales; family Thiohalomonadaceae; genus Sulfurivermis. Next base: position 37,024 of record JANJXC010000070.1, on the reverse strand, counting down.
GTGGTCGTGACGAAACAGGTTGCGCTCATTGCGCGTTGGCACGCAAAGGCAGTCGATGCTGGCACTAGATTGCTTGCTCTCTCATGTTTCGACAGGAATCGATTCGTCGCAGGAAGGAATGCCATTGAAGATGATCTGTTCTCCTTTCAGTCGCTCGATCTCGAGTTCACGGTTGAAGTGATCGATGGACTGCATGAGTATTGCTTTATCCTTCGCAAACTCATTGAGCGCGCGGGTAAGGTCGCTCTTGCGAAGAAGCTATTCCCACATAGCGATCGTCCAGTCGCTTGGATTGGGCGAGGAGGAATTGAAGAAAGGGAAATCCAGCTGTGCCCGGAAAGCCTGTGGTGGATCCTTGGGCGCGTAATCCATTCGAAATCAGTGATGGTGCTCGGAGGAGATTACTGCCATTTGAGGGTATACGAAGATGGCAAGACTAGGGAGTTTGAAGACGGGCGGGTTTACGTGGAGGTTGCTTCCGATTTTGATGAAAAGGAAGGGTTGAGGCACATCGTGCACGTTCCCTCACTGGTCCGGGCCTATGCATTCTCACAATTGAGCCACGAGATAGGACAGATCGTGCGTGAAAACACCATTTAAGTACGCGTATAACATCCAGCTGGAGCCGACCTCGGGGACGCTAGCGCGCCCCCTCGTCGGCTCAGCTGGGCGTTATGCATCAAGGAGTAGTCATGAAGTTTGAGGTAGGCGGCATTGTCGATTCAGATCACTGCACTGCTTTAACTCATGAAATGTTCAGGTGTCATGACGAGTTTCAGCGGTTCACCCATTACGCCACCATCATGATTATGAAAGGGCGTATCCGAGAGGTTTCTTATCGGGCCTATAACGCGTATTCAAGCTTCGTGCATCACCTGTACGAGTTTATTTTGGGATGTAATGCTCGTGATTCTGGCAACACGAAGATAACGAACAAGAAAGGTGAAGAACGAACCCTTATAATTGACAGTTACATCATGCATCACGCGCAGCGAGTGATGGATCAATATCGTGATGCCATTAAAGATGGTCGCGCACCTGAGTGGGTAAATGACATAGGTTTTTATGATGTAAAGGTGCCTGAGGAGTTTGCAAAGAACTTTCGAGAATACCGGAACAAAGTCTGTGGGCATGTCGCCTATGAAAGATCATCTAATCTCAGCCTCACTCAATTCTACGACAAGTACCATAAATATATTTACTATCTCTATCGGGACTCTTTGGGATGGTGGGGGCCAAAAGACGGTGAATTTCCTGACCTGAGAGAGATTACAGATTTCTGTGTCTGGATAGAAAATGAGAACGCATAACCAAGAAATTAAATTCGCTCCCTACGGTCGCCGGACGCTCGTTCCTCGCGCCGTTTATTGCGGGCGTTAGACGTTAAGAAATGGACATGACCACCGAAAACATCCTTATTGAAAATAGTTCGGGGTCAGACTAACAACTTGCGTTCGAAGTTGAAGGAGCACGCAATGCCGAAATTTTCCTGGTACTACCCCGAAAGACGCCACCTGACCTGGGGCGAAACGCGCAGGCAAGGCAAGTGGCGTTTTGTTGTCTTTAATGGCGTCATCCGCTGGGGGCTGCCGATGTTCCTGGTCATGGCGTGCGCCCCGGTTTATTTCGGGTTGCCGTATCGGGCAGACACGGCCGGTTATTACTGGGTCTGGCAGTCGCTGCTCTGGATGGCGGCGGGGGCGTGTTATGGCCTTGGCGTGTGGCTGACGTCTGAGCGATGTTTCCTGAAACATCAGCCGGTATCTTCTTGAACGTAACTTTCATCCGTCCCGTCGAGTGGTCTTTGTCGGCGCAGCACGACAGGAGTGAGGAACGAAGCCCGGCATGCCCCGTGCCCCGTTCGTTGGGCTTCCTCCGTCAGCGCCAACCTACCAAGGGCTCCGGTTGATACCGGGGGAGGGCGGCCATCGTGATGAAATACATTCCATGGTGAACGTCAGATTCGCTACCACAGATGACCGTGCTGCCGTCCGGACTGTCCATGAGGCAGCCTTCGGCCTCACAGAGGGGCCGGAGATCGTCGCGCTGGTTGAGGGCTTGCTGGGCGATGCAACCGCCAGGCCGCTGCATTCGCTGGTGGCGGAGGTGGATGGCAGGGTAGTGGGGCATGTGCTGTTTACCGCCGTAACGATGCAACCGGGCGATCAGGAAACCGCTGCGCAGATCCTCGCACCGCTGGCGGTGCTGCCGGAGGTACAGGGGCAGGGCGTCGGCGGCGCCCTGGTTCGCGCCGGGCTGCGGCTGCTGGCAGCGGCGGGCGTCGCGCTGGTCTTTGTCCTCGGCTATCCCGACTACTATTCCCGCTTCGGATTCCGCCCGGCGCGGGCGCTGGGTCTGGCCGCGCCTTATCCAATTCCTGCCGAGCATGACGCCGCCTGGATGGTGCTGGCGTTGCGGCCGGGCGTACTCGGCCAGGTACATGGCACGGTGCAGTGCGCCGATACCCTGAACGACCCGCGGTATTGGCGCGAGTAGGGCATCACGGCGGGGGCAGACCGGCGTGACGCGGGGTGATATTCTTGCGCGCCTGTTGGGGCACGCCGCTTGACCGGCCTGTAGTTCGTGCTGTTCCTGTGCGGCAATGGTGTGGTTCCGTCTCCCTGAGGGAGAGGAGGTTTTACCGCATCTTTATCCATTCCTTCCGGAGGCATCGTGTTGCTGTATTACCTGGATCTGGCCGGCGTGGCGGTGTTTGCCGCCAGTGGCGTGCTGGCGGCGCGGGATCGCGATCTGGACCTGCTCGGCGTATTGATGGTGGCGACGCTCACGGCCATCGGCGGCGGCACGCTGCGCGACCTGCTGCTGGATCGGCATCCGATCTTCTGGATCGTCGACACCTGGTATCTCATCGTCATCATCGCCGCGACGTTGGCGACGATCCTCTATCTACGCCTGCGCCCGCCGCCGGGAAAGATCTTTCTCATCGCGGATGCGCTGGGTCTGGCGCTGTTTGCCATGCTGGGCGCCAAGCTCACCCTGGCAGCGGGCCATGCGCCGCTGATCGTGGTGTTGATGGGCACCATGACCGGCGTCACCGGCGGCGTGCTGCGCGACGTGGTCACGGCGCGGATTCCGCTCATCATGCAGAAGGAGATCTATGCCACCGCGGCGATCGCCGGCATCGTGGCGTATCTCGCGCTGCAATCCCTCGGCGTGGCGTCCTCCATGGCCTTCAGCACCGGTATCGTGGTGGTGGTGCTGCTGCGCGTTCTTGCCATCCGCTGGGGACTGAATCTGCCGGTGTGCCGCAAGCGCTAACCCGGCTGTTTTGTTGCCCGTCCTGCCGGTACCGTGCCCGTGTCCGGTTTTTGCCATAGGTTTTGATTATTCCTGTGCCCCGGCGCGTGCCGGGCGCGTCGGCAATGCCCTGCGTACTCTCATGCCTCTTACGTGGATGCGCCTTGCGTAAACGCACAAAGCCGCGCTGAATTGCATCGTGAAATTCGATATCTGAAATCGTTAAATGCGATGCACAAATTGAGGTGAATCAAGCGGTTATTGCGAGTTTTTATACTTGATTAGCGTCAAGGAGGCGGTTGTTTCGCAGCGCCCAAGATTGCCCCCGCATTACCTGTTGTTATTCATAAATCACACGCAATGTCTCGGGGGCGTTATGCAGAAACATTTCAAAAAGAGCTGGCTACAGAACTGTACGCTGGGCGTCATGTTGGGTTTGTCTTCGTCGCTGGCCATGGCCGCGGCAGGCCATGTGCCGGAAACGGAGGCGCGCTATCAGGGCGCGCCGCTGTCGATGAAGAATGGCGAGGGCAAGGATGCGGGGCCGAAGGCGCCGCCGATCACCGAGGCGGAGTTCGTGCGCGCCAAGCAGATCTTCTTCGAGCGCTGCGCCGGTTGCCACGGCGTGTTGCGCAAGGGCGCCACCGGCAAGCCGCTGACGCCGGACATCACCCTGGCCAAGGGCACCGATTATCTCAAGGCCTTCATCGGCTACGGCTCGCCGGCGGGCATGCCGGCCTGGCAGACCACCGGCCTGTTGACGGCGGCGGAGGTCGATATGATGGCGCGCTTCCTGCAGCATGAGCCGCCCACCCCGCCGGAATATGGTCTGGCGGAGATGAAGGCGAGCTGGAAGCTGCACGTGGCGCCGGAAAAGCGGCCGACGAAAAAGATGAACCAGCTGGACCTGGACAACATCTTCTCCGTGACGCTGCGCGATGCCGGTCAGATCGCGCTGATCGACGGCGCGAAGAAGAAGGTGATCTCCATCATCGATACCGGTTATGCGGTGCACATCTCGCGCATCTCCGCCTCGGGCCGCTATCTGTTCGTCATCGGGCGCGATGCCAAGATCGACCTGATCGACCTGTGGATGAAGAACCCGGCGGTGGTCGCCGAGATCAAGGTCGGCATGGAGGCGCGCTCGGTGGAAACCTCCAAGTACAAGGGCTACGAAGACAAGTACGCGGTAGCGGGCACCTACTGGCCGCCGCAGTTCGTGATCATGGATGGCGACACCCTGGAGCCGAAGAAGATTGTCGGCACCCGCGGCATGACCGTGGACACCCAGGAATATCCTCCGGAGCCGCGCGTGGCCGCCATCATCGCCTCGCATGAGCATCCGGAGTTCATCGTCAACGTGAAGGAAACCGGCAAGGTGTTGATGGCCAATTACGAGGACATCGACAACATGAAGCTGACCGAGATCGGCGCGGCGCGCTTCCTGCACGACGGCGGCTGGGACGCCTCGCACCGCTACTTCATGGCAGCGGCCAATGCCTCCAACAAGATCGCGGTAATCGACTCCAAGGAGCAGAAGCTGGCGGCGCTGGTGGACGTCGGCGCCATTCCGCATCCGGGGCGCGGCGCCAATTTCGTCGACCCGAAGTTCGGCCCGGTGTGGGCCACCGGCGACCTGGGCGATGAAGGCATCGCGCTGATCGGCACCGATCCGGAACGGCACCAGGCCAACGCCTGGAAGGTGGTGCGTACGCTGAAGGGGCAGGGGGGCGGCTCGCTGTTCATCAAGACCCATCCCAAGTCCAGCAATCTGTATGTGGACACCACGCTGAACCCGGACCCGAAGATCGCCCAGTCGGTGGCGGTGTTCGACATCAACAACCTGGACCAGGGCTATCAGGTGCTGCCCATCGCCGAGTGGGCCGGACTGGGTGACGGGCCGAAGCTGGTGGTGCAGCCGGAGTACAACAAGGCCGGCGACGAGGTCTGGTTCTCGGTGTGGAGCGGCAAGGAGCAGCAGTCGGCCCTGGTCGTGGTCGACGACAAGACGCGCAAGCTCAAGGCCGTGGTGAAGGACAAGCGCCTGGTCACCCCGACCGGCAAGTTCAACGTCTACAACACCCAGCACGACGTCTATTAACCACTGCGGGGCGGGGAGTTCTTCCCCGCCCCTTCTCCCTCGCTCAGATGAAGTGATGCACCGGCAGTTTCTCCAGTTGCCAGGTGTCGCTGCGCGTGTCGTAGCGCGACGCGGTGAACACATGCCAGTCGGGGTCGCGCGGCGTGGGGTGGTCGGCGCGGTAGTAGTAGCCGGGCCAGCGCGTCTCCTCACGGAACAGGGTATGGCGGATCACCGCCTCGGCGGTGCAGACGCGGTGGTGCAGCTCCCAGGCGCGCATCAGCTGGTGCAGGTCTTCGGCGCCGAGCTGGTGCAGGTCTTCCTTCAGCATGGCGACCAGCTCCAGGGCACGGTTCAACAGCGGTGCGCTGGTGACGTAGAACAGACTGTAGCCGCCGGCGTACTCGTCCATGATCTTTTCCAGCCGTTGCAGCCCCTGCAGCGGCGTGAGGTAGTGCGGCGCCACGCTGCCGGCAACGATTTCGTTGCGGTTGACGGCGTAGGTGTCGAGGGGGCGGAAGATGGCCTGGTGCAGTTCCTGCACCTGTGCCTCGTCCAGCTGCGGCGGCTGCGTGGCGTGATCGCGCACATACTTCACCGCCGCCTTGCCGGCGATGCGGCCTTCGGTGAAGGAGCCGGAGGAGAACTTGTGGGCGGAACCGCCGATGGTGTCGCCGGCCCCGAACAGGCCCGCCACGGTGGTCATGCGGTTGTAGCCCCACTGGTAGTCGGTGGGGGCGCAGTCGTCGGGGCCGCTGGCCCAGGCGCCGGAGCAGGTGGCGTGGGAGCCCATGACGTAGGGTTCGGAGGTCATCAGTTCCGAGGGGCGTTCCCTGGGGTCGATGTTCTGCGCCGCCCACAGCACCGCCTGGCCCACGGTCATGTCGAGAAAATCCTCCCAGCCGAGGTCCTCCTTTTCCTTGCTGTCGATGACGTTCTGGGTGTGCATGTAGATGGGGCCGCGGCCGGCCTTCATCTCCTGCAGCATGGCGTGATTGCGCAGGCAGGTGGGCATCGGCCGGGTGTCGGCGTAGGGGCCGACCAGGGCCCGGATCTCCTCCAGCCGCTGCGCCTCGAAGTCCTCGCCGTAGGCGTTGGTGGACGGCGCCTTGAGCAGCAGCATCCAGGCGCCCACCGGGCCGTAGCCGTCCTTGAAGCGGGCGAGGACGATGCGGTTTTCCATCTGGATCATCTTGGCGCCGGCCTGGATCAGCAGGGCATAGGCGGAGGCGCTGCTCCAGGGCGAGTACCAGGTGCGGCCCGCGCCTTCGCCCACCGAGCGCGGGCGGAAGATGTGCGAGGCGCCGCCGGCAGCATTGATCACCGCCCTGGCGCGGAACACGTAGCAGGTGCCTTCGCGCATGTGAAAGCCGATGGCGCCGGCGACGCGGTTGGGATCGGTCTTGTCGCGCAGCAGGTGGGTGACCATCACGCGGTTGTGGACCTCGGCGGATTTCACCGCCGCCTCGGCGATGATCGGCTTGTAGCTCTCGCCGTGGATCATCACCTGCCAGCGTCCCTCGCGCAGGTAATGGCCGGTGGCCGGGTCCTTCATGATCGGCAGGCCCCACTCCTCGAACTTGTGCACCGTGGAGTCGACGTGGCGCGCGATGTCGTACACCAGATCTTCGCGCACCAGTCCCATCAGGTCGCCGCGCACGTAGTGCACGAAATCCTCCGGCCGGTTCTCGCCCCAGCGCATGCCCATGTAGCAGTTGATGGCCGACAGGCCGTGGGCCACGGCGCCGCTGCGCGTGATGTTGGCCTTCTCCGCCACCACGATCTTCAGGTCGCGTCCCCAGTAGCGCGCCTCGTAGGCGGCGCCGCAACCGCCGAAGCCGCCGCCGACGATGAGGACGTCGCAGTCGACGTAGTGGATGCGCGGGCGCATGGCGTCAGACCCTGCCCTGCGGCACCGGCAGCGCCGCAAGGTAGAGCGCCTCCGGCTCGTGCGCCAGCAGCGGCGAATCCAGCGCGGCACGATCAGGGGCGGCATAGGCGGTGGGCGGCGTGATGGAGTCCCACGGCGTGGTGCGGATGGGGAAGCGGAACTCCTTCAGCCGGCCGTCGCGGTAGCGGACCTTCCAGGCGATGCTGCCGTGCTCCTCCTCGCGCAGCACGCGCACGCTGTGGCCGAGCGGCGCGAAGTCGGCGTAGCCGCGCACGTCGATGGCGTGCTGCGGGCAGGCCTTGACGCAGGAATAGCATTCCCAGCAGAAGTTGGGCTCGATGTTGTAGGAGCGGCGGTACACCGGATCGATGTGCATGATGTCGGCGGGGCAGATGTCGACGCACTGGCCGCAGCCGTCGCAGCGCGTCATGTAGGTGTAGGTGGGCATGGCATCACTCCCTCGCCGCCGGGCGCGGCAGGTCGGACGAGCCGTCGGCCTGTTCCACGCGGCGCTGCAGGGCCGCCGCCGGCTTGTAGAACATGTGGGCGAACTTGGACCAGGGCACGGTGACGAACAGCAGCGTGGTGAAGAACAGATAGACGATGAATGTCGCCTGTATCGCGCCGGGGTGCCGCGTCAGGGTGGCGATCTCGTACAGCAGGGCGCAGGCGACGCTGAGCAGCAGGGTGACGATGAACAGGTCGGCGCGCACCAGGCGCCAGGGCGGCCGTGCCTCGCGGGCGACGTCCACGCGCAGCACGAAGAAGAACCACAGCCCGCCCACGAGCACCATCACCGCGCCGAGGTTCCACAGCAGCGGCCACAGCAGCGGCGGTTGCGGATTGCCGGCATGGAGGAACACCAGCGCCACGGTGGCGAGCAGATACAGCACGAAGCCCCAGGACATGAGCAGGTGCGACAGGCGGCGTTGCCAGGCGCAGAACTCGCCGGAGGCGGCGACCTCGTGCAGCAGCGTCTGCGCGGCGAGGAGGGCGCGCTCGCCGCTGCGCAGCGGGCGTGTCGCCCGGGCGCGGGCGCGCTGTTGCTGTGCGGCAAAAAAGCGCGCGCTGCGCTTGTGCCACAGGTCGTACAGCGTGCCGGCGACGACGGCGAGGAACATCAGCACCGCGTATATCTGCAGGAAATTCGCCGGCAGGAATTCGCCGGCGGCAAAGAAGGGGTTGGCGCTAGCCATGTTGTCCTCCCGCGGCCTGGGTCAGGGCGCAGATGTTCCTGCCCAGCTCCAGTTCCTGCATCGTGCGCTCGTCCGGGGCGGCCAGCCCGGCATTGGCGCGCTTGATCTCGACGTAGGCCGGCGGAAACTCCGGCAGGCTCGCCAGGATGTAGGCGCAGAACTTCTCCCGGCCCCCGGCCAGCTGGCGCAGGCCGGGGTTGCTGCGCTTGAGTTCGCCCAGCGTGGTGCGGAACACGCCCGCGCCGTCGGCCACGGTGATGTCGCTGAAGTGGGCCGGCAACACCACGGTGGTATCCGGCAACGCGCTCATGCGTTGCAGCGACTCGTACAGCAGCGGCGCCCAGGCCTCGGCCCGGCCGCCCAGGTCGGGACGGGCGATGGATTCGAGGAACAGGCTGTCGCCGCTCAGCAGGTAGCGGCCGTCGATGAGGAAGGCCACCATGCCGAGGGTGTGGCCGGGGTAGTGCAGGGTGCGGATCTCCGCCTGGCCGAGGCGGAAGGTCTCGCCGTCGCGCAGCGGCGCATAGTCGATGCGCGCCGGCAGCATGTCCATGGGATGGATGGCGTCGTAGGGATGCAGGTGATAGGGAATGTGTCCGCCGGCGCCCAGCGCCGGGCCGCCGCTGATGTGATCGGCATGCAGGTGGGTGTCCAGCACGCGCTCGATGCGCGCCTCCAGCGTGGCGGCCAGTTGCCGGTAGTGCTCGATGTGCCGTGCCGGATCGAATACCGCGGCGCGGCCGTCGCTCACCAGCACGTGGCTGAGGCAGCCGCGCGCCGGGCGCACCACCTGGTACAGCGCGTAGCGCGCGTTCTGCTCCACCGTCTGCGCGTAGTAGAAATTGCCCCAGGCCTCCATGCCGCCTGCCATGTTTACCGCGTCGAAGCCGAGGCGGCGCAGCCCCTCGGCGACGTAGGCGGAGGTGTTGCCCTCGGCGCACAGGGCGAGGATGCGCCGGCCGGCGGGCAGTTGCGGCAGGAGCCGGGCGCGCACGCCGCGCATCACGGCGGCGGTGACGTCCTCCTCGTCGCCCTCCAGGTCGAGCAGCTCGAAGTAGGGGGCGTTGAGCGTGGGCGGCGGGTGCGGCCCCTCCACGCGCCAGCGGGCGAATTCGTCGCGGTTGCGCAGGTCGAGGATGAACAGCGGCTCGTCGCGCAACAGCCAGTCCCACACCTGCTGCGGGTTTGCCGTGGTGGTGACCTTGTCCAGCATGGGACACCTCCGCGAAAAGACCAAGCGTTTATATCGGGTAAGCTGGAACTATAGACCATGGGCGGCGCGGTGTCCGCCCGGGCCGGGCCACGTGCTGTTATAAGATGCAGCGGTGTTCCCTCAGCGTGCGCCCGTCATGCCCCACCTCCTCGCCGCCATCTCCGCCCACGGCTACGGCCATCTGGCGCAAACCGCGCCGGTGCTGAACGCGCTGCGCGCGCAGTTGCCCGGACTGCAACTGACCGTGCGCTGCGGCCTGCCGCATGAGGTGCTGGCGCGGCGCATCGCCGGGCCGTTCGCGCACCAGGAGGTGGCGGATGATTTCGGCATGGTGATGCGCGATGCGCTGGAGGTGGACGTGGCGGCGAGCGCGGCGCGCTACGCGGCGTTTCACCAGGACTGGGAGCGGCGTGTCGCGGCGGTGGCAGGCGAACTGGGGCGCACGGCGCCGGATCTGATTCTCGCGGACATCCCCTATCTCACCCTGGCGGCGGCGGCGCACGCCGGCATTCCCGCGGTGGCCATGTGCTGCCTCCATTGGGCGGACATCTACGGCTATTACTGTCACGCACTGCCCGAGGCGGGGCGCATCCACGCGCAGATGCTGGCCGCCTACAACAGTGCGGCGGTGTTCCTGCGCACCGAGCCGGCGATGCCGATGCCCGGTCTCGACCATCGCTGCGACATCGGGCCGCTGGCGCTCACCGGCGTCGCGCGGCGCGAGGAGATCAATGCGCGTTGCGGACTGGGCCCCGCCGAGCGGCTGGTGCTGGTGGTGATGGGCGGCATCGCCCTGCGGCCATCGCTGGAGCGCTGGCCGCTGACGCCGGGGCTGCGCTATGTGATGCAGCGCGACTGGCAGGCCGCCCGCGCGGACACCCTGGTGCTGGAGGACCTGGGGCTGCCGTTCTCCGATGTGCTGGCGTCGTGCGATGCGGTGGTGACCAAGCCGGGCTACGGCACCTTCGCCGAGGCGGCCTGCGCCGGGGTGCCGCTGCTGTATGTGCCGCGCGTGGACTGGCCGGAAGAACCATGGCTGGTGCAGTGGCTGGAGCGGCAGGTGCCGTGCGCCGCGCTGCCGCGCAGCGAGCTGGATGGCGGCGGCTTCGTGCCACGCCTGCAGGCGCTGTGGCAGCGGCCGCGCCCGCAGCCGCGTGCGCCGGCCGGTGTGATGCAGGCGGCGGCACAGCTCAAGAGGCGTCTGACATAATGGCCTGGAGGAGTGGGCGCGGACCTGGGGCGCTGCGCGCATGACTACGGATATTCGGAAGATGGCCAAGGCATGAAAAATTTTGGTTTTGATCTGCGCGCCCGGCTCGATGGCCTGCGCGAGCGCCTCGCCGCCATGGAGGCCCTGCCGCAGCTGGCGGTGCTGGGCCTGGTGAGCGGCCTGCTGGCGGGGGCCGTGATCATCGTCTTTCGCCTGGTCATCCAGTGGGGGCAGGCGGCGTATCTGCCCGGGGGCGAGGCGGAGTCCTTCGAGGCGCTGGCGCCCTGGCTGCGCCTGGTGGTCGCCACGGCCGGCGGCCTGCTGGTGGGGCTGCTGCTGCAGGCGCTGGCGCCGGCGCAGCGCCTGGTCGGGGTGGTGCATGTGATGGAGCGCCTGAGCTATCACCAGGGCCATCTGCCGCTGCGCAACCTGCTGACGCAGTTCGTCGGTGCGGCGATCTGCCTGGTGAGCGGCCATTCGGTGGGACGCGAGGGGCCGAGCATCCATCTCGGTGCCGCCGCCGGCAGCCAGGTGGGGCAGCGCCTCGGCCTGCCCAACAACAGCATCCGCACCCTGGTGGCCTGCGGCACGGCGGCGGCCATCGCCGCCTCGTTCAACACGCCCATCGCCGGGGTGATCTTCGCCATGGAGGTGGTGATGATGGAGTACACCATCGCCGGCTTCACGCCGGTGATCCTGGCGGCGGTGAGCGGCGCGGTGCTGACCCGTCTGGTGTTCGGCGACGCCACTGCCTTCAATGTGCCGGCGCTGGACATGCTCTCGCTGTGGGACCTGCCCTGGCTGGTGCTGATCGGGCTGGTGCTGGGCACCCTGTCGGCGGCCTTCATCCGTCTGCTGCGCGCCAGTTCCGCCGCACTCGGCACCACGCCGCTGTGGCTGCGCACCACCCTGGCCGGGGCGCTCACCGGCCTGCTGGCCATGGCGGTGCCGCAGATCATGGGCGTGGGCTACGACACGGTGAACGGCGTGCTGCTGGGCCAGGTCGGCCTGGGGCTGTTGCTGGCCATCGCGGCCTGCAAGCTGCTGGCCACCACCCTGGGTCTCGGGCTGGGCCTGCCCGGCGGCCTCATCGGCCCGACCCTGGTGATCGGCGCCGCGGCCGGCGGCGCGCTCGGCGTGGTGGGCGGCCTGCTCAATCCGGAACAGGCCTCCTCGCCCGGCTTTTATGCCATGGTGGGCATGAGCGCGATGATGAGCGCCACCCTGCAGGCGCCGCTGGCGGCGCTGATGGCCCTGCTCGAACTCACCGGCAACCCCAACATCATCCTGCCCGGCATGCTGGCGGTGGTGATCGCCAACCTGGTGGCGCGCGAGGTGTTCCGGCAGGACTCCGTCTATCTGGTGCTGCTGCGCGCCCGCGGCCTGGATTACCGCAACGACCCGGTGGCGCAGTCGCTGCGCCGCGTCGGCGTGGCGGCGGTGATGGAGCGCAATTTCGTCGAGTGCGCGCCGCGGCTGGAGCGGGCGGCGGCGGAGCGGCTGCTGGCGGAAAATCCCCACTGGCTGCTGGTGCGGGAGCAGGGCCGCCCCCTCACCCTGCTGCCGGCGGCCGATCTGGCGCGGGCCTTGAGCGAAGGCGAGGAGCCGACCTGCGACCTGCTGGCCATTCCGGCGCGCCGCCGCGACCTCGCACCGATCCATCTGCAGGCCACCCTGCAGGAGGCCCTGGAGGCGCTGCAGGACAGTCAGGCCGATGTGCTGTACGTGCAGCGCACCACGGCGTCCTTTGCGCAGCATGTCTACGGCGTGCTGACGCGCGAGGCGGTGGAGGAAAACTACCGCTACCGCTGAACCGGCCGCGGCATGTCCCTCTACGGTGTCGGGGCATGCGGCGGCGGGCTGGCCGGGCATGCGGCAGGGCCGCTATAGTGGGCGGAGCGTACAGTGCCGCGCCGGAAAGATCCGGCCCGGCGGGTATCTGGCCGCCAACTGGCTGTTCCGAATGGGTATCCATCTTCTCTGCGGCGCGGCATGGGGCGCCCCATGGCTGGCTACTTATTCGGAACAGGTGTCTAGGCGGCGGGGCAAGAGCAGCGTACAAATGCACATGAATCCAGCGCTGTCATTCCGGCACGCAAGGAGCACGACGATGTCCAAGGATGACCCATGCCGAGTTTGCGAGGTAATCGGGTAGTGCCGCGCGCGGTACTGCTGACCCTGTTGCTGGGGGCGCTGCTGTCCGCGGTGCTGTTCGAGGGTATGCGCCGCTATGAGATGCAGGGGGTGGTGCATGAGTTCGAACAGCACGCCGCCAGCCTGCTGGAGAGCATGCAGCGTCAGGTGGACCTGGCGGTGGAGATGGTGGACAGCGTCGGTGCGCTGTACGACGCCTCCGATGACGTGGACCGTCCGGAGTTTCGCCGCTTTGTCGAGGCGCAGCTGGAGCGGCACGGCGAGGTCCAGGCGCTGATCTGGCTGCCGCGCGTCGCGGCGGCGGAGCGGGCGCAGTATGAGGCCCGGGTGCGCGCCGAGGGACTGGTCGACTACGCCATCACCAGCGTAGGCAGCACGGGCAGTCTGCAGCCGTCGTGGGCCCGCAACGAATATTTCCCCGTTCACTTCGCCGAACCGCTGGAGCAGAATCGCGGCGCCCTCGGCATCGACCTCGCCTCGCACCCCTTGCGGCGTGCCGCCATGGAGCAGGCCCGCGACAGCGGGACGCCGGTGGCCAGTGCGATGATCACGCTGCTGCAGCCCGAGCATGAGCGGCAGGGATTTCTCATCTTCCGTCCGGTATACCGCGAGCCGCGCGTGCCTGCCGATGTCGTGGCAAGGCGCCAGTCGTTGCGCGGCTATGCCGCCGGCGTGTTCCGCATCGCCGAGCTGATGGCGGCGGTGCAGCGCGGCGCGGGCACCGAGCACATCGCCTATGCGCTGTTCGATGCGGCCAACGGCCGTCCCCTGTTTCAGTCCCTGCATCCGGTGGTGGACACCGCGGGCCTGGCATGGCACGGCGAGCTGTATCTGCCGGGGCGCAGCTGGCGCGTGGCGTTTTTCCCCGGCCAGGAGCCGCTGACGGGGTATCAGCCCAGACTGGCCTGGTGGGGCCTGGCACTCGGCCTGCTGTTCACCCTGGCGCTGGCTTACCACCTGCGCAGTCTGGCGGTCCGGGCGCGGCGCCTGGAGCAGGCCAATGCCGCGCTGGAGGCCAGCCGTGAGTTGATCGAACACGCCCACCACGAGTGGATGGATGCCTTCGATGCGGTGTCCGATCCCATCTTCCTGCACGACATCGAAGGCCGCGTGATGCGCGCCAATCGTGCCTATACCGAGTGTGCCGGGATGGATTTTGCGGACATCATCGGCCGTTACTACTGGGATGTGTTCCCGCGCAGCAACGGACCGGCGGCCGCCTGCGAGCTGGCGCGGCAGGCGGAGCGCAAGGTGGAAGAGGATGTGATGGCCGGCAACGGGCATGTGTATGCCGCGCGCTATTTTGCCATCCGCGATATGGCCGGCGCGTATCGCTACTCCATCCATATCCTGCGCGATATGACCGAGCAGCGCGCCATGGCGCGCCGGGTGGAGGACGAGCGCAGCCGCGCGCAGCGCTACCTCGATGTGGCCGCCGTGATGCTGCTGGTGCTGGATACCCAGGGCCGCATCACCCTCATCAATCGCAAGGGCTGTGAAATCCTCGGCTATACCGAGGCGGAGCTGCTCGGACAGAGCTGGCTGGACCGTTTCGTGCCGCAGCCGGCCAAAGCGCAGGTGCGGGCGATGTTTGCCGAGCACATCGCCGGCCATCCGCACGAGTATGCCGAGAACTGGATCGTGCGGCGCAGCGGCGAGCATCGCCTCATCGCCTGGCAGAACACCGTACTGCGCGATGCCGACGGCACGATAACCGGCACCTTGTCGTCGGGCATGGATATCACCGAGCGGCACCGGCTGGAACAGGCGCTGCGCGAATCGCAGTCGCGGCTGCAGACCGTGTTCGATACCGCCCGCGACGGCGTCCTCGTCGCCGAACTCGCCACCCGCCGGTTCGTGCTGGCCAACAAGGCGATGGCCGACATGCTCGGTTATAGCGAGGCCGAGCTGTACTGGCTCGGCGTGGAGGATATTCATCCAGCGGAACACCTGCCGTATGTGCAGGACCAGATGGCGCGCCAGGCCCGCGGCGAATACACCCTGGCGCGGGATATCCCGCTGCTGCGCCGCGACGGCACCACGCTGTACGCCGACGTGAATTCCGCGCCGGTCGATATCGACGGGCGTCCCTGCCTGCTCGGCATCTTTCACGACACCACGGCGCGGCGTGCCATGGAGGCGGCGCTCAAGTCCAGCGAGGAGCAGTTGACGCTGGCCATGCAGGGCAGCAGCGACGGCCTGTGGGACTGGGATGTGACCACCGGCAAGGTGTATTACTCGCCGCGCTGGAAATCCCTGCTCGGCTACCGCGAGGACGAGGTGGGCGATACCCCCGAAGAGTGGCGCAGTCGCGTGCATCCCGATGACCTGCCGGCCGCGGAGGCCGAAGTGCAGTCCATGCTGGACGGCAGTGATGACAAGCTGCAGATGGAGATGCGCATGCGCCACAAGGATGGCCACTGGGTGTGGATCCAGAGCCGCGGCCATGTGGTGCGCGACGCCAGCGGCCAGGCGCAGCGTCTGGTGGGCACCCATGAGGATGTTTCCGGACGGCGGGGGGCGGAGGAGCGGGTGCAGGAACTGGCCTATCAGCTGCAGGAGCGGTTGAAGGAAAGCCGTTGCCTGTATCGCGTGGCGCAGTTGGCGGAAGAAACCGACGTGCCGTTGCCGGAGCTGTTGCAGCGGGCGGTGAGCTACCTGCCCGAGGGCTGGCAGTACCCCGAGGTGGCAACGGCGCGCATCCGTTATCAGGGGCAGGAATATCTGTCGCCGGGATTCATCACCGGGCCGGCGACGCTCGCAGCCCTGATCCGGACCGGCGAGATCGAGGTGGGCAGCGTCGAGGTGTTCTATACCATCGAGCAGCCGGTGGAGGATGAGGGGCCGTTCTTCAAGGAGGAGCGCGAGCTGCTCGAGGCCGTGGCCGATCAGCTGGGCCAGATCATCTCCCTGCGCCTGCATCAGCAGACGCTGACCCGTCTCAACCGCGTGCTGCGCACGCTCAACCTGAGCAACCGCGCCCTGGTTTACACCTCGGGCGAGGTCGAGTTCGAGCAGGAGATTTGCGAGGTGCTGGTGCGCGAGGCCGGTTACCGTTCCGCGTGGATCGGCTATCGCGACGCAGTCGCCGTGCTGCATACCGTGGCCTGGAGCGGCGAGCAGGATATGGTGGGCGCCGACATCTCCTGTACCCGCCATGACACCGTGAGCCGACTGGTCTGTGATGCGCTGGACCGCGGCGAAATACAGCGCGATACGCTGCGCATGGCGGAGCACTGTCCGGTATGCGGCATCGGCGGCGACGATACCAGCGTGATCGCCTTGCCGCTGCTCAGCGGAACGGCCGAACTCGGCGTGCTGTTTGTCTGCTCCGGCCAGACCGAGCCCTGGGCGCCGGCTGAGGTGGAGCTGCTGCAGGAGCTGGCGGATGACCTCGCCTACGGCATCCGCATGCGCCGCACCACCGGCGAGCGCGATCGCGCCCAGGCGGAGCTGGCCAACATCCTGATCAAGACGGTGAGCGTGATTGCGTTGACGGTGGAAAAGCGCGACCCCTATACCGCGGGCCACATGCAGCACGTGGCGGACCTGGCCCTGGCCATCGGCCGCGAGATGCATCTCGACGAGGGCACCCTCACAGGCCTGCAGATGGGGGCGCTGATCCACGATATCGGCAAGATCTACATCCCCGCCGAGATCCTCAACCGGCCGGGGCGGTTGTCGGGCGTGGAGTTTGATCTGATCAAGACCCATCCGCAGGTGGGCTACGACATCGTCAAGGACATCAACTTCCCCTGGCCGGTGGCGGACATGATCGTGCAGCACCACGAACACATCGACGGCTCGGGTTATCCCCATGGCCTGCGCGGCGAGGCCATCTGCCTGGAGGCGCGCATCCTCGCCGTGGCCGACGTGGTGGAGGCGATGGTCTCGCATCGCCCCTACCGCGCCTCCCTGCCGCTGCAGCAGGCGCTGGAGGAGATCGAACAGCACCGCGGCACGCGGTATGACAGCGCGGTGGTGGATATCTGCCTGCGCCTGTTCCGCGAGCAGGGCTACACCTGGCAGGCTGGAGAAGAGCCGTAGGAGCGAATCGTATTCGCGATGATCGCTCGCACCTGGCACGGTCGCGAATACGATTCGCTCCTACGCATCTACCCCACCATCAGATAATCCCGCCCCCGCTCATATCCCATCTCGCGCAACTGCGCCGCGATGATATCGCGTGCGCCGTGGTTGGTGACGTAGCTGAGCACGAAGGGCTTGTCATCGCGCGCCAGCCACTGCGGCGGGTGCACCGGCACGCCATGCACCGCGTTGCCGATCTTGCGCGGGTCGATGTCGATCCACGCGACGGGCTGAAAACCGTAAGCCAGCAGCAGCTGCGCCCGCTGACGCGTGCGCCGGCCGGCGCCGCAGATGGCCAGGGGGCGGCCGCTGTGCAGGCGCGGGTCGCGGGCGAGAAATTCCGTGCGCAGGCGCGCGAAGGCCGCGCGGCTGTAGCGCGGGTCGGTGCGGGTAAGGCGGCCGCCGCTTTCGCGCCAGTGCAGCAGTATCTCGGGTACTTTCGCCATGGTGTGGCCGGCCTGATGCAGGCGCAGCAGCATGTCGTAGTCCTCGGGAAAGGGGCCGTCGCGGTAGCCGCCCAGGGCCAGCACGATGTCGCGGCGGAACATCAGCGAGGGATTGGCGATGGGCAGCTCGACATAGATCTCGTCGGCAATGTCGTGCGTGCTCACGCAGGCATTCTGCCAGCGGATGTATTCGTGAAAGCCGCCCTGGATCTCCTCTTCCGGGAACAGCCGCACCTGACTGCCGACGGCGGCGAGCTGCGGCTGCGCGCACAACAGGCGGTATTGCAGTTCCAGCCGCTGCGGCGCCATCAGGTCGTCGGCGTCCATGCGTGCGGCGATGGCGGCGCGTGCCGCCGCCAGTGCGCTGTTCATGGCCCCGACCACCCCCTGCCGCCCCGGCTGCAGCAGGCGGATGCGCGCGTCGTCGCGGGCATGGGCGCGCACGATCTCCGCCGAGGCATCGCTGCTGCCGTCGTCCACGGCGACCAGCTCAAAGTCGGTGAAGGTCTGTCGCCGGATCGAGTGCAGGGTCTCGTCCAGCGTGGCGGCGGCGTTGTAGAAGGGCAGCAGGACGGAGATCAGGGGCGGGGTGGCGGACATGGTTGCGCATGATAACCCGACTGTGCGGATGGTGTGCGATGCACACCCTACGGGCGTGATGTGGCTGGCGTAGGTGCGAATCGCATTCGCGACAGGGGCGGCTCCGCCCGGCAGGGTATCGCGGATACCATCCGCTCCTACGCAGGAATGATGTCAGCCGGACATGCCCTAGTGCCCGGCAAGCGTTGCCCGCTGCCGTTGCCGCGATATCGCGCCTACGGGGCCTTGCGTAGGAGCGAAGCGCATTCGCGACAGGGGCGGCTCCGCCCGGCAGGGTATCGCGGATACCATCCGCTCCTACGCAGGAATGATGTCGTCCGGACATGCCCTAGTGCCCGGCAAGCGTTGCCCGCTGCCGTTGCCGCGATATCGCGCCTACGGGGCCTTGCGTAGGAGCGAATCGCATTCGCGACAGGGGCGGCTCCGCCCGGCAGTGCAGAGCGGATACGCTCCGTTCCTGTCGCGTCGGCCTGCATGCAGGGCGCGAATTACGCGCGCAACATTCCCCGTATCTCCGCCACGCACGAACCGCAGCCGGTGCCGGCCTTCGTGACATTGCCGATGGCTTCCATTGAGGCGGCGCCGGCCGCGATGGCGTCACGGATGGTGCCGGCACGTATGCCGTGGCAGGCGCAGATCACGGCGCCGCCGGTGTCGCTGCCCTGCGGTGCGCGCCCGGTGAGCAGGCTGTGCCGCTGCTGCGTGTCCAGTACCTCCGCGGCGAACAGGGTCTCCAGCCAGCTGCTGTCGGGCAGTTCCGGGGTCGGTGTGATGAACAGGCAGCTTTCCAGGCGGCCGTTGACCAGGCGCGCGGCGCGGTAGCGGCCGCCGGCCTGGTCCTGGTACTCGATCCAGCCCACATCCTGCTCCGCTGCGCACAGCAGTGCGCGCGCCTGTGCCGGCCAGGCGTCCGGCGCGGCGGTGCCGGCCAGGCGATAACGCCAGGCGCCTGCGATGCGGTTGCAGCTCCAGTACGCCCCACCCGGTTGCAGACGCCGCCGGCTCAGCAGCAGGCCGTGCCAGGCGACAGGCAGCGGTGCGACGGTGGCGCTGCCATGCTTGGACTCGGGCTGGCCCGAGTGCGGATCGGTGTGGGCGCTGATGAGGGTGTTGATGCGCCCCTGCGCGGTGTAGCGATCATTCCAATGCATGGGAACGAATATATCACCCGGGCGTTGCGTGTCGCTTACCGCCGCGCGCATGACCACAGTTCCGTGTGGGCTGCTGACCTGCACCAGTGCGCCGTCGTCAATGGCGAGGCGTGCGGCGTCGCGTGGATGCAGTGCGGCGCACGGTTCCGGATCGTGGCTCGACAGCCGCGCCGATTTGCCGCTGCGCGTCATGGTGTGCCACTGATCGCGCAGGCGGCCGGTGTTGAGGCGCAGCGGCTGCTGCCCATCGAGGGCGGCACGCGGTGGCTGCGGCGTGACGGCGATGAAGCGGGCGCGGCCGTCGGCGGTATGGAAGCGGCCGTCGCCGAACAGGCGCGCGGTGCCGCGCGGTGCCGCCTTGGTCACCGGCCATTGCACGGGCCGGAGCCCGGCATAGGTGTCGTCGTCGATGTCGCGCAGCGCGCCGATGTCGAAGGCGCGCCGGCCATCATTGTCGTGACCTGACAGGGCGGCGTGCTCGCGGAAGATGGCCGCCGGGCTGTCCCAGGCGAAGGCCGCGCCATGGCCGAGACGCTGCGCCACCTGGGCCACGATCCACCAGTCGGGTTTCGCGCTGCCCGGTGCCGCCAGGAAGGCGCGCTGGCGCGAGATGCGCCGCTCGGAGTTGGTCACGGTGCCGTCCTTCTCGCCCCAGGCGAGGGCCGGCAGACGGATGTGGGCCAGGCGCACGGTATCGGTGTCCGCCATGCAGTCGGAGACGATCACCAGCGGACAGCGCTCCAGCGCGGCCTTCACCCGGTCCGCCTCCGGCAGGCTCACCACCGGGTTGGTGCCCATGATCCAGATCGCCTTCACCGTGCCGTCTTCCACGGCGCGGAACAGATCCACCGCCTTGAGTCCCGGCTGCGCGGCGATGTGCGGTGACTGCCAGAAGCCTTGCACCAGCGCACGCGACTGTGCGTCCTCGATGTTCATGTGGGCGGCAAGCTGATTGGCCAGCCCGCCCACCTCACGCCCGCCCATGGCATTGGGCTGGCCGGTGAAGGAAAACGGTCCCATGCCGGGGCGGCCGATGCGCCCGGTGAGCAGGTGGCAGTTGATGATGGCGTTGACCTTGTCGGTGCCGCTGGACGACTGGTTGATGCCCTGCGAGTAGACGGTGACCACGCGTTCGGTACGTGAGTACAGACGATAGAATTCGCGCACTGAAGCAGGATCGAGATCGCACTGCGCCGCCACGGCATCGATGTCGGGGCTGCCCTGTCGTGCCGCGGCGAGTGCGTCCTCCATGCCCTGGGTGTGATGCGTGGTGAACAGGGCGTTCTCCTCGCCCTGGTCGTGCAGATACGTCAGCAGGCCGTTGAACAATGCGGCGTCCGAGCCTGGTGCCAGCGCCAGGTGCAGGTCGGCGCCGTCGCAGCTGGCGGTGCGGCGCGGGTCGATCACCGCCAGCAGCAGGTCCGGGTTGTCGCGCCGTGCCTGCACGATGCGCTGGTACAGCACCGGATGACACCAGGCGGCGTTGGAGCCGACCAGCACGATCAGTTTGGCGCGCTCCAGGTCTTCATAGCTGCACGGCACGCTGTCACTGCCGAAGGCACGCTTGTGGCCGGCGACGGATGAGGCCATGCACAGGCGCGAATTGGTGTCGATGTTGGCACTGCCGATGTAGCCCTTCATCAGCTTGTTGGCGACGTAATAATCTTCCGTGAGCAGCTGGCCGGAGACATAGAAGGCCACGGCGTCGGCACCGTGCCGGGCGATGGTCGTGCGCAGTCCCTCGCTGATCGCATCCAGTGCCTCGTCCCACGCCACCGGCGTGCCGTTGATCTGCGGCTGCAGCAGGCGGCCATCCAGATCGACAGTCTCGCCCAGGGCCGCCCCCTTGGAACACAGACGGCCGTAGTTGGCCGGGTGTTCCGGGTCGCCCTTGATGGACAGGGTGGCGCCGTCACCGGCCTCGACGATCAGGCCGCAGCCGGTACCGCAATAGGGGCAGGTGGTTTTGATCATGAAGACACCTCAACGCAAAGACGAAAAACAACAAATCCAACGCAAAGCCGCAAAGACGTAAAGGGTGTCATGCCGTGTGGGATGGCTATTCGATGCATCTGTGCCACGAGTTGCTTTCCCATTCCCTCTTTGTGTCCTCTGCGTCTTTGCGTTAGGTGGTGATGTTGATTTGTACAATGCCGTCCGCCAGACGCACCGCGTAGCGCCGCGCGCAGCCCCGGTCGGGCGCCACGGCCTCGCCGCTTTCCAGGCTGATCTTCCAGTTGTGCAGCGGGCAGGCGACATGGTGATCGAACACGATGCCTTCGGCCAGCGGTCCGCCCTTGTGGGGGCAGCGGTTGGCCAGGGCGAACACCGCATCGCTCTGGGCGCGGAATACGGCTACCTCGCCGGCGGCGGTCTGCACCACGCGCGCGCCCTGGCGCGGGATGTCTTCCAGTGTGCCGATGGTGATCCAATCGTTCATGGTGCGTCACTCCTCTAATCATGTTGTGGGTCGGGCTTCAGTCCGACATGGCGGGCTGAAGCCCGACCCAAAAAATAAAGTTGGGATCACGTCTGTCGGGTTACGCTGCGCTAACCCGACCTACATCAGTCTTGGTCAATGGCTCGAACTCGCTGCGCCGTGCTTCGGTCGTGCGCTCGGCCCAGGGGTCGTTCTGCGCGATCTGCTGCGAGGCGACGAAGCGCTGGTGCAGCGCGGCGCGATTGGCCGCATCCTCCACCATCTGCTGCTTCACGTAGTCGAGGCCGACGCGTTCGAGCCACGGCGCGGTGCGCTCCAGGTAGCGCGCCTGCTCACGATAGAGCTGCATGAAGGCGCCGCAGTATTCGAGCACTTCATCCGCCGTCTTCACCCGGCACAGCAGGTCGGTGACGCGCACCTTGACGCCGCCGTTGCCGCCGACGTGCAGTTCCCAGCCGGAGTCCACCGCCACCACGCCGAAGTCCTTGATGGTCGCCTCGGCGCAGTTGCGCGGGCAGCCGGACACCGCCATCTTGAACTTGTGCGGCGTCCACGAGCCCCAGCTGAACTTCTCCAGATCGATGCCCATCTGCACCGAGTCCTGGGTGCCGAAGCGGCAGAACTGGCTGCCGATGCAGGTCTTCACCGTACGCAGCGCCTTGCCGTAGGCGTGGCCCGATACCAGGCCCGCCGCGTTGAGGTCGGCCCACATTGAGGGCAGCTGTTCCTTCTGCACGCCCACCAGGTCGATGCGCTGGCCGCCGGTGATCTTCACCATCGGCACCGCGTATTTTTCCGCCGCGTCGGCGATGGCGCGCAGTTCGGCCGGCGTGGTGACGCCGCCCCAGATGCGCGGTACCACGGTGTAGCTGCGGTCCTTCTGGATGTTGGCGTGCAGGCGCTCGTTGACGAAGCGCGAACGATCATCATCGATGGCCTCGGCCGGCCAGCTGCTGATCAGGTAGTAGTTGAGCGCCGGACGGCAGGTCGGGCAGCCGTCGGCGCTATGCCACTCCAGCGCACGCATGGTCTGCTCGATACTGGTGAGGTGCTGTGTGCGGATCGCCTCGCGCACCGCGTCGTGCGAATGTTCGGTGCAGGGGCACAGCGGCTTCTGCTGATCGGCCGGTGCCGCATCGGAGCCCACTACCGAGGCGAGGATCTGCTCCACCAGACCGGTGCAGCCGCCGCAGGAGGCGGAGGCCTTGGTGTGGGCGCGCACCTCGTCCAGGGTGAACAGGCCATTGCTGCGGATGGCGTGAACGATGTCGCCCTTGGTGACGCCGTTGCAGCCGCACACCTCGGCGCTGTCGGCCATCATGGCCACCGGCGAGTGCTGGCCGTGACCGGCGTCACCGAGGTGGGCCTGACCGAACAGCAGCTGGTCGCGGAAGGCGGAGACATCCGCGCCGTCACGCATCAGCTGGAAGTACCAGGCGCCGTCCAGGGTGTTGCCGTACAGCACGGCGCCCTGGATGCGGTTGCCCTGCAGCACCACCTTCTTGTAGACGCCGGCGCCGGGGTCGCGGTAGACGATCTGCTCGCTCTCGGGTCCGCCGAGGAAATCGCCGGCGGAGAAGACATCGACGCCGCTGACCTTGAGCTTGGTGGACGTGACCGAGCCCTGATAGCGGCCATAGCCGAGCTTGGCCAGGTGATTGGCGCACACCTTGGCCTGCTCGAACAGCGGCGCCACCAGGCCGTAGGTCTGGCCGCGATGCTGTGCGCATTCGCCCACGGCGTAGATGCGCGGATCAAACGTTTGCAGGGTGTCGTTGACCACGATGCCGCGTTCGCAGTGGATGCCCGCGTCCTTGGCGAGGGCAAAGTCCGGGCGGATGCCGGCCGCCATCACCACCAGGTCCGCGCTCACCTCGCGGCCGTCCTCGAACACGATGCCCTGCACGCGCTGTCTGCCGATGAGCTCCTTGGTCTTGGCGCCCATGAGGAACTCGACGCCGCGCGACTCCAGTTCCTGCTGCAGCATCTTGCCGGCGGCGGAATCCAGCTGCCGTTCCATCAGCGTGTCGGCGAGGTGCACCACGCGCACCACCATGCCGCGCTTGACCAGGCCGACGGCCGCCTCCAGGCCGAGCAGGCCGCCGCCGATCACCACGGCGTGGCGATAGTGCTGGGCCGCATCCAGCATCACATCCACATCGGCGATGTCGCGGAAGCCGACCACGCCGGGCAAGTCGTGGCCCGGTACCGGCAGGATGAACGGCCGGGAGCCGGTGGCGATGAGCAGGCGATCATAGGGCGAGCTGCTGCCGTCGGCGGCCACCACCTGGCGGCGCACGCGATCAATTTTTTCCACCTTGCTGCCTGTGTGCAGGGTGATGCCGTGTTCGGCGTACCACTCCGGCCGGTTGAGCAGGATATCGTCGAACTGTGCCTCGCCGGACAGCACCGGCGAGAGCAGGATGCGGTTGTAATTGCCGTGCGGCTCGGCGCCGTACACGGTGATTTCATATTGTTCGGGCGCCAGCTTGAGCAGCTCTTCCACCGTGCGCATGCCGGCCATGCCGTTGCCGATGACTACCAGTTTTTCTTTCATGGGGGCGATCTCCTACTTCAGTTCACATCTGCGGCAAAAGGTTGCGGTTTCATGCCGAAGGTTGCAGTCGCGTGGTGTCCGGGTTGAGGGCCACCAATTGCTCCGCGTCCACCTTCATGTGCTGTATCTCGAAGCCGCGCAGGTAGTCCGTCACCTGCGACGGGTCGAACAGGCGGCCGTCGAGGAAGCCGTCGGCGCCCATGGGCAGGCTGCTGCTGCCGTCGTACAGCTTCCACACCGCGGCGTGCCTGCCTTCCGTCTTGTGGTCGATGCCGGGACAGGGCAGCCCCAGCGCTGCCGCCGCCTGACGGTGGATGTCCGGCCGGTACACGGCAGCGGCCACGGCCTGCAGATCGAGCGGCTGTTGCAACTGGCCCCAGCGCAGCATCTGGGTGAGGAACCACACCGCATGGGAGCGCCAGGGGAAATTGGCCGCGTAGCGGTGGAATACATTGAAGTCGGGCAGGGCGCGCGGCATCTCATCGGCGGCGTACTGGAAGGTTCCGGTCATGGACATGCGCACCACATGCTCGGGGGCGTTGACGTAGACGCTGCGGGCGATGAGCGCGGCCGCCTCGATGCGATGATCCGGCTCGTCCAGCCAGCGGCAGGCCTCCAGCAGCGCCAGCAGCAGGGCGTGATGGGTGTTGGGATACTGCTCAGCCCATTCCTGCGTCACGCCGAGCACCTTCTCCGGGCTGTTGTTCCAGATTTCGTACTTGGTGATCAGGGTGCGGCCAATGCCTGCCTGCACCGCCTGCGCATTCCACGGTTCGCCGACGCAGTAGCCGTCGATCTCGCCCTCGGCCAGGCGTCCCACCATCTGCGGCGGCGGCACCACCACCAGGCGCACGTCGCAGTCGGGGTCGATGCCGGCGGCGGCCATCCAGTAGCGCAGTTCGTAGTTGTGGGTGGATTCCGGGAACACCATGGCGAAGGTGAGCGGCGGGCGCCCGGCCTGGCGGTCGGCATCGAGCACGCGCTTCAGCGCCCGCGCACTGAGCGGACGCTCGTTCATGGCGGCGGCATCGGCGCGCAGCATGCGCTCGTACAGGGCGTTGGACACGGTGATGGCATTGCCGTTGAGGTCCATGCTGAAGGCCGTCACCATGGGCTTGTGGATCGGACCCAGGCCCAGCGTCATCGCCAGCGGCATCGGCGCCAGCATCTGCGCGCCGTCGAGGATGCCCAGCGCCACCTTGTCGCGAATGTTGGCCCAGGAGGTCTCCTTGGACAGCGTGACGTTCAGGCCGTATTTGGCAAACCAGCCGTACTCCTGCGCGACGACCAACGGTGCGCAGTCGGTGAGCGGGATGAAGCCCAGGGTGAGGGCGGTCTTTTCCAGTGCCGGTGCATCGAACATGGTGTATTCCTCAACCGGCGGCCAGCTTCAGTGCCGGCTTGCTGCGCGGCTGCACCGGGACGTCGGGTTGGGCATGGCGTTCGTGCAGGAACTTGAGCACGGCGGCGCGGTAGTGGTTGTACCTGGGGTTGTCGGCCAGGCGCAGGCGGTCGCGTGGCCGCGGCAGATCGATGTGCAGTACCTCGCCTACGGTGGCACTGGGTCCGTTGGTCATCATCACGATGCGATCGGACAGCAGCACCGCCTCGTCCACGTCGTGGGTGATCATGATCACCGTGTTGTTGAGGCGCGCCTGGATCTCCATCAGCGAGTCCTGCATGTGGGTGCGGGTGAGCGAGTCCAGCGCACCGAAGGGCTCGTCCATCAGCAGCACCTTGGGCTCCATGGCCAGGGCGCGGGCGATGCCGACGCGCTGCTTCATGCCGCCGGAGATCTCGTCCGGACGGCGTTGCAGGGCGTGGGACATGTGCACCAGCTCCAGGTTGTGCAGGGTCCAGTCGTGGCGCTCCTGCCTGCTCTTGCTGCCCTTGAATACGGTGTCCACGGCGAGGCGCACGTTGTCGTAGACGCTGAGCCAGGGCAGCAGCGAATGGTTCTGAAACACCACCGCGCGATCCGGGCCCGGTTCGTTCACCTCGCGGTTTTCCAGCAGCACGCCGCCGCTGCTGGCCTGCAGCAGGCCGGCGACGATGTTGAGCACCGTCGACTTGCCGCAGCCGGAGTGGCCGATGAGGGAGACGAACTCGCCCTTGTCCACCTTGAGCGCGACGCCATCCAGCACGTTGAGTGGGCCATGGTCGGTGTCGAAGGTGATGCCGACGTGGTCGATGTTGAGATAGGTCATCACGTGCTCCTTTATCTGCAAACACAAGGCAAGTAATCCGCAAATGAACGCGAATGAACGCGAATGCAGATAACCCATGAGTATTTGCGTCTATTTGCGTTCATTTGCGGACCCCTGGTTGTTATGTTTGACGAGTGCATATCAGCGCAGCACGGCGGCCTTGTCCCAGCTCACGCGGCGCTGCAGCAGCAGCATGCCGCGGTCGAGGGCGAAGCCCACCAGGCCGATGGCGAACACCGCGACCATGATGCGGGCCAGCGAATTGGAACTGCCGTTCTGGAATTCATCCCAGACGAATTTGCCGAGGCCCGGATTCTGCGCCAGCATCTCGGCGGCGATGAGCACCATCCAGCCGATGCCGAGGGACAGGCGCATGCCGGTGAACATCAGCGGGATGGCGGAGGGCAGCACGATCTTCACGGTCTTGGTGAACCAGCCGAGGCGCAGCA
The DNA here is from genome assembly GCA_024709225.1 of Gammaproteobacteria bacterium. GTDB lineage: Bacteria > Pseudomonadota > Gammaproteobacteria > Thiohalomonadales > Thiohalomonadaceae > Sulfurivermis. The sequence continues at coordinate 10,083 of JANJXC010000070.1, read as the reverse complement.
CGCGGCTGACGTTGAGCAGGTCCTTGCTCACCGACGACACGCCTACGGTGGTGTTGATGATGGTCGGCCACAGGCAGCACAGGGTGACGGTGATGGCCGAGGTGACGAAGGACTTGGCGAACAGCGGGTCTTCGCTGACGTAGAGCGCGCTCACCACCATGGTGACCAGCGGCAGCCAGGCCAGCGGCGACACCGGCTTGAATACCTGGATCAGCGGGTTGAGGGCGGTGTACAGCGTGGCGCTCATGCCGCAGACGATGCCCACGGGTATGGCGATGAGCGAGGCGATGATGAAGCCGGTGGCCACGGTGAGCAGGCTGGTGCCGATCTGGTCGATGAAGGTGGGTTTGCCGGTGTAGGGACGCACGCGCACCTCGGCATCGGGGTCCTCCGCCAGTTTCTGCGCGTTGCGCTCGGCCTGGCGGGCGTAGAATTGGTCCGCCTTCGCGCGCTCGGCCTGATGTTCGCCGTACAGCGACACCGCCTGCTGCCATACGGCGCCGGGGCCGGGCAGTTCGCCCAGCGAGGTCTGGATATTCTTGGCCGCCGCGCCCCACACGCCGAGGAACAGGGCGATGGCGATGAACGGAATGAGCAGGTGGCGCACCATGCCGACGACGCGGCGGGGAAACTGTGCGCTTTGCAGACAGGCCTGCAGCCGGTCCAGCGCCGGGCTGTGGAAGGTGGTGCGGGGATTGAACAGCGCTATGGTCATGGTGATGTCCTCGTTATCCTGTGCGCTCTCCCAGAGCGGGCTCCGGGAGAGCGCCCGGCGTCAGATCTGTTCCTTGTCCTTCAGGCCTATCCTGAATTGCTGCAGATAGGCGTTGGGCTTGCGGCCGTCGTAGGTGATGCCGTCGATGAAGGCATTGGACGGTGCGCGGTAGCCGCTCTCCTTGTCGAGGTCGGGGAAGTCGGCCGCCTGCATCTTGCCTTCGGCGATCAGCTCCTTGGCGGCGGCGGCGTAGATGTCGGGACGGAACACCTTCTTCGCCATGTCGTGATACCAGCTGTCCGGCTTCTGCTCGCTGATCTGGCCCCAGCGGCGCATCTGCGTCAGGTACCACACGGCGTCGGAGTAGTAGGGATAGGTGGCGTGGTAGCGGAAGAACACGTTGAAGTCCGGTGCCGGGCGCACGTCGCCCTTCTCGAACTCGAACACCCCGGTCATGGAGTTGGCAATCACCGCGTAGTCGGCGCCGACGTAGTGCGGCTGCGCGATGATCTTTGCCGCCTCCTTGCGGTTCTTGTTGTTCTCCGCATCCAGCCAGTGGCCGGCGCGGATCAGCGCCTTCACCACCGCCTTGTGGGTGTTGGGATTTTTCTCCGCCCAGGTGCTGGACACGCCGAACACCTTCTCCGACATGTTCCTGCGCACGTCATAGTCGGTGATCACCGGGATGCCGATGCCGCGGAATACCGCCTGCTGGTTCCACGGTTCGCCCACGCAGTAGCCGTGAATGGTGCCGGCCTCCAGGGTGGCGGGCATCTGCGGCGGCGGCGTCACCGACAGCAGCACGTCGGCGTTGAGATTGCCGGAGGTATCGCCCTTGTGCGGCGCGTAGTAGCCGGGGTGCAGGCCGCCGGCGGCGAGCCAGTAGCGCAGCTCGTAGTTGTGGGTGGACACCGGGAACACCATGCCCATCTTGAACGGCTTGCCGTCGCGCTTGAACTGCTCCACCACCGGCTTGAGCGCCGCGGCACTGTTGGGATGGGCCGGCTTGCCGTCCGCGCTCTTCAGCCCCGGCTTCATCTGCGCCCACACGTCGTTGGCGACGGTGATGGCGTTGCCGTTCAGATCCATGACGAAGGCGGTGACGATGTGCGCCTCGGTGCCGAAGCCGATGGTGGCGCCCAGCGGCTGGCCGGTGAGCATGTGGGCGCCGTCCAGTTCGCCGGTGATGACGCGGTCCAGCAGCACCTTCCAGTTGGCCTGCGCCTCCAGCTCCACGTACAGGCCTTCGTCCTCGAAGTAGCCCTTCTCCTTGGCGATGGCCAGCGGCACCATGTCGGTGAGCTTGATGAAGCCGAACTTGAGGTCTTCCTTCTCCAGCTTGGCCGCCTGGGCCGTGCCGCCCAGCAGCAGCGCCGCGGCCAGTGCCAGGGTGGTGTGCCTGATGAAGCCGCGGCGCGTGCCGGCGACGGGGTGTCTGTCCTGCGTCATTGCCTGTCTCCTTGTGTTGCGGAAATAAAAAAGGCGTCCATCCGTGCAGATCGAAATCCACACGCATGGACGCCTTTGTCCTATTCAGTCTGTTGCTGTCACCCGGCGGCCCGTCGTTGGGCCTTGCGGCCGGGTGAGACCGGCTTCGTTGCCGGTGCTTGTCTGGTGTTTTGCAACCGCTGTGCCAAGGGGGGCTGCGCAGGGCTGAGAGCGCGCCAGGAGTGGGTTTGCGGCGTTATTGCCTGCGGCGCAGGCCATTACCATGGGGCTTTGCTGCACCAACACGGAGCGTGGTGCCCGTTTTTAAGGCAAAGAAGGTACGAGGGGAAAGGGACGAGGTACGAGGGCGGTGTGCGCTGCGCGCACGGTTTTTCTTGTACCTCGTATCTCGTCCCTCGTACCTGTGTTCTTCGTACCGGCGCTGCCGGGCGTCAGCCCAACAGATCCATGATGGCGATGACGTTCTTCGCCACCTCGGACAGCTTCTTGCCCTGGTCCATGGCCAGCTTGCGCAGGGCCTGGTAGGCCTCGCTCTCGCTCATGGCGCGGTGCTGCATCAGCAGGCCCTTGGCCTGGTCGATTACCTTGCGCTCCTCCAGCGAGGTCTTGGTGCGCGCCAATTCCTCGCGCAGGGCCTGGTATTCGCGGAAGCGGGCGATGGCCACCTCCATCACCTGGCGCACGCGCTTGCCGCTGAGGCCATCCACCACGTAGGCGCTGACGCCGGCCTTGATGGCCTGGCTGATGGTGCCGCTGGCGTCGTCCTCGGCGAACATCACGATGGGCCGCGGTTGCTCGCGGCTGATGCTGCGCATCTGTTCCAGGGTGTCGCGGTCGGGGGAGTCGAGGTCGATGATGATCACGTCGGGCTGGTGGCGGGCCACCTCGGCGCTCAGGTTTGCCGCCCCGTCCAGGCGGGTGATGACACGGTAGCCCGCGTCGGCCAGGGCCTGTTCGAGGAGCGCAGCGCGGCCGCGGTCGGCGTCGCAGAGCAGAACGCGCAGGGGGAGTGGGGCAGAGGGTGGCGGCATGGCGCTATGTCCGAGCATGGTTCTGCGACAAGGCAGCAAGCGCCATGCCATGTCCTGATTTGCCTATCCAGCGCATGGGCATACATAATGTGACTGCGCTCACACGGCAGCCGCGCTGCACCGTGAGCCGCATCTAGATCGGGACGCGTACGCGGGCCCGCCGCCACCGGAAGGCACTAATCTCCTATCGGGTGCCTGATGAGAAAGATTGTTCTTCAGTATCGTTACTGGCCGCTGCCGATCCTGATCTGGACCCTGGTGGTGGTGGTGTCGTTTCTGTGGAACCAGGCGGAGATGGAGCGCAAGTCGTTTCTGGTGGCCAGCGACCGCGCCCAGTTCGTGTTCAAGATGGTGGAGTCGGTGCGGCTGTGGAACGCGCGCCACGGCGGCGTGTATGCCCCGGTCGACGATTACACCCGGCCCAACCCCTACCTCAAGGTGCCGGAGCGCGAGATCAGCACGCCCTCGGGCACCGCGCTCACCATGATCAATCCCGCCTACATGACGCGTCAGCTCACCGACGTGGTGGCCGAGCTGAGCCAGCTGCGCCTGCACCTCACCAGCCTCAAGCCGCTCAATCCCAACAATGAACCCGACGGCTGGGAACGCGCGCAGCTGGAGAAATTCGAGCAGGGCGTGGGCGAGGTGAGCGAACTGGTCGGACAGGGCGACGCGGCGCTGTTCCGCTTCATCGCCCCGCTGCGCGTGCAGCAGCCCTGCCTCAAGTGCCATGAACACCAGGGCTATCGGCTGGGCGACATCCGCGGCGGCGTCAGCGTGTCCTTTGCCGCCGCGCCCCTGCTGGCGCCGGAGGCGGTGCAGCTGCGCAATATCGCCGCCACCCACCTGGCGGTGTGGCTGCTGCTGTCGGGGCTGACCCTGTTTGCCCTGACCCGCTTTCGCGATCAGATGCTGGCGCTGGAAACGGCCAAGGCGCAGACCGAGGTGCTGGTGCAGCTGCGCACCGCGGAGCTGCGCGCCGAGGTGGAGGAGCGGCAACAGGCCGAGGCCCAGCTGCGTCTGTTCATCGAATCGTCCGGCGAAGGCATCATCGGCATGAACCTGCTCGGGCTGTGCACCCTGGTCAATCCCGAGGCGCTGCGCCTGCTGGGGCTGGAGCAGCCGGAGCAGTTGCTGGGGCGGCCGGTGCACGAGCTGATCCATCACAGCTATGCCGACGGCCGTGCCCATCCGCTGCATGAATGCGCGCTGCATGCCACCCTGCGCGACGGCAGCGTGGTGCACGACGACAGCGACGTCTTCTGGCGTGCCGACGGCGGCCATTTCCCGGTGGAATACCGCTCCCATCCGCTCTACAGCGGCGGCCGCCTGCTCGGCGCGGTGGTCACCTTCAGCGACATCACGGCGCGCAAGCAGGCCGAGGCGCAGCTGCGCAAGCTGTCCAGCGCGGTGGAGCACAGCCCGGCATCGGCCATCATCACCGACAGCGAGGGCACCATCGAATACGTCAACCCGCGCTTTGTGGAGATGACCGGCTATCAGCCGGAAGAGGTTATCGGCCAGAATCCGCGCCTGTGGCAGTCGGGCATTACGCCGCTCAAGACCTATCAGCGCCTGTGGGCCACCATCAAGGGCGGCGAGGTGTGGCATGGCGAGGTGCTCAACAAGGCCAAGGACGGACGCCTGTTCTGGGAGAGCGCGCAGATCTCCCCCATCAAGGACGACAGCGGCCGCATCACCCATTTCGTGGCGGTGAAGGAAGACATCACCGAGCGCAAGGCGCAGCAGGATGCGATCTGGCGCCAGGCTCATCACGATGGCCTGACCGGGCTGCCCAACCGCGATCTGTTTGCCGCCCGTCTGCAGCAGGCGCTGAATCAGGCCGACGTGGGCGACAGCGAGGCCGGCCTGCTGTACATCGACCTGGATGGCTTCAAGCAGGTCAACGACAATCTCGGCCATGCCGCCGGTGATGCGCTGCTGCGCGAGGCGGCACGGCGCCTGCTCACCTGCGTGCGCGACAGCGACACCGTGGCGCGCCTCGGCGGCGACGAGTTCGCCATGGTGCTGGCGCAGGTGCACGGCGTGGCCGGTGTGCAGGTGGTGGCGCAGAAGGTGCTGCAGGTGCTGACCGAACCCTTCACGGTGCAGGAGCAGATGGTCACCCTGTCGGCCTCGGTGGGCATCGTGTTCTATCCCGCCGATGGCGCCACGGCGGAAGAGCTGCTGCGGCGCGCCGATGCGGCGATGTATAGCGCCAAGGAGGCCGGGCGCAACCGTTACTGCTTCTACAACGCCCCGGCCTGACGTATGCTTTTCCGGCATCGCTGGCCCGGGTGCCTACACTGAGAACACACCTGATTGCTGCGTTGCCACGCCGTGCATCGCGCCGGCGTGGCGCGCGGGCGCCGGTTCAGGGCAGAAACCATGAGGGTTGCCGCGCTGTATCACTTCACGATTTCTCTGCGTGCCTTGCCGGCGTCCTGGCGCCACGGCCTGGTGCTGCTGTGCCTGCTGTGCGGCATGGGTTCGGCCGTTGCCGCCACGGAGGTGCGCCTCGGTGTGCTGTCGCTGCGCGGCCCGGAAAATGCCCTGCGCATGTGGGGACCCACCGCCGACTATCTGACCCGGCAGATCAGCGGTCACCAGTTCGTCGTCGTGCCGCTCAGCTTCGATGAGCTGCTGCCGGCGGTGCGCGACGGTGCGGTGGACTTCGTGCTGGCCAACTCCTCCTATTACGTGGAGATGGAGCTGAGCTACGGCACCAGCCGCATCGCCACCCTGCGCAACCGTGATCACGGACATGCCTACACCCAGTTCGGCGGCGTGGTATTGACCCGCGCCGAGCGCAGCGATCTGCGCACCTTCGCCGACCTGGCCGGCAAGTCCTTCATGGCGGTGGACGAACTGTCCCTCGGCGGCTTTCATGCCGCCTGGCGCGAGATGCGCCTGGCCGGTATCGAGCCCTATCGCGACTTCAAGCCGCTGCTGTTCGGCGGCACCCACGATGCGGTGATCTACGCCGTGCGCGACGGCACGGTGGATGCCGGCACGGTGCGCACCGACTCCCTGGAGCGCATGGCCGCCGAGGGCAAGATCCGGCTGGAGGATTACCGCGTCATCCAGCCCGCCAGCCATCCCGAATTCATCTTCCAGAGCAGCACCCGCCTCTACCCGGAATGGCCCATGGCGCGGCTGCAGCACACCCCGCAGGCGCTCGGCCACAGCGTGGCCCTGGCGCTGATGCAGATGCCGCCGGACAGCGCGGCGGCGGTGCTGGGCAACAATGCCGGCTGGACCATCCCGGCCGACTATCAGCCGGTGCATGACCTGCTGCGTGAACTGCGCCTCGGCCCTTACCGCGAACTGGGCAAGGTGCACCCGCAGGATGTGCTGCGCCAGTATGGCGTCTGGCTGGCGCTCGGCGCCGTGCTGGTGGTGGTCCTGCTGGCAGGCATCGCCCATTTCATCCGCATCAACCGCCGCCTGCGCCAGGCCGATCTGGCGTTGACGCAGGCGCGCGACGATCTGGAACAGCGCGTGACCGAGCGCACCGCCGAGCTGCGCCAGGCGCTGGATGAGCTGGAAGACAGCCGGCGCCGCATCGAACTGGCGCAGCGCGACTGGCACGATGCCTTCGATGCCATTCCCCATCCCATCTTCATCCACGACAAGGACCTGCGCATCGTGCACGGCAACCCGGCCTACATCGCCCGCGCCGGCATGGATGCCGCACAGATCGTCGGCCGGCCGTACTGGGAGGTGTTTCCGCGCGGCGACGGTCCGCTGCCCTCGTGCCAGACCTTCCCGGATCGGCTGCAGGCGCAGGGCGACGAGGTGGTGTTGCCGTCCGGCGAGGTGTTCCTGTCGAAGTCCTTCGGCATCCGCCACCTGGACGGCAGTATCCGTCATGCCATCCACATCCTGGAGGACGTCACCGCCGAACGTCATGCCGAGGCGCAGCGGCGCACCCTGAGCCATGCGGTGGCGCAGGCCGGCGAGGGCATCCTGGTGATGAACCGGGCGCAACTCATCACCTACTGCAACCCCGCCCTGTGCGGCCTGCTCGGTGGTGCGCACACCGATCTGGAAGGGCGCACCCTGTTCGAGCTGTTTGCGCCGGAGCGGTATGAGCAGGTCAATGCCATCTTTGAGCACGCCCTCCGCCCGGAGGGCTGGATGGGGGAGGCGGTGCTGCAGGCGCGCGGCGGCCGGCAGATCCCGGTGTTTCTCACCGCCAGCGCCATCCACGATGAACAGCAGGCCCATACCGGCTATGTCTTCACCCTGATGGACCTCAGCTCGGTGAAGGAGGCGGAGGCGGCGCTCAAATACCGCCTCGCCTTCGAGTCGCTGGTGGGCGGCATCGCCGGGCGTTTCGTCACCGTCAGCGCGGACTCCATCGAGCAGGATATCCTGCAGGCGCTGGAGCAGATCGGCCAGTTCGTCGGCGCCGATCGCGCCTACATCTTTGGGCTCGACAGCGACACCCGCCGCCTGGTGGAGGTGCATGAGTGGTGCGCGGAAGGCATCACGCCGCAGGCCGCCCGCCTCGCCGAGCTGGCCATGGACAAGTTTCCCTGGTGGCTGGAGCGCCTGATGCGCAACGAGCCGCTGCTCGTCGACGACGTGCTGGCGCTGCCGCCCGCGGCGGAGGCGGAGCGCGAGGAGTTCCTCGCCGAGGGCATCCGCGCCATGCTGATGGTGCCGATGAGCTACGGCGAGCATCAGGTGGGCTATATCGGCTTCGACGTGACGGAGCAACCGCGCCAGTGGGTCAAGGAGGACACGCGCATGCTGCGCGCCGCCGGCGAGATCGTCTCCAGCGCCCTGCAGCGCCTGGCTGCAGAGTTGCGTGTGCGCCGCAGCGAGATGCGCCTCAAGGAGGCGCAGGAGATCGCCCACCTGGGCAACTGGGATTGGGACATCGTCGCCGGCACGCTGTACTGGTCCGACGAGATCTACCGCATCTTCGGTGTCGCGCCGCAGGCCTTCGGCGCGACCTATGAGGCCTTCCTGCAATACATCCATCCCGATGACCGCCAGCCGGTGCAGGAGGCGGTGAACACCGCCCTGCGCCAGGAGGCGGCCTATGAGACCGACCACCGCATCGTGTTGTCCGACGGCCGGCAGAAGATGGTGCACGAGAAGGGGCAGGTGATCTTCGCCGCCGACGGCACGCCGCAGCGGATGATCGGCACCGTGCAGGATGTCACCGACATCCGCCGCGCCGAGCGCGAACTGCAGCGCCTCAACCGCGCCCTGCGCACCCTGAGCCGCGGCAACGAAGCCCTGGTGCGCGCCGAGAGCGAGGAGCAGCTGGTGCGGGACATCTGCCAGGTGCTGGTGGAGGTGGGCGGCTTCCGCCTGGCCTGGGTGGGCTATCCGCAGCAGGATGCGGACAAGCGCATCCTGCCGGTGGCCTGGGCCGGCCATGACGCCGGCTATCTGGAGAGCATGCGCTTCGGCTGGGGCGAGGACGAGTGGGGCCAGGGCCCCACCGGCACCGCGCTGCGCAGCGGCGAGACCTGCATCGCCCGCGACCTGCTGAACGAACCGGCCTACGCGCCGTGGCGCGAGGAGGCGCACAAGCGCGGTTACGCCTCGCTCATCGCCCTGCCGCTGCGCCACGGCAGCGAGACGGTGGGCGTGCTCACCATCGACGCGGCGGAACCGGACGCCTTCGACACGCAGGAGGTGGCCCTGCTTACCGAGCTGTCCAACGACCTCGCCTTCGGCATCGTCAGCCAGCGCAGCCGGATGCGGCGCGAGGCGGCGGAGCAGGAACTGGCGCACAGCGAGGAACGCTACCGCGCCCTGGCCGAGAGTGCACAGGACCTGATCTACCGCTACCAGCTCTACCCGGAGCGGCGCTTCGAATACGTCAGCCCCTCGGCGCTGGAGATGACCGGCTACACCCCGGAGGAGCACTATGCCGATGCGGACCTGGGCATGAAGCTGGTCCACCCCGACGACCGCCACCTGCTGGAGGCCATGGCGGAGGGCCGGCAGGAGGGCGACGGCATACTCACCCTGCGCTGGATCAGGAAGGACGGCACGCAGATCTGGACCGAGCAGCGCAACACCCTGCTGTACGACGAAACCGGCCGGCTGGTGGCGCTGGAAGGCATCGCCCGCGACATCACCGCGCGCAAGCAGATGGAGGTGGAGCGCAAGCGCATCGGCGAGAGCCTGCAGCGCTCCCTGGTGCAGACCATCCAGGCCATCGCCGTCACCATCGAAAAACGCGACCCCTATACCGCCGGCCACCAGCAGCGCGTGGCGGAGCTGGCCACCGCCATCGCCGGCGAGATGGGCCTGCCGGAGGACCAGCAGGAGGGGCTGCGCCTGGGCGCCCTGATCCACGACATCGGCAAGATCTACGTGCCGGCCGAATTCCTCAACCGCCCCGGCCACCTCAGCGACACCGAGTTCGAGATCATCCAGTCCCATCCGGTGATGGGACACGACATCGTCAAGGGCATCGAATTCCCCTGGCCGGTGGCCGAGATGGTGGTGCAGCATCATGAGCGCCTCGACGGCAGCGGCTACCCCAAGGGACTCAAGGGCGACGACATCCTGCTCGAGGCGCGCATCCTCTCCGTCGCCGACGTGGTCGAGGCCATGGCCTCGCACCGCCCCTATCGCGCGGCCCTGCCGCTGGAGGAGGCGCTGAACGAGATCGAGCGTTTCCGCGGCGTGCGCTACGACCCGGTGGTGGTGGACGCCTGTCTCAAGCTGTTCCGCGAGGACGGGTATACCCTGCACAAGTAGGAGCGAATCGTATTCGCGATGGGCGCCGGGTCAGGCCCCACGCGAATACGATTAGCTCCTACAGGTGTTAGATTCCGGTGCGTATGCACCACACCATGCACCAAACCGGCGCGCAACACCGGCCGTAAACCCCCGCGAACGTCCCATGCCTCG
>JANJXC010000045.1 GCA_024709225.1 Gammaproteobacteria bacterium | reverse complement strand
CTGTGGAACACCATTGCCGCCGAGATCGGCGACGCCAGCGGCGCGACCTTCGTGCTGCGCGGCCGGCGCAGCGTCGGCGGCGGCTGCATCAACGCCAGCCATGTGATCGACGACGGCGCGCGGCGCTGGTTCGTCAAGCTCAATGACGCCGACCGGCGCGACATGTTCGCCGCCGAGGCGGACGGGCTGAACGAGATCGCCGCCACGGGGACGGTGCGCGTGCCGCGGCCGCTGTGTCACGGCGTGGCGGCGGGGCAGGCCTTCCTGGTGCTGGAGTGGCTGGACCTGTCGGGACATGGCGCGCAGGAGGTGCTGGGGCGGCAGCTGGCGGCCATGCACCGCGTGCTGCGCGAGGAGTACGGCTGGTTCCGCGACAACACCATCGGTTCCACGCCGCAGCCCAACGAGCAGAGCATGGACTGGATGGAGTTCATGTGCGAGCGGCGCCTCGGCCATCAGCTCGACCTGGCGGTGCAGGGCGGCAACCGCCAATTGCACCGGCGTGGCGAGGAGCTGCTCGATCGCATGCCCGATCTGTTCGGCGGCTACACGCCGGCGGCCTCGCTGTTGCACGGCGATCTGTGGTCGGGCAATGTTGCGGTGAGTGCGGCGGGCGAGCCGGTGATCTTCGACCCGGCGGTGTACTATGGCGACCGCGAGGCGGATCTGGCCATGACCGAGCTGTTCGGCGGCTTCAGCCCCGCCTTTTACGCCGCCTATAACGAGGCCTGGCCGCTGGACCCCGGCTATGGTGTGCGCAAGACACTGTACAACCTGTATCACGTGCTCAACCACTACCACATGTTTGGCGGCGGCTACGGCACCCAGGCGGAACGCATGATCGATCAACTGCTCAGTGAGCTGCGCTGACATGACCCAGCACGCGCCACGCGCCTATCCACCGCCGTTTCCGCGCCGCTTTCTGGCGCCGCGCTACTGGGGCCTCTGGCTGGGTCTCGGGCTGCACGCGCTGCTCGGCGCCGCACCGACCTGGCTGCGGCGCGGCCTCGGCACCTGGATCGGCATGCAGGCCTACCGCCGCAACGCCAAGCGCAGCGGCATTGCCCGCCTCAATCTGGCCTGGAGTTTCAATCACTGGGACGAGGCGCGGCGCGAGAACGTGTTGCGCGAGAGCTTCCGCTCGCAGGGCGCGGCCCTGGCCGACTTCGGCCTGTTCTGGTGGGCCAGCCGACAGCGCTTCTTTGCCCGCATCGTCATCGAGGGCGAGCAGCATCTGGCCCAGGTGCTTGCCGGCGGCGGCCGGGCGATCCTGGTGACGGTGCATTCCCACGGCATGGACTTCGGCGGCATCGCCCTGTCCGGCCGCTGGCCGCTGGTCACCTACGCCAACCGCATGCGCAACCCGCTCATCGAATGGCTGATGTCGCACCGCCGCACCCGCTTCGGCTGCCAGCTGTATACGCGCGAGGAGGGCCTGCGCCCGGTGATCCGCGAGGTGAAGGCGGGGCGGGTGTTCTTCTACCCGGTGGACGAGGACGGTCACGGCGGCGAGGCGGTATTCGCACCCTTCTTCGGCGTACCCAAGTCCACCCTCACCGCACCGTTCCGCCTGGCGCGCCTGTGCCAGGCGCAGCTGCTCCCCTGCACCACCTGGTACCGCGCCCGCGACAAGCGCTACGTGGTGCAGATCCTGCCGCCGCTGGCGGAGGTGCCGAGCGGCGATCACGCCGCCGACGCGGCGCGCCTCAATGCGGCCTTCGAGGAGTTGATCATGTTTGCGCCGGAGCAGTACATGTGGGGGCAGCGCATGTTCCAGACGCGGCCGGATGGGGGCGAGAGGCCCTACTGAAGAAGCAGATGCAAGTGGCAAGTGGCAAGTGACAAGTGAAGGAATTCGCTGCGCTCGTGTTGTTTTTGAATTGAAACAACCATGCGCGTAGCGCATTCCTTCACTTGTAACTTGTCACTTGCATCTTGTATCTGGCCGTTCACCGATACAGCGGCGCCTCGCCCTGCGGCCGGGTGCGGAAGCGCTTGTAGATCCACTGATACTGTTCCGGGGCGAGGCGGATGCACTGCTCCACCCCCTGATTGAGCGCCGCGGCGGCAACGGCGACGCTGGCGCTGTCGATACCGGCGGGCGCCGGCAGGAAGTGGAGGCGGAAGCCGCGCCCCCAGGGCAGGCGTTCGGCGAAGGACAGCAGCACGGTGGCGCCGCTCTTGTAGGCCAGGCGCGGCAGCAGGGTCATGGTCAGGGCCGGCACGCCGAAGAACGGCGCAAACACGCCGGCCTCGTCGCGCGGGTCCTGGTCCGGCAGGATCCCGATCATGCCGCCACGGCTCACGGCCTGAAACAGCGCGCGCACACCGCGCGCATCGGTGGGTACCAGGGTCGAGCCGTAGCGCTGCCGCGCGGTACGGATCAGTTCTTCCAGCGCGCGCTGCCGCGGCGGACGGTACAGGGTGGTGACCTGATGACGCCCCAGATACAGCCCCCACAACTCCCAGTTGCCCAGATGCGGCGAGGCGACGATGACGCCGCGTCCGGCGGCGAGCGCCTGTTCGACCAGTTCCCCGCCGCGCACCTCGCGCACCAGGTCCATGGCGCGGTTGCCCGGCGCCAGCCACAGCAGCGGGGTTTCCATCAGGGCCTTGCCGGTCTCGATCAGCGTGCGCCGCAACAGGCGGCGGCGCGCGGCGGGTGCCAGCGCGGGAAAACACAGCTCCAGGTTGCGCCGGGCAATGGCCTTGTTGGGATCGGGAATGAGCCAGGACAGCCAGCCCAGCAACACCCCGCAGGCGTGCAGCAGGGGCAGCGGCAGGCGGGCGACGCCACGCAGCAGGAACAACGCCAGGGGATGCACTACATGCCGTCCGTGTCGCCGTCTTCCCTGACGTCGGCGCCGTCATCCACCCGCGTGCCCATCAGCGGGCGCATGGTGTGCAGCAGGTTGCGGAACAGATGCTTGAAGCGCGCCTCTTCGTTGAGCAGCAACTGCTTCATGTGTTCGCGCTCGGTGGGCATGTCGAAGCAGGCCGGACAGTTCTCCGGGATCACCGGCAACTCCGCAGCCTCGGCGAAGGCCGCGGTCACCCGTTCGCGCACGTACACCAGCGGCCGGATCACGCGCAGGTCACCGGCATCGATGGTGTAGTGGGCCTTCATGGTGCGCAGCTGGCCACGGTGCATGGCCGACATCAGGAAGCTCTGCGCCAGGTCATCGAGGTGCTGACCCAGGGCGATGACGTTATAGCCCTCGCGCCGCGCGGTGCTGTAGATGATGCCGCGCTTCATGCGCGCGCAGAAGGCGCAGAAGGAGAAGCCGGGCTCGGTCGCATGTCTGGTTGCGTCGTCCATGATCGGCTGCTCCTGATAGAAATAGGGCACGCCGAGTCCAGCCAGATAGGCCTTGAGCGGTGAGGGATCGAAGGCGGGGATCTGCGGGTCGACGGTGATGGCGCCCACCTCGAAGTGTACCGGCGCAGCGCGCTGCAGATGGCGCAGCACATGCAGCAGCGACAGCGAATCCTTGCCGCCGGACAGGCCGAGCAGGATGCGATCGCCCTCCTTGATCATGCCGTAGTGGGCGATGGCCTGGCCGACCAGGCGCAGCAGGGATTTCGGCGGACGGATCGGGTCGCTCATCTTAGCCGTGGTACTGCGCCTGGAAGGCGGCGATGAACCGGTCGAGGTCGGCCGCCGGCAGGTGGTTGATGCCCGCCGCCGACTTGCGCCCGCCGCCGCTGGCGAACTGGCGGCACAGGTCGTCGGCACCGCTCTTCACGGTGAGCGGGGCGCGCACGCTGACACGGTAGCCGCCGTCCGGCAGCAGGGTGAGCAGGGCGTGGGCGCGTGCCCGATACTGCTCGGCCAGGGCGTTGCCGTAGACGCCGCTGACGCGACGGCTCCAGTCGGTGTCGGGGAAGACGTACAGGGCGGTGTGATCGTTGGCAGCGCTGGGGGCGATGGCCTCGGCCTGCGCCATGTCGGTGCGGTAGCCCTCGGACAGGCGGCGGAACAGCGGCTCCTCGGCGGCGAACACGAACGGATCGGCATAGTTCTGCACGGTGCGGTACACCTGTTCCGGCGGCGCCAGCAGGTCGGCCAGCTCGTTGCCGTAACCGTTGTAGTTGATGCAGGTGCCGATGTCGCGCAGCACGTCGATCTGCGCGGCGGACAGCCCGACCACCTCGGCCATGCGCTGGGCGGTGTCGAGGATGTTGTCGCCGAAGGCGGCGGCGATGGCCCAGGTGCGGAAGCGGCCCTTCAGCGCGCCGTCCACCAGGATGCTGGTGCACACGTCGGCCGAGGTGTTGATGGTGGTTTCCAGGCTGGCGTGGACCGGGATGTCGCCGGGGAAGTGGTGATCGAAGTAGCGCACCGTGGCGCCGGCCCCGAGCAGCCGCTGCAGGTCATCGATATTTTTTTCCAGCGCGATGTCCAGCACGGTGACGTGATCGCCGGCACCGGCCTGCACCCGCTTCAGCAGCGAAATATCGCGCTTCACGCCGGTCACCAGGGTGGACTCGCGCGGCTCGGCCAGACGCAGCTGGTGCAGGGCCAGGATGCCGTCGGCATCGCCGTTGAAAACATCGAAAAAGGCCATGTTTCGTGCTCGCTGTTGGGGGCGCCTATGGTAGCAGAACATCCCTTCTATTCCTTCCCCGGCGGAGGGGGTGCTACGCTAGCCCCGCTCACATCAACCTATATCAGGAGTTGCCCATGGAAGGTTTCGCCACATTCGTGCTGTTTCTGCTCGCCCTGGCCGTGGTGCTGGTGTTTCTCGGCGTCAAGTCGGTGCCGCAGGGGATGGAGTACACGGTGGAGCGCTTCGGCCGCTACACCCGCACCCTGGAGCCAGGGCTACATTTCATCATTCCGGTGATCGACCGCATCGGCGCCAAGATGAACATGATGGAGACGGTGCTGGACGTGCCGTCGCAGGAGGTGATCACCAAGGACAACGCCATGGTGCGCGTCGACGGCGTGGTGTTCTTCCAGGTGCTGGATGCCGCCAAGGCGGCCTATGAGGTCAACCAGCTGCAACTGGCGATCCTCAATCTCACCATGACCAACATCCGCACCGTGATGGGCTCCATGGACCTGGACGAGCTGCTGTCGCAGCGCGACAAGATCAACGCCCAGCTGCTGCACGTGGTCGACGACGCCACCACGCCGTGGGGCGTCAAGGTGACGCGCATCGAGATCAAGGACATCTCGCCGCCGCGCGACCTGGTGGATTCCATGGCGCGGCAGATGAAGGCGGAGCGCGAAAAGCGCGCCTCGATCCTGGAGGCCGAGGGCCATCGCCAGGCGGCGATCCTGCGCGCCGAGGGCGAGAAGCAGTCGGCCATCCTCGAGGCCGAGGGCAAGCGCGAGGCGGCCTGGCGCGAGGCGGAGGCGCGCGAGCGTCTGGCCGAGGCCGAGGCCAAGGCGACGCACATGGTGTCGCAGGCCATCGCCCAGGGCGACATCAATGCCATCAACTACTTCGTCGCCACCAAGTACGTGGAGGCGCTGCAGCACATCGCCTCGGCCGACAACCAGAAGGTGGTGTTCATGCCGCTGGAGGCCTCCGGCGTGATCGGCGCCATCGGCGGCATCGCCGAGCTGGCGAAGAACTCCCTGGCGCAGCAGCAGGCCAAGCGGGGCTGATGTCATGGACGAGATGTTCCAGCAGCTGACCCACTGGCACTGGTGGATCCTCGCCGTGCTGTTCGTGGTGCTGGAGGTGTTCACCCCCGGCACCTACTTCCTGTTCATGGGCATCTCCGCCGCCGTCATCGGCGGCGTGGTGCTGATCTTTCCGGGGCTGGGCTGGGAGTATCAGGTGTTCGGCTTCGCCGTGCTGGCGGTGGCCGCCACCGTGGCCGGGCGCAGCTACCTGAAGCGGCGCCCGATCACCTCCGACCATCCGACGCTCAACCGGCGCGGCGCGCAGTACGTCGGGCGCACCTTTACCCTGGAAGAACCCATCGTCAACGGCCAGGGCAAGATCCGCGTCGACGACTCCACCTGGAAGATCAGCGGCCGCGACTGCGCGGCCGGCAGCCGGGTGAAGGTGAGCGGTGTGGACGGCACGGTGCTGCGCGTGGAGGCGGCGGACTGAGATGGGCTGGAACTATCTGCTGCTGGCCGGCCTGTTCGAGCTGGGCTTCACCACCAGCCTCAAGCTGTCCGAGCAGTTCACCCGCCTCGGGCCGACGCTGCTGACCCTGCTGTTCGGCGGCATCAGTTTCTGGCTGCTGTCCAAGGCCATGCAGACCATCTCGCTGGGCACCGCCTATGCGGTGTGGACCGGCATCGGCGCCTTCGGCACCGCCATCATCGGCATCCTGTTCTTCAAGGACCCGCTCACCTTCTGGCGCGCCTTCTTTCTCTGCACCCTGATCGGCTCCATCGCCGGGCTCAAGTTCATCGCCCAGGAGTGACCTCCGCCAGCCCCTCGCCGCTGCAGGCCAGACGGTAGCCCTTGGCACGGAACAGGTGCAGGCAGGCATCCACCAGCTGCGCATTGAATTTCACGCCGCGCAGGCGCTCCAGCTCCTCCAGCGCCGCACTCACGCCCAGGGCCGGCCGATAGGACCGGTGCGAGGACATCGCCTCGACCATCCCGGCGATGCCGATGACCTGCGCCTCGGGCAGGATCGCGCCCGCCTTGAGGCCGGAGGGATAACCCGAGCCGTCGATCATCTCGTGGTGCTGCAGCACCATCTCGGCAACAGGCCAGGCGAAGTCGATGCTGCTGAGTATCTTGTGGCCGATGTGTGGATGGCCCTTCACCAGCTCGAATTCCGGCGCCGACAGCCGGCCCGGCTTACCGAGGATCTCCGCCGGCACGCAGATATTGCCCACATCGTGTACCAGCGCGGCGATGCCGAGGGCCTCGATGCGCTCCTCCTCCCAGCCCAGCTCCCGGCCTATACCCACCGCCAGCTCCATCACCCGCTGCTGGTGGCCGGCGCTATGCGGATCGCGCGCCTCCACCGCCGTCGCCAGGGCGAGCACGGTGTTGCCGAGCAGCCCCTTCATGCGCTCCAGGGCCGCCACATGTTCCCGTTCGCGGCGTGCGCGGGCCTGCCTGCCGCGCAGCGCGTCGATGCCGCAGGCCAGGTCGCCGGCCAGTTCCTGCAGCACCTCCAGCTCCGGCGCGGTGAAGGCCTGCGGCGTGGCGGCGGCGATGAACAGCACGCCGAGTGTCTCGCTGCCGGTGCAGAGCGGAAACGCCGCGGCGGCGTCATAGCCGTAGCGGCGCGCCAGCGCCGCGCTGCGCGGAAAGGCGCTGTCGTGCCGCAGGTCCTGCACCACCTGGACCGCGCCGCTGCGCATCGCGCGGGCGCTGATCTGCTGCGCCGCCGCCGCCTCCGACCAGCTCAATGACCACTGCGCCAGCTCGTCCGGCGCAATACCGGCGGCACCGACCGGCCGCAGGCTGTGCGCCGCATCGTCCTCACGATAGGCCGCCCAGGCCAGACGGTAGCCGCCCACCTCGGTGGCGATGCGGCAGACCTCCTGCAACAGCCCGTTCTCGCTGGTGGCCCGTATCAGCGCCTGGTTGCCGGCGCCGAGGGTGCGCCGCGCGCGCATCTCGTGCTGCAGGGCGCGGGTGAGCTGTTCCACCCGGGTGACGTCCTGCAGCACGTGGATGGAGAAGCGGTAGTCGCCGTTGCCGTCGCGGATGGGGAAGGAGCGCGAGATATAGACGCTGCCGTCGGGCAGGCGCACCTCTTCCGCCGCGTCCTCTTCCCGCCGCCGGGCCCCGTGCTGCATGGCACGGGCGCAACCGGGCAGGGGCCCGCCGTTGCGCGGGAAGGCCTCCCAGTAGGGCCTGCCCAGCAGGTCGTGGAAATTCATGCCGGCGCGTTCGGCATAGGTGCGGTTGGCGCGCACGATGCGGAACTGATCGTCGTGGAGAAAGATCGGCTGGGCGATGGCGTCGAAGGACTCCACCCATTCGGCGTGGGCGGTCTCCAGCTGCTCCAGCGTCTGCTGCAACTCGCGCTCCGACGCCGCCATCAGCCGCTCGGCCTGCCGGGTGATGTGGTGCAGAAACGCCAGCAGGAGCGCGAGGATGGCGAAGGTGACCAGGGCGATGAGCGCCACGCTGAGCAGCAGGGTGGCGCGCACATCGCTGACGTCGCGCTGCGTGACCAGCCAGCCCAGGCCGGCGCCGTCCACATCCAGCAGCGGGATGGCGCCGACGTAATACCACTTCTCCGCGCGCTCCAGCGCCAGGCCCTGCTCCAGCTGCTGGATGCGGTCACGGCGCAGCAGCCGCATCAGCGCCGCGGACGGGTCGTCGAGGGAGGCGGACAACAGGGTGAGGGCCGCCGTGCCGGGGCGTGGCGCCGGCACGGCGATGAGGTGCTGCATGGTGAACATCTGGTCGAGCCCGGCGGCGAGCTGCTCCAGCGCCACGCCGAGCACCACGTAGCCGAGCAGACGCTCGCCCTGTCGCCAGGGCACCACGCCAGTCAGCCGCAGCGCACTCCGCTCATCGGCCTCCAGACCGGTTTGTGCGCCGCCGCTGGCCATGGCGCGCGCCAGCACAGCGGAGCGCAGATACGCGCCGTCGGCGCCGGCCTGAG
This sequence comes from Gammaproteobacteria bacterium, assembly GCA_024709225.1. Lineage (GTDB taxonomy): Bacteria > Pseudomonadota > Gammaproteobacteria > Thiohalomonadales > Thiohalomonadaceae > Sulfurivermis. Next base: position 674 of record JANJXC010000045.1, on the reverse strand, counting down.
GCAGGCGGAGCAGCACGCCGCCGTCGGCGTCGAGCAGGCTCAGGCTGGTCAGCTGATAGTCCCGCTGCAGGCGGGCGAACAGCGGCGCGGCGCTCCGGGCGAGGTCGGCGGCAGCGCCGCGGCCGAGCGCCTGCCGCAGCCCGGCGTCGGCCGCCACCACCTCGCCCAGGGTCCGCAGCCGCAGGGCATGATCCGCCTGCTGCTGCTCCCACTGGGCGCGCACCACGGCAAAATCCCGCCCGAATTCCTGCTTGGCGCTCTGCGACAGCACGGCCAGCAGCAGCACCAGCAGCAGGACACTGGAGACGATCATCGCCAGCGCCACCGGCAGCAGCACGCCCTTCCTCAGCCAATGCGGTTGCAGTCCCATGCCATGGCCCTTCCCAAGCCAATACCTCATTGTTCTGTTTATGTTTTTCGCGGCACTACGCGACATCCTTATGCCAAGTGTGGCCGTGCCGGGGGAGGATATCTACCAAGCGGAGGGGTGGGAGAAGCAAGAGCCGAGAAGTGAGGACTGAGTGCTGAGTGCTGAGTGCTGAGTGCTGAGTGCTGGGTGCTGAGTGCTGAGTGCTGAGTGCTGAGTGCTGAGTGCTGAGTGCTGAGTGCTGAGTGCTGAGTGCTGAGTGCTGAGTGCTGAGTGCTGAGTGCTGAGTGCTGAGTGCTGAGTGCTG
>JANJXC010000035.1 GCA_024709225.1 Gammaproteobacteria bacterium | reverse complement strand
ATGCCGCCGCCGATGATGGCGATGTCGTAATTCATAGATTCGAGTGGCAAGTTACAAGTGGCAAGTTACAAGAAAAATCCATCTTGCCGCTGGTTACCCGCCCTTCCTCCTTGTCACTTGTCACTTGTCACTTGTCACTTGCATCTGCCTTTCTGCGGCATGGCTCGTACAGCCGAACCTCCTGGGTACGGCCCTTCACCTTATAGGAACCGTGGTCGACAAAGTCAAACGCATCGCCGCACAGGGCGCGGGTGTCGGCCGAGACCAGCACGCGCGCCACGCCCTTGGTCTGTCCCTCGATACGGCTGGCGAGATTGACCGTATCGCCGATGGCGGTGTAGTCGAGACGGTTGGCGGAGCCGATGAAACCCACCACCGCCGGGCCGGTGTGGATGCCGATGCCGACATCGAAGTGCTCGCCGGACGGACCAAGATGGCGGCGGAACGCCTCCAGCGTATCGCACATCTCCAGTGCCGCATGCACGGCATTGACCGCCTGATGCGGGTCGTCCACCGGCGCGCCCCAGAAGGCCATGATGGCGTCACCGATGAATTTGTCCATGGTGCCATGGTGCTTGAAGATCACCTGCACCTGACGCGAGAAATAGTCGTTGAGCAGTTCCACGATCTCCTCTGCGGTGTGCTGCTCGGACAGGGTGGTGAAGCCGCGGATATCGGAGAACAGCACGGTGAGCTGACGGCTCTGACTCTTCAGCGCCAGCGCCGCCTCGCCGTGCGCCACCAGATTCTGCACCACGCGCGGGTCGAGAAACCGGCTGAAGATCTGCACCGAACGTTCGCGCTCATGCCGCTCGCGCAGCCAGGCGTGCAGCGCGCTGGCGACGTAATACAGCCAGGCAAACACCAGCGGCGTGAACAGCGGCATGACCCAGCGCAGTTGCAGCGCGCCGTATTGCGCCGCTGCGAACAGCGCCGTGGCGAGCAGCAGACCGAGACCGATGCGCAGCGGATTGATGCGGCGGCGGAAGGCCAGGAACAATGCCGCCAGCAGCAGTAGCGCCGCCAGCGGCGCGGCCAGCGGCGGCGCCGCGCGCAAGGCGTCGCCATGCTTCAGATTGTCCAGGGCGGTGGCGATGATCTCCACCGCCGGAAACAGGCTGCCCATGGCCGTGCTGCGCAGGTCATGCATGCCGGCAGCGGTGGAGCCGATGAGCACGATCTTGTTGCGCAGCTCGTCGCGTGGCCGCCGCGGCACGCTGCGGGCGAGGTCGTCGTACAGATCGAACAGGGACAGGCGCGGGTAGCTCAGCGCCGGGCCGCGCCAGTTGAGCAGCAGGTCGGGCTGCGGCGGGATGGTGAAACCCAGGTCCCTGCCGACACGCGCCGGCAACGACGGGATGCGCCAGCCCTGGGCATCGAGATACAGGTGATAGCGGCGGCCAACGCCGTCGGCATCCTCGGTGTAGTTGATGGCGCCGAGCCGGCCGGTCTCGGCCAGCGCCGGCAGCGGCAGCAGCAGGGCCACGCGCGCATCGTCGCGCGCCTGCGGCCCCGGCTGGATGCCGAGCAGCGCGCCGTATTGCGCCAGCGGCACGCCCTGCGCGTCACCGCCCGCCAGGCGCAACAGCGGGAAGTAGACCTTGCCCTGCTGCCGCGCCACATCGCCCAGCCACGCATCGCCCTCCGGGCTGGCCAGGTCCGCATCGGAAAACAGGATGTCGAACACGATGGCCGCCGGCTGCTGCCGCGCCATGCCCTCGATGAGTTCGGCGAACACCGCGCGCGGCCAGGGATAACGTCCCACCAGCGGCGCCATCTGATCCAGGCTGCGCTCGTCGATGTCGACGATGACGATGTCCGGGTCCGCCTGCTGCTGCTGCGCATGCAGCCGCAACAGCAGATCGCCGTAGCGGTATTCCAGGGTGGAAAGCAGGCCGGCGCCGCCAAATTCCGCGGCAAGCAGCAACAGCGCCGCCAGGGCAAGGCGGGTGAGCGGGTCGCCAGGCACGCGCGGCATGGTGGTCGCGGCGGCTCAGCGCGACGCCGTCGCACGGGGCATGATCACTGCCCCAGTACCATCACCCCATCCATCTCCACCGCCACGCCCTTGGGCAGGGCGGCAACCTGCACGGCGGCGCGGGCCGGATAGGGCGGCGCGAAATATTCGGCCATCACCTCGTTGACCAGGGGGAAGTGCGTCAGGTCGGTAAGGAACACGTTGAGCTTGACCACGTCGGCCAGGGTGCCGCCGGCGGCCTCGGCCACGGCCTTCAGGTTGTCGAACACCCGCCCTACCTGCACCCGCATGTCGCCCTGCACCAGCTCCATGGTCTCCGGCACCAGCGGGATCTGCCCCGACAGATACACGGTATCCCCCACCTTCACCGCCTGCGAATAGGTGCCGATGGCCTTGGGTGCCTGGTCGGTATGAATGATCTGCTTGGCCACGGAAAGGCTCCTTGTTGCTGTTGTCGACAGGCGCGGATCATACCGCACGGCACGGGCCGCCGCCGCAGCCGCATGGGGCCGGCCATCGGGTATGATGCGGCGCCATGAACACGCCTCCGTTTTGCGACACCGAACACCTGCGGCACGCCTTCATCGCCGGGCTGCGGCCGCTGCTGGCGCAGCAGTCGCTGGGCGCCTTCATCCTGCTCGCCGCCAATGCCACCTTCGACCCGCCGGTGCTGGCCGCGCTGGGGCCGGAGCTGCGCACCCAGTACGCGGCGCTGCTGGCGCGTTACCGCGGCGCGCTTGCCGCCGGTCTGCCGCTCAGCGAGGTGGAAGAGGACCTGCTGGTATTTCTCAAGATTGCGGCCATCGACTTTGCCGCCCTGCAGCCGACGGAGCGGCGCCGCATCGGGCCATGGCAGGTGCAGTTCAATCATCTGCGCTCCTTCCGCCCCAAGCGCATCAGCCAGCAGCCGCCCCAGGGCATCAGCGCACCGTTCGAGGAGCGCGCCTTTCATTTCAACAAGCCGTTCATGCAGCGAGAGATATTCTGGCGCGGCGAGCTGGGCGGGCTGGGGGTGGACCTGTACTACAACAAGTACCCGTTTGCCGAGCTGCACACCCTGCTGGTGCCGGAGCGGGAACGCTGCCTGCCGCAGTATCTGCAGCGCGCGCAGCACGACTATGCCTGGCGTGTGATGGAGCAGCTGGGCACGACGCTGCCCGGTGCCGGCATCGGCTACAACAGTTACGGCGCCTTTGCCTCGGTCAATCATCTGCACTTCCAGCTCTACGTCGGCAGCGCCGCCCTGCCGGTGGAGGACGCACGCTGGCAGCACAACGGCGGCAGCGAACCCTACCCCGCCGCCTGCACGGCCTGTAGCGACAGCGCGGCGGCGTGGCAGGCGATCGCCGCGCTACACCGCAGCGCGACGCCCTACAGCCTGCTCTACCGCCCCGGGCGGCTGTGGCTGTTTCCGCGCCGGCCGCAGGGGATGCTGGCGCCGCCGCCCTGGAGCTCCGGCTTCACCTGGTCCGAGATGGCCGGGGCCATCGTCACCTTCAACCGCACCGCCTATGCGGAACTGGATGATGCCGCCGTCGCCGCCTGCCTGCGCGAGGCGGCGGCTCAGTCCGCTGGACTGCCGCCCGCGGGAAACAGCGCGTCATAGGCCGCATAACTGGCGTAGGCCAGTACCGGCAGCACCACCACCAGCAACGGCAGCGCCAGGCTCAGGGTGAGCAGGGTTGCGGCGGCCAGGGTCAGCGCCCAGCGCAGCATCAGCAGCGGGTGGCGGAATACGGTGATCACGCTGCGATTGACGGCATGGATGAAGCCCAGCCGCTGGTGCAGGATCAGCGGTATGCCGAACACCGCCACGACGAACCCCATGGCGGCGATCCCCAGACCCAGCAGGCCACCGTACAGCAGATAGCCGAGCAGATCGCCGCGCAGCACCGGGTCACTGAGCAGCGTGCCGTCCAGCGGCAGGGGGCGCTGGCCGAAGTAGATGCCGTAGATGATCAGGGCGTCGGTGATCCAGATCAGATAACCGAGGCCGAGGAGGAAGGTGAGAAACCAGATGCCGGGCGTGCCCTCGCGGATGCCGAGCAGGAGGTCACTGAAGCGCGGCCGCTGCCCCTGGCGCAGCAGGCGCGCGGCGCGCTGGTAGCCGGTGACCAGGATCGGGGCGACCACCACGAAGCCGCCGAACAGCGGAAACAGCAGCAGGGCGAGGTCGTGACGCAGCAGACCCCATACGGCGAAGGCGCCGACCAGCACGAACAGCAGGCTGAAGCCGCTGCTGATCCCGGCCGTGGCGCGATAGTCGCGCCAGCCCGCGGCGAGCCAGTGCCGTACCGAGAGGACGGGGGCGTGCAAGGGGCGCGGCATGATGATGTTCTCTTCGGGGCCAGGGTGGGAGGCCCCGGCTGGCGGTAAAGTGTGGGTCATGATTGGCGCTTGTCCAGTGTGCCCGCGTGGTACGCTAGTGCGGCCGCGCCACGCGCGGCGACCTTCCATTGACTGAATTGCTCACTCCCAGAATCCTGCTATGGCGCTCACTGCAACCATCTTCAAGGCCGACCTGCAAATCGCGGACATGGATCGCGGCTATTACGCCGATCACAGCCTGACCCTGGCGCGCCATCCGTCGGAGACCGACGAGCGCATGATGGTGCGCCTGCTGGCCTTTGCCCTGCACGCCAGCGAGGCGCTGCAGTTCACCAAGGGCGTGTGCGCCGACGATGAGCCGCAGTTGTGGGAGCGCAGCCTGAGCGACGAGATTCTGCTGTGGCTCGAGGTGGGACTGCCCGACGAGCGGCGTCTGCGCAAGGCCTGCAACCGCGCCCGTCGGGTCGTGCTGTATGCCTACGGCGGCCGCACCGCCGAACAGTGGTGGGAGCGCACCGCAGCGGAGCTGCGCCGCTTCGCCAACCTGGAGGTATACAACCTGCCGCAGGAGGCGACGCGCGCCCTCGCCGGACTGGTGACGCGCGGCATGCAGTTGCAGTGCACGATACAGGAGGGCCAGGTGTGGCTGGGCAATGCCGAGGCGACGGTATTGATCGAGCCGCAGCGCTGGCTGGGGGCGCCGTAGGCCCGTGAGCCGCTTTGCCGCCATCGATTTCGAGACCGCCACCTACGGCGCCGACAGCGCCTGCGCGCTGGCCGCCGTCATCGTCGAGGACGGCGTCATCGTGCAGCAGCTGTACGAACTGATCCGCCCGCCATCACCCACGTTTTCCTTTACCCACATCCATGGCCTCGGCTGGAACGACGTGAAGGACGCGCCGGACTTCGCGGCGGCATGGGAAGTCTTCGCCCCGGCCCTGGCGCAGGTGGAATTTTTCGCGGCACACAATGCGCCCTTCGACCAGGGCGTGCTGCAGGCCTGCTGCCGCCGCCATCGCCTCGCTGTACCGGCGCAGCCCTTCGTCTGCACCGTGCGCCTGGCGCGCGCGCAATGGGACATCCGCCCCACCAAACTGCCCGATGTGTGCCGCTACCTCGGCATCGACCTGCGCCATCATCAGGCCGATTCCGATGCCGCCGCCTGCGCCCGCATCGTCATCGCGGCGGAACAGGCCGGCTGGCGCCACGGGTTCAGGCGCCCATGATGCGGCCGTAGATGAGAAAGCCGGCGACATAGGTGCCGATGGCGGACCCGAAGCTGGCGAGGAAGAATACCAGCAGGGTGCGTGAGACGCGGTTGTGCCACCAGCCGCGCCAGTGGGTGACGTCGTGGCGCAGATTGTTGAAATCGGCCACGCGCGGTTTGCGGAAATACAGCTCCACCGCCCCGGCCACCATGCCGGCGCCGATCATCGGATTGAGCGAGGTCCAGGGCGCGGCAAGAAACGCCGTGACTATGGTGGCCGGATGCCCGGCGGCGATGAGTGCACCCAGGGCCGACAACACGCCGTTGATCAGCAACCAGTCCCACACCATCGACATGCCGAGCTCGGGGCTGCGGCTGAAGCCGACAACGAAGCCGGCCAGGATCACGGCGACGATCAGCCAGGGGATCAGCCTGGGCCAGCGCGCCGCCGGCGGGTGCGCCTCCAGCCGCTGCGTGGTGGCCTTGGGGTCGGCGCAGGCCGCACCTGCCTGCAGATGCGCGGCAATGCCCTTGAGGTGCCCGGCGCCGATCACCGCGAGCACATGCCTGTGGCCGCTGGCGCGGCTCTCCTCGCACAGCCGTGCGGCCATGTATTCGTCGCGCTCGGCGATCAGCGGCTCATACAACACGGTATTGCGATCGGCGAATTCGGCGAAGGTGGTCTCCAGCAGATCGCCCTCCTTGAGCCGCTCGATCTCCTGTTCGCTCACCTGTTCGCGCGACAGCACGCTGCCGAGCAGACCGCCGAGGATACCGAGACGCTGCCACCACGGCACGTTGCGGTAGACCCGGCGCAGGGTGGTGCCGACATCGCGGTCGATGAGCAGCACCGGCAGGCCGCGCGCCAGCGCCCCTTCCAGCGCCACCCGCATCTCCTCGCCCGGACGGACATTGAACTGCTCGGCGAGGCGCTGCTGGTAGGCGCCGAGCGCCAGGCTGGCCGCCATCATGGTGGTGCGGCCCTGGCGGAACACCTGATACAGATCGGTCTGGCCCCACACGTCGGGATTCACCAGCGCCTGATGGCGCGCCGGGCACAGCTCCACCGCCACCGCATCAAATGCGCCGGTGGCCAGCAGGGCGTTCACATCCTCGGCGCTGGCGCGCGACACATGGGCCGTACCGAGCAGGGTGTAGCGGGTGCCGTCGCGGCTGAGGCTGTGTTGCGGACCGCTGGTGCGCACATCGAACGAATTTTCGGACATGAATCGGACACGGTAGTGAGGGAAGCGGATTATCGCCGCTGCGGAGGCGGATAACAAAACATGCCGTAACGGCTGAGTGCTGAGGGCTGAGTGCTGAGGGCTCGCCCCCAAAAAGATCAGCCCCCGCACCGCTGGCCGGCGGGCGGGGGCTGGAAGGCCTGAGGGGCCTTCGTGGAACGTCCGCACAGGGACGTAGTGAATACGTTCAGGCGGCCTGGCGCCGACGCAGACGGTCGACGCGCAGGGGGACCGACTTGGCGTGGTCACCGGCCTGCTGCAGGGCGGCGGCAAACGGCTCGGTGGCCTCTCCCCGCGCCTGCTGCAGCAACATGTCGAAGATGGTGTTGATTTCGCTGCGTTCCAGTTCGACCGTCAGGCGCAGGGCCTGATCCAACGATAGTTCAGGAACCTCCCGCTGCAAGTGGCGCAGACGGCGCAGCATGGCCTTGATGTCCACGTCCTGCAGGCGCGGTACGAAGTGGATGCTCGGGCTCAGCATCACCGTATAGCGGCAGAGCTGCATCAGGCGGCTGTGCTCTTCCTCCTCCTCGCTCAGTTCCTGAAACAGGGCGGCCGCCTCCGGCTCAGCGGCGAAGCGTCGGGCCAGGCCCGCGTAGAACCGCGCCATGCGCAGCTCCAGCACCGCCGCCAGACGATAGGCCCGCCCCAGCTCGCCCGGCATGGGATAGCCGTGGGCGGCGAAGTGCTCGGACAACAGTTGCAGCAGGCTGGCCTTCTGTTTCAGCAGGGCGGCGACAAACACCCCGGCGCCGTAGGCACGGAGGGCGTGGGCGGGATGCTGCAGGCAGTGGTTGCGGCCGGTCAGGATGGGCATGGCGGACTCCTCGCAGGGCACGGGATCTGTAGTTTAGTTCCTTATGCCGCCAACACCAGCAAAAATGCGCAAGATGGTCGCTAACAGCGACTAACTTGTCTTATCGCAATTTTTCTCCGCCGCATAGGCCAGCATCCGTCGCACCCAGGGCAGCAGGAGAAAGGCGGGAAAGCCCAGAAAGAAGGTGAGCAGGAAATAGTCGGCGTACCCCATGCTCTCGGCGCCGAAGCCACCGGCCCAGCCGGCCACCGAGCGACTCAGGGCAAACACCGAGGAGAGCAGGGCATACTCGGTGGCGGAGTGGCGCTGGTCGACGATGGCCATCAGAAAGGCCAGGAAGGCCGCGGTGCCGAGGCCGCCGGTGAAGGACTCCAGACCGCTGGCGGCATACATCAGTACCTGATGCTGCAGCGGAATCAGCGCCGTGTCCGTGCCCAGCGGTATGGCGGTCGCGGCCCAGGCGTAGCCCAGGTTGGAGATGATCTGGCACAGGCCCAGCAGCCACAGGGCACGAAAGATGCCCACGCGATCGGTGAACCAGCCGCCGGCCACGCCGCCGGCGATGGACAACACCAGACCCAGGTTCACCGAGACCAGACCGATCTGGCTGGCGGTAAACCCGGCATCCACCCAGAACGGTTTCACCATGAAACCCATGGCGGCATCGCCCAGCTTGAAGATCAGGATGAAGCCGATGACGGGCAGCATATAGGGGCGGGCCAGCATGGCCAGCAGGGTGCCGAACATCGGCCCCTCGGTGAGCATGCGCGCGCCGCCGTTGCCGTTGCGGCGGTGGCGCGCCACGCTGACCAGCCAGAGCGGCAGCGCCGCACCCAACGCATACCACCAGAACAACTCATGGCTGGTGGACCAGCGTGTCGTGCGGTCGACCAGCCACAGGGTGCCGAGCAGGAACAGCAGCACGCCGGCGAAAGGCAGCGGATGGACCAGCAGGCCGCGCAGCTCGGCGCGCAGGCTGAGGCCGTGCACCCGCTCCACCGTGCGTTCCCGCGGCGCGCGCAGGCAGGCGAGGGCCAGCAGGACGAACAACACTGCCGCGGCCAGGTAGGTGCCGGTCCAGCCGATGTAGTCGCTCAGGATCAGCACGAAGCCGGCGGCCAGCATGCCGACGCGGTAGAAGCCGATGCGCAGGCCGTTGGCCAGGCCCAGTTCGCGCTTGTCGAGCAGCTCGATGGTATAGCCGTCGATGGCGATGTCGTTGGTGGCGGAGAGCAGGGTGAACACCCCGATGGCGATCCAGGTCCACGGCCCGAACCCCGCGTGGATCGCCATGGCCAGCATCACCGTGCCCATGCCGAGGTCCACCAGCGCCATCCAGCGGCGGTGGTGGCGGTAATGATCCACCGCCGGGGCCCAGAGAAATTTCAGGGTCCACGCCAGGCCGAGCAGGCTGAGAAAACCGATCTCGGACAGGTTCACGCCCTGCTGGCGAAAGTGCACCGGAAATACGTCGAAGAACACCCCAAGGGGAAAGCCCTCGGCGAAGTACAGCATGCCGACCCAGAACATCTTGGATTTCAGCAGGGTGGGTTTATTTTCCGACGACATGGTGTTGGGGCGGCAGTGATGAAGCGGCTATGATACACGCCACACCCCCCCGTTGCCGGACGCCCGCTCATGCACGCCGAAATCTCCTATATCGCCGCCTTCTTCGTCGGGTTGTTCGGCGGCGTGCACTGCGTCGGCATGTGCGGCGGCATCGTCGGCGCCCTCTCCTTCGGCCTGCCCGAGGCGGTGCGCGGCCGGCCGACGCAGTTTCTCCCCTACCTGTTCGGCTACAACGGCGGCCGCCTCGTCAGCTATGCCGCCGCCGGCGCCCTGATGGGCGGGGTCGGCATGCTGGCGGCCAATATGGGCGCCCTGCACGAGATCCGCGTCGGCATGCTGGTGCTGGCCGGCCTGTTCCTGGTGGCAATGGGCCTGTACCTGGGCGGCTGGTGGTTCGGCCTGGCCAAGGTGGAGCGTGTGGGCCATGTGGTCTGGCGCTTCATGGAACCCATCGGCCGGCGCTTCATCCCGGTGCGCTCGCCGGCAAACGCCCTGGCCCTCGGCCTGGTATGGGGCTGGCTGCCCTGCGGCCTGGTGTACAGCACCCTGATCTGGTCCATCTCCTCCGGCAGCCCGCTGGACGGCGCCCTGCTGATGCTGGCCTTTGGCATCGGCACCCTGCCCAACCTGCTCACCATGGGCCTGGTAGCGGGCAAGCTCGCCGCCTGGCTGCGCCTGCTGTGGGTACGCCGCAGCGCCGGCGCACTGGTGCTCGGCTTCGGCATCTACATGCTCGTCGAAGCCGCCCTGATCTGACCCGCCAGCGCCGCCCGACCCGGCCATGGCCGCCGCACCGGAAATCGTCATCTGCGGCCTCGACGGCGTACTCGCCCTGATCGAGCACCGCCTGCACCACCTCTACAACGAGGAAGGCGTGAAGCACTGGGATCGCTTCCTCGAGGCCTGCGGCGATGACATGCCCAACCTGCCGCTCATCGACCGCCTCAACCAGGCGCGCGCCGAGGGCATCCCGGTGATCCTGCTCACCGGCCGCAGTGCCGCGGTGCGGGAACAGACGCTGCAGTGGCTGCGCCGCTGGCAGATCGGCTACGACGACCTGGTGATGCGCCCGGCCAACGATTTCAAGCCGGCGGTGGAGTTCAAGGCCGCGGTCATCGCGCAGCAGTTCCCCGACGCAACGATCCGCCGCATCTACGAATCCGACACCCATCTCGATTTCGCCCACTGGTGCACCGAGCAGAACATCCCCTGCACCCTCATCGGCCACAACCAGGGCAATGGCGAGACGCGCGAGCTGTTCGAGCTGAAGGTGGTGCATCACGCCTGCGGCCACACCGTGCTGTATCCCTTCTACGGTGACGACGACTTCACCTGGCCCGATCGCCTCCAGCAACTGACCGAGGGCCACTGCCGCCTGTGCCAGGTGGAGGAGCAGCGCAAGGAACAACGGCAGAAGAGCGAACAGGCGCGCTACCAGGCGCAGCAGCGCGGCCTGCCGCCGCTGGAAGGCACGGACAAGCAGGTGGCCTGGGCCGAGACCGTGCGCCTCAACGCCTTCGGCGCCATCGACAAGGTGCTCAAGTGGATGGACCAGGTGAGTGCGCAGGCCGAGGAGGAAGACCCGGACCACTGGCACATGATGCAGCAGGGGATCCGCAAGTCCATCGCCTACCTGGAGCATCAGGTCGATGCCAAGTGGTGGATCGATCACCGCCACGGCATGATGAACAGCCTCGACGGCGGCCGCGCCCTGCTGTCGTCCATCGCGCAGGAGCTGGGGTTTTACTGAGTCCGGCATCGCGAATACGATGCGCTCCTACAACATCAGCGCCCTTGCGGGGCGGGCACAGCTTCCCGATACTAGCGTCATGACCGACACCGCCTACCTGCGCAATCACTTTCTCATCGCCATGCCGCAGCTGGCTGATCCCAATTTCAGCCACACGGTGACCTACATCTGCGAGCACAACGAGGAGGGCGCCCTCGGCATCGTCATCAACCGCCCCATGGACGTCAGCCTGGGCGATGTGCTGCAACACATGAAGATTCAGGCCGGCGAGCGCGTGGATACTACCGCCCCCATCTACAGCGGCGGCCCGGTGCAGCCGGAGCGCGGCTTCGTGCTGCACCGCCCGGTGGGCGCCTGGACCTCCAGCCTGCCCATCACCGACGACATCGCCCTGACCACCTCGCGCGACATCATGACCGCCATCGGCCACGGCGAGGGACCGAAACAGTTCCTGCTCGCCCTGGGCTATGCCGGCTGGGGCGCCGGCCAGCTGGAACAGGAGATGGCGGACAACGCCTGGCTGTCCGGCCCCGCCGACCCCGGGATCCTGTTCGAGCTGCCGGTGGAAGAGCGCTGGGGCGCCGCCGCCGCGCTCATCGGCGTCGACCTCACCCTGCTGTCCAGCGAAACCGGCCACGCGTGAAACCCCACGGAACGAGATACGAGGGACAAGGCACGGGGGGAGGTGCGCGCTGCGCGCGCGCTTTGATTTTTCGTACCTTGTACCTCGTGCCTTGTATCTCGCGATGAGCGCAGGGGTAGTGCTTGGTTTCGACTACGGCACCAAACGCATCGGCGTCGCCGTGGGCCAGACCCTCACCGGCAGCGCCCGCCCCCTTGCCATCGTCCGCGCCCGCGACGGCAAGCCCGACTGGGAGGCCATCAGCCGGCTGATGGCCGAGTGGCAGCCCGCGGCCCTGGTGGTGGGCCTGCCGGTGCACATGGACGGCACCGAACACGAGCGCACCGCCCGCGCGCAGCGCTTTGGGAATCAGCTGGCGGGCAGGTACAATCTGCCGGTCCATCGCGTCGACGAACGCCTCACCTCCTACGAGGCGGAACAGGAACTGCGCGCGCAGGGCAAGGGCGGCGAGGCGCTGGATGCCGTCGCCGCGCAACTGATCCTGCAAAGCTGGCTGGACGCCCACGCCAAAGAGAGTCGCACATGACTACGCAACCCGACATCGAACACCTTCTGGGCGCGATGGCCACACGCCTGCGCGAGCTGCTCGCTGCCCGCGGCATCGGCGACCCCTGCATGGTGGGCATCCACACCGGCGGCGTGTGGGTGGCGCAACGCCTGCATGAGCTGCTTGGCCTCGGCGAGCCGCTCGGCACGCTGGACATCAGCTTCTATCGCGACGACTTCTCGCGCATCGGCGTGCATCCGCAGGTGAAACCGTCGAACCTGCCGTTCGATGTGGAAGGGCGCCACATCGTGCTGGTGGACGACGTGCTCTACACCGGCCGCACCATCCGCGCCGCACTGAACGAAATCTTCGACTACGGCCGCCCGGCCTCGGTGACGCTGGCCGTGCTGGTGGAACGCGGCGGCCGCGAGCTGCCCATCCAGGCCGACGTGGCCGGGGTGCAAATGCAGCTGGAGGCCGATCAGCAGGTGAAGCTGAGCGGTCCGGACCATCTGGCCCTGACGGTACAAAGCCATGCCGGCTAATCTGCAACTGGATGCCAACGGCAACCTGCGCCACTTCCTCACCGTGGAAGGGCTGAAACGCCAGACGCTGACCGATATCCTCGACCTGGCCGAGTCCTTCGCCACGGTGGACGCGCAGAGCGTGAAGAAGGTGCCGCTGCTGCGCGGCAAGACCATCGCCAACCTGTTCTTCGAGTCGAGCACCCGCACCCGCACCACCTTCGAGCTGGCGGCCAAGCGCCTGTCCGCCGACGTGCTCAACATCAACATCCAGACCTCGGCCACCTCCAAGGGCGAGAGCCTGCTCGACATGCTGCACAACCTGGAGGCGATGCACTGCGACATGTTCGTGGTGCGCCACGCCGACTCCGGCGCCGCCCACTTCATCGCCCGCCACGTCGCGCCGCATGTGTCGGTGGTCAACGCCGGCGACGGCCGCCACGCCCACCCGACCCAGGGCATGCTGGACATGTTCACCATCCGCCGCCACAAGGGGCCGGACTTCGGCGCCCTGCGCGTGGCCATCGTCGGCGACATCATGCACTCGCGCGTGGCGCGTTCGCAGATCCACGCCCTCAACATCCTCGGCGTGGGCGAGCTGCGCGCCATCGCCCCCAAGACCCTGGTGCCGCCCGAGGCTAGCGCGCTCGGCGTGCACGTATTCCACGACATGGCGCGCGGCCTGAAGGACGTCGACGTGGTGATCATGCTGCGCCTGCAGCGCGAACGCATGCAGGGCGCCTTGATCCCGAGCGGCAGCGAGTTCTACCAGCTCTACGGCCTCGACACCGACATGCTGGCCCACGCCAAGCCCGATGCCATCGTCATGCACCCCGGCCCGATCAATCGCGGCATCGAGATCGATTCGGCAGTGGCCGACGGCGAGCAGTCGGTGATCCTGGAGCAGGTGAGCAACGGCATCGCGGTGCGCATGGCGGTGATGTCCATGTGCCTGGGCCGCGGGCCGGAAGCGGCAGGGGAAGGGAGCTGAGCATGCATACGGTAATCCGCAACGGCCGCCTCATCGACCCGGCCAACCGCCGCGACGAAACCGCCGACATCTACATCGCCGCCGGGCGCATCGCCGCCATCGGCGCGGCCCCGGCCGGCTTCAGCGTGCAGAAGGAGATCGAGGCGCGCGGCCGGTGGGTGCTTCCCGGCCTGGTCGACCTGCGCGCCCATCTGCGCGAGCCGGGCCAGAAGCACAAGGGCAGCATCGCCAGCGAGACCCGCGCCGCCGCCGCCGGCGGCATCACCACCCTGTGCTGCGCGCCGGACACCAGCCCGGTGATCGACACCGTGGCGGTGGTGGAACTGATCCGCCGCCGCGCCAGCGATGCGGGCATGGCCCATGTACTGCCGCTGGCCGCCCTCACCCCGGGCCTCGCCGGCGAGCAGATCAGCGAGATGCATGCCCTGCAGCAGGCCGGCTGCGTCGCGGTCAGCAACGGCAAGACCCCGATGGCCAACACCCTGGTGCTGCGCCGCGCCATGGAATACGCCGCCGGCCTCGACATCCCGGTGCTGCTGTATGCCGAAGACCCCTGGCTCGGCGCCAGCGGCTGCGTGCACGAGGGCGTGGTCTCCACCCGCCTCGGCCTGCCCGGCATCCCGGCCTGCGCCGAGGTGATCGCCGTCGGCCGCGACCTGCTGCTCATCGAGCAGACCGGGGTGCGCGCCCACTTCAGCCAGCTCTCCTCCGCCCGTGCCGTGGAGCTGGTGGCCGCGGCACAGCAGCGCGGCGTGCCGGTCACCGCCGATGTCAGCGCCCACCAGCTCTATCTCACGGAAATGGACGTCGGCCAGTTCAACAGCCTGTGCCATGTGCGTCCGCCGCTGCGCAGCCAGCGCGACCGCGACGGACTGCGCGCCGCACTCAGTGAGGGCGTGATCAGCGCCGTCTGCTCCGACCACCAGCCGCACGACACCGACGCCAAGCTGGCACCGTTCCCTGCCACCGAACCGGGCATCTCCGCGCTGGAGACCCTGCTGCCGCTGGCCCTGCGCCTGGTGGAAGAGAACGTACTGCCGCTGCACGAGGCCATCGGCCGCGTCACCTGGCAGCCGGCCAATATCCTCGGCCTGAGCGCCGGCACCCTCAGCCTTGGTACCCGCGCCGACATCTGCATCGTCGACCCGGAGCGCTACTGGACGGTGAGCGCGAAGAACCTGGTGAGCCGCGGCAAGAACACGCCGTTTACCGGCTGGGAACTGAAGGGCAAGGTGACCCACACCCTGCTCGACGGCAAGCTGGTGTACGAAAACGCACACTGACAAAATCCCGGTCCGCAAATGAACGCGAATGAACGCAAAATCAAACCCGAAGACGCATTCGCGTTAATTTGCGTTCATTCGCGGACCCTTTTCTTTCGAGCTTTCACCCCATGACCAACAAACCGCATCGCAACACCGTCTACCTCGAAGACGCCGAGATCCTCAGCCACGAGCACCTGGCCGGCGCCCAGCACATGCTGCGCGTGAAGGCGCCGCAGATCGCTGCCCATGCCCGGGCCGGCAGCTTCGCCCACATCACCGTCGATGCGCAGCGGCCGCTGCGCCCCCCCAACACCAACATACGCGAGAACAAACACAACGGTGAAGTGGAATTACACTACAAAGTATTAGGCGAGGGCACCACGCTGCTGT
>JANJXC010000016.1 GCA_024709225.1 Gammaproteobacteria bacterium | reverse complement strand
TGCGCATGCGCGACATGGCGATCGGGGCCGCAGCGGAAGGCGCGGCGCTGCCGGCGCGTTATCATCGCTACGCACGCATCTGGTTCGTGCTGGGCATTCCGGCCTTCGCGGCATTGGTAGTCGTGTTTTATTTGATGGTGTTTCGACCCGCAGGCTGAGGCCATGAGAGAAAACGAATTCGAGCAGCTGTATGCCGGCCGGCTGTGGAGCCTGCTGTCCTGGCAGCAGCTGACGGACTTCTGGGCGCGCATCGACCGTGGCGCCGGCTGGTATCTGTATGCCGTGGGCGAACCCCTGCCGTCGGCGCCCGCCGCAGCCGCTGAAGTAGAGCGCTTCATCGCCGAGACCGATGCGCTGCTGCGCAAGGAACATCACCACGACTACTGCGGCATCGTCTACGCCGACGACCTCGAATCGCCGCGCATCGTCAAGATCTACGATCCCAACAACCTCGGCACGTCCTGCGGCACCGGCAAGCACCCGCATCCGCCGGGCTGGATCATGAGCCGCGTGCCGCCCGTCGCGCTGGAGCGCCCCGGCCCCCTGTCGGAAAGCCGCAGGCGCTGGTGGCGTTCCCTGTTCGGTAGCTGATCGTCCCGCTGTCGTCCCACTTGCCCTTTGTCGAAGCCGCGACCATAATTCCGACAAAATTACTCGGAAATAACCCCATGCCCAACAGACTTGCCGGCGAGACCTCGCCCTATTTGCAGCAGCACGCGGAGAACCCCGTGGATTGGCATCCATGGGGTGAGGAAGCGCTTACATTGGCGAAGCGGGAAGACCGGCCGATCCTGCTGTCCATCGGCTACTCCGCCTGCCACTGGTGCCACGTCATGGCCCACGAGTGCTTCGAGGACCCGGCCATCGCCCGCGTGATGAACGAACACTTCATCAACATCAAGGTGGACCGCGAGGAACGGCCGGACCTGGACCGCATCTACCAGACCGCCCACCAGCTCCTCGCCGGCCGCGGCGGCGGCTGGCCGCTCACCGTGTTCCTCGACCCCGCCCAGGTCCCCTTCTTTGCCGGCACCTACTTCCCGCCCGCACCGCGCCACGGCCTGCCCGCCCTGCCCGACCTGCTGCTGCGCATCAGTGAGATCTACCGCGACAAGCGCGCCCTGCTGCAGGAACAGAACCCCTCGGTACTCGCCGCCCTGGCTCAGACCAATCCCGCCGGCGGACTGGCCGGCCGCCTGGACGACAGCCCCCTGCGCCAGGCGCTGGCGCAGCTCGCCGCCAGCCACGACCCGGTCCACCACGGCTTCGGCGCCGCGCCCAAGTTCCCCCACCCCGGCAACCTGGAACTGCTGCTGCGCTGCGGCGACCGCGAGGGACAGGCCATCGCCCTTGCCACCCTGCGTGCCATGGCCCGCGGCGGCCTGCAGGATCAGCTGGGCGGCGGCTTCTTCCGCTACAGCGTGGACGAACGCTGGGACATCCCCCACTTCGAAAAGATGCTGTACGACAACGGCCCCCTGCTCGGCCTCTATACCGATGCCTGGCAGATAAGCGGCGACGTTGAATTCCGCAGCGTGGCGGAGGCCATCGGCGACTGGGCGCTGCGCGAGATGCAGCACGCGGATGGCGGTTTCTACGCCACCCTGGATGCCGACAGCGCCGGCGCGGAGGGCGGCTTCTACGTCTGGGATGCCGCCGCAGTGCGCGCCCTGCTGCCGGCGGAGGAATACGCCGTGGCCGCCCCCCACTACGGCCTCGACGCCCCGGCCAACTTCGAGGGCCGCTGGCACCTGCGCGTGCAGCGCCCGCTGGCCGAGATCGCCGCCCAGTCGGGCCTCACCGAGCAAGAGGCGG
Organism: Gammaproteobacteria bacterium; assembly: GCA_024709225.1. GTDB lineage: Bacteria > Pseudomonadota > Gammaproteobacteria > Thiohalomonadales > Thiohalomonadaceae > Sulfurivermis. The sequence goes on along the minus strand of JANJXC010000016.1, from coordinate 35,776 downwards.
CCGCCCGGCTGGCGGCGGCACGGCAGCGCCTGTTCACTGCACGTGCCGCACGTCCGGCACCGGGCCGCGACGACAAGATCCTCGCCGCCTGGAACGGCCTGATGATCAAGGGACTGGCCAGCGCCGGGCGCCGCCTCGGGCGTGACGACTTCATCAGCGCGGCGCAGCGGGCCGTGGACTTCATCCGCGCCCACATGCTGCATGACGGCCGCCTGGCCGCCAGCTGGAAGGACGGCCAGGCCCGCCACGGCGCGGTGCTGGACGACTATGCCTTCCTGCTCGACGGCCTGCTGGAGTTGCTGCAGGCGCGCTGGCGCGATGCGGACCTCGCCCTCGCCCGTACCCTGGCCGAGGACCTGCTGCACCACTTCGAGGACGAGGCCCACGGCGGCTTCTTCTACACCGCCGACGATCACGAACGGCTCATCCTGCGTCCCAAGTCCCTGACCGACGAGGCCACCCCCGCCGGCAATGGCGTCGCGGCCCAGGCCCTGGGCCGCCTCGGCCACCTCACCGCTACACTGGAATACCTCAGTGCTGCCGAAAAAGCCGTGCGCGGCGCCTGGAACTCGATACAGGAGGCGCCCTACGCCCACGCCAGCCTGCTGCTGGCGCTGGAAGACCTGTTGCAGCCACCGGCACTGGTACGGCTGCACGGCAGCGCGGTGCAGCTGCAGCCCTGGCTGGAACGCCTCCACCGCGACTACCGGCCGCGGCAGTACATCGTCGCCGTGCCTCCCGACACGACAGGCCTGCCCGCCTTGCCGCCAACCACGCCGGCCCCCGGCGCCCAGCTCTGCCAGGGCCAGCAATGCCACCCGCCGCTGCCCCGTCTGGAGCAATTGCTTGCCGCCCTGGAGCAACTTTGATGCAGGTCAACCTGCGCCGCGCCCCCCTGTGCTAAACAGGTATCCAGACACCGCAGGCGGGTACGGACAGTCCTCGGGGCGCCGGCCGCTCCTGCGCTGGGCCGGCGTCGTATTAGCACAGAAAATGTGTGAGAATCAGGATGCCGCGCCCGGTCCCACCCGCCGCGGCAACCCATAACAAGCGACCAGCACGGATTGCGTCGCACCAGATGCAGGGGTCGTATGTCGTCGTTCAAAACCATCAAGGCGTTCATCCTGAGCGCCGCCCTGGGTGTGTCCCTGGTGCTGTTCCTCGGCATGTACCTGGTCACCGCCCGGGTCTATGACCGCGCCGTCAACGAAAGCGCCGCCTCCCTGGCCGACACCGTGGCCCAGGGCACCTTCAACGCCATGTACCAGATCATGCGCCGCGGCTGGACCCGCGAGCAGATGGAGGAATTCATCGCCGCCATCCAGTCGTCGTCCGAGGATGCCACCTACCAGGTCGACATCTACCGCGGCGACCTGGTCAGCGCCCGTTTCGGTCCCATCCAGCAACCGCCCATCGATGCGCTGGTGGAGCGCACCCTGTTCCGCGGCAAACCGCAGAGCGAGGAGGTTCCCGGCGGAGTGCGCAGTGCGCGCCCCCTCATCGCCCGCGTCGAGTGCCTGCGCTGCCACAGCAACGCCCAGAGCGGCGACGTGCTCGGCGTGATCACCGTGCAACAGGAGCTGGCCCCGCTGGTGGCCAAGGCCAAGTCCGACCTGCTGCTGCCCCTGCTGCTCATCGCACCGCTGCCCTTCGTCGTCGCCCTCGGCGTGGCCCTGTTCCTCAACCGCCGCATCAACGACTCGCTCAACGTGCTGCAGGGCAACATCGACGCCGTCAACAAGGTGTCCGATCTGACCAATATCGAGCTGCACCATATCGACCTCGGCTTCACCGAACTGAACACGCTGTTTGCCAAGGTGGAGGAACTGGCCACCAAGCTGCGCGGGGTGGCGGTGGACAAGGAACTGCTGGAATTCGAGATCCGCCTGCTGGAAAAATTCGTCATCACCTCCGAGGTGGTGCGCGACTGGCGCGAATACGTCGGCTACCTGATGGTGGACATCAACAAGGTCATCGACGCCTACACCCTGTTCTCCATCTTCAAGGTGGATGACGAGCTGTTCGACCTGGAGATCTTCTGGATCCGCCCGCCCTCTGCCACCACGCGCGCCATGCTGGAAGAGTCGGTGCACCGCATCCTGAGCAGCAGCCCGCAGTTCAGCGACATCAGCTCGGTCACCATCAACCACAACATCGCCCAGGCCGATGGCCCGGAGATCGTGCTCGACCACGCCGACATAGAACTGCAGACCAAGACCCTGCTGGTGGACACGCCAAAGATCGGCGGCATCGTCGGCATCGGCGTGCATGCCGCACTGAAGCGCGACGAAATGCGCATGCTGGTGATCGAGAGCATCCTCTCCACCCTGCTCAACGTGGTCGGCTCGGTCAAGGCCATCTACAAATACACCAAGGACCTGGAGTTCTACGCTACCCGCGACCCGCTCACCAACCTGTACAACCAGCGCCTGTTCTGGGAAATGCTCGGCTATGAGGTAAACCGCGCCGAGCGCCACAACTACCCGTTCGCCGTGCTGGTCATCGACCTGGACAACTTCAAGGCCATCAACGACAGCTACGGCCACGCCTTCGGCGACCGCTTCCTGCAGGCCTTTGCCAACTGCATCCACGGCGCGCTGCGCAACGGCGACGTGCTGGCCCGCTACGGCGGCGACGAATTCGTGGTGATCCTGCCGGAAAGCAGCGCCGAGCAGGCCTATGCCGTCAGCGAGCGCATCCTCGCCAACAGCGCCGACCTCAGCCTGCAGTCCCCGGACCTGGCCACGGTGCAGGCCACCGTGTCCATTGGCATCGCCATTTATCCCGAACACGCCAAGGACCCCAAGGACCTGTTCCTGTTCGCCGACAACATGATGTACAAGGCCAAGACCGGCGGCAAAAACCGCATCGGTTTTCCCACCGCGGAGGACGTGGTCGAGGTATTCCGCAGCATCGGCGAGAAGAGCCTGATCATCGCCAATGCCATCACGGAAAAACGCGTGGTGCCCTACTTCCAGCCGATCCTCGACGTGACCCACAATCGCATCATCGCCGTGGAGGTGCTGTCGCGCATCCACCTCGACGGCGCCCAGGTGATGGGGGCCCACGAATTCATCGAGATCGCGGAAAAGACCGGCCTGATCCACAAGCTCGACTACGTGGTGATGGAAAAGACCTTCGAGCAGGTGCGCAGCACCGGCTACGACGGCAAGCTGTTCATCAACCTGTCACCACGCGCCCTGGTGCTGAACGAATTCATCCCCGAGGTCAAGCGTCTCACCGCCGCCTACCAGATTGCGCCGGCCCAGATCGTGTTCGAGATCACCGAGCGCGACACGGTGAAAAACATCACCCTGCTGGAACAGTTCGTCAACGACCTCAAGCTGGAGGGCTTCGGCCTCGCCATCGACGACTTCGGCTCCGGCTTCTCCTCGTTCCACTATCTGAAACGCTTCCCCATCGACTACGTCAAGATCGAGGGCGACTTCATCGTCAACATGATCAGCGACCCGCGCGATCGCGCCTTCGTGCACAGCATCGCCGACCTGGCCCAGCAGCTCGGTATCCAGGCGCTGGCCGAATTCGTGGAAAACGAAGAGGTGCTGGAGCACATCCGCCTGGCCGGCATCCCCTACGCCCAGGGCTACCACATCGGCCATCCCAGCCGCGACCTGCCCGCCGCACTCGCTGCGGCAGGCCAGCAGAACAAGTGATCCCCTGCCGTCGCCCGGCACTGCCGGGCGGCGGCCATGCCTGACTGCCCTCGCTCACCCTGCGGGGGTGCACCCTGTTCTGAAACATGCTACACATGCGCGGTCCGGCCGGCGTGAACCGCTGGCCGCGACCTGGAACTGTGACTGCCGGCACTGTCCGTGTCGGCGGCGGCGCAAACAATACGCACGTTTATCAACAAGGAATGCACGCCATGAGACTCTTCCTGTTCGCGCTGATGCTTGCCGTTGCGACGGTCACCGCAGCCGAAACCAATTACGTCGACGACAACCTGACGATTACCCTGCGCACCGGCCAAGGCAATACCTACCAGATCCTGCGTACGCTGAGCTCCGGAGCCGCCCTGGAGATCCTCGAACGCGACGACAAGTACGCCCGCGTCCGCACCGCCGATGGCACCGAGGGTTGGGTGCTGACCCAGTATCTGACCACCACGCCGGTGGCCCGGGATCGTCTGGCGCAGGCCGAACAGCGGCTGGCACGCTTCGAGACGGAAAATCAGCAGCTCAAGAAAGACCTCGCCGCATTGCGCACCGAAAAGCGCACCGTGGAGGGCGAGCACAAACAGGTGAGCGGCACGGCGGAAAAACTGCAGGCCGAGCTGGAGCGTCTGAAGACGGTCGCCGCGCGGCCGCTGGAGCTGGAAAAACAGAACCAGGAGATGCGCCAGCGCCTGCAGGAGCTGGAGCTCAACGCCCGCATGCTGGGCGAGGAAAATACCGCCTTGCGCGATCGCGCCAATCGCGACTGGTTCCTGGCCGGCGCCGGCGTCCTGTTCGGCGGCATGCTGCTCGGCCTGATCCTGCCCAAGCTGCGCAAGCGCCAGAGCTGGAGCGACTGGCGCTGATGCAACATTCTTCACAGGTTTTCTGTAGGAGCGGCTATGCCGCGACAGGACTCACCGCAAGGCTCCGGTGCCACATCGCGCCAGAGGCGCTCCTACAGAAGCGATAGAACCTTAGTGTCCTCTGCGCCTCCGCATCTCCGCGGCAAGGCTTGGCAGTGAGCCTTCTACTCCACTGCCTCGCCGAACAGGTCGTGCTCGCCGGCGGCGGTGATCTCCACCTCGACAAACTGCCCCGGCTGCAGCCCGGCGCCGTTCTCGATGATCACCATGCCGTCGATCTCCGGCGCGTCGGCGCTGCTGCGGCCGTAGGCCTCGTCTTCGCCCACCTCATCGATCAGCACCGTCAGCGTCCGGCCCACCTTGTCCTGCAGCTTGTCGGCGCTGATCGCCGCCTGCAATTCCATGAAGCGCTCCAGGCGTTCCTCCTTGAGGTCCTCCGGCACCGGAGTCGCCATCGCGTTGGCCGGGGCCCCCTCCACCGGTGAATAGGCGAAGGCGCCGACGCGGTCCAGCCGCGCCTCCTCGATGAAGGCGAGCAGCTGTTCGAAGTCCTGTTCGGTCTCGCCGGGGAAGCCGACGATGAAGGTGGAACGCAGGGTCAGGTCCGGGCAGGTGGCACGCCACTGCCCGATGCGTTGCAGGGTGTTCTCGATATTGCCGGGACGGCGCATGGCCTTGAGGATGGTCGGGCTGGCGTGCTGCAGCGGCACGTCCAGGTAGGGCAGGATCACGCCCTCGGCCATCAGCTCCACCAGCTCGTCCACGTGCGGATAGGGATAGACGTAGTGCAGCCGCACCCAGGCGCCCAGCGACCCCAGATTGCGCGCCAGTTCGGTGATGCGGCTCTTCACCGGCTTGCCGTGCCAGAAACCGGTGCGGTACTTGAGGTCGACGCCGTAGGCGGCGGTGTCCTGCGCCACGATGAGCAGTTCCTTCACGCCGGCCCCCACCAGCTTCTCCGCCTCTTCCAGGATCTCGCCCGCCGGCCGGCTCACCAGGTCGCCGCGCATGGAGGGGATGATGCAGAAGGTACAACGCTGATTGCAGCCCTCGGCGATCTTGATGTAGGCGTAGTGGCGCGGCGTCAGCTTGATGCCGCCGGGCGGCACCAGATCGGTGTAGGGGTCGTGATGCGGCGGCAGCACGCCATGCACCGCGGCCATCACCTGCTCCAGCGAATCCGGGCCGGTCACCGCCAGCACCTGCGGATGGGCGTTGCGAATGACATCTTCCTTGGCACCGAGACAGCCGGTGACGATCACCCGGCCGTTCTCCGCCAGGGCCTCGCCGATGGTGTCGAGCGACTCCTCCACCGCCGCGTCGATGAAACCGCAGGTATTCACCACTACCAGGTCGGCATCGTCATAGGTCGGCACGATGCGGTAGCCCTCGGCGCGCAGGTGGGTGAGGATGCGCTCGGAATCCACGGTGGCCTTGGGGCAGCCGAGGCTGACGAAACCGACTTTGGGTATGGATTTGCTCATGGGAGACAGGAGGGAATGAACGGGCCCATAGGATAGCAGGGCGCCGCGCGGCAGGCACTTCCGGCTTGATCCCCGTGCGGCATTGGGTTACACCAGACGGACCATTACCCAGGAGCGACCATGAACTGCATCTTCTGCAAGATCGCCGCCGGCGAGATCCCGGCCACCATCGTCCACCAGGACGAACATGTAGTGGCCTTCCGCGACCTCAATCCGCAGGCGCCGACCCATATCCTGATCATCCCGCGCCAGCACATCGCCACCGTCAACGCCCTGACCGAGGCCGATGCGACCGTGGTGGGCCACCTGTTCCTCGCCGCGCGCCAGCTCGCCGCCGAGCTGGGCTTCGCCGAGGACGGCTACCGCCTGGTGATGAACACCAACGCCGCCGCCGGCCAGACCGTGTTCCACATCCACCTGCATCTGCTCGCCGGCCGCAACTTCGCCTGGCCGCCGGGATAAACCCAGTTACAAGTGACAAGTTTCAAGTGGCAAGAAACTGCCTCTAGACTTGCCACTTGTCACTTGTCACTTGTCACTTGCCACTTGGAACCTATCGCCATGAAACCAGAACTGGTCAGCTTCAAGCTCTGCCCCTTTGTGCAGCGCTCGGTGATCGTGCTGCTGGAAAAGGATGTGCCCTTCGACATCACCTACATCAACCTGAAGGAGCCGCCGGAGTGGTTCCAGGCCATTTCGCCGCTGGGCAAGGTGCCCCTGCTCAGGGTGGGGGAGACGGTGCTGTTCGAATCGGCGGTGATCATGGAATACCTGGATGAGGTCAATCCGCCCTCGCTGCATCCGGCCGACCCGCTGCGCAAGGCGCACAACCGGGCCTGGATCGAATTCGCCTCCGGTCTGCTGGCCTGCCAGTACAACCTCACCATGGCCGCCGCCGACGCCGCCGCCTTCGCTGCCCAGTGCACCGAGCTGTGCGCCAAGCTGGCACAACTGGAACAGCAGGTCGCCGGACCGTTGTTCAATGGCGCGGACTTCGCATTGGTCGACGCGGCCTTCGCGCCGTTCTTCCTGCGTCTGCAACTGCTGGAGGGCTGGCACCCGCTGGGACTGATGCAGGGACTGCCGAAGGTGCAGGCCTGGTCGCAGCGGCTGCTGCAACGTCCGGCGGTGCGCGATTCAGTGGTGGAGGAATTTGCCGAGCTTTACCGCAACCACATCAAGGGGGCCGGCGCCCATGGCGCCCGGGTGTTTTGCTGAGCGATCAGAGTTCGAGGCCGCCCAGACGCTGCGCCACGCGCTCCTTGTCCCAGCGCACACCCAGATAGACACCAAGGAAGAACAGCGCGATCAGCGCCAGCGCATAGTAAAGCCAGGCGAAGCCGCCCTCCTGCGCCTGCAGTTGTGCCGCCAGCTCGGCGGCCCGCGCCTGCAGTTGCGCATTCTCCTCCTGCAACAGTCCCACCCGGGCGGTCAGCTGCGCGGCCTGTTCGCTGCCGGCGCTGGCGCTGCTGCGCAGGCTGGCCAGCTCCTGCTGCAGGCGATCCCGCTCCTGGGTGACCCGCTCCAGCTGCAGCTGCGCCGGCAGCTCGCTGGTGGCATAGACCTCGGCGATCCAGCCCTCCACGCCGGCGGCAGTGCGCACGCGCAGATGGCCGGCCTGGCGCTCCAGCACCTTCAGCTCGGCCCCGGAGGTCACTACCGCCAGGGGAACATCATTGGAATTGGGCAACGCGCGCACGCCCACGCGCAAGACGTCGCTGATATAGACGGTCTCGGCCAGCGCGGGCGCCAGGGCCAGCATCATGAGTAGAAAGAGAGCCTGTCGCATCTCCTCAATCCTTTGTCGTTATTCTTGGCTGCTCGGTGGCAACTCTGGCAATCATACGGACTAAGCGCCCCGCCTGCCACCCGCGTCAGGACAACCAGGCAAACCACAGCGGCAGCGTCACCATGCACAGCACCGTCGTCACGGTCACCGTCATGGCATACAGGCCGGTATCCAGATGGTAGCGATCACACAGCACGATGCCGAGCACCATGCTGGGCATGGCCGCCTCCAGCACGACCGCGGCCAGCACCTGTCCTTCCAGACCCAGCCCCGCCGCCAGGCCCCAGATCAGCAAGGGCACAAGCAGCAACTGGATTATCGCCACCGGCAGCACCAGCGGGATCTGGTGGTGCCAGGTACCGGCCCAGCGCAACCCCAATCCGAGGGAAAACAGCATCAGCGGCACCACGCCGGAGCCCAGCATGTCCAGCCAGGAGCCGACGATGGCCGGGAGCGGCGCCTGCGCCAGATTGAGCGTGATACCCGCCAGCGCCGCCCACAGCGGCGGCACCTTGAGCAGGGCCAGCAGGGGATGCTCCTTCTGCCCGCCACCGCCATACCATGCCGCCAGCGCAACGCCCACCGACAGCAACAAGGGAGTGCAGGCCAGCAGGTCATACTGGATGGCCACGCTGCGCGCCCAGGGACCGAAGGTCGCCTCCAGCACCGGCAGACCCAGATAGGTGGCGTTGGGAAAGGCGGCGGCGAGCAGCAACGCCCCAACCACCCGGTTGGGCTGCGCGCCGCGGCGGAACCACAGCCACGCCGCCAGCAGACCGAGGCCGACCGCCGCCGCCGCGGACACGGCGATGCGCACCGAATCCAGTCCCAGAGAGGCCTGCCACAGCACCAGCAACACCAGGGCAGGCAGCAGCAGCACATAGACCACGCCGGTGAGGCTGCGCCGCACCTGCTCCGCCTCCAGCCCGAGGGGCGTCAGCACCCGCCACAGCACGCCGCACGCGATGAGCGCGGCCGCCTGCAAAATCACGTCAACCATCCCGCCGCCCCTCTCAGGTGCCGATATGCACCACGCAGCGCCGCCGGCCGCGCTGACGCCGATGTTCCCACAGATAAATCCCCTGCCAGGTGCCCAGGGCCAGACGGCCGTCCCGCACCGGGATGGCCAGACTGACGGCGGTCAGCGCGGCCTTGATGTGGGACGGCATGTCATCCGGCCCTTCCTGGGTGTGCGTGTAGAGCGGATCGTTTTCCGCTACCAGCCGGTTGAGCCAGCATTCCAGATCATGACGCGCGGCGGGGTCGGCATTTTCCTGGATCAGCAGACTGGCCGAGGTGTGCTGCAGAAACACCGTGCACAACCCTTCCCGTATCCCGGAACGCTGCACCAATTCGGCCACCCGCGCCGTGATCTCATGCAAGCCCTGCCCCGGAACATCCACGCTGATCTCGCCGATCACTTCCTGCCTCCCCGCCTTGCCCGATATGTTGCCCGCGCATCCTAGCAGTTTCCTTCCGCGGGTGCTGGACGGCAAAAGTGTGGAAACGCCTCATAACTGGAAAAAAAGGGGGTTTACGCCAGGTTTTTCCCTTGTATTTTGCAAATTATCGTTTCAAAATCACTCGCCGACGACAACTCACCGGTGAGTTGTTTCTACCATCGAACCAGGGAGATCACAGATGGCTGTAAAGAAAAAGACTGCTGCCAAGAAAGCTGTAAAGGCTGCCCCGAAGAAAGCTGCTCCGGCCAAGGCCGCTGCCGCTCCGCTGAAGGCAATCACCACCAAGCAGACCAAGAGTCAGATCATCGCCGCCATCGCCGAAGCCACCGGCGTGGCCAAGAAGGATGTAGGCGCCGTGTTCAGCACCATGGCTGCCATGGTCGAGGCCCACATGAAGAAGAACGGCTCCGGCGAATTCACCGTTCCCGAAGTGGGCGTGAAGATCCGCCGTCACAAGAAGCCTGCCACCAAGGCACGCAAGATGATCTCCCCGTTCACCGGCGAAGAGATCACCGTCAAGGCCAAGCCGGCGCGCAACACCGTCAAGCTGACCGCGCTGAAGGGCCTGAAGGAAAGCGTCCTGTAAGACGCGGTCCCTGGCTGCACGCGAAAAGGCCGGCTCATGCCGGCCTTTTTTTATGGTCCGCATCAAGACATTCAAGCAGCTAATGGCTGACGTAATTTATTTGGTTCCGGCTCGATTGAAAAAACCGGCTTTTTGCATTATCTCTAACCGCACAGGGCAAAAAATACACAGAGCACCACGCGACCACTGGAGAAACATACATGAGCCAGAACTACAATCCCCTGTCCTACAAGCGTCTGGATGCCGGCACCACCTACCAGCGCCCACCGCAGCGCCTGCCGGAGCGCGTCAGCGCCGACAGCCCCGCCACCGACGTCATGACCGACTTCATCAAGGTCGCCGCCATGACCATCGGCCCCTGCGCCAGCCTGGAAGATGCCAACCAGCGCATGATTGCCTCCGGCATACGTCTGCTGTTCGTCACCGGACGTGACAATGAAATCCTCGGTGTCATCACCGCCACCGATGTGCTGGGTGAAAAGCCGATGAAGTACCTGCAGGAAGTCGGCGGCAAGCGCGAGGACATCTTTGTACGCGACATCATGACGGCGCAGGACAAGCTGGACGTGCTGTGCATGCCCGACGTGGCGCGCGCCACCGTGGGCGACATCGTCGAAACCCTCAAGCGCGTCGGACGCCAGCATGCGCTGGTGGTGGAGCGCGTTGCCGACGATCGCCAGATCGTGCGCGGCATGTTCTCCACCAAGCAGATCAGCAAGCAGCTGGGCATCACCATCGAAACCGCCGAGGTCGCGCAGACCTTTGCCGAGCTGGAGGCCGCGCTCAACGCCGCCTGATACCAGCCGGCCCGAAAAAAAAAGGGGCGCCATGGGCGCCCCTTTTTTTTACCTCCGCAACGGCGCAACAAGACCGGACAGCTCGGCTGGCCGCGCCCGCTCCGCCGGATATCAGAACGTCATCCGCAGACCGAGGTGCAGGTGATCGTCCAGCTCGGCGGTGCCGCCGTTCTCGACATCGATCTCCACCTTGCGATAACCCAGGTAGACAAAGGCCTGGGTCAGCAACTGATAATCGACCGCCAGATTCCACTCCACGTATTCTTCGCTGTCCATGAAGCTGGTGATGTTCGGGGCATAGTACAGCGAGCCGCCCAGACCGACCCGGGGCATGGGGGAGAAACGTACCCGGCCGCCGACGGCAATATTGCTGCCCTCGAACGGGCCGGCATCGACAAACACCACACGGCCGCCGACACCGATATCGAAATTGCCTTGCTTGCTCCAGTTCTGGCCGGTCACCTGCAGGCCGGCATGGAACATATTGGCATCCTCGGACCGCTCCTCGACATACAGGTAGCCAATATCCATTTCCAGACCGCGGCTGGCGCCGACGGCGCGGCTGTAGGTCGCCCGCAGGGCATCATCATGCAGGTTCAGATCCAGCGTATCCGCCGCCGCCTGGGCGGCCACCGCCAATCCAAGCACCACACCCAACATACGCAGAACCATAAGCAGCCTCTCCATTGTCCGTTGCTGTTATCATCAAGTCGGCGCCCAGCGGCGCGCAGGGCCTAATAGTATCGGTAAATATGCCGCAATTACACCTGTTGCGGGCTATTTTGGCTGCGTGGATCACAATTTGTGCGTGGCAATGCCGGTGACAAACCATCCCGCGCATGGCGGCACAGGCGCCACGCACAGTTTCCTATAATTCAGCGACACAACCATCAGCGACCGCCATGACACAACGCCTGCGCCGTTATCTGCTCCTCTCCATCGCCGTGGCGGCCATCGCCGCACTGCTCTGGTACGGCACGCGCCCGACGCCCGTCGCCGTGCTCGCCACCGCCGTCCAGTCCGGCCTGGTCGAGGCCACCGTCGCCAACACCCGTGCCGGCACGGTGAAGGCCTGCCGCCGCGCCCGCCTCGCCCCGCCCCAGGGCGGCCAGGTGGCCGAGCTGCTGGTACGCAAGGGCGATCAGGTGGAGGCCAGGCAACTGCTGCTGCGCCTGTGGAATGACGACCTGGTCGCCCAGGTGGCCCTGGCGCGCAGCGAGGCGCAGGCCGCCATCGCCCGCGCCGAAGAGGCCTGCCTGGTCGCCGACGTGGCGCGGCGCGAGGCACAGCGCATCGCCTCCCTGCACCAGCAGAAACTGGTCTCCGACGAGCAGCGTGACCGCGTCAGCACCGACGCCCGCGCCCGCGCCGCCGCCTGTACCGCCGCGCGCGCCAGCGCCCGCGTCAGCAATGACCGGGTCCACCTCAACGAGGCCCTGCTGGAGCGCACCCTGCTGCGTGCCCCCTTCGCCGGCATGGTGGCAGAGACCACCGGCGAGGTGGGCGAGTTCGTCACCCCGTCGCCGCCGGGCATCCCGACGCCGCCCGCCGTGGACCTGGTCGACAACAGCTGCCTCTACGTGGTCGCGCCCATCGACGAGATCGATGCGCCGCGCGTTGCCCTCAACATGCCGGCACGCATCCTGCTCGACGCCTTCGGCAACCGCCCCTTCGCCGGCCATGTGGCACGCATCGCGCCCTATGTGCTGGACGTGGAAAAGCAGGCCCGCACCGTGGAGATGGAGGTGGAGTTCGACGACCCGCAGGACATCGCACGCTTGCTGGCCGGCTACAGTGCCGATGCGGAGATCATCCTGGAGCGCCGCGACAATGTGCTGCGCATCCCCACCGAGGCCCTGCTGGAGGGCAATCGCGTACTGCTGTTCGACGACGGCCTGCTGCGCGAACGCCGCATCGAAACCGGCGTGACCAACTGGCAGTACACCGAGGTACTCAACGGACTGAGCGGAGGCGAGTTGGTCGTCACCTCCATCGACCGCGAAGGCGTACGCGACGGCGCCCATGCCATCCTGGAGGGCGGCGCCCCCAGGGCAGCGCCATGATCCAGCTGCAGGGGATTGAGCGCGTCTTCGATGTGGGTGGTCAACAGGTACACGCACTGCGTGAGATCAATCTGCGCATCGGGCGCGGCGACTACATCTCCATCATGGGGCCGTCCGGTTCCGGCAAGTCCACCCTGCTCAACATCATCGGCCTGCTCGATCGCCCCAGCGCCGGGCACTACCTGTTCGAGCAGCGCGACATCACCGCGCTCAGCGACAACGAACAGGCCCAGGTGCGGCGCGAACGCATCGGTTTCGTGTTCCAGTTCTTTCATCTGATTCCACGCCTCACGGCCGCCGAAAACATCGAGTTGCCGCTGCTGTTGTCCGGCGTACCGGCAGCACAGCGGCATGACAAGGTGATGCGCACCCTCAGCGCCTATGGCCTGGCCGAACGCGCCCACCATCGCCCCGAACAGCTATCGGGCGGCCAGCGCCAGCGCGTCGCCATCGGCCGTGCCACCATCATCGAACCGGGCCTGCTGCTGGCCGACGAACCTACCGGCAACCTGGATCGCGCCTCCGGCCACGAGGTGGTGGAAATTCTCGAACAGCTCAACGCGCACGGCATCACCCTGGTGGTGGTGACACACGACCCGGAGCTGGGGCAGCGCGCCCGCCGCCGCCTGCGCATGGTGGACGGCGCCATCGTCGAGGACACGGGATACGGCGCATGAATTTCCGCGACCGCCTGGCCTATGCCTTCACCGCCCTGCGCGGTGCGCGGCTGCGCTCGGGGCTGATGCTGCTGGCCATGGCCATCGGTGTCGCCGCCGTGGTCGTACTGTCCGCCCTGGGCGAGGGCGCGCGCCGCTATGTGGTGGGCGAATTTTCCTCCCTCGGCACCCACCTGCTCATCGTGCTACCGGGGCGCAACGAGACCACCGGCGGCGCGCCGCCCCTGGTGTCGGAAACGCCGCGCGATCTCTCCCTGGAGGATGCCGAGGCGCTCAAGCGCAGCCGTCACGTGCGGCTGGTGGCGCCGATCAATGTCGGCGCCGCCACCGTGTCCTGGGGCGGCCGCGAGCGCGACGGCGTGATCATGGGCGCCAGCCACGAGATCTACGAGGTGCGCCACTTCACCATGGCCCAGGGCAGTTTCCTGCCGCCGGGCGACGTACACCATCCGCAGCCGGTGGCCGTGCTCGGCGCGCGCCTCAAGCGCGAGCTGTTCGGTGTGGAGCCGGCCCTGGGTGCGCGCATACGCATCGGTGATCGCCGCTTCCGCGTCATCGGCGTGTTGCAGGAACAGGGCCAGTCGCTGGGCATGAACACCGACGACCTCGCCATCATTCCGGTGACGGCGGCGCAGTCGCTGTTCAACGTCAACTCGCTGTTCCGCATTCTGGTCGAGGCACAATCGCGCGAGGCCATCGAGCCGGCCCGGCGCCACGTCATCGCCACCCTCAAGGCGCGCCACGACGGCGAAGAGGATGTCACGGTGATCACTCAGGAGTCGGTGCTCGCCACCTTCGATCGCATCCTCGGCGCACTGACCATGACCGTGGCCGGCATCGCCGCCATCAGCCTGGTGGTCGCCGGCGTGCTGATCATGAACGTGATGCTGGTGGCGGTGGCGCAGCGTACCGCCGAGATCGGTCTGCTCAAGGCGCTGGGCGCACCGGCCCGCGCCATCCAGCGCCTGTTTCTTACCGAGGCCGCCCTGCTGTCCCTGCTCGGCGCCACCATCGGCCTCGCCATCGGCCAGGCCAGCACCGCCGTGCTGCGCCACCTCTACCCGAAGCTACCCTTCGGCGCGCCGCTGTGGGCCATCGCCGCGGCGATCCTGGTCGCGCTGGGCACCGGCCTCGCCTTCGGCGTCCTGCCCGCCCGCCGCGCCGCCCGCCTCGACCCGGTGCAGGCCCTGGCAAAAAGATGAACAAGGTAACGAGGTACAAGCTGCAAGATACGAGGGATGGTACGCGCTCCGCTCACTATGCAATCGATATGTACCGGCCCGCACATCCCACCACTCGGATCTTGCACCTCGTCCCTGGCGGTCACCATGATCTGGCGTGACTTTCTCCATCTGACGATCGGTTCAGTGCGCGCACAAGGGCTGCGCAGTTTCCTGACCGCCCTGGGCATCGCCATCGGCATCGCCGCGGTGGTGCTGCTTACCGCCATAGGCGAAGGCATCCACCGCTATGTGCTCAACGAATTCACCCAGTTCGGCACCAACCTGGTTGCCGTGCAACCGGGCCGCAGCACCACCATGGGCGGCTCGGTCGGCGCCTTCGGCAACACGCGGCCGCTGACCCTCGACGATGCCGCGGCACTGAAACGGCTGCCACGGGTGATCAACGTCGAGCCGGTGGTGGCCGGTAATGCGCGGGTCGAGGCCGGGGGCAAACAACGCCGCACCAATGTGTATGGCGTCGGCTCCGCCTTTCCCGAGGTGTTCAATTTCCAGGTGGCGAGCGGACGCTTCCTGCCCGCGGACGACCCGCGCGCGGCACGCGCCTTTGCCGTGCTCGGCAGCCAGTTGCGCCGGGAGCTGTTCGGTGACGTCAATCCATTGGGGCAGACCCTGCGCGTGGGCGGCGACCGCTACCGCATCATCGGCGTGATGGACAGCAAGGGTCAGGTGCTCGGCTTCGACGTCGACGACACGGTATACATCCCCACCGCCAAGGCGCTGGACCTGTTCGACCGCGACAGCCTGATGGAGATCGATGTGCTGTACGAGCCCGGTGCCAACGTCGACGAAATCGTCGAAAGTGTGCGCCGCGTACTGACGGCGCGCCATGGCCGCGAGGACTTCACCATCGTCACCCAGCAGCAGATGCTGGACGTGCTCGGCTCGGTGCTGGACGTCCTCACCTTCGCCGTCGGCGCGCTGGGCGGCATCTCGCTGCTGGTGGGCGGAGTCGGCATCTTCACCATCATGACCATCGCGGTGCGCGAACGCACGCCGGAGATCGGCCTGCTGCGCGCCCTGGGGGCGGAACGCGGCCAGGTGCTGGCGCTGTTCCTCGGCGAGGCCATGGTGCTCGCCGCCATCGGCGGCCTCGCCGGCCTGCTGCTCGGCCTTGGCGTGGCGTGGCTGCTGACATTTGCCGTACCGGCGCTGCCGGTACACATCACCTGGAGCTATGTGCTGATCGCCGAGCTGCTCGCCGCTGCCGTCGGCCTTGCCGCCGGCGTCTGGCCGGCGCGCCACGCCGCCGGCCTGGATCCGGTGGAGGCCTTGCGTACCGAATAGGCCTGTGTTTTGATTGGCCACCGGTCGCAGAACCGGAGGAGTCACTCAACAAGTCACAAGGTGGAGGGAAACAATGAAACGCATCATCGCAGCAGCACTGCTTTGCACCATCCCGCTGGGTCACGCCCTGGCCGACAATCACGGCAATCAGGCGCGCATGGACAAGAGCAAGGCCGTGGTGCAGGAATTTTTCGGCAAGCTGAAGGGCGAGTTGGAGGCAGCCATGAAGGAAGGCGGCCCCATCAATGCCATCCAGGTGTGCAACCGCGTCGCCCCCGGCATCGCCCATGAGCTGTCCAGCAAGCATGGCATGCATGTGGCGCGCACCAGCCTGAAGACGCGCAACGCCGACAACGCGCCGGATGCCTGGGAGGCCGCCGTGCTGAAGAAGTTCGAGGAGCGCAAGGCCGCCGGCGAGAATCCGGATGCCATCGCCTTCGCCGAAGTGGTCGAAGCGGACGGCAAGAAGGAGTTCCGCTTCATGAAGGCCATCATCATGCCGCCGGAAGACAAGATGCCCTGCCTCAAGTGCCACGGCAGCAACATCGACCCGGCCGTTGCCGCCAAGCTCGACGCCCTGTATCCCAAGGACATGGCGCGCGGCTACAAGGCCGGCGATGTGCGCGGCGCCTTCACCCTGCGCCAGCCCATGTAACTGTCGTACCGGTCGCAACAGAAAGGGGGCCTGACGGCCCCCTTTCTTTTTGCTGCTGCACTACCCGCGGCGCAGGCGCCGCACCACATGCCCACCCCACTGGTAGATCAAGAGGCCCACCAGGATGCAGGCCGTGCCCTGCCATACGCGCGTCTCCACCACCTCGGCATTCACCCAGTTGCCGAGCAACAGCGCCAGCACCGGCGTGATCAGGGTGATCACCGACAGCGCCCCGGCCGAGAGGCGCTTCAGCACGAAGAAATACAGATTGAAGCCGACCACCGTGCCCAGCACACCGAGATAGGCGATGGCGCCGAGGGTGCGCCCATCCATCTGCGCCGGCCACTCACCATCGAACAGGCCCCAGGTCAGCAGGTAGGCCAGCAAGGCGACCAGCAGGGCGCCGCCATTGAGTGCCATGGGATGCAGATCGACCCCGGTGCGTTTCACCCATACCGCGCTCGCCGCCTGCAGCAGCACACCGCACAGCACGGCGACGATGCCCTGCCAGGCGATGTGTTCCAGGGCGCGCCCGGCGAGAAAGATCAGCGCCAGCCCGGCAATACCGAGCAGCACGCCGAAGACGCGCAGCGGTGACAGGCTGCGCTCATTCAGCCACCACGCCGCCATCACGCCGGTGAACAGCGGGGTCAAGCCATACAGCACCGAGATCAGGCCCGAGGGGATGTATTGCGCCCCCCAATAGGTGCACAACATGGCGGCATAGATCCCCAGGGCTGCGGCGACATAGGCGCGCCGCGCCTCGCGGTGCCAGGGCACGGCGATACGCAGCACACGCAACAGCAGCAGGCACAGCACGGTACCCAGCGCCATGCGCGCGGTGACCGCGAACAGAAAGCCCGCCCCCTCGCTGCTCCACTTGATGGCCAGCGGCGTGGTCGACCAGATCATCACTATGCCCATATATGCGGCAGGTACCGACATTTTCCCTTCCCCAAAACACGCCATCCAAAAAACAAAAAGGCCGCAGACTCAGCGTCTGCGGCCTTTCGAAGTTTCCATCCTGTCGCGGGAACTAGCCCGGTCGCACCTCGATGACACGCCGACGCAACGCATCGCGCCCTGCGGCGCGGCGTACTGCGGACATCGGTCGTACATTCAGGTGAGCCATGGGGGATAAACTACGCTGCGCTGCTTGGGGCCGTCAAGGTGCGGCGCGCAGGTGTCCGGCCTGTTCGAGCCAGCCGGTGAGCGTGGCGGCGTTAAAGCCGTCCATGCGCTCCTCGCCCACCAGGATGATCGGCACACCGGTGCCCCGCAGGCGCTGATAATCCGCGCGCCCCTTGCGGCTGGTCTCGACGTCATACTCGGAGAAAGGCACGTCACGCGACTGCAGGAAGGCCTTGGCCTTGCGGCACACGCCACACCACGTGGCGCTGTACATCACCACGGCCCGGCTGCTGTCGAACATCCCCGGCGGCACCGGCGTCGACCCCATCTCGTTGTAGCGCAGCTCGACACCTTCCGCCTGCCGCTCGGCGGGCGGCGCATCGCCAAAATGCACGCGTCCCGCGGCGTCGGTCCAGCGATAGACGCCGCCAGCCCATACCGGGACGATGAAGAAAGTCAGTAACAGGACCAGCGCCGCGCGCACTGTCTTCATGGGCCGCTCCTTCAGCCATTGCCAGACCGCAGCTTACTCCGCGACGCGCCCCAAGCAAAAGCCCCGCGATTGCGGGGCTTTTGGAGTGGTGGCGGCGGCTGTCTCAGGCGGCCTTCTTGCCCACCCAGGCCTGGTAGCCGTCCATCACGCCGTTGTAACCGTCGTCATAGCCGGCCTCGTAGGCCTCGGTGACATGCTGTTCGCCGCGGCGCGGGTTGTGCATGAAGCCGCAGGCCCAGCCGTCGATGTACTGCCGATCGACCCCGGCCTTTTCCATGGTGTCCATTGCGTTGAAATAAGTGGTGTTCATGTTGCCTCCTGAAATACCGGTTAATTGGGCGATAGCGTCCTGCCCGATGCGGGCATGGCATTAACATAGTATTTCAGTTAACTATTTCAACCCCGTGTAATTCATGCCTTTTTCAGCGCAGCAAGACCTCGAGTTGCTTTTCGCTCACCGCCCCCAGCATGACCTTGACCACCGCCCCCGCCTCCACCAGCACCAGGGTCGGCGTGGCGCGGACGGCGAACTGCCGCGCCGCCGCCGGCTGCCTGGCCACATCCACCTTCACCACATTGCCGTAGCGCGCCGCCATGGTGTCGATGAGGGGCGCCAGCGTGCGGCAGGGGCCGCAATGCTCGCTGTAGAAATAGAACAGCAGCTTGTCGCGCCCCTGCTGCTCCGGCGTCAGCAGCGCCGCATAATCCGGCGCCGCGCGCCCCTGCATGCGCTTGCTGCCCAGCCAGATGAACAGGGGCATGGCCATGAACACGGCCATCACCGCGATGAGAACAAAGGGCAGGTACTCCATGCGTCTTACTCCGCCAGGAAATGATGCGGTATGCTACGCCGATGAGACGGTCCCGCAAACACGCCCTGGCCCTGGCCGCCCTGCTCAGCCTTACCGCCTGCTCCACCCATGATGTAGCGCAGATCGCCGCCAGCGGCGATCCGCGCGCCGCCGCCAGCAACCTGGCCCGCTACAAGGCCGCCCGCTATCAGCAGAACCCCGTACATCTGGTGCAGGACCTGCAGCAGGCGCGGCGCGATTACCAGAAGCTGGCCGATTTCCTCGCCGGCAAGGCCGGTGCCAAGTGGGGCAAGAAGGAAGCGCACACGCCCAATAACAAGCGCTACGTCAAGTACACGCAGAATTACATGAGCCGCGCCATCGTGCAGTTCGATCGCGGTCTGGTCACCGTGGAGACGCTGGACCCGGCACAACCGGCGCAGAGCCTGCACAACGCCATCGTCACCACGCTGCTGACACCGGATGACCCGCGCTCGGTAGACCTGTACTCGGACAAGAACGTGGCGCTCTCCGGCCGGCCTTATCTGCATGGCCTGGTGGTGGACGACAAGGGCCGCGCCATCGACACGCCGGCACTGGCCGAGAGATACGCCGCGCATCTGCTGCGCACCGCGCGCCGGATCCGCACGGTCGACACCGGACAGGGCAGCAAGCAGGTGCACTACGTGCAGCTCGCCATGGTGAGTGATTATGAAAACCGCCAGGCCCAACGCTACGCCGCCAGCGTGGAAAAACATGCCCGGCGCTTCGGCGTGAGCAAGAGCCTGATCTACGCGGTGATGAAGACCGAGAGCAGCTTCAACCCCTTCGCCGTGAGCAGCGCACCGGCCTATGGCCTGATGCAGCTGGTGCCGGAAACCGGTGGCCGCGATGCCTACCAGATGGTGAAGGGCTACGCGCACACGCCGAGCAAGGACTACCTGTTCGACGCGGACAACAACATCGAACTGGGCACGGCCTATCTGAATATCCTCGAACAGCGCTATCTGGCGCGCATCGAACATCCGCTCACGCGCGAGTATTGCACCATCGCCGCCTACAACGGCGGCGCCGGCAATGTGTTCAACATGTTTTCCAGCGATCGCGCCAGGGCGCCGGAGGTGATCAATGCCCTGCCGCCGGCGGAGGTCTATCGGCGCCTGCGCGATGAGCATCCGCGCGACGAGACGCGCCGCTACCTGGTCAAGGTGCTGGAGGCGCGGCGCGAGTTCGTCAACATCTGAGCCTCGCATCAGATACAAGAGCAAAGAGGCAAGTTACAAGGGGAGGAGTGCGCTGCGCGCGCGGTTATTTGCGTTCAGAACAGCACGGGCGCAGCGGGTTTCTTGTATCTTTTCACTTGTATCTTGTCTCTCTATCGTTCAGCCGCGCCAGGTGCGGAACGGGCCGGTATCGAGGTGGATGAAACCGGAGCGGGGATAGTAGCCGACCCCGCCGCCGCGCAGGTCGTGCGCCGCACGCAGCAGCGCCTGCATCGCATCGCCGGGCAGGCGCACATCGATGGCGCGGCCTTCCATGTGCAGACTCTTCTTCGCCACGCCGCTGCTGCTCTGGCGCAGCAGGGCGTTGGTCTGCGGTGAACGGTAGGCCGAGATCACGGCGTAGGGCCGCTGCAGGCCCAGGCGCTGCTGCAGGCGAAACAGCAGGTCCAGCAGCTGCGGCTCCATCGCCCCCGCCTCACCGCTGCGGTGATCGCGCAACAGGTGGTTGATGGCGGCGATCCCGTCGGCGACATAGCCGCCGTCCTGCCAATAGGCCACCTGCAGCGACTCGCCGGTATGCAGGTGGGTGAAGGCCAGGCGGCGCTCGCCGCGGCTGGCCAGCGCAGGCCCGACACCGATGGCCAGGGCGGCGCCGAGCCCCAGGGTCAGCAGGCGGCGGCGGGGCAGGGAGGTGGTGGTGTTCATGACGGCGCGATCTTACGGATTTGTCGGCTCGGCGGCGACGATTTCGGTCGCATTTTCCTGCCACAGCTGCAGCAGACGCGTATCGCGGTCATAGATGTCGTCGCGCAGCTGCAGCACGCCGGCCTCGTCCACCCAGGCGGTCCAGTACACCAGATAGACCGGGATCGGCTCGGGCAGCGTCAGGCCCAGCGGCTTGCCCTGCCCGATGGCCTCCTCCAGGCGGGCACGGCTCCAGCGCTCATCGTCCGCCAGCAGGTGGCGCGCCAGTTCGACGGGGTCTTCCAGCCGGATGCAGCCGGAGCTGAAGGCCCGCGCCGGCTGGTTGAACAGGCTGCGGTCCGGCGTGTCGTGCAGGAAGATGCCGTAGCGGTTGGGCAGCAGGAACTTGATCTGGCCCAGGGCGTTGTGCGCCCCCGCGTTCTGGCGCAGGGTGTAGGGAAAGTTGTCGCCGTCCACCGCCGCCCAGTCGATTTGTGCCGGGTCTACCTCGCTGCCGTTGCCGTTCAGGTTGCTGAACACGCGCATGCCGGCACGCTGCAGATAACCAGGGTCCCGGCGCAGACGCGGCAGGATGTCGTCACGGAAGATGCTGCGCGGCACATACCAGTAGGGATTGAGTATCAGCGAGGTCATGGCACTGGTGAACACCGGCGTCTGCCGATAATCGCGGCCGACGATCACGCGCATGGCCAGCACCGGCCGCTCCGCCTCGACGACCTGCAGCTCATAGCCGGCCATGTTGACCAGGATGTGGCGCCGCTCCAGCTGCCGCGGCAACCAGCGCCAGCGCTCCATATTGGCCTCGATCTGGCGGATACGCGCCTCCAGCGGCACGTTGAGCGCCGCCAGGGTGGCGGCGCCCACGTTACCGTCCGCCTGCAGGCCATGGCGCTGCTGGAAACGCCGCACCGCCCGGCGCAGCACCCCGTCGAACAGCTCCGGCTCGGCCGCCGCGGCCTCCGGCAGATCCCCCGACAGCCACAGGCGCCGGCGCAGCTGCGCCACCCGCGGCTCGCGGGCGCCGGGACGCAGAATGTCCCCACCGTCCACCGGCGGCCAGGTGCCCCGCGCCGCGGCGGCGCGGTAGTGATAGAGCGCGCTACGGAGACGGCGGTAGCCCTCGTGGGGGGGCGGCAGCGTGGCCAGCAGCGCGGTCAGGTTCTGCTGGGCGAGCGCCTGGGCCAGCAGGGCGGTGGGGTCGATGGGCGCATGCGGGATGAACCAATCACCGCCGGCATGTTGCGGGTCGAGCCGCCCGCTGTGCACATTGAGGCTGTAGCGGAGAAAGGCATCGGTAAGCAGCAGGTCGAGCTGCGCCAGTTGCTGCAGGTCGTCGATGGCGCCGAACAGGCGCTGTTCGATGGCGGCCAGCGGATAATCGCTCAGCGGCAGGCCCTCGGCCTCCGCCTGCTGCAGGGTTTGCAGCAGTTCGCCGGCCTCGAGGAGGATGCCGTCGCGGTTGAACCAGGCGGGCCGGAAATCGCGCTGCCAGTAGTAGCGGCTCACCTGCTCGGGCAGCGCCAGCCGCGCGCCGTCCACCCGCTCCGCGCCATTGATGGCGACGACATAACGAATCAGGTCGGCGGTTTGTTCCACCACCGCATCGGTGGTCGGCCAGTGCAGCGGCGCCGCCCACAGCGGCACCACCCACAGCAGCAGGGCGAGGGCCGGGAGTCGCCGGCTAGGCAAAATACAGCTCATAGGGCCGTTCCAGCGCCTCGGCCAGCTGCGCCGGGGCGAAGTTGCGCGCCAGCCGCAACATCTCCTGGCCATCGAAATACACCATCAGCGTCGGCACCGCGAAGACCGACCGCTGCGCCGCCAGCTCCGGGGCCGCGGCACAGTCCACCAGGGCCACGGCGATGCGCGGAAAATCGCGCTGCAACAGCTCCAGGATGCGGGGTTTCAGCACCTGGCACACGGCGCAGTCCGGGCCGCTGAAATACACGGCGGCGGCGGCATGCTGCTGCAAAAAGGCGGTGAATTCGGCGCTGGAGGCGAGAGTGGTCGGCATGGTTCGCTTTTGACGTGGGGCGACGGGTCCGTGATAATGGGCAAAGACCTTGCAGGAGAATCAACTTTTGTCCCACTACAACCAACAGGACCGCGAACAGCTGGCGACCCTCGTCATGGGCGTGCTGGATGACTGGAACATTCGCGAAGAATACCAGATCAACCTCCTCGGCCTGCCGGAAGATACCGCCGTGCGCGAGCTGACCAAGTTCAGCCGCGGCAAGGCCCTGCCCGACGACGACGCGCTGCTGCAGCGCGCCGTGCACATCATCGGCATTCACCAGGCCCTGCACGTGGTGTTTCCGCTCAATCCCAAGATGCCCGGATTCTGGCTCACCACCCGCAACCGCTACTTTCGCGGCCAGCCCCTCACGGTGATGCTGGAAGAAGGGCTGGCCGGCATGGACCGCGTCTGGCGCCATCTGGACTGCACGCGCAACTGGGACTGAGGCAGGGCGAAATCCGCAGGCCGGGACACGGCGCTGGGAATACGCACAGCGGCCGGGCATAATCCGCCCCCACCATGGACCCGCTCACCCTCGCCGCCTTTCTCTTCGTCGTCGCCCTCGGCGCCTATGTGCAGACCGTCACCGGCTTTGCCCTCGGCCTCATCGTCATGGGCGGCATCACCCTGTTCGATCTCGCGCCGGTGGCGTTCACCGCGGTGGTGGTCGGTTTCACCGCCCTGGTCAACAACTTTCTTGCCCTGCACCGCGCCATGCATCACATCGATCGCCGCGGCGTAACCTACACCCTGCTCGGCATGCTGCCGGCGGTCTGGCTGGGGGTGCTGTTGCTGGAGGCCCTGCACGGCGCCTCGGTGGAAACCCTGCGCATGATCCTCGGCGTGGTGATCCTCGCCGGCGGCGTGCTGCTGGCCCTGCGGCCGCACCCGCACGCCACGCGCGCGCCGGGCTGGGCAGATGCCGGCGTGGGTGTCGCCGGCGGCATCCTGGCCGGGATGTTCTCCATCGGCGGACCGCCGCTGGTGTTCCACTTCTACCGCCAGCCGCTGCAACTGGCGGTGGTGCGCGCGACGCTGCTGGCCACCTTTGCGGTCGCCACCGTGGCGCGACTGCTCTACGTCGGTGTGGCCGGGGACATCACCCTGGAGATGGTACAGCTCAGCCTGCTGTGCCTGCCGGTGGTATTTCTCGCCACCGTCGCCGGCCGCCGCTACCCGCCGCCGCTGCCGGACCTGGCGATGCGGCGCCTGGCCTTCACGCTGCTCGGTGTGATCGGTGTGACGCTGTTGATTTAAAGGCGGTCACAAGTTCCAAGTGACAAGTTGCAAGCAAAGCGACAACATCGCGACATCATACTTGTCATTTGCAACTTGAAACTTGTAACTATTTTTCAATTCCCACCCACGGCGTCACGCCCATCTTGTGGCGGATCATGTCGCTGTAGACCTGGGCCTGTTCGCGCGAGGTAAAGCCCGTGGCGCGCACGCGGTACCAGGTGCGGCCCTCCATCTGCGCCGTCTGTACCTCGACGTTGAAACCGGCCTGCTGCAGGCGCTGCCGTTCGGCCGCTGCGGCCTTGGCATCGGTGAGCGAGGCTACATTCACCACCCAGCCGCCGCTGGCGCCAGGCTTGCTGGCGGCGGCCACCGGCGCGGCGGGTTTTGGCGCCGGGCTGGCGGCGGCAGGCTTGGGTGCGGGACTCGCTGCCGCGGCCTTCGCAGCCGGTGGCGCGGTACGCGCCATCAACTCGTCGCGCAGACCGCCGATGCGCTGCTCCATTTCCTCGAGGCGGGCGTTCACGGTATTCAGTTGCGTGCCGGAATCGCTCAGGTGGCTCATCGGCCCATCGAGCAATACGGCCATCTCATTGACGCGCTGGGTGAGCCGCGCCAGATTCTCCTGCGTCTGGCGATCCGGTCCGGCCAGGACGCCGGCCGGCTGCTGTCGCAGTTGCATGAGCTCCGCGCGCAGGTCGTTCATCTGGCCGTGCAGACTGACCGCAAACCAGCCGGCCACCGCGGCGATCACCAGCGAGAACAGCGCCACGCCGATGGTAGAGATATCCAGGGTTTTCGTTTCCACCGGCGATTCATCCTCGGCAGCCATGATTGAAACCGGCGCTACCGCCGGCGTGGGAGGCGGCGGGGCGGCAAACAGATCACCGCTGCTGCCATAGGCCGCGTTGCGCGGGGGCGGCTCCGGGGCCACCATCTCATCCACGCCCCCCAGATCCAGCTCATCGGGGGCCAGGTCGGCGGCCACATTCAGCTCCGGCACCTCGTCAGCCACGTCATCAACGTCAAGTTCCGACGCGTCCACCGGCTCTGCCGCGACCAGCTCGGCGACATCGTCCAGCAACGGGTCACTGGGTTCCGCGACAGGCACCTCATCTTCCGCGGCGGCGCGGGGTTCATCTCTGGGTGCCGCCTCGCCCTGACCGAACTCATTGAGGAAGGCATCCAGTGCGTCCAGATCGGTGGTGTCGTCTGCGGGCGCCGGATTGCCCTCACCCGCGTCCTCACCCAGCGCATCGCGAAAATCTGCCAGCAGATCCTCCTCACTGTGCTGCTGGTCCGGCGTCGCCTTTTCGCTCATGAATCTGCCTCGTTATTGTTTTCCGTCCGCCGCAGTCCCCGCGACGGCCTGGGCACAGACTAACAACAGCCAGCACACACGGCAATTACCGGTCTGCGCTGCGCCGCACCGTCACCCTGCCGTGTGGCCTAGCGCGGATCTTCGGCCCCGAAATAACGCATCAGCACCTCACCTACCGAAGGCGGCAGATTTTTTGCGCCACCGAATTCGGCATTGGTCAGATCGGCATAGATGAAATCGGCCTGCTCCAGGTCGGCGCCATGGAAGCGGGCGAAGCGCAGGATCGCCCCGCTGAAGCGTACGCCTACCAGGCGCGCATCGGAGAAGTCCGTCCCCTCGCCATCCAGGCCGGTCATGTCGGAGCCGCTGAAATCGGCGCCGTGCAGACGGGCGCCGGCCATGCCGCCGCTGCGCATGAAGCAGCCGTGGCAACGGCTCCGGCTCAGATCGGATTCGTCGAACAGCACGTCCTTGAGATAGGCGCCGGTGAAGTCGGCACCGACGGCCTGCACCTGCAGCAGATTGGTGCCGAACATGAAGGCCTCGTTGAGACGGGCCTGCGCCATGCGGGCGCCATCGAAGGTGGCGTGAAACAGATCGGCCTTGGAAAAGTCGGCCGTGCGCAGGTCGGCGTCATGGAAGCGGGCCCACTTGAGATTGCTGCCGCGGAAGTCGGCGCCGGCCAGCAGCGCGCCGCGGAAATCCATGTTTTCCAGCTGCATGCCGGCGAAGCTCGCGCCCTCCAGGGCGCGGCCGGCGAGGGAAATGCCGGTCAGGTCGCAGTGGCGTAAATCGGTGCGCGGCGCCGGTGCGGCGCAGTCGGCGCGCGGCAGCTCGGCCATCGCCGCCAGCGGCCAGATCAGCAGCACGCCCAGTATCTGTCGTATCATCTCCACTCCCCGACAGCCCCGCTGCGCTGCCAGGACAAGCATAGCAGCGCATGGCGCTAGCCCATAGCCGCCGGATACCGCTACACTCCAGCCCCATTACCCACACCCGGCAACGGACATGGACACGGTCAGCTACGAATACCGCTTCAGTTTTCCCAACGGCCGCGAGGAGCAGTTCCATATTCATCTGGACGGCGCCACGCTGGCACCGCGCGAGCCGCTGCCGCCGGTACTGCCGGAATGGACGCGGCTGGAATTCAAGCAGTGCGAGGGCTGCCGGCTGCCCTACGGTTCCTACAGCCACTGCCCGCTGGCGGCCCACCTGTCGCCGGTGGTGGAACAGCTGAGCGACGTCACCTCCATCGACCAGGTCAAGGTCACCGTCGTGGTGGATGACCGCACCCTCACCCGCAGCGCCACCGCGCAGGAGGGCATCAGCTCGCTGATGGGCGTCATCGTCGCCACCAGCGGCTGCCCGGTCACCGAGTTCTTCAAGCCGATGGCGCGCTTTCACCTGCCCTTCGCCAGCCCCGAGGAGACCTTCTACCGCGCCGCCTCCATGTACATGCTGGCGCAGTATTACCGCTGGCAGAACGATCTTTCCGCCGACATGGACATGAAGGGCCTGTTCCGTTTCTACGAGCGGGTGGCCAAGGTGAACAAGGGGATGGCCGATCGCATCCGCTCCATCAAGCGCGAAGACGGCGCCATCAATGCCCTGGTCCTGCTCGACATGTTCGTGCATGGCATGCAGCACGGCCTGGGCGAGACGCTGGAGGAACTGAAGCCGCTGTTTGCCCCCTATCTGGCGGACACCAACATCATTTAGACAACAGGCTGCGCATGGCGCCCCCGTGAGGCCAGGGGTTCAACACGGTGCGCGGTGCGCACCCTACGCCACACCCCGCCCGCCCGTGTGGCGGAACTGCTTGCGGGCGGCGTCGTAGACATAGCCGGCCGCCGCCAGGCGGCGCAACAGGTCCGCCTCATCCACTCCCAGGCTGCGCAGCAGATCATCCAGGTCGGTGCAGTCGTTGCGCAGCTTCATGTTGACGAGGCTGTAGAGCAGGTGCGGGTCGCCCGGCAGCTTCATGCCTGCACCGCCGCCATCGGCCGCTCCGCCGCGCGCGGCGGCCGGCGCCCGAACAGGCCCCAGGCCTTTTCGTGGAAGTAATAGCCCACGGTGTTCACCGCCGGCTCCACCAGCGCCACGGCGCTGCCGATCATCACGTCGCCGGTCAGCGCGTACACCACGCCGAAGGCGATGGAAAAGTGCATGATGGCGAAGGTGATGGTCTTGGTCATGTTGGCGTCCCCCGTTGAATGTCCTGCATGGGCCAAAGGATAGCGGCGCCAGAAAATAGGTGAAATGGATTGTTCGAATCGATTCGATAGTCATTGGCTATCTTTCGTGCGGCGCGTGGAATAAAGCCGCGCGCCGCCCCCACTCAACACAAGCACGCCGACACACGGAGCCGCCGATGAACGCCCTGACCCGCCTGCTGGCCCTCGCCACCCTGCTGTTTGCCGCCGCCGTCCACGCCGATCCCCCGGCGGGCTACGCCTTCGTGCCCTACGACGAGGGCCTGCGCCAGGCAGAGGCCAGCGGCAAGAAGATCTTCCTCTACTTCGGCCGCTACGGCTGCGCCTGGTGCGATAAGACCAACAAGGAGAGCTTCTCCGACGCCGGCCTGAAGCAGCGCTACAGCGACAACTACGTGCTGGTCTACGTCGATGCCGAAAGCGGCACCCGCCTCACCCTGCCCTCCGGCGAACGCATCACCGAAATGGAGTTGGGCGCCCGCCTCAACGTCTTCGCCACCCCGGTATTCCTGTACCTGGAACCGGACGGCAGCCCCATCCTCAAGGTGCCGGGCTTCAAGACCGTGCAGGACTTCCGCGACTTCGACCGCTACGTGCAGGGCGGCCACTACAGGAAGATGAAGCTGCTGGAGTTCCTGGCGGAGAATCCGGCGTGAGGGCGCTGGCGGCCGGACTGTTGGCCCTGACGCTGGCCCTGCCCGCGCTGGCGGACTGGGCATTTACCGACGCCGAGGCGGTGTCGGGCGAACCGCAGGCGAAGCTGTTTCCCCACCTGGAGTCCGCCGGACGCGGCAACCTCGCCGCCAGCGGCGACCGCCTCGCCGTGGTGTGGGAGGACAATCGCGACGGCAGCCCGCAGGTCTATGTCGCCCTGCGGGCGCTGGACCGGCCCGGCTTCGCCGCCCCGCTGCGCCTGAGCGCAGGCAGGGAGGCCTACGAGCCGGTGGTCGTCGGCCTGGACGCGGGCCGCTTCCTCGCCGCCTTCGAGCAGGACGGCAAGGTAGTGGCGCGGGTGTTCAGCGCCGCGGCACAGGGAGCACTTACTCAGCTGGATGCGGCCGTCTCGGCCCAGATCACCCTCACCGCCATCGGCAAGCGTATTCACGCCGCCTGGGGCCGCCGCGACGGCCGCTTCCTGCGCCTGGTCAGCGCCCCGCTCACCGTGGACGGCCTGCAGATCCGCAGCGGCGCCGCCCGTGCCGTGGACCTAAGTCCCGCCCAGGACGAGCAGCTCTACGCCTCTCTCGCGGCAACCAGTAAAGGCTACGCCATCGCCTGGGAAGACCGCCGCGCCGGCCACACCCGCCTGCTCACCGCGACCAGCAGTGACGGCGCGCAGTGGAGCACGCCGCAGCCGCTCAACGAAATCCCGCACAGCAGCAGCGCCGCCGAGCTGGGCCTCGGCCGCGGCCCCGGCGTCACCCGCGTCTCCCTCGCCGGCGACGGCGCCGCCACCGTGGCGGCGGTATGGATGGACAAGCGCGACTTCCTGTCCGGCTACGACACCTACGCCGCCGTGAGCACCGACCACGGCGCCAGTTTCGGCGCCAACGAAAAGGCCCAGGACGCCTTCGGCGCGGAGAAGCCCCAGTGGCACCCGGCCGTGGCCGTCACGCCCCACGGCGTGGTCGCCGCCTGGGACGACCCGCGCGACGATACGCCGGACATCTGGCTGTCCACGCGTCACAGCGAGAAGGAGTGGAGCGACGACTTCACCGTAACCGGCGCCGCCGGCCCCGGCAGCCAGGACAACCCGGTACTGCTGTGGCACGGCGGCCGCCTGCACCTGGCCTGGGTGCACAAGGGCGCGGACGGCGCGCAGGTGCGCTATGCGCAGGGGAGATGGGAGTAGGAAAGTTGCAAGTGACAAGTTACAAGTGAAGGAGTGCGCTGCGCGCACGCTGGTTTGAATTCAAAACGGCACGAGCGTAGCGAGTTCATCCACTTGCAACTTGAAACTTGCAACTTGTAACTGGTTTTCAATCATTCAACCGGCAACCCGGCCTGTTTCCATTCCGGGTAGCCGTTTTCCAGCCGTCGCGCCTGATAGCCCTGCTCACGCAGGCGGCGCACCGCCTCGAAGGCGAGGACGCAGTACGGCCCGCGGCAGTAGGCCACCACCTCGTTCTCTTTGGGCAGCTCGGCCAGGTGCTGTTCCAGTTCGGCCAGCGGGATGTTGATGGCGCCGGGCAGGTGGCCGGCGGCGTACTCCTCCGGCGGGCGCACATCGAGCACGGTGACCAACCCATCGCGGGCACGGCTCAGGAGTTCGGTGGCGGGCAGCGGCTCCAGGCTGTCCTTGACGGTCAAATAAGTGTCCACCAGACGCGACACGTCGGCGAGATGGGTCTCCGCCACCCGGCGCAGGCACTCCAGGGCGGCAATGACATCGTCGCCGGAGAGGCGGTAGTGGACGTGCTGCCCCTCCTTGCGGGCGACGACCAGCCCGGCCTGGCGCAGCTGCTGCAGGTGCTGCGAGGTATTGGCGACGGTGAGGCCGGAGACCTTGGCCAGCGCCTCCACCGTGCGCTCACCCTGGGCGAGGAATTCGAGCAATTCCAGGCGGTTGCCGTTGGCCATCGCCTTCGCCACGCGGGCGAACTGCTCGAAGAGTTGCTGTTTGAAGCCTTGGCTTGACATCGTCGGGGTACTCCCCTCAAATATTCAATGAATGACTTGAATTATAACACTGCATCGGAGGAGTCATCATGAAACGCCTGCTACCCATTCTGTGCCTGCTCATCGCCCTCGGCAACGCCCAGGCCGAAACCCTCACCCTGACCCACCAGGGGCTGCAGGTCAGCGCCGAACTGGAACGGGCCGGCGACGACTGGAAGGCCGGGCCGGTGATCCTGATGCTGCACGGCACCCTGGCCCACAACCGCATGGAGATCATCGGCACCCTGCAACAGGCCTTCCGTGAGCGCGGCTACAGCTCCCTGGCCGTGAACCTCAGCCTGGGCCAGAGCCAGCGCGAGGGCATGTACGACTGCGCCGCGCCGCACCGCCACCTGCACACCGACGCGGTGGACGAGGTCGGCCTGTGGCTGGACTGGCTCAAGGGCCAGGGCGTGCAGTCCATCGTGCTGTTCGGCCACTCGCGCGGCGGCAACCAGATCGCCCGCTACGCCGCCGCCCACGACAGCGCGCTGATCAGGGGCCTGGTCCTCGCCGCGCCGCAGACCTGGAGCGCCGGCTACGACGAGAAGAACTACCAGACCCGCTACGGCAAGCCCCTCGCCGCCGAACTGAAGAAGGCCGAGGCACTGGTGGCCAAGGGCCAGGGCGATACCCTGCTGCAGCCGGTGGATTTCATCTACTGCCCGCAGACCGCCGCCAGCGCCAAAGCCTTCCTCTCCTACCACAAGCCCGACCCGCGCATGGACACGCCGACGGTACTGCGTGAGGTGCGCAAGCCGGTACTGGTGATCGCCGCCTCGGACGACACCACCGTGCGCGACCTGCCGCAGAAGATGGCCGAGGTGCAGCCCGGTGACCACGCCCAGCTCGTCACCATCGACGGCGCCGACCACTTCTTCCTCGACCTCTACGCCGAAGAGCTGGCCGACGCCGCCGTGGCATTCATCGAGGGGCACTGATGCGCCTTGGGCTGATGCTGCTCCTGCTCGTCTGCGGCCCGGCCGCCGCTGCGGTGCAGCAGATAAGCGAGGAGGGCAGCGGCCTGCCCGGCTGGCACTGGCAGGGTGAGGGCGCCTCCTTCACCTTCACCCAGCGCCTGCCGGACCAGACGCGCGCCTTTTTCCAGGGCCGCGGCTTCCTGCCGGACCAGGCCGAGCCGCTGGCGGCGGACTGCGTGTTCCAGGCCATCATCCGCAACGGTGCAGAGGCCGCCGCTCCGATGACATTGCACCTGGCCGAGTGGCGCGTGCACCCCGTCGGCGGCAGCGCGCAGCCGCTGCGCCTGGAGGCGCAGTGGCAGGAACAATGGGAACGCATGGGCGTCAGCCAACCGGCACGCATCGCCTTCCGCTGGTCGCTGTTCCCCACCGAGCAGCGCTTCGCGCCGGGCGACTGGAACATGGGCATGCTCACCCTCGGCCTCGCGCCGGGCAGCCGCTTCGAGCTGGAGGTGGTGTGGCGCAGCGGTGATGTGCGCAAACGACAGCGCTTCCCCGCCATGCAGTGCGCGGCGGATCAGTGAACGTCCCCTGTAGGAGCGGATCGTATCCGCGATACGGCGCCAAATCAGAACCCGGCAGGTCGCGGATACGATCCGCTCCTACGGAGGCACAGGGCGTTGCTGCCCCAAGCCCGGTGTGCCCATCAATATCGGGCGGTGAATAACTGTGATGAGGAGACCTTACATGCTGCGATTCTGGCTGTTGCTCACCGCCCTGCTGCTGCCGCTGTGTGCCTCCGCCGCCGGCAAGCAGACCCTCACCCCGGTGCCCGGCCTGCCGCCGGCACCGGATTTCACCCTGCAGGACGTGGACGGCAAGACCTGGCGCCTGTCCGAACTGCGCGGCCGCCCGGTGATCGTCAACTTCTGGGCCACCTGGTGCCCGCCCTGCCGCGACGAGATGCCCTCCATGCAGCGTGCCTGGGAACAGTTGCAGGCCGAAGGCGTGGTGATGCTGGCGGTCAACGTCGGCGAGAGCGCCGACACGGTGTTCCAGTTCACCGCCAACTACCCGGTGGAATTTCCCCTGCTGCTCGACCTGGACAGCAGCGTGCTCGGCCTGTGGCCGGTCCAGGGCCTGCCCGCCACCTTCGTGGTCGATGCCGCAGGCCGCATCGCCTACCGCGCCATCGGCGGCCGCGAATGGGACGACCCTCAACTGCTGGCGCCGGTGCTGAAACTGCGCACCCATTGAACACGCCGCAGGATTACGAAGCCTGGTACCACACCCCGCGCGGCGCCTGGATCGCGCAGCGCGAATTCGCGCTGCTGTGGCGCCTGCTGCCGATGGAGCGCGGTGCGACCCTGCTCGACGTCGGCACCGGCACCGGCCACTTCGCCCGCCGCTACGCCGCCATGGGGCTGCACGTCACCGGCCTCGACCCGGATGCCGCCGCCCTGGATTACGCCCGCACCCTGGGCGGCGCCATCGACTACCGCGCAGGCGATGCGCAGGCCCTGCCCTTCGCCGACGGGAGCTTCGACCACTGCGCCGCCGTCACCTCCCTCTGCTTCGTTCCCGACCCGGCGCAGGCATTGAGCGAGATGTGGCGCGTCGCCCGCCGCGGCGTGGTGCTGGGCCTGCTGCACCGCCGCAGCCTGCTATACCGGCAAAAGGCCGGCAGAGGCACCTACGCCGGCGCCCGCTGGGATGACGCGGCGGCGGTGCGCGCCTGGGTTGCGGGGCTTGAACCCGCATCCACCGAACTGAGATTGGGCTACGCCATCTTCCTGCCCGACGGCAAATGGACTTCCCGCGTCATTGAATCTGTTCTGCCCACCACCGTACCGTGGGGCGGGTTCATGGCCGCAGGGCTGACGAAAAGGTAAGGACGCTTTTCAGGCCAAGGGAGATTGAGAAAGAAGGCGGCTAATGCGCCGCACTGTCGACCAGCGCCAGCATCGCGAACAACATCAAGCCGCCGCCAACCGGCACCATCACCGACACCCACGGACTCAGCCCCCACAGCAACCAGCCGAGCCCCAGCGTGAAGGCGGCCGCCGGCACGGCAGGCCAGAAACAGCGCAGGTAGATAAGGAAAAAAGAAAGTCTGGGCATGGGCAAAGAATAGCAGGTGTCTACACATCGTAATCAGCCAACGCTCCCTTTTCTTTTCGGTGAGCGCCTGCAGCCGGCGATATGAAATCTACTCCCGCGACATCCAGGCCAGCCGCTGCCACTCATCTTCGGGCAACGGACTCGCATCACGTGCCGGATCGGCAAGCCAGGTGTCGAATTGCGCTGCCAGCTTGCAGCGCAAGGCGGATATGTCATCACGTCGCAGCCATTCCGCACGTGCCGCATCGTCGGGCGAGAACGCATCACCATGCACGGTGAAGTAGCGCCTTGATTCGCGCAACGTCGGCCAAACCTCATGATCGCCGCGTGCGTCATCAAACAGGGGAGCATCCGGATTGGGCAAGGGATGACGCGACAACAGATACAGAGGCCAGCCACACACCGGACAGTCCAAAATTTCTTCCGGTTCTTCCTCCAGCGTCGGATACCCGCAACAGGGGCAGACGGTGTAACCCGCTGTCTGCGGCGCTGTCGCAAAGAGGCGCCAGCGCCGAAACAAGGGCTCGTCGGGAAACACGAAGCCACCGGGCGCGGCGATGGGCCAGCGCCAACCACTGTAAAAGCCATGCTCAGTGCTGATGCCGATTTCGCCCCAATCGACAACCCGCCGCACACCCTCCACCACCAGGATACGACCAGGCCGCGCCTGTTCATCGATCAGCCAGGCGCCGGGGACAAGGGGTAATTGCGGCAGCAACTGCAAGGCCGTGCCGTGCGCCAAATCATGCACTGCCGCCTCGAAACCGAAGGCCATCTGATGCAAAAGCCGCTCGCGGCTACGCGCATCGGCCAATTCGGGGCGGACATAATCTTCAATCGCCCGATCGAAGATGCCCAGCTCGCGCTGTATCTCCAGCTCCTCGAACAGATCGCGCGCCGCCGCGAACTGCCCATCGAGCGCCGCAGCCAGCGATGGCGGCAACTGCTCGCCGAGAGCCGCGCAGGCGCCCTCCAGCGCCTTCCTGCGCCGCAGCGCAAACAGATAGCGCAGGCGTGCAAACGCCTCCTGATCCTCCGGACACCAGGCCGTGCGCAAAACAAAGGGATCAAACCGGCGGGCCAGGGAGAGATAAAACCACGCATGCAGGGCCGGCACGGGCCAATCGCTCTCGTGGGCAGAGGCGTACAGCCCTTGCGCATGCGGCCACTCCCAGGGCAGAAACTGCCCCGGATCGGGCCAGAAGGCCGGGCCACCGTGCCATTCTGAACCGTTGAAGGCACCGCCCAGAAAACCGCCAAAGGTCGCACCGACACGCTGCAACCAGCCCAGGCGCGCCTCCCGCCAATGCAGGCTTCGATATACCTCACCGAAGGCATTCGTCTGCCGCAGCGTCAACCGCAAGCCGCCGCCATTGTCCTCGGCGCATAAGTCCGTATAACAGCCTTCCTCGTCGATCCGCAACGTCACCGGCAGCAGACGATGCGCAATGGCCACGGCCCAAACCCAGACCGACACGAACGGAGAATGGAGACTGGAAATGTGGATACGCACCGCCGCATTGCCATCGCCTACCCGCCAGCGCACGCCGCCGTGTTCCGTCAGTTCCAGCGCCATTGTCGGCGGCAAACCAGCGACACCAGCGCCCTCCGCATCCATGGCCGCAAAGTGCAAATCGAACATATCCGGCATGACGTGATTCATCCTTGGTATTACTCGCCCATGGTGCTGACATTTCGTAGGATGGGTGGAGCGCAGCGCACCCCTTCAACCCGACACATCTACAACCCCGATGGGTTACGCTTCGCTCCACCCATCCTACAGATATTGGATATCTTGAACCGGCTGCGCGGCAGTCATGCTTACGCCGTTCCCTCGACATCGGCCAAATATTCGAACGCAGCGGCCTCGCTTTCTTCGATGGCGATTTCCACGGCGCGTTTGGCGGCTTCGAGTAGTTTCCCTGCCTGCTGTTTCTTTTCAAAACTATCTTGTACAGCCTTACGTATTTCAGTTTGAACCGTAGCCGGAGCCAACCAAACAGAGAACTGTGCAATGTCATTCGGGTACAACTCAGTCTGGCCTGACGAGCCATGTAGACGTTGCTCAACCTGCATCTGTCCCGCCAACGAGTTGAGGAATACGGACAAATACACGGGATCGGTCCCGCGCGTTGGCCTCAGCACTGTGACATGGTTGTCAGGGACCGATTTAACGCTATGCAAGTACGGGGCGGCCCGGCCGATGGTACCCACACCAGTCCCATTAATCAGCACATCACCCGGTTCGATAAGCAACATCTTTTCATCGACGATGGCGAAACGATTATCGGCATCAATGCGAACCTCCCCGTTGTTCACGTGTTTGGAGTTCACGACCGGCAAGCCCGAATCGCCATAGTCGGGT
>JANJXC010000002.1 GCA_024709225.1 Gammaproteobacteria bacterium | reverse complement strand
GAATTGAGGCGGCCGGAGGCCAGCAAGGCCTGGGCCGCCGCAAAACTCACCGTAGTCACCCGGATATCCGCCCCCGCCCCGGCCAGGCCGTGGATGCCGCCGACACCCGCGGCATCCACCCGGCCACAGTACAGGCTGATGCGCTCCGAGGTGCCGCCCGGGCTGACCAGATAGTCGCAGATGGGTTCCAGTGCCAGCAGGCGGCAGCCCGCCTCCTCCTGCATTTCACGCTGCACCACCGCGGCGGCGGTCTCGCCCGGCTCGATAATCCCGGCAACAATCTCCAGCAGCCAGGGGCCACCGGGCGCCGTCAGCGCACCGATACGGAACTGCTCCAGCAATACCACCCGATCCAGCACCGGATCATACGGCAGCACTGCCGCAGCGTGGCCACGCTCAAACAGCTCCCGACTCAGCAACGGACTCATGCTGCCGTCGTAACGGCGATGGCGCAAACGGTACTGCTCCATGCGAAAAAATCCCTGATAGCACGCCCGCTGCTCGACGATCTCCACCGTGGGCTCGTCCGGGCCGCCAACAAATGTCTGCACAGTCACCCTACCACCTCCGTCTCTGCCTGGACTGTTCTGCATCATGGTACGATGCCCGCAACCCTTGCGACAGTTGCACGACTATGCCCGCCGACCATCCCCACCGCTCCATCACTGGCGTGATCCTCGCCGGCGGCCGGTCACGCCGCATGGACGGCACCGACAAGGCGCTGTTGCCACTGGCGGGGCAAGCGCTGCTGACCCACATCATCGCCGCGCTGCGCCCCCAGGTGGATACCCTGATTCTCAACAGCAACCGCCCGGCCGACGGGTACGCGCAATTCGGTCTGCCGGTCATCGCCGACAGCCTGCCCGATCAGCCCGGCCCGCTGGCCGGCCTGCTCAGCGCCTTGCAGGCCAGCACCAGTGAACTGGTGCTGAGCGTGCCATGCGACACCCCGGACCTGCCCGCCGACCTGGTGGCACGCATGCATGCCGAACTGGAACGCACTGGCGCCGACGTATGCAGTGTCAGTGACGGCGAGCGGCTGCATGCCGCCATCATGCTGGTACGCCGCAGCACCCTCCCCGCCCTGCAGAACTATCTCGCTGCCGGCCAGCGCAAGGTACAGGACTGGCTCCGGGCCCAGCCGCACTGTGTGGCGGATTTCTCCGATCAGCCGGCGGCCTTCAGCAACATCAACACGCCGCAGGAGCTGCAGGCACTGGAACAGAGGTTTGCCCGCCATGAGTGCTGAACATACACCGCCCCTGCTGGCCTTCGTCGCGGCCAGCGGCACCGGCAAGACCACACTGCTGGAACAGCTGATTCCCCTGCTGCGTGCCCGCGGCCTGCGCCTTGCCGTAATCAAGCATACCCACCACGACTTCGACATCGATCAACCCGGCAAGGACAGCTACCGCATGCGTGCCGCCGGCGCGCAGCAGGTGATGGTGGCCTCGCGTCGGCGCTGGGCACTGCTCACCGAACACAGCGACACACGGCCGGAACCGCGGTTGACCGAACTGATACAGGCGCTGGATCGCAGCGCGCTGGATCTGATCCTGGTGGAGGGTTTCAAGCACGAGGCCGTCCCCAAGATCGAACTGCATCGCCCGGCACTGGGGAAATCGCCGCTGTTTCCCACCGACCCGCGCATCATCGCCCTGGCCTGCGACGCACCACCGGCCACGGCCACCGAACTGCCGCTGCTCGACCTGAACGATCCGGCAGCCATCGCCGCATTTGTGCTGCAGCGTATCGTGCAGCAATAATCCGCTCATCGCCCTCACGCCAGGAGCCCGCATACACCATGACCCCGGACAACAACAGCACACCACGCGCCGCCCTGCTCAGCGTCGCCCAGGCCCTGGACTATATCCGCGCCAGTCTCAAACCGGTGCAGGGTTTCGAACAACGCGCCCTGCGTGATGGCCTCGGCCGCGTGCTCGCCACTGACATCAGCTCACCCATCGATGTGCCGCCCCATGCCAACTCGGCGATGGACGGCTATGCCCTGCGCGCCGCGGATCTGCCCCGTGGTGGTGAAACCGCGTTGCAGCTCATCGGTACCGCCCTCGCCGGCCATCCCTACAGCGGCAATGTCGGCGCCGGCCAGTGCGTGCGCATCATGACCGGCGCCAAGCTGCCGGCAGGAGCCGACACAGTGGTGATGCAGGAAGACGTGCGCCGCGAAGGCGAAACCATTTACGTCGGCAGCGACCACCGCCAGGGGGCCCATGTCCGCCAGCCCGGCGAAGACATCGCCAGCGGCCAAACTGTACTGAGCGCCGGCAGGCAACTCACCCCTGCCGATCTGGGCCTGCTCGCCTCTCTCGGCGTTGCCGAAGTGAAGGTGATGCGCCGCCTGCGCGTGGCCTTTTTCTCCACCGGCGACGAACTGCGCTCCCTGGGCGAGACGCTGGAGGAGGGACAGATTTACGACAGCAACCGCTACACCCTGTACGGCATGCTGCACCGCCTCGGCGTGGAAATCATCGACATGGGCGTGATACGCGATCGGCGCGAGGATATCGCCGCCGCCTTCCGTCAGGGCGCCGCTGCGGCCGATGTGCTACTCACCTCGGGTGGGGTATCGGTCGGCGATGCCGATTACGTCAAGGAAACGCTGGAGTCACTCGGCAAGGTAAGTTTCTGGAAGATTGCCATGAAGCCGGGCAAACCGCTGGCCTTCGGCCTGCTCGGCAACACGGTATTTTTCGGCCTGCCGGGCAACCCGGTATCGTCCATGGCCACCTTCTATCAAATCGTCCAGCCAGCTCTGTACCAGCTGATGGGCCAGATCGGGCAACAGCCGCTACGCCTGCGCGTACCGTGTGTGACGCAGCTGAAGAAATCACCGGGACGCGCGGACTATCAGCGCGGCATTCTGCAATACGATGCCGCCGGGCAACTCACAGTGCGCAGTAGCGGACCGCAGGGGTCGCATGTGCTCAGCTCCATGAGCCGGGCCAATTGCTTCATTATTCTGCCCGCCGAGAGCGGCGACGTGGAACCAGGGAATTTGGTGGAAGTACAGCCCTTTGCCGGCCTGATCTGACCGGGCTGTCGCTCTGTGGTGAACAGAGCCTGGAAAGAAGAAGGCCACCGTCCGGGGACGGTGGCCTTGTTCATCAGGCAGCGGCCTTGGCGACGCGCTTTTTGCGCGCCGGCTTGCGCTTGGCCTTCTTTGCAGCGACCTTGGCGTGCTTCTTGTCGTAGGCAGCCACGGCCTTGGCGATGAGGGCCTGGCGGCCTTCGAACGCCTTCTCTTCATCCAACACGGCCTTCAGGCGCGCCTTGGCTTCCGCCACAGCGGCGCGCAGCTTGGCACGCATTGCCTTTTCCGCCTGAGCTGCCTTCTTCTTCTCGGCAGCCAGACGTGCCTTAACGGCCTTGGCCTGGGCATTCATCTTTTTCACGCTGGCCATCACTGCCTTCTTGCCGGCAGCGGTCTTGGCGGTGGAACGGCGCACGGCGCGCTTCGGCGCAGCAGCCTTCTTGGTACGAACACTCTTCTTGGCAACGGCACGTCTTGCAACTTTCGGCATGGCAACTCTTCTCCTTGTTTAGTAGAGACACATGTCGAAAAACATTATAAACATAAACGCCCATGTAACAAGCAAACTTGCAATATTTTTTCAAGCACAAAATGATGCGTATCACACCGTTCGTGCAGCGCAACCTGCACAGGGAAGCCGCAACTGCTGGCGCGGACTTGTACAACCGCTCAGACGGCCACACTATATTCTGGCCATGAAACGCGCCTGGCCTGAAAAACACAGGCTCCGACACCAGCGCTGAGATGCTGCGAGGAACAACAATCATGCCCAACAACGACGCCCTCGAACCCGAGTTCATCTCCCCGGACGACACCTCATCGGAGTTGACGATCAGTGCCGATGTGCTGCCCAGCACACTGTATCTGCTGCCGCTGACGGATCGGCCGTTCTTCCCGGCACAGGCATTCCCGGTACTAATGGACGAGCAGCCCTGGCTCGAAACCATCGAGCGTGTCGGCGATCACCCCCACCACATGGCCGGCCTGGTGCTGACCCGCGGCGGCGATCCGGAGCACCTCAAGGCGGAAAATTTCTACCGCGTCGGCAGCATGGTGCGCGTCCACAACCCCACCCGCTCGGGCGACAAGATCCAGTTCATTGCCGAGGGCATAAAGCGTTTTCGCATCGTCAAATGGCTGTCGCACAAGCCACCATTCATGGTGCAGGTGGAATATCCAGCCGAAAAACCGCTCAAGGCGGACTCCAAGATCAAGGCCTACGCCATGGCCATCATCAACACGCTGAAGGAACTGATCCCGCTCAACCCGCTATATAGCGAAGAACTGAAATACTTCCTCAGCCGCTTCAGCCCCAACGATCCCTCGCCCCTGGCCGATTTTGCCGCCGCGCTCACCTCTGCCAAACCTGAAGAATTGCAGCAGGTGCTGGAGTTGTTCCCGGTGCTGCCGCGCATGGAAAAGGTGCTGGTGCTGCTTAAGAAGGAGCTCGATGTGGCCCGCCTGCAGTCGCAGATCCGGGA
The DNA here is from genome assembly GCA_024709225.1 of Gammaproteobacteria bacterium. Taxonomy (GTDB): domain Bacteria; phylum Pseudomonadota; class Gammaproteobacteria; order Thiohalomonadales; family Thiohalomonadaceae; genus Sulfurivermis. The sequence continues at coordinate 20,608 of JANJXC010000002.1, read as the reverse complement.
AAAGGTCGACGAGCGCATGAGCGAGCAGCAGCGCAAATTCTTCCTGCGCGAGCAGCTCAAGGAGATCCAGAAGGAGTTGGGCCTGGAAAAAGACGACCGCACCGCCGACGTCGAGCGGTTCCGCGCGCGCCTGGAGAAACTCACCCTGCCCGAGGCCGCGCAGAAGCGCGTGGATGACGAATTGCAGAAATTGTCGATCCTCGAGGTCGGCTCACCGGAATACACCGTCACACGCAACTACCTCGATTGGGTCAGCGCCCTGCCCTGGGGCGTGCATTCCACCGACCGGCTGGAGCTGAAGCGCGCCCGCCGCATCCTCGACCAGGATCATGACGGACTGGAGGACGTGAAACAGCGCATCATCGAATTTCTCGCCGTCGGTACCCTCAAGGGCGAGGTGGCCGGCTCGATCCTGCTGCTGGTCGGTCCTCCCGGCGTAGGCAAGACCTCCATCGGCCGCTCCATCGCCAATACCCTGGGACGCAAGTTCTACCGCTTCTCCCTCGGCGGCATGCGCGACGAGGCCGAGATCAAGGGCCACCGCCGTACCTATATAGGCGCCATGCCGGGCAAGTTCATTCAGGCCATCAAGGAGGCAGAGACCGCCAATCCGGTGATCATGCTGGACGAGATCGACAAGATCGGGGCGTCCTATCAGGGCGACCCCGCCTCCGCCCTGCTGGAGGTGCTGGACCCGGAGCAGAACAACGACTTCCTCGATCACTACCTGGACCTGCGCTTCGACCTGTCCAAGGTGCTGTTCGTCTGTACCGCCAACCAGCTCGACACCATCCCCGGCCCCCTGCTGGACCGCATGGAGGTGATCCGCCTGTCCGGCTATATCACCGAGGAAAAGCTCGCCATCGCCACACACCATCTGTGGCCGAAGCAGCTGGAAAAGGCGGGCCTGAAGCCGAGCCAGTTGAAGATCTCGGACAGTGCCCTGTGCAAGGTCATCGAGGGCTATGCGCGCGAGGCCGGCGTGCGCAACCTGGAAAAACAGCTCGGCCGCATCGTGCGCAAGGCGGTGGTGCGCATCGTTGGAGGCGAGAAAGGTCCCATACGCATCGGCCCCACCAGCATCGAAGACCTGCTCGGCAAGCCGCTGTTCCAGCGCGAAAAGCCGCTCAGTGGCATCGGCGTGATCACCGGTCTGGCCTGGACCGCCATGGGCGGCGCCACCTTGAGCATCGAGGCCACCCTGGTGCACAGCAAGAACCGCGGCTTCAAGCTCACCGGCAAACTGGGCGAGGTGATGCGCGAATCGGCGGAGATTGCCTACAGCTACATCTCCTCCCACCTCAAGCAGTATGAGGGCGACCCGGCGTTCTTCGATGAGGCCTTCGTCCACCTGCACGTACCGGAAGGCGCCACCCCCAAGGACGGCCCCAGCGCCGGAGTCACCATGGCCACCGCCCTGCTCTCCCTGGCGCGCAGGGAACGCATCAAGCGGCCGCTGGCCATGACCGGCGAACTGACCCTCACCGGCCAGGTGCTGCCGGTGGGCGGCATACGCGAGAAGGTGATTGCGGCGCGGCGCGTCGGCGTGATGGAGCTGATCCTGCCCGAGGCCAATCGCGGCGATTTCGAGGAACTGCCGGCCCACATCCGCAAGGGCATCACCATCCACTTCGCCCGTCATTACCGTGACGTGGCCTCCGTGGTGTTTGGTACCGGGGACTAAAAACCGATTTGCCGCAGAGACGCGGAGGCACAGAGAAACCGCAGCAATACTTCTCCGCGCCTCTGCGTCTCTGCGGCGGCTGTTTTTAAACCGTGTCCGTGGCTAGACACAGCTCCCGCGCCACGATGCCAGCCAGGGCGGCGATGTGGTCCGGGCGGTCGTTGAGGGCGGGAATGTACTGGAAGGACTCACCGCCGGCGTGCAGGAATACCTCGCGGTTCTCCTCGGCGATCTCCTCCAGGGTCTCCAGGCAATCGGCGGAGAAGCCGGGGCAGATCACCTGCACATGCCTGATGCCCTGCGCCGGCAGTTGCTTGAGCACCTCGTCGGTATAGGGCTGCAGCCAGGGTTCGCGGCCGAAGCGCGACTGGAAACTCACCTGCCACTCATCGTCGTGCAGGCGCAGTTTTTCTGCTGTCAGGCGCGCGGTGGTGAGGCACTGCTGGTAATACGGATCGCCCTCGTTGCGAAAGCGCTCCGGCGTACCGTGAAAGGAAAACAGCAGGCGCTGCACCGCTGCACCCGCCTGCTGCGTCTCGCGCACCGAAGCCGCCAGGGCCTCGATATAGGCCGGCACGGCATGATAGTCCGCAACAAAACCCAGCGCCGGCACGGCGCGTGTGGCGCGCAGGGCCTCCGCCACCGCATCGAGGGTGGAGGCCGTGGTGGAACAGGAGTTTTGCGGATACAGCGGCAGCACCAGCAGCCGCTGCACACCGGCGGCGCGCAACTCATTCAGTGCGGAGGCGATGGAGGGATTGCCGTAGCGCATGCCGAGCACCACCCGTGTACGGTCCGGCCACTGCGTATCCAGCTGCTGCTGCAGCAGTTCACGCTGCCGTCGCGCAATCACCAGCAGCGGCGAGCCTTCCGCGCTCCACACCTTGCGGTACAGCCGGGCCGAGCGGGCCGGACGGATGCGCAGGATCACGCCGTGCAGGATCAGCCACCACAGCGGTCGCGGCACGTCCACCACGCGGCGATCCCACAGAAATTCTGCCAGATAACGGCGCAGTGCCGGTGCGGTAGGCGCGTCCGGGGTACCCAGATTGGTCAGCAGAATGCCGAGCGGCGGTGTCGGGTCACTCACGGCATGCAGTCCTCGTTGAACGATGTGGCGGCAGTATAACCGCTGCCGCGTACTCAGTGCCGCCCGCGCAGCACGGCGAAGTGATGCAGTATGGGCGCCACCACGGGCTCGATCTTCTTGCGCATCACCGTACCGACGGCATCGCTGTGGGCAAAGATGGGGGTGATGATGGCCTCGTCGATATGGGCCAGGAACACCATGGCGCGGACCTCGGCGGCCAACGACGGCACCGCCTGCAGCAACTGGCACAGGGGGCCGCTGGCCATGCCGCACAACGATTCGACGCTGGCATCGATGGCGTCGATCTCGCGCAGGCTGGGTGCGGCCGGCCGTGCAGCCCGGAAATAGCTGCCGATGGCATTGACCAGTGCCGTCACCACATCCTGATCCGCCGGACGTTGCAGCACGTCAGCGCCGGTTTCGAGAAAGGTCTGGCCGGAGCTGTCCAGCAGCTTGAGCAGCAGGGCGGCATAGGGATTGTCTGGCGCCAGCGCAGCCAGCGACGGGCGATAGTGTTCCAGGTCGTGCCGCGCCGCCACGGGATCGGGCAAGGCATCCGGCTCGGCGGCAAGAAAGCCGACGCGGTAGGTCTTGCGGGTGCGGCCGCTGTCCCACAGCTTCTTGCGCGTCGTCGCCGCGATCAGCCCCGGCTGCAACACCAGCCGTACGGTGTCCAGCATGTCCTGATGTTCGCTCTCGAAGGGGAGATGCTCCACCAGAAATTCCGCCAGCACCGGTCCCATCGACCCGGCGACCACCACCGGATTTTCCAGCATGCGCCGGGCGTTCTCCGCATAGGGTGCCACCCACCAGGCGCGGCGCGCCAGTTCGTCGGTGAGCTGACGCGAACGGCTCACCGCCACCACCGCCTCCGGCTCGCCGATCATCAGCAGCTTGTCCAGGTCGTCGTTGTTGATCTGGCCCATGCGCGTCCAGCGGCGCAGGAACACCGGATAGCCACCGGGCGAGCCCAGCACCTGCCCCGACAGCAGTTCGCGCACCCGTTGCAGATACTGCTCGGCCCGGCCGGTCGGATTGAGCGTCACCTTCATCTCGCGCTCGCCCTTGAGGCCGTACACGGTCATGTTGTTCTCGTCGATACGGATCGCCTCGGCGTTGGCGATGAGCACATTCAGGCGCAGGCTGTCTTCGGCGGATAATTCCATAAACAAGTTTCGAGTTCCGGGTTTCGAGTTTCGAACCCCGGGCCACAACCCGAAACTCGAAGCTCGAAACTGCTTAGTTGAGTTGTATACGTTGTCCCCACGGCACCCTGCCCTTGCCCTTGACCAGCCAGATCACCGGAAAGGTAGGTTCCTGCTTGGGAAAGGCGCCGTCGGCATCGGTGAAGTAGACGAGCAGGTCGGGACGACGCCCCTCGCGCTCCAGCCAGTCGAACACCGGCAGGAAGGAGGTGCCGCCGCCGCCAGTGAACGCCCGCGGCAGCTTGAATTCCTCCCACGGCTCAAAGCTCCACGGCCCGTCGTCGGCCAGCTGCGCATCACAGGCGTGCAGGGTGACGCGGGCGCGCACCTGGCCCTTGATGGCATCGATCTCGGCGAGGAACTCGCCCATCTCCTTGTCGTTGACCGAGCCGCTGGTATCCAGCGCAACCACAATGTCGATCTCGGAGGAACGCAGGCTGGGAAAGATGGCATCACCCTCGCGCCGTGATGGGCGCGAGTAGTTGTAATCATCGCGTGCGGTAGCCGTCATGTATCTGGCCAGCAGCATGCGCCAGGGCAGCTGCGGTTGCAGCAGATGATCGATGAGCCGTGCCAGTGCGCCGCCCATCTTGCCGGCCTGCAGCGCCTGCTGCGCAGCACCGGCCATGCGCTGACGCCATTGCACCGACAGGCGCTCGCGTTCCTCGTGTGACAGCGGTTCCGGCCTGGGCGCGCCGCCCTGGCCATCTTGCTGCCTGGGTTTTGGCTTGCCGCCGCCGCCCTTGTCGTCCCTGTCCTCGTGCGTGGCCTTGCCGCCGCCCCCTTCACCCTTGTCACCGCCGCTCCCTGCCTTGCCGCCCTGATCGCCGCTGTCATGGTCATAGACATGATCGTCGTGCGGCTGCATCGACTCCGCTTCGTCCAGGCAGGGATAGATCTCCTCCGCCGTCATCCCCTTGTACTCATCGAGCAGCAGGGCATCCTGCACCGGGGTCAGCCCCTCTTCCACCAGCAGCGGATTGATGGCCAGGTCGCAGGCGACGTCCCAACGATGACGGTCACGGTGCTGACGGCGCGCGAAATGGGAAAGTGCACAGTGCAGGGCCTCATGGGCCAGGGCGAACTGGGTCTGGTCGAGGGTCAACGCGTCCATGTAGTCGGCGTTGTAATAGAAGGTGCGCGCGTCGGTGGCCGTGGTCTTGCACCAGCGCGGATCGGCGGCCACCATGGGCAGGCGCAGCACCAGCGCGCCGAGGAACGGCTTGTCCAATATCAGCTTGGTGCGCGCGGCACTGAGTTTGGTTTCTAGATCCATGCGAGATACAAGATACAAGTTAAAAGATACAAGAGGTCAAACTTGTATCTTGTCTCTTGTATCTTTGCTCTGTTCACTCATACAACATCACGTCGGCCACGGCCTGGGCCCACGGCGCGAACTCCGGCACGCTGAAGATCTCCTGGCCGATGGCGCGGTGCATGTCGGACACCAGCATCACGCCCATCTCGCGCTGACTGAAACGGCCGGCAAATTCCAGGATCGGACCGTACACCTCGGCACCCTTCTTATCCGCCTTGGCGCGCAGGGCGCGTGCCACCAGGGCGGAGGCGACGGCATATTGCAGGTCGATCTCGCGCGGCACCGGCACCGGCTCGCGGCGCAGGATGGCGTCGAGATCGGGCAGCTTGTCCAGATTGCGCACGAAGGCGGCGGCCTCGATACCGGCGGCCGGGCCGACGCAGGCCTGCAGAGTCTCCACCAGCAGCTGGTGCGCCTCACCGAATTTCTTCAGCGCGCGGTGGGCGAACTCCCAGGAACGCGGCGAGGGAAAGGCGATGGGGTTGTGCGCCGGGTCGAAATCGAACAGCAGCTCGGGACGGAAACGCAGGAAGGCGATGATGCGCTCGTCGATGCCGTTGCGATAGGCCCACAGCACCCAGTCGTCGAGATGGGTTTCCACCTCGAAGTGGGCGAAGCGGTTGGCCAGCGGCGCCGGCATGGCGTAGGTGACGCCGCGATCACCCTGGCGGTTGCCGGCGGCGAAGATGGCCCAGCCCTCGGGCACGCGGTATTCGCCCAGACGGCGATCCAGAATCAGCTGATAGGCCGCGGCGGATACCGACGGCGGCGCCGAGGTGATTTCATCGAGGAACAGGATGCCGGCCGGACCGTGACGCTGCGCATCGGGCAACATGGCAGGCACCGCCCACTCCACCTGCCCTTCGCTGCGGAACGGGATGCCGCGCAGGTCGCTCGGCTCCATCTGCGACAGGCGGATGTCGATCACCGGCACCTGATGGCGCCCCGCCACCTGCGCCACCATCTGCGACTTGCCCACACCCGGCGGGCCCCACAGCATCACGGGCGTATGATGACCGTCGCGCGTGCTGGAAAACTCCCGCTCAAGTACCTCGGTGATATGTGCCGGACGCATCGAGACTCCCCGTCAGTTGGATCGCGCAATAGCTTACTGCATTTGTCGGATATACAAAACAGGGAATTGGAGTTTCTAGTTTCGGGTTTCAAGTTTCGAGTTACCGGCGACAAGGAACAGACCGAAACTCGAAACTCACAACCCGAAACTGACAGGGCTCAGCCCTGTTGCTGCTGCTCTGCCACCTGCTTGTGTACCTCGGCCATGTCCAGCTCCTTGGCACGCTGCAACAGGTCCTTCAGCTGCGAGCCCTGCAGGGCACCGGCCTCGGAATAGATGATCACCTGCTCGCGGAAGATCATCAGCGTGGGGATGGAGCGGATCTGGAACAGGCCACCCAGTTCCTGCTCCTCTTCGGTATTCACCTTGGCGAATACGATATCCGGATGGTTCTCGGACTCCGCCTCGAACACCGGGCCAAAGCCCTGGCAGGGACCGCACCACGGCGCCCAGAAATCGATGATGATGAACGGATTGTTGTTGATGATCTGGTCAAAGTTGTCTTTGGTCATGTGCACGGTGGCCATGGCAGTTCTCCGGTTCACTGAAATGAGAGGTAAGGTCTGCGGCAGACAGGCAACGCGCCGTGACGAACAACAGACGGGTAATGAGTGAGCATAAGCCTACACTAATGCACTCGGCAGGAGAACCGCGCGCGGCCCCCTCAGGCGCCGCGGCCGGTAAAACGAATGATCTGGCGCCGTCCGCGCTTGTCCGGGCGGCGTGCCGGCAGGACGCCGGCGGCGGCAGCCAGACGGCGCTCCTCCGCCAGTGACTCGCGTCGCGCACGGCTTTCCTCGCTCTCCTGATACAACTGCTGCGCCACCGGCGCCGGCCCCCGCTGCTCGGACAGGGCCAGCACCGTAAGCACAAATTCCATGCCGCTCTTGCGCACGATGAGCTCGTCGCCACACTGCACACTGCGCGCCGGTTTCACCCGCACGCCATTGAGGTGTACATGGCCGCCATTGATGGCCTCCACGGCCTGGGCGCGGGTTTTATAGAAACGCGCCGCCCACAGCCACTTGTCCAGGCGTACGCCAGCCTTGTCGTCACTCATCCGCGCCGCCGTCCTCGCTGATCTCCAGGTAATACTCCATGGTGATCAGGGTGTGCTCCTTGCTGCCGCAGGCCGGGCAGTGCAGCCACATCATCAGGCCCAGCGCCTCCTCGTCCTCGTAGGACTCCCCCTCGACGCGCAGGTACTCCAGCATCCCCTCGTAGCCGCAATCGATGCAGGTACCCCACGCACGCAACGCCTTGCTCATAAATACCAATCCCGTTTTGAAAAACACGGCCAGTCTAACGGAAACAGCTGCCACACCCTAGCCGATGGCTACCCGCTTTGGACCCATGCTAAAGTGCCTATCCCACACTGCCGATATGTTCACTACAGGCATCGCGCCCAATTACCATATAATTACAAGGTGATATATGAACCTGCTACAAAACTTCACCATCAAGACACGCCTTGTTGTCCTGGTTGCCCTCGCCGCTGCATTGATGATCGCCATCGGCCTGATGGGCCTGACCGGCATGCGCCACGCCAATGAGTCCCTCAACACCGTCTATAACGACCGCCTGGTGCCGACCGGACAGATCAGCCGGATCATCGAAATGATGCAGGACAACCGCACCCAGCTGCTGCTGTCCCTGCAACACGATCCGGCCAGTGAATTTTCCAGGATGCATGACCACCCCATCGATATGCATCTCAAGGTCGCCGAAGAAAACATCGAGAAGATATCCACTCTTTGGCAGGCCTTCATGGCCAGTTATCTGACCGAAGAGGAAAAGCGGCTGGCCGAGGATTTTGCCGCCAAGCGCAGCGTATTCGTCAACGAGGGCCTGAAGCCGGTCATCGCCGCGCTCAAGGAGGCGCGCTACCACGAGGCCAACGAGACCCTGCTCAAGCGCGTAAACCCCACCTTCTACACCGCCACCGGCGCCGCGGAGAAGCTGCTGCAGTTGCAGCTGGATGTGGCCAAGGCCGAGTATGAAAAGGCGGAGGCGGAATACAATCAGATTCGTAACGCATCCATCGTCCTCATCGTGGTCGCCATCGGCCTCAGCGTCCTGCTGGCCTGGGCCACCATCGGCGGCATTGGCCGCGCCGTGGCGGAGCTGGAGCGCGCCAGCGGCCAGATGGCCGAAGGCAACCTGACCACCCGCGCCGATTACCAGGCCCGGGATGAACTGGGCCGCGTCGCCACCGCCTTCAATCGCATGGGTGAACGCTTCCATGGCATGGTGCAGCAGCTGTCCGGCGCCACCGGCCAGTTGGCCGCCGCCGCCGAGGAAACCTCGGCCGTCACCGAGCAGACCAGCACGGGTATCCGCCAGCAGCAGTCGGAGACCGAACAGGTCGCCACCGCCATGAACGAGATGACCGCCACGGTGCAAGAAGTGGCGCACAGCGCCGCCAGCGCCGCCGAGGCCGCCCACAAGGCGGATGAAGAGGCCACCTCCGGCAAACAGGTGGTCACCCGCACCATCGATGTCATCGACTCCCTGGCCAGCGAGGTGGAAAAGGCCGCCGGCGTGATCCAGCAGCTGGAGCAGGACAGCGACAAGATCGGCACCGTGCTCGACGTCATACGCGGCATCGCCGAGCAGACCAACCTGCTGGCGCTCAACGCCGCCATCGAGGCCGCCCGCGCCGGCGAACAGGGCCGTGGCTTCGCCGTGGTGGCGGACGAGGTGCGCACCCTGGCCTCGCGTACCCAGCAATCTACTGCCGAGATTCAGGGCATGATCGAAAAACTGCAGACCGGTGCCGCCAACGCGGTGAAGGTGATGGAAGCGAGCCGCAACCAGGCTCAGGCCGGTGTGGAACAGGTGGCCCAGGCCGGCGCCTCACTGGACTCCATCACCCGCGCCGTCGGCACCATCAACGACCTCAATGCCCAGATCGCCTCTGCCGCCGAAGAGCAGAGCTCGGTGGCCGAGGAGATCAACCGCAACATCGTCAACATCAGCCAGGTGGCCGACCAGACCAGTCAGGGCGCACAGCAGACCGCTGCCGCCAGTGAGGAACTGGCGCGTCTGGCCGAGCAGTTGCAGGGGCTGGTGGGTCAGTTCCGCATCTGACCTGTCTTCACCGCAAAAACAAAACGCCGCCTGAACAGGCGGCGTTTTGTTTTAACGACAGTAAAAAAATTAAGTCCGGCTTCTGCTCCCAATTCTTCGGCAGCGCCTCGGGGCAATGTTCCGCCACCTGCTGCAGCAGAGAGGTGCGGTCATCGAGCAAGTGGCGCACCTGCTCCAGTTCGGCACGCAACTCCAGCACCTCGCGCTGCAACACACTTTGCGCCATCCCATCCTCCACCGCCTGCAACAACACCATGTTGTCGATGGGCTTTTCGATAAAACAGTGCAGTTGCGCCTGATTGATGGCGGAACGGAACAGCTCGCTGTCGGCATAGCCGCTGACGATGATGCGGTAGGCCTGCGGCTGGATCTGGCGGAAGGCCTGGAGAAAGCGGGCACCGTCCATGTCCGGCATGCGGTAGTCGGCGATCACGATGTCGAACGGCGTCTCCTGGGCCCGGGCCAGTGCCGCCACCGGGGTCTCGAAACGCTCGATCTCATGCTCGCCCTGCATGCGCAGCACGCGCATCATGGCGCTGAGATTGTGCGGTTCGTCATCCACCAACATGATGTGCGCCATGGCTGTACTCCCTGCCTGAAATCTTCAGGCTTACCCTACATGAGCCGGCCCCGCCACCGCAAGGCGGGACCGGCAGTCAGCATGGCGGTCAGCGCAGCTCCAGCAACAACTGGTTCAGCCGCTGCACGAAGGCCGCCGGATCGTCGAGTTGGCCGCCCTCGGCGAGCAGGGCCTGATCGAACAGGATGCTGACCCAGTCGCCGAAGCGCGCACCCGCGCCTTCGGCCTTCAGGCGCAGCACCAGCGGGTGCTCCGGGTTCAACTCCAGGATTGGCTTGCTGCCGCCGACCTTCTGCCCGGCCTGCTTGAGGATGCGCTCCAGGTTGGCGCTCATGTCGTGCTCGCCGGCCACCAGGCACGCGGGGGAACTGGTCAGGCGGTGGGTGATGCGCACCTCCTTCACCTTGTCGCCCAGGGTCTCCTGCACCTTGGCCACCAGGTCCTTGAAGTCGTCGGCCACCTTCTCCTGCGCCTTCTTCTCCTCCTCATCCTCCAGCTTGCCGAGGTCCAGCGCACCCTTGGTGACGGACTTGAGCGGCTTGCCGTCGAACTCGGTGAGCGAGGACACCAGCCACTCGTCGACGCGATCGGACAGCAGCAGCACCTCGATGCCCTTCTTGCGGAAGATCTCCAGATGCGGGCTGTTCTTCGCCGCCGCAAAGGTGTCGGCGGTGATGTAGTAGATCGCCTCCTGACCTTCCTTCATGCGGCCGATGTAGTCGGCCAGCGCCACGGTCTGCTCGCTGCTGTCGGTGTGGGTGGTGGCAAAGCGCAGCAGCTTGCCGATCTGCTCGCGGTTGGCGAAGTCCTCGCCCGGACCTTCCTTCAGGACGCGGCCGAATTCGTTCCAGAAGTTCTGGTATTTTTCCGCGTCGTTCTTGGCCAGGTCTTCCAGCATGCCCAGCACCTTCTTCACCGAGCCGCCGCGCATGGAATCGATGACCTTGCTGTGCTGCAAAATCTCGCGCGAGACATTGAGCGGCAGGTCATTGGAGTCGATGACGCCGCGCACGAAGCGCAGATAGGTGGGCATCAGCTTCTCGGCGTCCTCCATGATGAACACGCGGCGCACGTACAGCTTGATACCGTGATGGCGCTCGCGGTCCCACAGGTCGAATGGCGCGCGCTGCGGGATATACAGCAGCGAGGTGTATTCCAGCTTGCCCTCGACGCGGTTGTGGCTCCACAGCAGCGGGTCCTCGAAATCGTGGGCCACATGCTTGTAGAACTCCTTGTATTCCTCCTCGCTCACCTCGCTCCTGGCGCGCGCCCACAGCGCCGAGGCCTGGTTGACGGTCTCGTCCTCGGGCGCCTGCTCCTTCTCCTCCTCGCCGTAACGCTCCTTCTCCATCACGATGGGCAGGGTGATGTGGTCGGAATACTTGCGGATGATGTTGCGCAGGCGCCAGCCGTCGAGGAATTCATCCTCACCCTCGCGCAGGTGCAGCACCACCTCGGTGCCGCGGCCCGCCTGCTCCACCGTCTCCAGGGTGTAGTCACCCAGACCGGCCGATTCCCAGCGCACGGCGTGCTCGGCACCGACGCCGGCGCGGCGGGTGGTGAGGGTCACCTTGTCGGCGATGATGAAGGCGGAATAGAAGCCGACACCGAACTGGCCGATGAGGTGGGCATCCTTGGCCTGGTCGCCGGTGAGCGATTCGAAGAACTGGCGCGTGCCGGACTTGGCGATGGTGCCGATATTGTCGATCACCTCCTGGCGCGACATGCCGATGCCGTTGTCGCGCAGGGTGATGGTGCGCGCGTCCTTGTCGAAGCTGACGCGGATCTTCAGTTCGTTGTCGCCTTCCCACAGGGCGTCATCGGACAAGGCCTCGAAGCGCAGCTTGTCGCAGGCATCGGAGGCATTGGAGATCAGCTCGCGCAGGAAAATTTCCTTGTTGGAATATAAGGAATGGATCATCAGCTGCAACAGCTGCTTCACCTCGGTCTGAAAACCCAGGGTTTCCTTATGTGCTTCTACGGTCATGGTCCAACTCCCGACAAATTAGAGGGTTAACGATACAGCAACGGAAAGTGGGGATATTATGGCGGGGTTTCAAGCCTGACACCGACCGCAGCCGTATGGTTGAATGAGCAAAATCCAAACAGGGAGCCGTCATGACCGTCCGTACCATCCCCACCCTGCCCTTCGAGGGCCAGCGCCCCGGCACCTCCGGCCTGCGCAAGCGCGTCACCGTGTTCCAGCAGCCGGGCTACCTGGAGAACTTCGTCCAGGCGGTATTCGACTGCGTACCCGAACTGGTGGGCGGCACCCTGGTGCTGGGCGGCGACGGCCGCTACTACAACAAGGAGGCCATCGAGGTGATCCTGCGCATGGCGGCGGCCAACGGCGTGCAGCGCTGCCTGGTGGGACGTAGCGGCCTGCTCTCCACCCCGGCGGCCTCGGCGGTGATCCGCAAACACAAGGCCAGCGGCGGCCTGATCCTCTCCGCCAGCCACAATCCCGGCGGCCCGGAAGGCGACTTCGGCATCAAGTACAACATCGGCAACGGCGGCCCGGCGCCGGAAAAGCTCACCGAGGCCATCTACGCCCGCACCCAGACCCTCGACCGCTACCGCACCCAGGATACGAAGGATATCCCGCTGGATGTCATCGGCCACTACGCCATCGGCACCATGGCGGTGGAGGTCATCGATCCGGTGGCGGACTATGCCGAGCTGATGGAGTCACTGTTCGACTTCGACGCCATCCGCGCCCTGTTCACCTCGGGCTTTCGCATGCGCTTCGACGCCATGAGCGCCGTCACCGGCCCCTACGCGCGTGAGATCATCGAGGGCCGTCTCGGCGCGCCCAAGGGCACCGTCATCAACGGCGAGGCCCTGCCCGACTTCGGCGGCGGCCATCCCGACCCCAACCTCACCTATGCCGAGGAACTGGTGGCGGAGATGTTCGGCAACAACGCGCCCGACTTCGGCGCCGCCTCCGACGGCGACGGCGACCGCAACATGATCCTGGGGCGCAACTTCTTCGTCACCCCGTCCGACTCCCTCGCGGTGCTGGCCGCCAACGCCACCCTGGTGAAGGGCTACAAGAAGGGACTCGCCGGCATCGCCCGCTCCATGCCGACCAGCTGTGCCGCCGACAAGGTGGCCGAGAAACTGGGCATCGAATGCTTCGAAACACCCACCGGCTGGAAATTCTTCGGCAACCTGCTGGACGCCGGCCGCATCACCTTCTGCGGCGAGGAGAGCTTCGGCACCGGCTCCGACCACGTGCGCGAGAAGGACGGCCTGTGGGCGGTGCTGTGCTGGCTCAACGTCCTCGCCGTCCGCAAGGAGCCGGTGGAGCAGCTGCTGCGCGAACACTGGGCCAAATTCGGCCGCAACTACTACACCCGCCACGACTACGAAGAGGTCGATGCAGTGGATGCCAAGGGCCTGATGCAGCATGTCATCGACCAGCTGCCCGGCCTGCCCGGCAAGACCCTCGCCGGCCGCACGGTGAAGCTGGCCGACGACTTCAGCTACACCGACCCCATCGACGGCAGCGTGAGCAAGAACCAGGGCCTGCGCATCGTCTTCGACGACGGCGCGCGCATCATCTTCCGCCTCTCCGGCACCGGCACCGTCGGCGCCACCCTGCGCGTCTATATCGAGAGCTACGAGCCAGAACCGACCCGACATGACCAGGACCCGCAGATCGCCCTGGCCGACCTGATCAAGGCGGCGGCGCAGCTCTCCGAACTGGGCGAGCGCACCGGCCGCGATCGGCCGACGGTAATCACCTGATCCAGCCCCGGTAGGAGCGGATCGCATCCGCGATACAGCGCCGGGTGAGAGCACGCCGGTCGCGAATACGATTCGCTCCTACGGCCAGACAAATGAAAAAGGCGGGTAACCCGCCTTCTTCATTTCTGATGTTTACGACACCGCTACCACTGATAGTCCGCCTCTTTCAGCTTCGCATGCGCCGCCGCCAGGCGCGCCACCGGCACGCGCGGCGAGGAACAGGAGACATAGTTGAGGCCGACGTGGTGGCAGAAGCGGATGGTCTCGGGATGGCCGCCCTGCTCGCCGCAGATGCCAACCTTGAGATCGGGCCGACCCTTGCGGCCCCAGTCCACGGCGATCCAGATCAGGCGGCCGACGCCCTTCACGTCCAGCACCTCGAACGGATTGTCATCGAGGATCTTCTTCTCGGCGTACATGGGCAGGAACTTGTTCTCGGCGTCCTCGCGCGAGAAGGAGAAGGTGGCCTGGGTCAGGTCGTTGGTGCCGAAAGAAAAGAATTCCGCCGCCTCGGCCATGTGGCCGGCGCGCAGGCAGGCGCGCACCACCTCCATCATGGTGCCGAACTTGAGCGGCACGGTGACACCGTACTGCTTCTCCACCTGCGGTTTGATCTCGTCCAGGTAGCCGCGCACGATCTCCAGTTCGCGCTTGGTGCAGACGTTGGGCACCATGATCTCCGGATGCACATCGATGCCTTCCTTGACGCACTCCGCCGCCGCCTCGCACAGGGCGCGCAGCTGCATCTGGTAGATCTCGGGGTAGGTGATGCCAAGGCGCACGCCGCGATGACCGAGCATCGGGTTGACCTCCTGCAGCACGCGCACCTTGGCCAGCATGGTCTCGGTGCGGGCAATGGCCTCCTCCACCAGCGAGCTGTCACCCAGCACGCCGAGGGTACCTTCCATGCCGGCGGACTTCTCCGGGTGCAGCACGCGCAGGGTGGACACCAGTGACTCGACACCGTGCACCGAGCTGCGCAGCTGGCGCAGATGCGCCAGCTCGTCGAGCAGGCGCTGCTCGGTGGGCAGGAACTCGTGAATCGGCGGGTCGAGCAGGCGCACGGTCATCGGCCGCGGCGCCATCACGCTGAGCATCTCCTTGAAGTCGCCGCGCTGCATGGGCAGCAGCTTGTCCAGCGCACGCTGCCGCGCCGCTGTGTCCTCGGCCAGGATCATCTCCACCACGATGGGCAGGCGCTCCTGGGCATTGAACATGCGCTCGGTGCGGCACAGGCCGATGCCCATGGCGCCGAACTTCACCGCGCGGCGCGCGTCGTTGGGGGTGTCGGCGTTGGCCATCACCTGCAGCTTCGCCACCTCGTCGGCCCAGCCCAGCAGGGTCGCCAGCTCGTCGCTGAACTCCGGCTCCACCGTCGGCACCTTGCCCAGATACACCGCGCCGCTGCCGCCGT
Organism: Gammaproteobacteria bacterium; assembly: GCA_024709225.1. GTDB lineage: Bacteria > Pseudomonadota > Gammaproteobacteria > Thiohalomonadales > Thiohalomonadaceae > Sulfurivermis. The sequence goes on along the minus strand of JANJXC010000002.1, from coordinate 5,402 downwards.
CGATGGTGAGCACATCGCCCTCGTGCAGCACGTGCTCGCCCACCACCGCGGTGCGCGCCCGGCTGTCCACCTTGATGCCCTCGGCGCCCACCACACAGGGCTTGCCCATGCCGCGCGCCACCACCGCCGCGTGCGAGGTCTTGCCGCCGCGCGAGGTCAGCACGCCCTGGGCGGCGAAGAAGCCGTGGATATCCTCCGGCTTGGTTTCCTCGCGCACCAGGATCACCTTCTCGCCCAGCTTGCCGCGCCGCTCGGCGGTGTCGGCATCGAACACCACGTGGCCGCTGGAGGCGCCGGGCGAGGCGCCGATGCCGCTGGTGATGGCCTCGCGCTTGTAGCTCGGATCGAGGCGCGGGAACAGCAGCTGCTCCAGCAGGGTCGGCTGGATGCGCAGCAGGGCCTGATTGCGATCGATGAGGCCTTCCTTGACCATCTCCACCGAGGTGCGCACCATGGCCTGCGCGTTCATCTTGCCGTTGCGCGTCTGCAGGCAGTACAGCACACCCTTTTCGATGGTGAACTCGAAGTCCTGGATTTCGTGGTAGTGCGCCTCCAGCTTGTTGCGCAGCTCCACCAGCTGGCGGAACATCTCCGGCATTTCCTTTTCCAGCTCGAGGATCGGTTTCGGCGTGCGGATGCCGGCCACCACGTCCTCGCCCTGGGCATTGACCAGATACTCGCCGAACATCAGGTTCTCGCCGGTGCCGGGATTGCGGGTGAAGCCGACGCCGGTGGCGGAATCGTCGCCCAGATTGCCGAACACCATGGTCACCACATTGACCGCGGTGCCGTTGGCCATCTCCGGCGTGATGTGGAATTCGCGGCGGTAATCCACCGCGCGCTTGCCCATCCAGGAGTTGAATACCGCCTTGATGGCCAGCTCCAGCTGCTCCATCGGGTCGGTGGGGAATGGCTTGCCAGTCTGCTGCTGCACCACCTGCAGAAAACGCTCGCTAATCTCCTTCAGATCGGCGGCCTTGAGGCCGACATCCACCGCCACGCCGGCACGCTGTTTCACCGCCTCGAAGTGGTCATCGAAATGCTCGTCGGCCACGCCCAGCGCCACCTTGCCGAACAGCTGGATAAAACGGCGGTAGGAGTCATAGCCGAAACGTTCGTTGTTGCTCTGCCTGATGAGGCCGGTGAGGGTCTGCGCGTTGAGACCAAGATTGAGGATGGTGTCCATCATGCCGGGCATGGACATGGCCGAACCCGAGCGCACCGACACCAGCAGCGGATTGTCGGCACCACCGAAGGTCTTGCCGGTGGCCTTTTCCAGGACGGCGATCTGCGTGCGCACCTGCTCCATCACGCCGGGCGGCAGTTCACGCCTGGGGTCGGCCAGGTAGGTCAGACAGGCCTCGGTGCTGATCACGAAGCCGGGCGGCACGTTGAGGCCGATCTGGGTCATCTCGCACAGGTTGGCGCCCTTGCCGCCGAGCAGATGCTTGTTCTTGCCGTCGCCTTCGCTGAAGGCATACACGTATTTCTGCGATCCCATAGTCGACCTCATTGGTAATTGTTATTGACCTTCCTGGCTGCGGCCTGCCGCAGCAAATAAGTTAGCCCCATTGCCGACAGGCGGCAATGGGGCCGACAGCAGGAACAGCGGGATCAGCGCGCGGCGCGCACCTGCATGGCATCGTATTCGGCCTGGAAGAAGAATTCCGTTTCCCCCAGGGCCGGACGCAGGTCATCCAGCCAGGTCGCCTGCGGATCGAAACGGGCAAAGAATGGCCGCTGCACCCAGTCGGGATTGCGCCCCTGAATGAAGCGCAGCACGAACACCTTTTCGCCGCCCACCTCGGCCACGCCCTGCACCTCCACCTTGCCGGGACCGGCGCTCATCGAAGGGCCGCGCACGGTGCGCGCCACACCGGAGACCCGCTGGATGGCACTGCGATAGATCTCCCAGGCGCGCACCAAGGGCACTTCGAAATAGCGCCGTGCCCCGGTATCGCGCTCGACGAACATGTAATAGGGCACGATGCCGAGGCGCACCTGGGTCTGCCACAGCGTGGCCCATACCTCGGCATCGTCATTGATGTGGGCGATCAGCGGCGACTGGCTGCGGATCACCGCGCCGGTGTCGCGCAGGCGGCGTACCGCCTCGCGGGCGATGGGCGTATCCAGTTCGCGCCAGTGGTTGTAGTGCGCCATGACCGCCACATGCTTGCCCTTGCGCACCAGCCGCTCCAGCAGGCGCAGCAGGTCGTCGGCATCCTCGTCGAGCACGAAGCGCTGCGGCCAGAACGACAGCGCCTTGGTGCCGATGCGCAGGGTCTGCACATGATCGAATTCCGGCTGCAGCAGCGGCTCCAGATAGCTGGCCAGATGTTTGGTCTTCATCACCATCGGGTCGCCACCGGTCACCAGCAGATCGGTTACCTCAGGGTGCTGCCGGAGGTAGCGGTGCAGCAGCGTGGCCTCGTGGGAGGCGATGCGCAGTTCCTTGTCGCCGATGAACTGTGCCCAGCGGAAGCAGAAGGTGCAGTAGCTGTGACAGGTCTGTCCCTGGCTGGGGAAGAACAGCACCGTCTCGCGGTATTTGTGCTGCATGCCCTCCAGGCGCTTGTCGTCCAGGCGCGGCACATTGAGCAGACGCTGCCCGGCGGGATGGGGATTGAGGTTGTGGCGGATCGCCTGCGCGGCAGCACGGAGCTGCGCCGGGTCGCCCCCGGCATCGAGCAGTCCGGCAATGTGCGCAAAGTCCTCCGGCGCCAGCATGCCCTGTTGCGGGAAGGTGAGCTGGAAGATGGGGTCGCGGGGGATGTTGTCCCAATCGATCAGCTCGTCGACGACATAACGGTTGACGCGGAACGGCAGCACCTGGGCCACCGCATGCATGCTGCGGCGCAGTTCCGCCGGCAGGCGTGCCACCTGCGGGATCTGCTCCAGCTGGCGTTCGGTGTAGACCTGAAACTCCTCTACCCCGGTCAGGGGCCGCGCCGTGCGCGCCCCGAGATTTCTGACTTGGCTCATCTGCTTACCTCGTATCTGCCGACAACAACTGCCGATAGAGTTCGCATAGGCAAACAGGAAGGAAACATCATCCCGGCAACCGGGCCACCTGATACGGCGTTTCCTGCTTGCGATGTCTGAATGCACCGGGCCGAGGGCGCCGGTACGCGTGTGAGGGTACTGCTGTAATGTGACAACCAGTGCTTGCGGGCGGTTCGAGTGGATTACGGCACCCGCCACGTGCCGATAGTATAACTGATGTGGTGCAAAGACAAAAATCTGGATCATTTCCACCGAATCGAACCGTGTTTGCCACAAATAAATGCACAATCCTGCGCACTGCTTGAAATCCCGGCAGTCAGCCCCACATTTCGCACCACATCCCTGACACGAGCCCATCATGCCCGCCACGCCCCTGCCTCTGTTGCTCGAACCCGAAATGCTTGAGCCGCTGCTGGCCGACCCGCGCCTGCTGCTGGTTGATCTGAGCCGGGCCGAGATTCATGCCCAATATCACATACCGGGTGCCGTACACCTGGAATATGGACGGATCGTGCGCATGGCACCGCCGGTAGGGGGGCTGTTGCCGGACGAGGCACAGTTGAGTGAGGTATTGTCGGCCATCGGCCTGACGCCGGAGCGCCATGTGGTGGCCTATGACGACGAGGGCGGCGGCAAGGCCTGCCGCCTGCTGTGGACCCTGGAGGCCATCGGCCATACCCGCTATTCACTGCTCAACGGCGGCCTGCACGCCTGGGCCAACGAGGGCCATGAACTGACGCAGCAACCAACCCGGGCAATACCCTCCTCTTATACGGCGCGCTACGCCGACACCGAGGTGGTGGCCGACACGGCCTACATCCGCTCTCACCTGGGCGACACGACGCATGCCCTGCTGGATGCCCGCTCAGCCATGGAGTATCGCGGTCTGCAGCGCCATGCCGCGCGTGGCGGCCATATTCCCGGGGCGGTGAATTTCGAGTGGGCCGAGGCAATGGATCAGGGACGCAATCTGCGCCTGAAACCGGCGGCGGATCTGCGCCGGCAATTGGAGGGGCTCGGCATCACGCAGGACATGACGGTGACGGCCTATTGCCAGACCCACCACCGCTCCGCCCACACCTGGTTCATGCTCAAGTGGCTGGGCTATCGGGCGCGGGGTTACGCCGGCTCATGGTCCGACTGGGGCAACCGGGACGACACGCCGGTGGAAAGCTGAGATACAAGTTACAAGCAGGAGAACTTCCTGCGCTGATGCTGATGTTTTACTCAAGCAACCGTGCGCTCAGCGCACACCTTCACTTGTATCTTGCCACTTGTCTCTTGTATCTGCCTTCAAGCCGTGCGTATCACGCCGGTAACGATCCCCAATATCTGCACCTCGTCATTGCGCAGGAAGATGGGTTGCATGTCGGGATTGGCCGGCTGCAGGCGGATGCCGTCGCGCTCGACGTAGAACTTCTTCAGCGTCACCTGCTCACCGTTGATCATCGCCACCACCGACTGGCCGTTGGCCGCGCTCTCGCGCTTTTCGATGATGACGATGTCGCCGTCCTGAATATTGTCGTCGATCATGGAATGGCCGCGCACGCGCAGGGCATAGGTGTTCTTGCGTACCATGGTGGCGGGCACCGCCACCTGCTCCTGGCTTTCGTTCAGTTCCACCGGGCTACCCGCGGTGATGTAGCCGAGCAGAGGCACCTCGACCATGTCCACAGCGGTCAACGCCACCTCTTCCAACTCAGCGCTCCACACCGGGCGACTGTGCTTCGGGATCAACAGGCTGATATTCGACATAACGCGGGACTCCCGTGGTTATTTATACAGTAAGGTACTTGGCCCGCCGGCACAAAGCAAGCCGTCGATGACCCCGCCGCCGACTGATGCGATAATACCCACTCCATGGACCGCACACGCCTACCTCTCCTGTTCACCCTGATCGCGGCGCTCAGCGCCGGTTTGTTCTGGCTGTGGTTCGCCGACAACCGGCAGGAACCGCACCACCCGGCACCGTTGCCACGCGAACTGTCTGGCATTGTACAGCCGCAGTTGCGGGCGCTGCCGGACTTCATCCTCCATGACTTCAACGGCCGCCCCCTCGGCCCCGACTGGTTCCAAGGCCAGTGGACCTTTGTGTTCTTCGGCTATACGCACTGCCCGGACATCTGCCCCACCACCCTGTATACCATGCAGCAGGTGCGCCGGCAGCTGGCGCGCACCCCGGCACTCCAGGCCGACACCCGCTTTCTTTTCGTCACCCTGGACCCGCAACGCGATACCGCGGAAATCCTCAAGGGTTACGTGCAGCACTTCGACCCCGATTTCCTGGCGGCCAGTACCGATCTGGCCACGCTCGACCGTCTCACTGCGGCACTGAACATTGCCTATGCCATCGACCGCATGCCCGGCCGCGATGACTACCTGATCAACCACAGCGCCGC
>JANJXC010000102.1 GCA_024709225.1 Gammaproteobacteria bacterium | reverse complement strand
AGGGCCTGGGCAATCTGGTGGTTATCGAGGGGAACCCCCTGGTCCTCCAGCAGCTGCATGATGAATTCGCGGCTGGGGATGGGGTTTTCGTACTTCTGCGCTTCGCGCTCCTGGAAGGGGTCCTGCTTGCTTCTGCGTTTTGACATGTGTTCGCTTGTATATTCCTGGGTATATAAGGCGGCAATTGTAGCCTTTCCGGCCGGACAAAGCAGAAAAATATGCCGAAGTCCGCCAATGAACGCGAATGGACGCAAATACGGCCGGATGACGCCACAGCGGATAGACCGGATTGCTGACGGGCTATGCTGTGGGCCGGCCCCCAACCGGATAGCCTGCCCGATACCGCTGCACTTTATCGGGCCCACGAACTCATATTCACTGGGCTATTTGCGTCCATTTGCGTTCATTCGCGGACCGAATGAAGTTTTCAACATTCCCGTTAAGGGTAGAATGCCCCCATGTCCACCCCATCCGACACCCCGAGCCGCGACGTCTACACCGTTTCGCGCCTGAACGCCGAGGCACGCGCCGTGCTGGAAGGCAGCTTCCCGCTGCTGTGGGTGGAGGGCGAGATCTCCAACCTCGCCCGCCCGGCCTCCGGCCACTGGTACTTCTCCCTCAAGGACAGCGCCGCCCAGGTGCGCTGCGCCATGTTCCGCCAGCGCAACCAACTGCTGCGCTTCAAGCCGCAGGACGGCATGCACGTACTGCTGCGTGTCCGCATCTCGCTGTACGAGGGGCGCGGTGAATTCCAGCTCATCGCCGAGCACATGGAAGAGGCCGGCTCCGGCGCCCTGCAACGCGCCTTCGAGATGCTCAAGCTGCGTCTGCAGAACGAGGGGCTGTTCGATGCCGCACGCAAGCGCCCGCTGCCGCGCCTGCCGCGCCGCATCGGCGTCGTGACCTCGCCCACCGGCGCGGCCATCCGCGACATCCTCACCGTGCTGGCGCGCCGCTTCCCGGCCATCCCGGTGGTGATCTACCCGGTGCCGGTACAGGGCACGGGTGCCGGCGAGCAGATCGCCGCCGCCATCCGCCGCGCCGGCGAACGCGACGAGTGCGCCGTGCTCATCGTCGGCCGCGGCGGCGGCTCGCTGGAGGACCTGTGGGCCTTCAATGAAGAGGTGGTGGCACGCGCCATCCACGCCTCGCCCCTCCCCGTGGTCAGCGCCGTGGGGCATGAGGTCGACTTCACCATCGCCGACTTCGTCGCCGACATGCGCGCGCCGACGCCCTCGGCCGCCGCCGAACTGCTCAGTCCCGACCGCGCAGAAATGCATAACCAGCTGCTGCAACTGCGCCTGCGCCTGGCGCGCAGCTTCCAGCGTCAGATGCTGCACAAAAAGCGCGCCCTGGAGGCGGCAGAGAAACGTCTCAAGCACCCGGGGCGCCGCCTGCAGGAGATCGGCCAGCGGGTGGACGAGATGGAGCAGCGCCTGACCCGTGCCCGCCACAACCTGCTGCGCCATGCCGCCGCCCGACTCGCCGCGCTGCACGCCCGGCTGGAACGCCACACCCCGCTGTACCGCGTGCAGGCCCTGCAGGCGCGGCGCAATGAATTGCAGCGCCGCCTGCACAGCGCCACCGCGCAACACCTGGAACGCATGAACCGCCGCCTGGCCCAGGCCGCGCATGCCCTCGACACCGTGAGCCCGCTGGCGACCCTGAGCCGCGGCTACGCCATCGTCACCGCCGCCGACGGCAGCGTGCTGCGCACCGCCGCCCATACCGCGCCGGGCGCGCAGGTGCAGGCCCGCCTCGGCCAGGGCCGCCTGCTGTGCCGGGTGGAAGGAGTGGAACAATGATCTGTGCCATCGAAACGACGCATCGCGAATACGATTCGCTCCTACGAAGCACCGTTGTAGGAGCGAATCGCATTCGCGATGCCTTCCATAGGAGCCCACTCCGTGGGCGAAGAAACACCCCCTTGGCACTGTTCGCTGCGGGAACTCGGCTCCTACAGGCGTGCATTCTGTTGTTGTGCGCCAACGCTGCCTTCGCCCTGCCGCAACATGCCGCCGTTCCCGGCGGCATCGCCATCGTGACGCTGGGGGAGCACAACAGTGCGCCGCAGGCGTATTACCTGGGCAAGCGGGTCATGGTGGTGCAGGAGGGCGGGCAATGGCAGGCCGTCGTGGGCATACCGCTCAGCGCCAAGCCGGGCCGCCATACCCTGCGCCTGCAACCCCACGGCGCCAGGGACCGCAGCGTCACCTTCACCGTCAGCGCCAAGCGCTACGAAGAGCAGCATCTCCAGGTGCCGCCGCGCATGGTCAATCCCAGCCCGGAAGATCAGAGGCGCATCGCCCGCGACCTCAAGCTGGGCGCCGAGGCCTACCGCACCTTCCTGCCTGCCGCTGTCGTCGCCACCCGCTTCATCCTGCCGGTGGAGGGCCGTTACAGCAGCCCCTTCGGCCTGCGCCGCTTCTTCAATAAAGAACCCCGCAACCCACACAGCGGCATCGACCTCGCCGCCCCCACCGGCACCCCGATCCGCGCACCTGCTGCCGGCCGCGTCATAGCCACCGGCGACCTCTACTACAACGGCAACACCGTGTTCCTCGATCACGGCCAGGGCCTCATCACCATGTACTGCCACATGGACAGCATCGCCGTGCAGACGGGCGATGCCATCGAAGCCGGCCAGTCCCTCGGCACCGTCGGCGCCACCGGCCGCGTCACCGGCCCGCACCTGCACTGGAGCGTCAGCCTCAATGATGCCCGCGTCGACCCGCTGCTGTTTCTTGCCCCGGAGATCGTTGCCCAGCTCCAGCCATGAGGCGACATTA
>JANJXC010000088.1 GCA_024709225.1 Gammaproteobacteria bacterium | reverse complement strand
TCCAGATGCACATCGAACAGATGCACCTTGTCGTAGCGCGCCACGCGCTGACCCTTGTCATCGAACAGCAGACAGGCGGCGCGCACCTTGTTGGGGTCCTCCGCCACCAGCGGCACCGTGCCGCCCACCAGCCAGATGCCGTAGCGCGCCGCGGTGCGGGCCAGGAAGTCCTGGATCTGCCCCTTGCCCTCCGCCTCGCGCACCTTGACCTTGTCGTTCTCGTGCATGCACATCAGGGCGAAGTTTTCCGGCAACACCACCAGGCGGGCGCCAGCCGCGGCGGCCTTGGCGATGAGGCGCTCGGCCTCGGCGAGGTTGGCGCTGATATTGGGGCCGGAGGCCATCTGAACGGCTGCCACACGAGTCACGCTGAAATCTCCTCAATGATTACCTGCCGGCAATCATACCGGAACAAACGCGGTGTGGAACGGGGGGGATGGGGTATAACAGCGGCGGGCACGCCCGCCGCTGGCGAACCTCCGGTCAGCTGGCCCAACCGGCGAGGGTAAACACCGCCAGCAGCACCAGCCACACCAGGGCGGCGCGGCGAATCAGGGCCAGGGCCTCACGTACATAGCTGTCCTCTTCCTTCAGGTCCAGCGACTCATCATCCTCGGCCGGCCGGTAGCGCAAGGCGCCGAAACCACTGGCGACAAGGATGAAACGACTGTCTTCCAGCCACTTGGGCGCCTCTTCGCGCCAATAGTGCATGGCATCGACAAAACTGCCGCTGAGGGCATAGCCCAGTGCGGTGAGACGGGCCGGCAGCCAGGCGAGGATATGGTGCAGGCGCCGCAGCGCCGCAGCGTAACCGGATTGCTCCTCCCCGGCACCGCGTTGCAGCAGGGCAGACACGCGGTACAGCATCGCCCCCACCGGCCCGAGCACGATGAACCAGAACATCACGGCGAAGAAGCGCTCGTTGGCCTCCGCCAGCATGGTCTCCAGCATGGCGCGGGTCAGCTTGCGCGAGTTGTCCACCGCCGTCGTGCCCAGCAGGTCGCCGGCATACAGCATGGCGGACTCCTCGTCGCCGCGCTCGCGGGCATCGAGAAAGGCCTCCACCTCCGCCTCCAGGTCGCGCGGCCCGAAGCAATACAGCAATACCAGCACGGCAAACAGGAAGAACAGCGGCCAGCCGATGGCATGGAACAGGGCACCGAGCAGCAGCACCGCCAGCACCGGGGTCAACACCACCGCAGCCACGCCGGCCGGGCCGTCGGCCCAGGGCTGGCGCCGGACCTGCTGGGCCAGCAGCTCGAGCCAGGTGAAGCGGCGCATCTCCTCCAGTGAGCCGAGGAAGCGTTCGAGAAAGATGCCTAGCAGTATCGCGAGCAGAGCCATGGCGCTAGTTTCAAGTTTCAGGCCGTCAGTTGCAAGCCATCATTGCAGGGTCACCGGCGAAACAAAACCGGCCGGCTTGAGGGCCAATACGGCGCACTCGACCTTGTGCAGTATCGTCTCCGCCGTATTGCCGATGAGCAGGCCGGGGATGCCGCTGCGTCCCAGCGTGCCCATGACGATCAGATCGGCCCCCAGCGCGTGCGCCAGCGCCGGCACCTCCTTGCCCGCATTGCCGCGCGGCAGATGCAGTTGCGGCTTGAGGAAATCCAGGGTTTCCTGCCCCAGCCACACCGCGGCCGATGCCGCCATCAGTTCCTGCAGCCAGCGCTCGTGGCGCTGCCGTTCCTCGGCCACGTAGGCGGCCACCTGCGCCTCGCCGGCACCGGGCGCCCACAGGCGCAGGGTGTTCTCCGCCGCCGCCTCCCACACATGTACCACGTGCAGTGTCGCGGACTCCGCCAGGGCCAGGGCCGCGGCCAGCTCGATGATGCGGCGGTTGAACTCCGCCGCCGCGACCGCCGCCGCCGGGTCGAAATCCACCGCCGCCAGGATGCGCCGGTAGGGCACGGCGCCGCCCTCCTTCAGCAGCCACACCGGCACCGGGCACTTGCGCAGCAGGTGCATGTCGTCGCTGCCGAACAGCACGCTGCGGAGGTCGGCGTCGGCGCGGGCCGGCTTGAGCACCAGGTCGTAACCATGGCGCAGCACCTCGCGGATCTCCGCCAGATAGCCGCGGCCGAACACCGCCTTCACCTGCGGTGCCATGGCGCCGGGGATATCGCGCAGCAGGGTCGCGACATGGTCAACAAAACGCTGCTGCAGGGCCTGCTCCACGCTCTGCGGCACGATGCCCGCCACCGGCGGCACCGGCTCCAGCACCGTGAGCACGGTCAGCCGCGCCTGCTGGTTCTGCGCCAGCGTCACCGCGCGCTCCAGCACCCAGCGCTGTTCCGCCTCGGCCTCAATCACGCACAGAATGTTGTTGAACCGCTGCATGGTTTTCTCTCCGTTCAGGGTAGGAGCAAATCGTATTCGCGACCGGCAGCACACCACGGCCTATCGCGGACACGGTCCGCACCTATGACAGAATCTTTTCCTCTGTAGCCAGCAGGGCATACAGCCGCGGCCAGTCGAAACAGGGGCCGGGGTCGGTCTTGCGTCCCGGCGCGATGTCGCTGTGGCCGGCGATCTGCCCGGCCGCCAGTGCAGGATAGGCCGCGCGCAGGGCGGCGATCAGCGTGCCCAACATTTGATACTGCACCGGGGTGTAGGGCAGCTCATCCGTGCCCTCCAGCTCGATGCCGATGGAAAAATCATTGCAACGCTCGCGGCCACAATGGGATGACGCCCCGGCATGCCAGGCGCGGCGATGCAGCGGGACATACTGCACCAGCTCGCCGTCGCGACGGATCAGCAGGTGCGACGACACGCGCAACTGATGGATCTCCTGGAAATAGGGATGGGCCGCCGGGTCGAGGGTGTTGGTGAACAGGGCGTCGATCCACGGGCCACCGAATTCGCCCGGCGGCAGGGAGATGCCGTGGATGACAATCAGTTCCGGCGCCATGTCGGCCGGACGTTCATCGCAATTGGGTGACGGTACCTGGCGCGCCGTGGCGATCAGGCCGGTTACCGTGTCGATGACCAGCGTCACGGCGCCTCCTCGGCGGGGCGCGCCAGGGCCGTATCGATGGCCGCGCGCAGACGCTCTGGCTGCGCCTCGCTGTGCAGCGCGCAGTGATAGTCACCATCGCGGAACAGAAACAGCGCCGGCAGGTGGAACACGCCGAACTCGCGCGTCAGCGCCATGTCGCGCCCGGCATCCACCTCGAACAGGTGAACGTCGGCGAATAGCGCGCGCTGCTCGGCCAATATCTGCTTCAGCCGCTTGCAGGCGCCGCAGGCCGGCCCGGTAAACAGCACCAGGCTCACGCCCGGCGTCTCCGCCAGGCGGTGATGAAAATCACCGGCCAGCGGCGTCAGAACCGGCATAGCCCGCCAAACACCAGGTTGGTGAAGCTGACGATGCCCACCACCTTGCCGTTCTCGATCACCGGCGCGCGGCTCAGGTCGAAACGGGTGAACAGCCGCGCGCAGTAACGGATGTCCATCTGCGGGTCGACGGCGATCACCGGCTTGGCGGTGATCTCGTAGACATTGACCCGCTCCGGCGCCCGGTCCTTGCCCAGCACATGGCGGGCGATATCGGACACCAGCAGCATGCCGTACTCGTCATCGTCATGACGCTTGTCGACGATCAGGCACTCCGCCTCGATCTTGCACATCAGCGCCAGGGCCTCGCTCACCGTGGCCATGCCGTCGATGGTCTCGAAGCGGGTACTCATCACCTCGCGCACCCGCACCACATTGCGTTCGCTCATAGCTCCCCCTCCACTACCGCGGTCAGCGTCCGCACCTGCTGCGCCACCCCCACGGCATCTTCGACATCGATCTGGAAGGCAATGCCGGTACCCGGCGTGTCGTCGAACTGGCCGACTTCGGCAATCTTTTCCAGTATCTTGCGCGCCAGATGCTCCTCCACCAGGAACAATACCATGTCGCGCTGTGTCTCCACGGACAGACCGAAAAAGGTCTTGGCCTGGCGCAGTCCTTCGCCGCGCGCCTGGCTGACCACGGTGGCGCCGGTGGCGCCGGCCTCGCGCGCCGCCTTCAGCACCGCGTCGGTCTTGTCATCCTCCACCAGGGCTATCAACAGCTTGAAATGCATGATCCCACCTCCTCGTCAGAAAACGTCCATCACGCCTTGCCACGCCACACCGCCAACTGGGCATAACCCATGACCGTCAGCGCCGGCCCCACCGCGGTAACGGCCAGCAGGCCGAAACCATCGGCGGCACTTGCCCCATCCAGTTGTGTCGCCACACCAATACCTACCGCCACCAGCAGGGGCGCGGTTACCGTAGAGATGGTTACCACTCCGGTATCCAGCGCCAGATTCACCACCAGACGCGGTGTCACCCGTGCCTGCAGATACAGCACGACGAACAGCACGGTGAGCAGCGGAAACAGCGGCACGCCCAGCATCATGCGCAGCAGGCCGAGACAGGCCCCGAGGCCGATCCCCGTCGCCACGGCCAGGCGCAGCCCCCAGGGCTGGATGGCGCCGCCCGACAACTGCGAGGCGCGGTGCGCCACCGTGGTCAACACCGGCTCTGCCAGTGCCGCCGCAAAACCCAGCGCACCCAGGAACAGATAGAGCTGCAACAGGCTCACCGCCGTCGCCTCCACCGCGGCGGCCGCCAGGGCGCCGGCCACCTCGCGCCCGAGCGGAAACACGGTGTACTCCAGTCCGTAGAGGACCAGCGCCAGACCGATGACCAGCAGGCTCAGGCCAATGGCGACCTGTACGGGACGGCGCAGCGGCCGCCGCAGCACCAGGCCCTGAAATGCCGCCAGCACCAGGACGATCGGCAGCAGATCGCTGATGACGGCCAGCAGCGCCTCTCCGGCCTGCACCATCATCGCAACCAGCCCCACAACAGTACGCACAGGGGCGGCAGCAACAGCGCCGGCGCCACCATACCGAAGCCATCAATCAGGGATGAACGCTGGGCCAGACTAGCGGCCAAGCCAATCCCCAACGCCACCACCACTGGCACCGCCAGCGTGGACATGGCGGAGATACCCATATCGAAGGCGAGGGTGGTCATCAGCGGCGGCGCCACCAGGATCAGCAGCAACAACGGGAGCAGCAAGGCCAGCAGCAGCAGCGGCAGCGGCCAGCCACGCAGGATGCGGACGATGCCCAGGACGACGGACAGCGCAATGCCCAGCGCCGTGGCGAGCCGCAGACCCCATGCAAAGGCCGCGGCATCCGCGGCGGCGATGTGCCCCCCCGCTACGGCGGCCTGTGCCGTCTGTACGGCCACCGCCGCCAGCGCCGGCTCCGCCACGGTGGCACTGAAGCCCAATGTGAAGGCAAACAGCAGCAACCAGCGCAGACTGCCCTTGCTGACGAAGTCATGGGCAATGCCCTCGGCCAGGGGAAACAGCGTGAATTCCAGCCCCTTCACCACCAGGGCGAGACCGACCACCAGCACCAAGCCGCCGGTCAGCAGTTCACCCAATGGCGGCAAAGCCGCCCCCAGAATCAGGGCAAAGCCGAGCAAGACCACCGCCAACGGGGCCAATGTCAGCGCACTCTCGCGCATGGCGCTCAACAAGTCCTGCAACAGTCGCAGCATGTCCTGATCCCGTTCAGTGCGGCAGCTTGACGCCCACGCTCACCACCTGCTCGCCCTGCATCTCCTTGATCACCAGCTCGATGCTGCCGAGCGGCAGGCGATCGCCCGGCACCTGACGGCCGTGGAAATGTTCGCCGAACAGTTGCGCCAGGGACTTGCCGCTGTACTCGGGCGGCACGCTGATGCCGTAGACCAGGGCCATGTCCTCCAGCCGCGCATCGCCCTTGAGCACGAACTCGCCGAAGAACTGGCGTTTGGCCGTTTCGGCCTGCGCGCTGGTGGGGATGAACATCCGCTCCAGCTGCGGCAGGGCCTGGCGGAAGGCGAGGACATAGACGAAATCTCCGGCACGGTAGCGCTCGGCAAGCCGTAGATCCTGCGGCTCGCCGTCATGCACCAGGCCGGCGAGGCGGCAGCCCGGCGGCAAAGCCACCTCGGCCACCCGCCGCCCGGCGATCGACGTGCCCTCCTTCACCTCATACACCGCCAGCTCGAAATCCGGCTGCCCCGGAATGTCCAGGCCGACACGATGCAGGCCGACGGCCTCCTGCGGCACGTTCAGCCCCAGCTTGCGCGCCAGCGGCGCCACCGACCAGCCCTGCACGGTGAGCGACACCAGCACCACGAAGAATGCCGTATTGAAAAACTCGCGCGCGTGCTCCAGCCCGGCCAGCAGCGGGAACAGCGCCAGCACGATGGGCACTGCGCCGCGCAGCCCCACCCAGGCGATGAACACCTGTTCACGCCAGGGCAGATGGAAGGGCTTCAGGCACAGCGCCACCGCCAGCGGCCGCGCCACGAACATCAGGATCGCGGCCACGAACAGCGCCTGGCCGGCATGGTCCAGCAGTTCCGACGGCTGCACCAGCAGACCCAGTACCAGGAACAGGCCGATCTGCGCCAGCCAGGCCATGCCGTCGTGAAAGCGCAGGATGTTGTGCCCCGCCTGCAGGGGCCGGTTGCCCACCACCAGGCCGGCCAGATACACGGCGAGGAAGCCGCTGCCGTCGATGCTGGCCACGGCACCGAACAGGGCCAGCGCCGCCGCCAGCACCAGCAGCGGATACAGGCCCGGGGTCAGGCGGATGCGGTTGACCATCTTCACCAGCAGCCAGCCGCCGCCCACACCGGCCAGGCCGCCCAGGCCCATCTGCTTGACGAACTCCAGCAGCCAGTGCCAGTCCAGCACGCTCTGCCCCGTCGCCAGGGCCTCCACCAGCACGATGGTGAGAAAGATCGCCATCGGGTCGTTGCTGCCCGACTCGATCTCCAAGGTGGCGCCGACGCGCTGCTTCAGCTCGATGCCCTGGTTGCGCAGCAGGGAGAACACCGCCGCCGCATCGGTGGAGCCGACGATGGCGCCGATCAGCATGCCCTCCATCCAGTGCAGGTCGAACACCCACATGGCGGCCCAGCCGGTGACCAGCGACGACAGCAGCACGCCGAGGGTGGACAGCAGCATGGCCGGGCGCAGGCCGACGCGGAAGGTGGTGACCTCGGTGCGCATGCCGCCGTCGAACAGGATCACCGCCAATGCCAGGCTGCCGATGAGATGGGCGCTCTGCACATCGTCGTATTTGACGCCGCCCGGGCCCTGCTCCCCCATCAGCATGCCCAGGCCGAGGAATACCAGCAGCAGCGGCATGCCCACCCGTGCCGACAACAGACTGGCGTAGACGCTCACCAGCAGCAGGGCGCCGATGGCGAGGATGATGTAATTGGTTAGTTCCAAGGTAATGCGTCGGGTTGAGCAGAGGTACCGTTCCGGGCGAACGGACAGTGTTCGTAGCATACAACGAAAGCATCGCGTGGTGCCGACCAAATCCCGACGTCGTGTACTGCGCGGTATCACGCCGACGATGGCGCCGCGCCGTGACCATGGTCTGCAGGGAAAACAGGCCTTGCGGGAAAGGCCAATGCGGTTACCATGGTCTGCCCCCTTACGCTTCGAGACGCGCCATGCCACTGACTGCCATCCTGGCCGCCACGGACTTCTCCCGCGGCAGCGATCATGCCGTGCAACGGGCCTGTCACCTGGCCACGGAACACGACGCCGCCCTGGCCGTGCTGCACATCGTGGCTTTGGCGAAGGGCAGCGAGCACGCCTGGTTGCCCCCAGAACTGACCCTGCCGCGGGAGAATGTAGCCGAGTTGCAGGGGCAACTGCGCGAACGCATCAGCACCCTCTGTCCCGGCACCCCGCCGGTGCAGACCACGGTGCGACAGGGCCGTCCCTGCGAGCTGATCACAGCCGCCGCCGACCAGTCCGACCTCATCGTGGTGGGGGCGCACGGCAGTCACCGCTGGATGGACGGACTCATCGGCAGCACGGCGGAACGGGTGGTGCAGCGCGCCCGGCAGCCGGTGCTGGTGGTGCGCCGCCCACCGCAGGGCATCTACCGCCGTGTGGTGATCGCCACCGACTTCTCACCGCACTCGGCGCGCGCCGTGGCGGCGGCGGCGCAGCTCGCACCACAGGCCGAACTGCACCTGCTCCATGTGCATCACGCCTGGCACACGCAACAGGCCACGGTATCCGAAGGTGCGCTGCACACCCTGGAACAGGCGGCACAGGCGCCCTTGCAAACCCTGTTGGAACGCGCCGGGGTGAACGCGGCGCGCGTGCGCCTGCATCTGCGCTTCGGCCACCCGGCTGCCGAGATTACCGCCTTCGCCGCCACCCTCGATGCCGATGTGGTGGCGGGCGGTACCCGTGGCTACTCCCATGCCGCCGGCGTCCTGCTCGGCAGCACCAGCGCCAGCCTGCTGCGCGGCACGGAATCGGATATGCTGCTGTGCCCATGACCACCCACAACAACAGACAGGGAGTGCCATGCAAGCATCCATTGATTGGCTGACCGCCTTCAGCGGCCAGATCGCCGGCCTGCTGTGGGGCAATCCCCTCACCCTCCTGCTGCTGCTCGGCACCGGCCTGTATCTCACCCTGCGCCTCGGCCTGATCCAGCTGCGCGGCTTCCGCCACGCCACCCAACTGGTCGGCGGCCGCTACAACGATCCGAGCCACCAGGGCGAGGTGTCGCACTTCCAGGCCCTGGCCACCGCCCTCTCCGCCACCGTCGGCACCGGCAACATCGCCGGCGTCGCCACCGCCATCACCCTCGGCGGCCCCGGCGCCCTGTTCTGGATGTGGATGACCGCCTTCTTCGGCATGGCGACCAAATTCACCGAATGCACCCTGGCGCTGAAATTCCGCGAGGTAGCGCCCGACGGCACCGTGGCCGGCGGCCCCATGTACACCCTGCTGCACGGCCTGAAGATGAGGCGCATGGCGGTGCTGTTCGCCGCCTTCGCCCTCGTCGCCTCCTTTGGCATCGGCAACATGGTGCAGGCCAATTCCGTCGTCGACGGCATCGCCTTCATCTGGCCGGAACTGAAACAGGACGCCTGGCTGGTGGGCGTCGTCATGGCCATCCTGGTGGGCCTGGTGATCCTCGGCGGCGTCAAGCGCATCGCCCGCGTCGCCGGCACCCTGGTGCCGTTCATGGCGCTGTTGTACGTCTCCGCTGCGCTGATCGTGCTGTTCAACCACCTCGCCGACATCCCTGCCGCCTTCGCCACCATCCTCAATCACGCCCTCAACCCGTGGGCAGTGGGCGGCGCCGCGGTGGGCGAGGCGATCCGCTGGGGCGTGGCGCGCGGCCTGTTCTCCAACGAGGCCGGCCTCGGCTCCTCGCCCATGGCCCACGCCGCGGCGAAGACCAACGAGCCGGTGCGCGAGGGCCTGGTGGCGATGCTGGAACCGTTCATCGACACCCTGGTGATCTGCACCATGACCGGCCTGGTGATCGTGGTGAGCGGCGCCTGGGAGGTGCGGCCGGAGGAGATGAAGGGCGCCGCCTTCACCGCCTTCGCCTTCAGCGAGTCCCTCGGCTCCGGCGGCGCCATCGTCGTCGGCCTCGGCCTCGCCCTGTTCGCCTTCTCCACCATCATCGCCTGGTCCTACTACGGCGACCGCTCCGCCTACTTCCTGTTCGGCGAAAAGGCGGTGATGCCGTACCGCGTGGTGTTCACCCTGCTGGTGGTGGTGGGCGCCGCCGTGCCGCTGGAGCTGGTGTGGAACATCGCCGACATCACCAACCTGCTGATGGCCCTGCCCAACCTGCTGGCCCTGGTGCTGCTGGCCGGTCTGGCGAAAAAGCTGAAGGACGGATACTTCAAGGGGTTAGGGACGAGGAGCTAGGGTCTAGGGGATGAGTGCGCTGCGCGCACGGTTAATGATCCGGGCACAACGCGAATCTTTCCTGGCCGCTAGCCCCTAGCCCCTAGCCCCTGCCTTTACAGGTACAATCACGCCATCCCATTCCCAACTGATAGAGACCCATCCCATGACTGCAAAGATCACCGATTCCGGACTGAAGTACGAAGACCTGATCGAAGGCAACGGCGAGACGGCCCAGGCCGGCCAGATGGTCACCGTGCACTACACCGGCTGGCTGGAGAACGGCCAGAAGTTCGATTCCAGCAAGGACCGCAACGACCCGTTCCGCTTCAAGCTCGGTGCCGGCCAGGTGATCCGCGGCTGGGACGAGGGCGTGGCCGGCATGAAGATCGGCGGCACGCGCAAGCTCACCATTCCCGCCAACCTCGGCTACGGCGCGCGCGGTGCCGGCGGCGTGATCCCGCCCAACGCCACGCTGATCTTTGACGTGGAGCTGCTGGCACTGAACTGATGCAGCCGCAAGGGGTTTCCATCCACCTCGTGCGCGAGGATGTGCGCCGTGCCCTGCAGGAAGACATGGGCAGCGGCGACATCACCGCTGCACTCATCGACGCCGACCGCCAGGCCGAGGCCACGGTGATCAGCCGCGAGCACGCCGTGCTGTGTGGCCAGGCCTGGTTCGAACAGGCCTTCCTGTTGCTGGATGAATCCGTGCGCATCGACTGGCGTGTGGCCGATGGCGATGCGGTGGAGCCAAATCAGATCCTCTGCGTGGTCTACGGTCCGGCGCGTGTGCTGCTCACCGGCGAGCGCACCGCCCTCAACTTCCTGCAAACCCTGTCCGCCACCGCCACCGCGGCACGGCGTTATGTGGACGCCCTGGGCGACAGCGGCGTACAACTGCTCGACACGCGCAAGACGATTCCCGGCCTGCGCCAGGCGCAGAAATACGCCGTGCGCTGCGCCGGTGGCCGCAACCACCGCATGGGTCTGTACGACGGCGTGCTGATCAAGGAAAACCACATCGCGGCCGCCGGCTCCATCGGCCGCGCCGTGGACCAGGCGCGCCATCACGCGCCGCGCGACATCCCGGTGGAAGTGGAAGTGGAGGATTTGCAGCAGTTGCACGAGGCACTGGCCGCCGGTGCCGATATCGTGCTGCTCGACAACATGGAGCCGGAGCTATTACGTCAGGCGGTGGCGTTCACCGCCGGCCAGGCGAAACTCGAGGCCTCGGGCGGCATCACCCTGGACAACATCCGCGCCATTGCCGACACCGGCGTCGACTACATCTCCATCGGCGCCATCACCAAGCATGTGCAGGCGGTGGATCTGTCGATGCGGATCGTTATCTAATTCAAGATTCAAGATTATTGCATGAGCTTGAGTGCACCGATTCGCGAGTGAAATTTTGAATCGTGAATTTTCATAGCAGCTTCTCGAACTCCGCCACCGTCACCGGCGGGCTGAAATGGAAGCCCTGCAGAATGTCGCAGCCCTGCTGTTGCAGAAAAGCCAGCTGCTGCACCGTCTCCACGCCCTCGGCCACCACCCGCAGCCCCAGACTGTGGGCCAGGCCGATGGTAGCCGACACAATGGCAGCATCCTCCGCGCTGCGTTCGATGTCACGGATGAACACGCGGTCGATCTTCAGTTCGCTCAGCGGGAAGCGTTTGAGATAACTGAGTGACGAATAACCGGTACCGAAATCATCCATGGCGATGCCAAAGCCAAGCTCATGCAGCTGCGTCAGCATCCGGCTGGTTTCCAAGGCATCATCCATCAGCATGCTCTCGGTCAGCTCCAGGGTGAGCTGCCGCGGACTGAGGCCGGCCGCCTGCACGATGTGCGCGGCCTGGGCGATGAAGTCCGGCTGGTGAAACTGGCGCGCGGAGATGTTGACCGAGACGTGCAGTGCCTCGTGCCCCTGCTGCTGCCACAGGGCGAGCTGACGGCAGGCATCGCGCAACACCCAGGTGCCGATGGGCAGGATCAGGCCGGTCTCTTCCGCCAGCGGAATGAAATCGGCGGGAGGCACCAGACCAAGGTCAGGATGACGCCAGCGCAGCAGGGCCTCCGCCGCCACCATGCGGCACTGCCCCGCCTCGTACAAGGGCTGGTAGTACAGCTCGAATTCGCTGCGCTCCAGCGCCCGGTGCAGCGCGCTCTCCAGCGCCAGATGCTCCAGCGTGCGCGCATTCATCGCCGGCGCATAGAGCTGGAAGCTGTTGCGGCCGGTATCCTTGGCGCGATACATGGCGATATCGGCATTCTTCACCAGGCCCGCGGCCGACTCGCCGTCGTCCGGGTAGATGCTGACGCCGATGCTGGTGGTCACCACCAGCTCATGCGACCCCACGTACACCGGCTGTTTCAGCGATTCGATCAGGCGGCGCGCAATCTGTACCGCATGATCCGGATTCTCGATATCGCTCAATACCGCAACAAACTCATCACCGCCCATGCGCGCCACCGTGTCGTCCTCACGCACTATGTCGCGCAGACGCTGGGCGATCGCCACCAGCAGGCGGTCGCCGACCTCATGCCCGAGGCTGTCGTTGATGCGCTTGAAGCGGTCGAGGTCGATGAACAGCACCGCCAGCTGACGCTGGTTGCGGTGGGCGTGGGCCAGGGCCACGCGCAGACGGTCGTCCAGCAGACGGCGATTGGGCAGACCGGTGAGCGCATCGTAATAAGCGAGATGGCGGATACGCTCCTCGCTTTCCTTCAGTTCGGTGATGTCACTGAACAGCGCCGCATAATGGGTCAGCTGGCCGTCGCGAGCGGTAATGGCCGCGATGGTCAGCAGCTCCGGATAGATCTCGCCGCTCTTGCGCCGATTCCATACCTCGCCCTGCCAGTGGCCATGTTCGCGCAGGCGGCGCCACATGGCGTCATAAAAGCTCTTGTCGTGCCGGCCGGAGTTGAGCACTGCAGGCGTCTTGCCCACCACCTCCTCGGCGCTGTAGCCGGTAAGGCGGGTGAAGGCGGGGTTGACCGAAACGATGACCGACTTGTCGTCGGTGATCATGATGCCTTCGAGGGAGCTCTCGATGACCTTTTCCGCCAGGTGCAGATTGCGTTGCGAGATATTGAGCGCCTCGTCCCGCTCGCGCAGGGCGTGCTGCAGCTCCTGCACATACACCAGCTCCATCCCGCTGAGGATATCGCTGAAGCTCACCACATCGGCCAGCATGCCGTCTTCACGCACCACGCCGATGTGGCGCAGCTTGCTCTCGGTCAGCAGGGTGCGCACCCGGTACAGGCTGGTACGCTGATCCACCGTCAGCAAGGGCCGGCTGGCCAACGGCCCGATGGCTTCATTGCTGCATTGCCGCGCCACCAGACGCACCACATCGCGCTCGGTCAGGATGCCCCAGCTGCCGTCGGCATAACTCACCACCACGGCATCGACCGCGGCCTGGCGCATCAGCGTCCCCACCTCGGCCAGGGTGGCCGTCTCCGGCAACACCTGCAGACGACCGCGCACCACCGAGTCGACGCTGCGCAGACGCAGGTAATGTTCGATCCCCTGATTCAGCACCACATCGGTCTGCGATACCACGCCGCAGCGTCGGCCTGTGGCGTTCACCACCAGGTAATGGCGCACATGCTCTTCGCGAAACTTCACCGCCAGCGCCTGCAGGGTCAACTCGGCTTGCACCGTCCGTACCGGTGCGCTCATGACCTCACGCACCGGCCGGGCAAAGGCGGCCGGACTGGTAAAATCCACCGCCAGCGCATCGCGCTCGGTCCAGATCCCCAACGCGGCGTCACCGTCCACCACCAGAATGGAACTGACCCGTGCCTCGCACATGCGGCGCGCCGCCTCGTGCAGCGGGGTATCGGGGGTACACTCGAGAATATAGGGCTTGACGATGTGTCCCAGGGACACATCGGAAGAAAGCAGGGAATCGATCATCGCTTCGCCGCTCTGGAGGGCGAAAGGCTCAGCGCCAGGGTTTGCCATAGGTAGTGCCGCCTCATTACCGAACGCCAACCGCAGTTCCACCAGGTCGACACACGGCGGGTAACAAGGATCTTCCCTGAACCAGACTCCGCGAACATGCAGGGTCGGGAGCAAGCAAGGTTAACACGAGAAGTGACGGCACAGGGCCGCAGGAATGGTGCCGTTGAGAGGAGTCGAACCTCCGACCTACTGATTACGAATGGAAACGCATCGCGAATAGTCTAGGAAACACAGTCGTACACAAAGATACAAGAGGGCGACAAGAATAACATTAATATCAATAGATTAGACAATATTAGCGCAGGCACCCCGGAACCTGTCACTGTACCTCTGCTGTACCTCGCGCTAGTACTGACGGCGCCGCCAGCTCATTGGCTTCATCTCCTATGAGCACGCAAAACAACGACTCCGC
>JANJXC010000021.1 GCA_024709225.1 Gammaproteobacteria bacterium | reverse complement strand
GGTGGGCTTGTCCTGTTCCCACGGCAGATAGGAGTCCTTGCCCTTCTCCAGCTGACGCGCGCGCTTGGTGGCGACCAGCACCAGCTGGAAGCGGTTGTCGACGTTGTCCAGGCAGTCTTCGACGGTGACACGGGCCATGTTGCTACTCTCCGATAATCCGGGCCCGCCCCGGCGGGGGACGGGCGAAAAGGGGATGAATTTTATTGAAAAATGGTGATTTAAGCCAGTAGCGCCTTGATCAGGGCATCATGGGCGGCGGCCTGGCGCGGCTCGCGCAGGCGGTTGGCCTGAATGATGGCGGCCAGCTCGCCCAGGGCGGTGTCGAAATCATCGTTGATCACCAGGTAATCGAACTCGAAGCAGTGGCTCATCTCGCTCACCGCATCGCGCATGCGGCGGGCGATGACGTCGTCGCCGTCCTGGCCGCGGTTGCGCAGGCGCTGCTCCAGGGCCTCGCGCGAGGGTGGCAGGACGAAGATGGACACCGTGCCCGGCATCATCTGGCGCACCTGGCGCGCGCCCTGCCAGTCGATCTCCAGGATCACGTCGATGCCGTGCTTGAGCAGGTCGAGGGCGGCGGAGCGGGAGGTGCCGTAGTAGTTGTCGAACACCTGGGCGTGTTCCAGGAAGGCGTGGTCGGCCACCATGCTGCGGAAGGTGGCCACGTCGACGAAGTGGTAATCCTTGCCGTCCACCTCGCCCGGGCGCATGGCGCGGGTGGTATGGGACACCGAGACCCGCAGCCGTTCGGTGTTCTGCAGCAGGGCCTTGACCAGGCTGGTCTTGCCCGCGCCGGAGGGGGCGGAAATGATGTAGAGGGTGCCTTGTTCGTGCGGGTGTTCCATAGCGGACCTGTGATTTAAGGGGCTCAATCCTGCGCGGGTGGCATGAGCAGATCGTTCATGTCCACCCGCAGTATTTGCGCCAGGGTACGTAGTATTTTTGCCGAGCCGGTCTTTTTCCCGGCCTCGATCTGCGACAGATAGGATTTGCCGACGCCGGCCTGGGCCGCCAGGGCCTCCTGGGTCAGGCCGCGGTGTTCGCGCCAGATGCGCAGCGGGTGTTCGGTCCCGGCCAGCAGGCGCTGCGCCACCTCCGCCGGGACTGCCTCGTCTGCGCCGCTCTCCAGTTCGCGCAGGGCGGTATTGGCGGCGCGGATATCCTCGGCGTCTTCCGCCAGGGTCAGCAATTGGCGGTACAGCTCGATGGGCACGACGGCATATTCGGGTTTGCCGTCCTTCTCGATGATCTGGACCTGTGCGCTCATTTGTAGATGTCCCCTCGCGGCCCGGCCTTCAGTACCAGCAACACCAGCGCCTCGTCCTGGATATGGCAGATGGCGCGGTAGCCACCCACTCGCAGGCGCCAGTAGGGCGAGCCGGTCAGCGGCTTCCAGTCGCCACCATAGGCATGCGGATTGGCAGCGATCGTCGCCAGTTCTTCCTGCATCTTCCGGCGTGCCGGGGCCGGTATCTTCGCCAGCTCCTTCAGAGCCGCCTTCTTGTATACCAGCTGGAGCATAAGTTTACTTCCGTGTTTACTTATGGTCAACAACGGGCCGGGCTATTCGATATTCTGCACCTGTTCGCGCATCTGTTCGATGAGCACCTTGAGGTCCACGGCGTAGCGGGTGGTGTCGACGTCCTGGGACTTGGAGGAGAGGGTGTTGGCCTCGCGGTTCAGCTCCTGCATCAGGAAGTCGAGGCGGCGGCCCACCGGTTCCTTCTGCCCCAGCACACGGCGCACCTCGTCGAGATGGGCGGCGAGGCGGTCCAGCTCCTCTTCCACGTCGAGGCGCTGGGCCAGCAGCACCAGCTCCTGCTCCAGCCGGGCCGGATCCAGCTCGCCCTTCAGTTCGGCGAGGCGCGTATCGAGGCGTTCGCGGGCGCGGGCCAGCACCTCGGGACGGCGGGTGTTGACCTGGGCGACGATGTCCGTCATCGCCGTGCAGCGCTGCAGGAGCAACTCCTTCAGCTTGTCGCCCTCGCGGGCGCGGGTGGCGATGAGTTCGGCGAGCGCGGCGTCGAGCAGGCTCATGGCCTCGGCGTGCAGGCGCTCCGGGTCGGGTGTCGGCAGCTGCAGCACGCCGGGCCAGCGCAGCACGTCGAAGGAGTTCACCGGGGCGGGGTTGTAGATGATGCCGTCGACCTCGCGGGTGATGTGGGCCAGCTGGGTGACCAGCTCGCGGTTGATCTCCAGCGAGGCGTATTCCGCCGGCGCCTGGTAGCGGATGGTGCAGTCCACCTTGCCGCGCCCCAGGGCCTGATTCATCTTGTCGCGGATGCGCGGCTCCAGCACGCGCACCTCTTCGGGCAGGCGCAGCCCCAGTTCCAGATAGCGGTGATTGACCGAGCGCAGCTCGATGGTAAAGGTGCCCCAGTCGCCCTGGGACTCGCGGCGGGCGAATGCCGTCATGCTATGAATCATGTACACTCCTCAGGCTAACGGTGCGGCATGGTCGACCATGGTACTCTGACTTGTCATGCCACGGAACAGCCGCAGAAAACAGCATTTCCGCCATACAGATAACGGATGAACGACGCGCGCGACAATTACTGCCTGCTACCGGCCACCTCGCTGGACAGCTACGTCATCGATCGCGCCATCGGCGGCGGCGGCTTCAGCATCGTCTATCTGGCCCATGACGCCAACGACGGCACCCAGGTCGCGATCAAGGAATACATGCCGCGCAAGCTGGCCTTCCGCGGCGAGGATGGCGTCTCGGTGCATACCATCCCCGAGACCGAGGCGGGCGACAATTTCGCCCATGGCCGGCGCATGTTCTTCCAGGAGGCCAGCACGCTGGCCACCATCAAGCATCCCAACATCGTCAACGTGATCAATTTCTTCCGCGCCAACGGCACGGTCTACATGGTCATGGCCTACGAAAAGGGGATCAACCTGCAGGACTACATCAAGCGCCACGGCGGCGGCCTGAGCGAAAAATTTATCCGTACCGTGTTCCCGCCCCTGATGGATGGGGTTCGGGTGCTGCACGGCATGGGCCTGCTGCATCTGGATATCAAGCCCGGCAACATCTTCCTGCGCCCCGGCGGCAATCCCATCCTGCTCGACTTCGGCGCGGTGCATCAGATGCAGAACAGCCGCAAGTACCAGCCGACCCAGGTGGTCACGCCGGGCTTTGCCCCCTATGAGCAACTCACGCCGGGTGGCTATGTGGGGCCGTGGAGCGACCTTTACGCCATCGGCGCCTCGATGCGCGCCTGCATCGACGGCACCACGCCGCCGCCGGCGGAAGAGCGGCGCATGAAGGACACCATGAAGCCCGCGGTGCAGGCCTTCCGCAAGCACTACTCCACCGCGCTGCTCGGCGCCATCGACTGGGCGATGGAGGTAGACCCGCTGCTGCGTCCGCAGACCGTGGACCAGCTGCTGGAGGCGATGAACCGCGAAGACCCGCCGGAAGAGCCCACCTCGCGCGGCGACTCCTTTCTCGACCTGCTGACCCGCGACATCACCCTGCCCTGGTCCAAGGGCTGAGCCACCGGCCATGCACTACGAAACCGGCGTCGCCAATCATCTCGGCAATCGCAACAGCAACCAGGATCGCTTCGACGTCGTGGAGACCGACGAGGGCGTGCTGCTGGTCCTCGCCGACGGCATGGGCGGACATGCCGGCGGTGATATCGCGGCGCAGGTGCTGGTGGATATTGCGCGCGAACGCTACCTCAACGGCACGCGTCCGGTGGCCCAGCCGGGGCGTTTTCTGGCCGGGATCATACTCGCCGCCCACGACACCCTGGTGACCATGACGGCGGAGCAGGACCTGGACAATATCCCGGGCACCACCGCCGTGCTGTGCCTGATCCAGAACGGCCACATGGATTGGGCCCATGTCGGCGATTCGCGCCTGTACCTGTTCCGCGGCGGCCTGCCGGTATTCCGCACCACCGATCACTCCTACGTCGAACAGCTCTATCGCCACGGCGTGATCAGCCGCGCCGAGCAGGACAGCCACCCGCGCCGCAACCACATCACCCAGTGCATCGGTGCCATGCCGCAGGCGCCGGAGGTGGAGGTGGGCAAGGGCAAGGTCATGCGCATGGGTGACATCGTGCTGCTCTGCTCCGATGGTCTGTGGGGCGCCCTGGACGATGCCCAGCTCGGCCTGATGCTGCAACAGGACGGCAGCTTGGACGAGGTGCTCGAACGCATGGCCATGCGGGCCGAGCAGATCAGCTATCCGCACAGCGACAATATCAGCGTGGTCGCCCTGCGCCTGAACTCGCTGGCAGCCGCTGCGCCGCGCCCCCGGCCCGCGCCGCCGCCCGCCCCGGCGCCGAAGCCGAAAGACCCGGTGCCGCACGTGGATGAGGACAAGCTGAAAAGCGCCATCGAACAGATCGAAGAGGCGCTGCGCACCTATCAGGACGAACTGAAGCGCCGCGATTCATAAATGCCGCGGCGGGGTACGCCTTGTTGCCAATGCCCGGTACAATGACCGGGCCTCCCATTACACCAATCCAATGAACGAAGGAATTCCTATGCGCCCGAGTGGACGAGCGCCCGCAGAACTGCGCGCCATCAAACTTACCCGCAACTACACCAAGCACGCCGAAGGTTCGGTGCTGGTGGAGTTCGGTGATACCAAGGTGATCTGCACCGCCAGCGTGAGCGAGGGCGTGCCGCGCTTTCTCAAGGGCAAGGGCGAGGGCTGGGTGACCGCCGAATACGGCATGCTGCCGCGTTCCACCGGCTCGCGCATGAGCCGCGAGGCGGCACAGGGCAAGCAGGGTGGCCGCACCATGGAGATCCAGCGCCTCATCGGCCGTTCGCTGCGCGCCGTGGTGGACATGGCGGCGCTGGGCGAGCGCACCATCACCGTCGACTGCGACGTGATCCAGGCCGATGGCGGCACCCGCACCGCCTCCATCACCGGCGGCTATGTGGCGCTGGCCGACGCCATCCGTCACCTGCGCGAGAAAAAGCTGATCAAGAAAGACCCGCTGCATGGCCAGGTGGCCTCGGTCTCCGTCGGCATCCACCAGGGCGTCGCCATCGTCGACCTCGACTACGCCGAGGACTCCGGCGCCGAGACCGACATGAACGTGGTGATGAACGACGGCGGCGCCTTCATCGAGGTGCAGGGCACCGCCGAAGGCCACGCCTTCCGCCGCGAGGAGCTGGACGCCATGCTGGCCCTGGCCGACCAGGGCATCCGCCAGCTGCTGGAAAAGCAGCGCGAGGC
>JANJXC010000017.1 GCA_024709225.1 Gammaproteobacteria bacterium | reverse complement strand
CCCCGCGGTCGCTGCCGCGGAGCCGCTCCGTTCGCCCCCGTCCCGACTCCGTTCAGTAACCGTTCAGCATGCCTCCCTACACTGCGGACCTGTACTCGCAGCAAACAACACAGGGAGGCCCATCATGGTCAAGAAATTCGTCGTGGCAGCCGCCGTCATTGCACTGCTGAGCGGCTGCAAGAGTGTCATCGTGCGGCATGACGTTCCGGTGCATGTGGAGCAGACGTACTAACCGCCGCCGGTGATGAAGCCACCGCGCTACCGCCGATCATCATCCGGTCCTAAGCAGGCCGTGCTCATGGTGCAGGCGAACCGTATTCGCGACCCTGCCGGGTTAGTCACGGGATGTTTCTGACGCGGACCGTTCCACCTGTAGGAGCGAATCGTATTCGCGATCGGTGTGGCGTCGCCATGGCGCAGCAGCGCGGATACCATCCGTTCCTACGCAGGCCGCGCTCATGGTGCAGGCGAACCGTATCCGCGACCCTGCCGGGTTAGTCGCAGGATGTTTCTGACGCGGACCGTTCCACCTGTAGGAGCGAATCGTATTCGCGATCGGTGTGGTGTCGCCGTGGCGCAGCAGCGCGGATACCATCCGCTCCTACGCAGGCCGCACCCGTGGTGCAGGCGAACCGTATTCGCGATTGGGGCGGCCGACGGCTACAGCCGGCCGCTGTAGCGCAGGGTGTGATAACCGCGGGCGTCGGCGCGGCCGAGCAGCTGCAGGCCGGTGCCCAGTGCGGCATCGGCGCCGGGGCGCGCGCGCAGCTTGGCATCGAGGCGATAGCTGCGGTTGGCATCCAGGACCAGGGTGCCGGTGATCTCCAGCGGGCCGCCGCCATCGCTGATGGCGCCGCTGCTGCCGCCGTTCTCGGCCGGCTGCAGCGTGAGGCGGAGGTCGCCGAGCTTGAGCGGCTGCCCGGCGACCAGCAGCGCCTGGCTCCATACCACGGTGCCGCGCAGGGCGGGTGCCGCCTGCGGCTGCAGCCGCGCCTCGTCCAGCTTGACGGCGATGGTGCCGTCGGCGGCGATGGGCAGGCCGGGATTGAACAGCATCAATTGTGCCGCGGGGAAGCGTGCCGCCACGTCGCGCAGTGCGATGCTGCCGTCGCGCCGCACGGTGGCATGGCCGGTGAGCGCGGTCGCCGTGTCCTGCAACTGCCATTGCACGCCGAGGCGTCCCTGCAGCAGCTGCCAGGGCGACAGCTCCCACTGCAGTGCGCCGAGCGGCGTGCTGCGCCAGGCCAGGGTGCCGGCGCGGCCGGCCCAGACGCTGCCGCCGAGGTCGTGCAGGGTGACGGGCATCGACCTGGCCAGATAGGGCTGCGCCACGCCATAGGCCTGCTGCGCCGGCAGCAGCACGATCAGCGCCAGCGCGTAGGTGAGCAGGCCGACCAGGGCGTATTTCAGCCACGCGCGCCTCACGGGGCGGCCTCCAGCGCGACGCGCGCATTGACCCGTCCCGGCGTGGCGGCGCGTTCGACATTGAGGCCGGTGATGCGGACGCCGTGCTGGGCGGCCAGCGTATCCAGCCAGCGCAGCACATCATCGAAGACGGCGCCTTCCAGCCACACCCGCACCGTGTGCTGCCCTTCGGGTTGCACGCGCTTGATCGCCTCGCCCAGCCGATGGGCCTTGGCGCTTGCATCGCTGAGGGCGAGCAGCGACTGCGGGCTGCCGGCGGCGGACGGCGTGCCGCGCAGGGCGCGCACCTCGGCACCGGCCTGCTGTATCCAGGCCAGAGTGCTGCGCTGCGAGCTCACGCTGCCTTCCAGTTGGGCGAGACGGTCGGTGAACGGCATCCACACCAGGGCATACGCCAGCAGCACCAGGGCGGCAATGGCGCCGCCGAGGAGGATGCGGCGCTCGCGCGGTTGCAACTGTTCCCAGTGTTGCTGCAGCACGTTCATGACTGACCTCCGCGCAGTGCGATGCGGCCGGCAACGCTGTTGCCGCTGCTGTCGGCACCGGTGATCTCGGCGCGCAGCGCGCCACTGTCGAGGGTCTGCTTGAGGCGGTCGAGGGTCTGCAGGTCGCTGGCCGTGACCTCGATGTCGAGCAGCCCCGCGGTATAGTGCAGCGCGCGCACCTCGACGCCGGCGTTGCGCAAGGCCGGCCCGGCGTGCTGCAGCAGGCGGTGAAATTCCTGCGCCGCCGTGCCGCGGCGCAGCTCCTGCAGCTTCTGCTCCATTTGCACCGGCGCATTGACCACGCGCTGGGCCTCCGGAAAGACGCTGCGATAGGTTTGTTCGATCTGTGCCGCCAGCCGGGCGTCCTCCTGCGCCAGGCTGAGATAGCGCGCGCCGCTCATGCCGCCCTGCAGCAGCAGCAGGCCCGCCAGCAGCGCCGCGGCGGCGCGCCACGGACGCCACAGCTGGCGGGTCTGCTCGCGCCGGCTGAACTCGCCCTGCAACAGGTTGATGCCCTCGCCGCGCAGGGCGGCGGGCAGCAGCGGCAGTGCGGCATCAACGGAGGTGGATTCCAGTTCGACGGCGGACGCTGTGCACCAGTCCTGCACCGCGGCGCGCAGGCCGGTGTTCGGCTCTGCCGCCGTATCGCCGGCGGGCAGTACCTCGTACAGATGCAGCCGCCGCGGCTTTTCCGCACCGGCCTGTTGCAGCAGCAGGGGCAGCAGATGCGGCAGGGCGGCCCGATCGCAGGCCAGGCCGCGATACTCGCCGAGACGCAGCCGCACCTCCGCGGCCTCGGCCAGCAGGCTCCACTCGCCGGCGGCACGCGGCAGCGCCAGCACGTCGGGCAACAGCACATCCGGTTTGACCCCGGCGGCCTCCAGTGCGGCAAGCCAGCCGCGCAGGGTGGCGCGATCCACCACGGCGCAGGGGACATCATCCCCCTGCGCCGCAGCGGCGGCAAAGTGCAGCGTTTCTACCTCCGCGGCGAGCTGTTCCTCCAGCGCGTAGGGCAGGGCCTGGAGCAGGCGCCGCCGCTGGCGGCCGGGCAGGCGCGCCGCCATCAGGGTGATGGCATTGCCCGGGACCAGCACCACCACCCGGCAGCCGACGGCCGCGGCGGCGGCGGCACTCAGCGGGCCGTGGCTGACCTTGGCCGGCGCGCTGGCAAGGCACCAGTGCGCCGTAGTGTCCTGATCCAGGCGGAGTAGCAGTTGGTCCATGGGGTCACAGATAGAGTTGGGTGCGGACAATGAGTGTGGCCGCGCCGTTGTCCTCGCGTCGCAACAGGCTGGCATAGCGCTGTTCCAGCCGTCCGAGGCTGATGGCTGACATTACCACAAAATGATTGCTGGACACGCCGAGGCCGTCCCGCGCCACCGTGCGGTTGGCGAACACCGGCTGCTGCAACGCTGCGTCCACGCTGCTGTAGTGCTGGTCCTGGCGTGTGGCGACGAAATCCTCCGCCTCACTGCGGCCGATGCCGTCCGCCAGCGCCATGATCACCGCGGCGGAGGCGGTGTTGAGGTTGATGGCGGTGCGCGCCGGCAGCGCCGCCAGGTGGGGCGCCAGCAGGCGGTAGCCGGCGGCATCGATGCCGGCGACGAGGCGCAACTCGCTGACGTCGCCGAACAGGCGGTTGGCCGCGCGGTAGGGCGGCGTATTGCCCAGGTAGGTGGCATCCTCGGCGCCGTAGGGGGGCAGGGGCTCGATATCGGCATCGATCCAGTCGACGATGGCGTCGGCCAGATCGGGCGACAGCTCCAGTGCGGCGAGCAGGCGGCGCAGACGCATCAGGTCTTCCGCGCTGGTCTTGCCGTCCAGGATCAGGTTGTTGAGGTTGAAGCGCCCCTGCGCGTCTTCGATATGGCCGGTCAGCTGGCCGTTGTCCACCGGCACGGGCGGCAGCCGCATGGCCCAGTCTTCGCCCAGGTGATCCACCTCGCCGTCCCTGCGGTCCTGCTCCAGCATCTTGCCCGCCCAGCCTTCGATGCCATAGAGAAAGAAGCGCAGCTGTTCGGTCTCCAGCACGTTCTGGGTGCGGCGGATGTCGATCTGCTGGCGCGAGGTCATCGCCACTGCGGCCACCGCGGCCAGCGTCACCACCAGCAGCGCCGTGACCAGTGCGACACCGCGCTCACTGACGGCAATGTTTTCCGTGTTCCGTGGTCCGTTTTCCGTTGCAAAACGGCTGGCGGCCTGCGGCCTGCGTGTAACGGTCAACGGACAACGGAATACGTTCATCATCGCACCCGGAACAGGCGGGTCACCCTGCCCCATTGCTCGAGCTCGACGGTCAGCTCGACGCCCAGCGGCAGGGGGTCGGCGGCCGCGGCTTCATCCTGCGCCAGGGGCGGCCATGCCTCCTGCCATTCCCGGTTCGCGTCGAGAAAGCGCACACGCAGGACGGCCACCCGCTCCAGCAACGGCGCCTCCAGCGGCGCGCTGTCCTGGGCGCGATCCAGCACCTGCCAGTGCGCACGAATCAGCGTGCGCTCGCGCACGGCGTAGGCCACCCGCTGCAACTGGCTGCGCGCCTGATCGGCGGGATTGGACCAACCGCCGCGGGTGAGCTCGATCCAGTCCGCGCCGCCGTGCAGGGCGGGCTTGTTGTCGCCGTACTCATCCCGTATCCCGCGCGGCGCCACCTGATCCAGGTCGCGCTGCAGCATCAGCATGGTCAGCTGCAGGGCGCGCAGGCGCTGCGCGGCGGCGGCGGTGTCTTCGCGCGCATCCAGCACCGAGGCCAGTCCGCCGTAGGCGAGCAATGCCACCACCGCAAACACCGCGATCGCCACCAGCAGCTCCAGCAAGGTGAAGCCGTGTTGCCGGATGGGGGAGGCCAGGCGGTTCAATTGGCAACCGGCGGCGCGGGTTGCGGTAGGAAGGCCGACAGCGTGGCCAGCGGCGATTCACCGTCGCGGCCGACCTCGACATCGACCCGGCGCACGCGCGCATCGAAGGTCTCGCTGACGCGTGTCGCCCAGCTCCATTCGACCGGCCCCAGCGCGGCATGGCCGCGCTGGGTGCCGACCGCGGGCCAGTCGGCCTGCAACAGCAGTTCGGTGGCCTTGTTGGCCGCCACGTACTGGGCAAAGGTCTTGTCGCGCAGGTGGATGGCGTTGGCGCCGTTGGTGGCGCCGACGCGTATGGCGGCGGCCAGGCCGATGGCGATCACCGCCAGGGCGACGAGCACTTCCAGCAGGGTGAAGCCGCGCATGAAGGCCGAAGGCGAACGGCGGACGGTGGCAGGAGCAACAGTGCCGGTGCCCGCAATGGCGCGCCCGGCGTCAGATCCATCCCCCTCGACCCTGTTTCGCAAGATACGCACGTTGTTCTGTCTTCGTTGTTCGATTCTCTATGACCTCGGCCGGGCACGACGGCGGCGGTGTCCGGAGTGTGGCCCGATACCGCTGCGTCGGGCCGGCGGAGCCCGGGATGGGCCTGCCTAATGCATTTGCATCGCGCCGAGCGCGCCGCCTTCCAGCTCGCGTGCGATACGGCCGTCATCGGCCGCCAGGCGCAGGCGGAACGGGGTACGTTCGCCGCTGGACAGCAGGAACAGCTGCGGCGCGCCGTGCTCCGGCGCTTCGGCGGGCAGTGCCTGCGGCAGCCCCTCCAGCACCAGTTGCGGCGTGATGGCCGGGTGAAATTCGCGCGGCCGCAGCAGGCCATCGCGCTCCAGCGCCAGCCACTGCGGTGTGCCGTCCTCCTGCAGGGCGAGGAACATGAAGCGGTAGCCGGTGCGCGTGAACTGCAGGCCCAGCTCGCGTCCCTGCAGGGTGGCCTCCTCGCCGGCCAGCTCGATCAGGCTGGCCAGGCGGCGCGCCTCTTCCTGCACGATGTGGGCGCGATCATTGCCCACGGCCAGGGTGGCAAAAGACACCAGGATGCCGATGATGACCAGCACCACCATCAGTTCGATCAGGGTGAAGCCGCGCAGCAGGGGCGCCGGCGGCAGGCGCAGGGCGGCGGCACGCGCGGCAGTGCAGTGGCCTGTCCTGCTGCCCATCGCCCTCATCCCGCGGCCGCTATTCGACGTTCCAGTTGCCGATGTCGGCGTTCATGCCGTCGCCGCCGGGGCGACCGTCGGCGCCGAAGGTGAAGATGTCGATCTCGCCCTGCACGCCGGGGCTCATGTACTGGTAGTCGTTGCCCCAGGGGTCCTTGGGCAGGCGATCGATGTAGCCGCCCTGCTTCCAGTTGCGCGGCTCGGGCGCACCCGCCGGCTTCTTCACCAGCGCCACCAGCCCCTGGTCGGTGCTGGGATAGTTGAAGTTGTCCAGCTTGTACAGATTGAGGGCGCTCTCCAGGGCGCGGATATCCTGCCGCGCCTTGGTGATGCGCGCGCTGTCCGGGCGGTCCATCACCTTGGGCACCACGATGGCGGCGAGGATGCCGAGGATGACGACCACCACCATGATCTCGATCAGGGTGAAGCCGCGCGCGCGCGCGGCGGTGCGCAAGGGAAATCGGTTCATAGGTTCTGCGTAGCCTGTGGTTGTGTCATGGATGCGGCCGATTATAGCGCCAATTTACCCGGTGGCCGCTGGGGCGCCGGCCGGTGCGGGTGGTAATCTGGCGGCCATCATGCATGGAAAACCGGGACAGATGGCGCATTGGCGCCTGCCGCTGCTGCTGGCGCTGCTGTGTGTGGCGCTGCAGGGGCTGGGCTGGGACGAGGCGCTGCGCTACGAGCGCGCCCTCCTCGGCAGCGAGCCGTGGCGCCTGCTGGGCGCGCATCTGGTGCATCTGGGCTGGACGCACCTGCTGCTGAACCTGGCGGCCCTGGCCCTGATCTGGGCGCTGTGCGGCCACGCCCTGCCGGTGCCGGCATGGGGGCCGGTCCTGGCGCTGTGCGCCCTGGCGGTCAGCCTGGGCCTGTATCTGCGCGATGTGGAGGTCGGCTGGTATGTGGGCCTGTCCGGCGTGCTGCACGGCCTGCTGGTGTGTGGCGCCCTGGCCGGCTGGCGGCGCGAGCCTCGCACCAGCCTGGTTCTGCTCATCGGCACGGGTGCCAAGCTGGCCTGGGAGCAGCTGGCCGGCACCGCTATCGGTACGCAGGCCCTGGTGGGGGGCGCCGTCATAGTGAACGCTCACCTGTACGGCGCCCTGGGCGGCGGGCTGGGCGCCCTGCTCCTGGACCTGGGGCGACGCTGGCGCCAGCGGCCGTGAGATGGCCGGGGGAGCGGCGCCCCCCCGGCGGTCCGGTTTACTGCTTGTTCCAGGAGTTGTAGGTGCAGTACTCCAGCCCCCAGCTCGGATCGGATGAGCCGAGGCAGGCGTAGGAGGCGGCAAAGGTCTTGTCGGCGGAGATCCACACCAGCAGATCGCCGCTGGTGCCCTGGCTGGGATTGCTCCATGTGCCGGTGTAATAGCCATAGCCGGTGTGATACGTGCTCAGGGCGCCGGTGAAGCCGCCGAAGGGGCCGCTGCCGATGATGTTGCCGTTGATATCCACCGTGGCACTGGAGCTGTCGTAGCTGATGATGTCGCCCGTGCTGTTGAGGGCGATGCTGTAGCCGCTCCAGCTGCCGATGGCGTCGGCGGCCGCCCAGGTGCCGGTGGTGGGGCCGTTCTTCTGCAGCACGCCGAAATCGCCGCCCTGGGTGAGGATGGCGGCGTGGTTGGCGGCGCCGTCGACCATGAAGCCGCCGGCGTCCATCTCGGTGGCGCCGGCATACAGGGTGAATTCGAAGATGCCGCCCTGCACGGCGCTGATCGCGCCGGTCAGGCCGAGACTGCTGCCGTCGCGCGCCACCGCGGTGATGGTGGAGCCGTCGACGCTGACCGTGAGCCCGTGCCCCAATGAACCGCCGTACTCGTAATAGCCGGCCCAGACGCCGGTGAGTGCGCCGCTGCCGCTGCTGCTGCTGTCGTCCCCGCCGCCGCAGGCGGTCAGGGCCAGGGCGAGCACGCCGATGGTGCCCGCTGTTGCGAAAAGATTTTTCATCACGCTATCTCCCTGTGTCGATTTGTGGTGTTGTCTGCGCCGCCCTGCACGCCATGCCGGATGCCCCCGGTGCGGCGGGCCGCTGGTGTAATGGCTGTCGCCTCCGCCGGGACGGACGGCAAGCGCTAGAAAGGATAGAAGGCGCCGGGGCGGTCGTCACGGCGGCAGCGGAGAATTCTATTCGTTGCAAGGCGCCGGTTTTGTGCCGCGCGTCACCGCATGCCGGCGGCTATTTGACCAGCTGGTTCAAATCGAAGATCGGCAGCAGGATCGCCAGCACGATGACCAGCACGATGCCGCCCATGGTGAGGATGAGCAGGGGTTCGAACAACCCCATCAGGGCGGCGATGGTGGTTTCCAGTTCGCGCTCCTGATTGGTGGCGGCGCGCTCCAGCATGGCGTCGAGCTGGCCGCTGGATTCGCCGCTGGCGATGAGCTGCAGGGTGATGGCGGGGAAATAGCCGCTCGGCTCCAGGGCGCGGTGGATGCTGGAGCCTTCGCGCACGCGGTGCGCCGCCTGCTCCACCGCCGCGCGCATGGGCAGGCTGCCCAGCACCTGGGCGGCGATGCGCATGGCGTCCAGCACCGGCACGCCGCTGGCGGAGAGGATGCTGAGGGTGCGCGCGAAGCGCGCCGTGTTCACGCCCCGGGTGAGGCGGCCGATGAGCGGCAGGCGGTGCAGCAGGCGATGCCAGCGCATCCGGTTGTCGGGCTGGCGCAGCAGGCGCGCGAAGACCCACAGGGCGCCGCCGAGCAGCAGGGCGAGGACGATGCCCCATTCGCGCATGAAGTCGCTGGCGGCGATCAGGCTGCGCGTCAGCCAGGGCAGCTCCTGGCCGATGTTGTCGAACACCTGCACCACCTGCGGCACCACGTAGGTGAGCAGGGCGATGGTGACGATCAGCGCCATGGTGGTGAGGATCGCCGGATAGAACAGGGCGAGCTGGATCTTCTGGCGCAGTTGCTGGCGTGACTCGGTGTAGTCGGCGAGGCGCTCCAGCACCACCTCCAGGTGGCCGGAATGCTCCCCGGCGGCGACGGTGGCGCGATACAGCTCGGGGAAGACGTGGGGAAACTCGGCCAGGCCCTCGGCCACGGTGTGGCCCTCCAGCACCCTGGAGCGCACCGCCATGATCATGTTGCGCAGGCGCGGCTTTTCGCTCTGCCGCGCCACGGTGTGCAGGGTCTCCTCCAGCGGCAGGCCGGAGCGCACCAGGGTGGCGAGCTGGCGGGTGATCAGGGCCAGGTCGGTGGCGTTGACGCCGCGGGTGAACAGCGCGCTGCTGCGCTTGCCTTCGCGTACCGACACCTCCTCGACCGCCAGCGGCGTGAGGCCCTGCTCGCGCAGGCTCTGGCGCACCTGACGCGCGGTGTCGCCCTCCAGCACGCCCTTGCGGGTGCGGCCGGCGGCATCGAGGGCCTGGTATTCAAAGGCGCCCATGGAGTCAGTGACAAGTTGCAAGTTGCAAGTTGCAAGTTGCAAGCGGCAAGCGGTACGGCAACAAGTCTGCTGCACAGACCTTGTCCTGTAACTTGCAACTTGCAACTTGTAACTTGTAACTATTCTTCATGCGTCACCCGCAGCACTTCTTCCAGTGAGGTATCGCCGGCCAGGACGCGGCGCATGCCGTCGTCGCGGATGCTGGCGGTGTGCTGGCGGGCGTGGGCCTCCAGTTCGTATTCGCCGGCGCCGTCGTGGATCAGGCTGCGCATCTGGCGGTCGATCACCACCAGTTCGTAGATGCCGGTGCGGCCGAGGTAGCCGCTGCGATTGCACTTGGGACAGCCGACCGGGTGGTACAGCGTCGGTGCCGGGTCGGGCGCCACGCCGAGCAGGGCGCAATCGGCGGCGCTGGCCTGATGGGCTTCCCGGCAGTGCGGGCAGAGCAGGCGCACCAGGCGCTGCGCCAGCACGCCGAGCAGGGTGGAGGAGAGCAGAAAGGGCTCCACGCCCATGTCACGCAGGCGCGTGACCGCGCCCACCGCGGTGTTGGTGTGCAGGGTGGAGAGCACCAGGTGGCCGGTAAGGGAGGACTGCACGGCGATCTGCACCGTCTCCAGGTCGCGGATCTCGCCCACCATCACCACGTCCGGGTCCTGGCGCAGGATGGCGCGCAGGCCGCGGGCAAAGGTCATTTCCACCTTGGGGTTGACCTGGGTCTGGCCGATGCCGTCGATGAAATACTCGATGGGGTCTTCCACCGTCATGATGTTGAGGTCGCGGCCGTTGAGCCGGGTCAGCGCCGCGTACAGCGTGGTGGTCTTGCCCGAGCCGGTGGGGCCGGTGACGAGGAAGATGCCGTGCGGTTCGTGGATCAGGTGATCGAGCTTCTGCCGCGTCGGTTCCGCCATGCCGAGGTGGGTGAGGTCGAGGCGGCCGGCCTGCTTGTCGAGCAGACGCAGCACCACGCGTTCACCGTGACCGGAGGGCAGGGTGGAGACGCGCACGTCCACCGCACGGCCGGCGACGCGCAGCGAGATGCGGCCGTCCTGCGGCACGCGCTTTTCGGCGATGTCCAGCTTGGCCATCACCTTGATGCGCGACACCAGCAGCGGCGCGATGGTGCGTTTCGGTTCCAGCACCTCGCGCAGCACGCCGTCGACGCGAAAGCGCACCGACAGGCGGTGCTCGAACGGTTCGATGTGGATGTCGGAGGCGTTCTCGCGCACCGCCTCGGTGAGCAGGGCGTTGATCAGGCGGATGATGGGCGCGTCATCCTCGCTCTCCAGCAGGTCTTCCGGTTCCGGCAGGCTTTGCGCCAGCCGGTCGAGGTCCATCTCCTCGCCCATCTCCTCCATCGCCTGCATGGCGCCGTTGGTGGAGCGTTCGTAGGCCTGGCGCAGCAGGCGCTCGAAGGCCGCATTGTCCAGTTTTTCCAGCGGCACGGCGCGGGCGGCGACGCGGCGCGCCTCGGTCAGGGCCTGCGCCTCGGCATCGGCGCGGTAGTACAGCCGCAGGGCGCCGCCGTCATCGGGAAACAGCAGCACCCCGGCGCGCTTGGCGTAGGTGTAGGGCAGGCGCGGCAGCGCGACGCCCGCCGCCGGCGCGGTATCAGCGTGCGGCGTCGGTGACATCGGCATGCTCCGCCGCGGGGGCGGCGGCCTCCGGCTCGAACGGCGGCGGCAGGGCGAGGAAGTCGTTCCACTCCGGCAGCAGCGGCGAGACGTCGTCGGCCATCAGCTTGACGCCGCGCTCGCGGATCGCCAGTTGCTTGTCGCGCATGTAGCTGTACTTGTCGCCGACGATGGCCAGGCTGTCGCGCGCATTGCGCAGGATGGTGGGATGGATGAAGACCATCAGGTTGCGCTTGACGGTGGTGGTCTTCTTGTAGCTGAACAGGTAGCCGAGGATCGGGATGTCGCCCAGGCCGGGGACTTTCTGATCGTTCTCCACCAGCTGATCGTCGATGAGTCCGCCCAGCACCAGCACCTCGCCGCTGTCCACCAGCACCGAGGTCTTGATGGAGCGTTTGTTGGTGACGATGTCGGCGGCGCCGGTGGTGGCCGAACTGATGCTGGACACCTCCTGGGCGATCTCCAGCCGCACGGTGTCGCCTTCGTTGATCTGCGGCTTGATCTTCAGGCTGAGGCCGACGTCCTGGCGCGAGATGGTCTGGAACGGGTTGCTCGGCGTGGAGCTGCCGGTGCCGGTGCTGGTGTAGGAGCCGGTGATGAAGGGGACGTTCTGGCCCACCACGATCTCGGCCTCTTCGTTGTCCAGGGTGACCAGGCTCGGCGTGGACAGGATGTTGGTGTTGACGTCGCCGGAGAGGGCGCGCAGCAGGGCGCCGATGCGCGTGCCGCCGGAGGTGGCGGTGTCGCCCACCACGGCGAGCAGGCCGTCGCCCACCCCCGGCGGCGTTGCGGCCAGATTGGTCAGGCCGGAGCCGGAGCCGGCGAAGTTGACGATGCCCACCGGCTTGTTGTTCGCCGAGCCGTCGAACAGCCACTGCACGCCCAGTTCGCGCGCCTTTTCATCGGTGACCTCGGCGATCACCGCCTCGACGATCACCTGCGAACGGCGGATGTCGAGGCGGCGGATCACCCGTTCCAGGTTGCCCATGATGTCGGGCGGCG
This sequence comes from Gammaproteobacteria bacterium, assembly GCA_024709225.1. GTDB lineage: Bacteria > Pseudomonadota > Gammaproteobacteria > Thiohalomonadales > Thiohalomonadaceae > Sulfurivermis. Next base: position 5,821 of record JANJXC010000017.1, on the reverse strand, counting down.
CGCTGATCACCAGGGCGTTGATGCTCTCGTCGGCCTGGATGTTGAGGTTTTCCGCCGCCTTGTCGGCGGGCGCGGCGGCGGCACCCTTCTGGGTCATGCCGCCGGCGATGCCGGCGAGTACCGGCGCCAGCTCCTTGGCCTTGGCGTAGCGCAGATAGATGACCTGGGTGTTGCCGCTGCGCTCCATCGGCGTATCCAGATGGGAGATCAGGGCGCGCAGGCGCAGACGGCTGCCGCGGTCGCCGGAGAGCAGCACGCTGTTGGTGCGCAGGTCGGCGCCCAGCCGCGGTGCCTCGCCCGGTTGCTGGGCGGCCTTGGCGGCGTCCACGATGAGCGAGGAGAGGATGCGCACGATCTCTTCCGCCGAGGCGTGCTGCAGCTGGATCACCTCGATCTCCGCGTCGCCGGACAGGTCGATGCGCTGGATGATGTTCACCAGCCGTTCCAGATTGGCCGCGCTGGCCGAGGCGATCAGCACGTTGCTGCCGGGATAGGCGGCCAGATGGGCCTCCTGCGGCAGCAGCGGGCGCAGGATCGGCACCAGTTGCGCGGCGGCGACGTTGGTCACCTGGATCACGCGGGTGACGTACTGGTCGCCGCGTCCCGGGCGCCGGTCGTCGACATTGGGGATGGCGTTCTGCTTGGCGGTCACCTCGGGCACGATCTTGGTGACGTTCTTGTCGGGGATGGCGGCGAAGCCGTGCACGGTGAGCACCGACAGAAACACCTGGTACACCTCGTCGGCGGCGAGCGGCCGCGTCGAGATGATGGTCACCTTGCCCTTGACACGCGGGTCGATGATGAAATTCCTGCCGGTGATCTCCGCCACCGTGCCGATCACCGAGGTGATGTCGGCGTCCTTCAGGTTCAGCGTCACCGTATCGCCGGTGGCGGCATGCAGCGCCGGGGCGGCGACGGCCAGCAACAGGCTGAGGGCGGCGATGCGGATCAGGCGCGGTGGCGAGAGGGCGGGAAGGTGTCTGCTCACGGCGGGTATTTTCCTTAATTCAGATCGATGACGATTTCATCGGCCATGCCGTTCTGGCGTTCCACCGACAGGCGCAGCGTGGCGGCGCTGGAGAGCTGTGCGGAAAGTGCCCCGAATTGCGCCGGATCGGTAACCGGGATGCCGTTGACGCCGGTGACGATGTCATTCTGCGTCAGCCCGGCGGCCTGAAACAACTCCAGGTGGCGCCGCGGGCGGATGCGGTAGCCGCGCAACTGGCCGTTCTGTACCACCGGCTGCATCTCCGCCAGCTTCATCAATTCCTGCGGATTGTTCTTCAGCCCGTCGCGCAGTTCGCGCAATCGAGCCCCCAGCGCCGGCGTGAACGGGGCATCGCCGGTCGTTTGCACCGGGGGCGCGGCCATTTCCAGCCGCTCCTTGGGCAGGCGCAGGGTTTCGTAACGCCCGGCCCGCTCCAGGACGACCCGGTCGGGGAGAATATCATGCACCTGCGCGCCGCCCGCCACCTTGTCGCCGATGCGGAAGTGGCGCTCGTCGCCGCGCCCCTCGGCGATGATGGCGAAGGCGGCCTCCTTGCGCGCCGCCGCAAACAGCCCGCGCAGGGTGAGGTTGAGGGAGGTCTCCGGGGCGTTGACCTGACTGGCCGCGGGCTGGGCGAGCGTCGCGGTTTCGCCGAAGAGGTGCAGCGCGGCGATGTTGTCCAGGCGCGGCGCGGCGGGGCCGTCCGCCGCCGGACGCATGGCCGCCGCCGGTGCCGCCGGCAGCGGTGGTGCCGGCAGCAGCCGCCAGGTGAGCTGCGCCAGACTGACGCTGAAGGCGACCAGCAGCAGCGCGGTGACCCAGCGCGCGGCGGTCGCCGCGTCGAGCTGCGGCAGGGATGTGGGCAGAGAATTGAGTGTCAACGTCGACTCGGCTGCTTTTGTCGTTGTTCAGGGTTTGCCGGTGGCGCGGTCGCGCGCCGTCCCGCAATGGCCCCAACCATAACAGGGCGGTGGTGCGTCCACCAGTGTCGGTCCCGGCGCGGGCATGGCGCGCCTGTCCCTGTCGCCTGCCACCGGAAGCTGTAATCCATATCCATATGCCGGCATGCCGCTCAGCGGCGCATCAGCCATCGGGCGCCGGCCAGTAGTGGGCGCAGCAGCGGGCGCAGGGCGCGGCGCAGGGCGGGATGGCGCCGCAGCGGCGCGGCGATGGCCGGGCTGAGGGCGTAATAGCCGCGCACCAGCCAGCGGCCCAGCGGGGTCTTCCTCATGTGCCGGTCGCGGAAGGCGCGCAGGTGGCGCAGCTCGGGGGCGTAGGCGCTGTTGGCGGCGAGGGCGGCGATGAAGCAGTCGCTATTGCCGTCGCAGGAGGGGAGTGGCGCCGTATTGCCGGCCGGTGCCGAGCGCGGGCTTTCGTGGCCGTTGATGTCGACGGCACTGACGCGGTAGGCCATGCAGGCCGAGGCCAACCGGTCGGTGACGGTCGGCGCCGTGGTCTGCTGCCACAGCTGCTCGTTGCGGTAGATGCGGTAGTGATCCAGATCCAGCGCCGCCACCGGGTCCCAGTCGAGGCGCAGGGCGCGGTCGCCGGCGGTCTCCAGGGCGAGGCCCTGCGGCACCGGCGGGGCGAAGCCGAGGCGGAACTCGAACTGGGCACCGGCCGCGGCGATGTCCCGCAGGTATAGCCAGCCGGGCCGGCCGAAGGTGGAGGAGCCGGGGGTGGTATGCGGCGTGAACGCCGTATTCACGCCGCTGCCGGGGAAGGGGTCGCCGGCACTGCCCAGGTCGTCGCCCTGCTCCGGGTCGTCATAGGGGGCGACGAGGGCGTTGTCGCCATCGGCCTCGATCAGCTTTACCCCGGGCAGGTACACGCTGTTGTTGACGGCGTTGTAGGGTCGTTGCGCCGCGATCACCTCGGGGTCGATGAGCCACACCAGCAGGCCGCCGCCGGGCAGGCCCTGGTCGAAGCCGGTCTGCGGGCGGTTTTCCAGCAGGTAGTAACGCGCGGTGTCGGGGCCGGCCGGGAGCCGTGCGACGCGCTCACCGCCCTGCACCGGCGCCAGCGAATAGAGACCCTGCGGGTCGGGCGTCGGCGGGATGGTGTCGGCCTGCGCCCAGCCGAGGTCCAGCCGGCTCCAGGCCTCGGGGTGGGCCGGGCCGCTGCCGCGCGGGGCGTCGGCGGTCCTGCGGTTGTACAGGCCGTCGCCCATCAGGCCCCAGCGGCCGATGCCCTTCCAGGTCTGGATCCAGGCGGTGGAGTAGAGGTCGGGCAGGCCCAGCCAGTGGCCGAATTCGTGGGCGTAGACCCCCAGCGGGTCGATGACGATGAGATCGCCCGCGTCGTCCCGGTCCTGGGTGCCGGTCTGCGGCATGACGATGGCCTCGCTGACGGTGATGCCGTCGACGGCGACGTTCAGGCCGCTGTAGTACAGCGACCACAGGTCGCCCGGCGTATCCCAGGCGATATCCGTCTCCTCGCCGGACCCGGCGTGGACCACCAGCACGGTGTCGTAGGCGCTGAAATCGATGTCGGTATCGGCCGCCTGCAGGCTGTCGCGGAAGAAGGTATTGATTTGGCTGATGCCGCCGGGATAGCCGTAGCTGGCCATGGGCTGCGGCAGGCGGTAGACGCCGGTGGAGATGGTGATGTCCAGGGTCAGCCGTCCGCCCGATACCTCCTGGTAATAGGCGGCGAGGTCGGCGGCGTTTTTGTTGATCCAGTAATCGGGGTCGTTGTTGCACAGCGCGATGCAGTCACCCCACTCGCCGCTGCCGGTGGTGGTGGGGTCATCGTCGGGCGGAAAGTCCACCCGCAGGAACAACAGACGCAGGGTGGCCGGCGCGCTCCAGTCGGCGGCGGCGCGCACCCCGGTCATGCCGCCCAGACGCTGCTGCCAGGGGATGGCCACCCCGGTGGCCGGATGTTCCGGCCCGCCCAGGATGTGGGGGGCGGCGTGGGCCAGCGGCGGCAGCGCGGCAAGGACGGCGGGCAGGGCGTAGCGCGCCCAGGGGGCGCTGCGGCATTTCATGGTATGAGCTCCCAGCGCTGCGCCGTGACCACGGCCGCGCCGTTTTCCAGCCGCACGCGGCCATGGACCAGCAGCTCCCGGCCGGCCAGGTCGCTGAGCAGCGGCGGGCGCGGCCCGGCGCCGCCGCTCGGCCGCGGCGCCACCACCTGCGGCGCCAGGCCCTCGACCCGCACCGACTCGACGCCGTTGCCGAGGACGAAGGCCGCGCCGGCGAAGTAATCCTTGCCGGTGTTGTGCAGCTGTCCACGCAGGCGCACCTCTTGCCCGGCGTAGCGCTCGGGTTGGCGCGCCAGCTCCAGGATGCCGGTCTCCCGGCCGAGGGCGCCGCCGGCGATCAGTTGCTGCAGCCGCTGCACCCCGGCCACCCCCTGGTAGCGTTCGCGCGCGGTGCCCGCGCGCAGCAGGAGCACGGCCGGCGTCTGGCGCACGCCGTGATGCTCCGCCTCGGCCTTGCGCGCAGCGTGCACCGGGAAGCTCAGGCCGGCCTGTTGCCGGGCGGCAGGGATCCGGTCCTGGGCCGTGCCGAAGGCCAGCGCACTGACCTCGTAACGGCCGGCGCTGTTGCGGTGCAACTGCTCGATGAGGGGATTGGCCTGGCGGCAGCCGGGGCAGCTGAAGGACATGAAGTACAGCAATTGGTAGGGCGCGACCGCGGGGCTGCTGGTGCCGCCGCAGGCTGGGGACAACAGGGCCAGCAACAGGAGGAAGAGGCCAATGCGGCCGGGATGATGCGGGCGGGCGGGGGTCATGGCGCGATTCTAACAAAAGGCCGCACCAAAAAAGACGGCGCCCCCGAGGGGGCGCCGCGTTTGTTGCCTTGCTGCGTGCTACCGCTTACTTGACGCGCGGTGCGGCGTAGTAGGCATACGGGGCCCAGGGCAGGAGGTTGGTGTCAGGAGCGATTACCTCCGCAACACCGTTGCTCACCCGGATGTCAGCGACCCGATACCAGTACTGGCTGTCGGCACACTCGCCGCAGGATACGGTGAACGTGTGAGTCGGGAAGGTGAACAGCGTGCCGCCCACGTCCAGGGTCACGGTCACCGTGGCGCTGGGATCCGCATCCAGGCTCCAGCTATTGACCGACAGCACGTAGTAGCCGTTCGGCAGACTGGTGGCGGTGATGTGCTCCGGCCCGTAGCCCTCGGTGTCGTCATAGTCCAGGCCTACCTCGCAGGTGCCATCGAGGTCCAGATCCATGCCGCTCCAGTATGTCGTGCCATCGATGGGGGACAGGCAATAGCTCTCACCATCGAAGGCCGCATAGGACGTGGTCGCATCTGCCCCGGTGGGCGTGGTGCTGGCGTAGTAGTTCAGGTGCAGGTCCATGTCCGAGGTCGCGCCGCCGGTCCAGGACAGGGTGGCGAGCAGCTTGCTGGCCTCCGCCGTGCCGCTGCCGGTGTCGTTGGTGTCCTCGGTGGGCTCGCTCATGTCCTGCACCGGGCAGAGGGCCGACATCGCGCTCTCGCTGGTGTAGGTGGTGGAGCCGTTGGCATCGCTCACCGTCACCGTGCCGTTGGCGTTGTAGGTCACCGTGGTGGTGCCGTTGACGGTAACGACACCGGCGGTGGTGTGGCCCGCGGCGTAGTCGAAGTGCACCGGGGTGGTGGTGTCCAGGGTGTTGCTGCCCTCGGCGCAGACGTTGGGCGTGAAGTTCACATCAATGGTGCCGTCCACCGTGTAGTCGAAGCCTCCGCTTACATCGGCCCAGCCCAGCGCCAGGTTGGTGTAGGTGATGTCGACGCCTTCGCTGCCGTTGGCCCAGCTTTGGTTGAATTGGCCGTTGATGGTGTTGGTGCCGCTGAGGCCATCGCCGGTCATGGTGCTGTTGGCGGTGAAGCCGA
>JANJXC010000056.1 GCA_024709225.1 Gammaproteobacteria bacterium | reverse complement strand
ATCAACGCCGCCGCCGAGCGGCTCGCCCCCGGTGGCCGGCTGCTGCTGTCCGGCGCCAAGCAGCAGGGCATCAAGACCTATGCCCAGCATGCGGCGGAGCGGCTGGGCGGGACGCTCGAATTCAAGAAGATGGGTCATCAGTATCTGGCGGTGGTGCAGCGCGGCGAACGAGTCGGCGCGCTGCTGGACGAGCGCGACTACACGCGGTTGCGCCCGGCCATCGCGGACGGCGCGCTGCACTATCTCACCAAGCCGGGGCTGTACGGCTGGGACAAGGTGGATGCGGGCAGTGCGCTGCTGGCGGCGCATCTGCCGGAGTGTGCTCCACAGCGGGTGCTGGACCTGGGCTGCGGCTATGGCTATCTGTCGGTGCAGGCCTGGCTGAGACGGCATCCGCAGCAGGTGGTGGCCAGCGACAACAATGCCGCGGCGGTAATCGCCTGCCGTGCCAACTTCGCGGCACTGGGTATCAACGGCGAGGTGGTTGCCGCCGACTGCGGCGCGGGCATCGAGGGGGTGTTCGATCTGGTGCTGTGCAATCCGCCCTTCCATCAGGGCTTCGGTGTCGAGCACGACCTCACCGAACGCTTTGTCGCCACGGCGCGCCGCCTCACGGCCAGGGGCGGCCAGGCCGTGTTTGTCACCAACGCCTTCCTGCCCATCGAGAGGGTGGCGCGGCGCCATTACGGGCAGGTTGTCACTGTGGCGAACGACGGCCGCTTCCGGGTGACGCAATTGCTGCCGTGACACCGCTGCGGGACGGATCGTCTCCGTGCTACGGCATTGGGCGGGGGGACCGTCGGTCGCGAATGCGATTCGCTCCTACAGGAGGCGGCGTCGTAGGAGCGGATCGTATCCGCGATGCAGTGCCGGAGCGAAGGCACACCGGTCGCGAATGCGATTCGCCTACAGTGTTTTTATACCCCCGAAAACGAAGAACCCCGCCAGGGGCGGGGTTCTTCGGTCAGAACGTGAAACGGTTCTGGCTTACTGGGCGACGACGTTGCTCGCCTGCGGACCCTTGGGGCCGTTCTGCAGGTCGAAGGAGACCTTCTGGCCTTCGGCCAGGGTCTTGAAGCCGGAGCCAGAAATAGCGGAGAAGTGAACGAATACGTCCGCGCCGCCGTTATCCTGGGTGATGAAGCCGAAACCCTTGGACTCGTTGAACCATTTCACAGTGCCGGTAGCCATTACTCTTTACCTCAAAAACAATTAATAGGGTGGTGCGTGCAGGTCATGAAATGAGGGTGTTCGGGAGGTATCACAGAGGAGAACGACCTAAACTACCACTGCCACAATCTGCAGCTGCGCAGCACTATACCCCCTTCTTTCCGCGAACGGCAAGAAATTCTTGAGGCAACTTTAGGGAATCTGCGGGGTTATGTGTTAGCCTGTCGCCACCGTTTGCGCGGCACCGTTCTTCTCGTTGCCCGTGTAGCCGTCAACAACCCGGTGTGCCGGCCAAGGCCGCCGCCATGGTTCCGTCAGTAACCACTTAATAACTCAGGGACGCCGGCAGCTACTTCCGGAGCGCTCCCACCGCGACATTCCCCTGTCGGGATTTGGCGCAATCGCTATCTGAGCGGTTGTGCGCACCACTATAAACCTGGAGGCTTTCATGAAAACGATGTTTGTTGGCAACCTGGCCCCGGAAACCCGTGAAGACGACGTGCGCGAGCTGTTTTCCCAGTTCGGTAAGGTGCGTGGCGTCAAGATTTCGATGGACGTGTTCAGCGGCAACTGCCGCGGTTTCGCCCTGGTGGACATGGAGGGGCACGAAACCCGCGCCGCCATCGCCGGACTCAACGGCACGCAGTACAAGGGCAAGGCGCTCAAGGTCACCGAGGAGCAGCCCAAGACCAAGGGCCGCGGCGGCCGCCGCTAGTCAATCCCCATGTTTCAGTCGGCGTTTCCGTCCGGAAACGCCGATGCTGTTTCCCCTTCCTCTCCCAGCGCCGACAGCACCCGCTGCCGTGCCCGTAGCAGGGCCTCGCGTGCCTGGTTCAGCGTCTCCTCCGAACCATCCTGTTGTTCCAGCCAGCGCAGGCTGCTGCGGTGGTAGTCCTCGAAGGCGTGGCGCACGGCCTGCAGGCCGGCCGGCCGGGGTTCTGCAGCGGGCGGGGTTGCCGCGCCATCCAGCGGGACCACCGCCGTGGAGCGCGGGATCAGGCGCTGTGCCCCGCTGCCCAGGTGGCGCGCCAGCAGCGGGTTGATCTTCTCGTAGGTCTCGTCCTGCCATTGAAAGCGCTGGCCGGGGCGGAGCTGGTGAAATTTGGCTTCCATCATCGGGGCCTGGGGTATCCTGTTGCGGTGGAGGATGCGGTCATGGAGAAAACTGCAGTCAAGCTGGTACTGACCCTGGCGGTCGTTGCCCTGCTGGGCCTGGCGGCCAGCGGTGCGTTCGACCGCGCCGGTTTCGAGTATACCGAGCGCAGCTTCAAGCGCGCACTGGTGACCTTTGCCGTGGCGCGCGGTCTGAATGCCGTGATCTCGGTGGCGCAGGGTACGGAGATCGCGGTGGAACCGGCCGGGGTCGGCGTCAACTTCACGCCGGGCCAGGTACTCGATCCCATCAACGATCTGGTGGAACAGTTCTCCTGGGTGATGCTGGCCAGCGCCACCGCCCTGGGCCTGCAGCGCCTGTTGCTGGAGCTGTTTGCCTCCGCGGGTTTCACCTGGCTGCTGGCGGCGGCATGGTTGCTGGCGCTGGCATTGCTGTGGCTGCCGCGTCTGGCGCCTGGGGTGGGGGCCTGGCTGTTGCGCCTCGGTCTCCTGTTGCTCGTGCTGCGGTTTGTCGTGCCGCTGCTGGCGCTGACCGGCGAGCTGTTTTACAGCGGATTCCTGCACGAGCGCTATGCCGCCTCGACGGAACGCATCGAACAGGTGGCGGGCAGCATCCGCGAGATCAACGAGGGCGCAGAACGGGATGCACCGGCAGCGGAGGCGGACCCGTCACTGCTGGATCGGGTGCGGCGCGCCTACCAGTCCGCCGTGGCGGCGGCGGATGTGGGCAGCTATCTGGAGCGCTACCAGCAGGCGGCGGCGGATGTGAGCGAACAGGTGATCAACCTGATCGTGGTGTTCCTGGTGCAGACCGTGCTGTTGCCGTTGCTGTTCCTGTGGGGGCTGGTGCGCGGTATCGGCTGGCTGTGGCGCCTGCCGCCGGCGCGCCGTGCCGAGCCCGCGGTCCAAGGGGATGACCCGGGACCAGGCTGCCAATCTTGACGCCTGCAAAGGCCTGAGTTGCCATAATTGGCAGTGACGGGTGCTTCCTGCGGACCTGCGGCGCCCCCGGGGCGCGTTGAATTCTCTTGTTAAAACAATCTGTTGTCCGTCCGCGTCCTGGCCTGGGCGGAGTTGGTACGGTGTGTGCAATTAATAACACCGTAGTGACTCCTCCAGGGGATGACAGGCGTGTGGTGGGACCTCCTGTGGTTTTAAGTTTTGTCATCCCCTCTTTCCAAGCCCAGGGCCACCTGGGCTTTTTTTTGCCCGGCGCTCAGCCGGGTTGAACCCCACGGCCGGCGGCGCGGGACTTTGCTGCGGTGGTAAACTTCGCCTCTTCCATGATTTCCCGTCCGTAACCCTGTGAGAGGCATGGCCATGGAGCAACAGGCGTTGCAGGTGCTGCGCACCGTTTTCGGTTATGAGTCCTTTCGTGCCCCCCAGGACCAGGTGATCGCCACCGTGATCCAAGGTGGCGATGCGCTGGTGCTGATGCCCACCGGCGGCGGCAAGTCGCTGTGCTATCAGATCCCCTCCATCGTGCGTGCGGGCACCGGCATCGTGGTGTCGCCGCTCATCGCCCTGATGCAGGATCAGGTGGCGGCGCTGCGCCAGTTCGGCGTGCGTGCCGCCTTTCTCAATTCCACCCTCGGCGCGGCGGAGGCGCGCGCCGTGGAAGAGGCGCTGCTGGGCGGCGAACTCGATCTGCTGTACGTGGCGCCGGAGCGCCTGCTGACCGGACGCTTCCTCGACCTGCTGGAGCGTGCGCCGCTGGCGCTGTTCGCCATCGACGAGGCCCAGTGCGTGTCGCAGTGGGGCCACGACTTCCGTCCCGAGTACATCCAGCTGTCTGTATTGCACGAGCGCTTTCCGCAGGTGCCGCGCATCGCCCTCACCGCCACGGCCGACGAGCCGACGCGGCGCGAGATCATTGCCCGCCTGCAACTGGAACAGGCGCGGGTGTTCCTCAACGGCTTTGACCGGCCCAACATCCGCTACCGCATCGTCGAGCGCGGCAGCAACGCCCGCGACCAGCTGCTGCGCTTCATCCGCGCCGAGCACGACGGCGAGGCGGGCATCGTCTACTGTCTGTCGCGCAAGCGGGTGGAGGAGGTGGCGCAGTGGCTCACCGAGCAGGGGCTGACCGCATTGCCCTATCACGCCGGCCTGCCCACCGAGACGCGCCGCGTGCACCAGGAGCGCTTCCTGCGCGAGGATGGGGTGATCGTCGTCGCCACCATCGCCTTCGGCATGGGCATCGACAAACCCGACGTGCGCTTCGTCGCCCACCTCAATCTGCCCAAGAGCGTGGAGGCCTATTACCAGGAAACCGGCCGCGCCGGCCGCGACGGCCTGCCCGCCGACGCCTGGATGGCCTACGGCCTGCAGGACGTGATCACCCTGCGCCAGATGCTGGCGCAGTCCGAGGCCGACGACAGCCACAAGCGCGTCGAGCACCACAAGCTGGACGCCATGCTCGGCCTGTGCGAACTGACCACCTGCCGCCGCCAGGCGCTGCTGCGCTATTTCGGCGATGTGATGGAGCAGCCCTGCGGCAACTGCGACACCTGCCTGGAGACGCCGCAGACCTGGGATGCCACCACCGCGGCGCAAAAGGCGCTGTCCTGCGTGCACCGCACCGGCCAGCGCTTTGGCGTCAACTATCTCATCGATGTGCTGCTCGGCAAGGACGACGAACGCATGCGCCGTTTTGGCCACCACCAGCTGTCGGTGTTCGGCATCGGCCAGGACCTGAGCGCCAACGAGTGGCGCGGCGTGTTCCGTCAGCTCATCGCCCGCGGCCTGCTGGCGGTGGACATCGAGGGCCATGGCGCGCTGCGTCTCACCGAGCGCTGCCGTCCGGTGCTGCGCGGCGAGGAGACGGTGATGCTGCGCCGCGAGGTGAAACCGGCCAAGGTGCCGCGCAGCCGGCGCAAGGGCGGCGCCGCGGTGGCGGGCAGTGATGAAGCGCTGTGGGAGGCGTTGCGCACGAAACGGCGCCTGCTGGCCGAAGAGCAGGGCGTGGCGCCCTACATGATCTTCCACGATGCCACCCTGATGGAGATGATGGCAGTACGCCCGACAACGCTGGCGCAGTTGTCACAGATCTCCGGCGTCGGTACGCGCAAGCTGGAGGCCTACGGCGAGGGCTTTCTCGATGTGTTGCAGCAGCACGCGGGGGAGGAAGACACGCGCAGCGATACGGTGGAGGATACCCTGCAGCTGTTCCGCCTCGGCATGGATGCGGAGGCCATCGCGCGCCAGCGCGGCTTGACCGTGGATACCATCCACAGCCATCTGGCGACGGCCATCGCCCGCGGCCAGGTGGAGCTGAGTGAGGCGGTGGGACTGGTGCAGGCGGAGGTGAACGCCATTGCCGATGCCCTGCTGGCGCAGGACGGCGGCAAGCGGCTCAAGCCGGTGTACGAGATGTTCGAGGGGCGCTACGGCTACGGCGTGCTGCGCTGCGTGCAGGCCGCCCTCGGCCGGGAGATACAAGAGTAAAGGTACAAGATACAAGGGCGGGAGTGCGCTGCGCGCACGGTTGTTTGCATTTCAAACAGCACTCGCGCTGCGAGTTCACTCCCTTGTATCTTTCCTCTTGTATCTTTTATCTGCCTTATCCTTCGTGCAGTCCGCCCATGCTGCTCTCCTCCACCGAGAAGCAGGCCTCCTGGCGCGGGTTCTTGGGGTCGCGCAGGTTTTCCGCCAGGCAGAGGAATTCGTGGCCCTGGCTGTCGCGCAGCGCAACATAGGGGCTGTGCTCCAGGGTTTCGTAGCGCGAACTGTCGGCGAAGATGAAGTCGTAATCGCCATTGACGCTGACGGCGAAGTCGCCGCCGTGGGTCTCGCCGTAGTCCTGCCAGCGGCTCTGCACGTCGGCCCCCTCGATTACCGGCGACATGCGCCCCTCCGGGGCATCGTGCCAGGCCACCAGGGTCGGCTCGGTCTCCAGCTGCAGGGCCATGGCGCGGGCGATGGCGTTGGCCATCTGATAGTCGACGGGCAGGCCGCGGATGGTAAGTTCGATGTGTTTCATGATGGCGTCCTCCGTATCAGAGGTCGGGTGGGATAATGTTGAGCGAAATGCTCAGGATATCTACAAGCATAGTCGGGGATGGCGGCATGTCAAAGCAGGCGGAGACGGCAATGGAACGGGTAGGCATCGACGGCGGCGCCGCGCCCCTGGACTTCAACCAGGCCAAGCGCCTGGCCGATGCGCTGGCGGCGGAGCAGGTGGACGAGCCGCTGTTGCTGTCGTGGTACGACCGGGCGCGCGACCTGGAGTCGCCGGCCGGGGTGAACGAGTGCCATCGCCACTGCGCCACGCCGGGTTTCGTGGCCTATGCGGCGAACCGCGGCGGCACCTTGCTGGTGGACGTGGCGCACGGGGCCTACGTGTTCTGCTATCGTCCCCTGGGTGAATTTGCCTGAGGCAGGACATGCGACGTCTATCCCTTCATTTGCTGTGTTGGCTGCTGGCCGTGCTGGCGCTCGGCCCGTTACAGGCGGAGGAGAACGTCGCGCCCGGCATCAACCGGCACTATGACAGCCCGGACTTCGCGCAGTGGCGCGGCACCTTCGAGCAGCCCGGGCGCGAGGTGTATGCGCGGCGTCTGGATATCCTCGCTGCCAGCCGGGTACGGCCGGGCATGGCGGTGGCCGACATCGGTGCCGGCAGCGGCCTGTTCACCCTGCTGTTTGCGCGCGAGGTGGGCGAACGCGGGCGGGTGTATGCGGTGGACATCGCGCCGGAGTTCGTCGCCGGTATCGCGGCGCGCGCCCGGGCGGAAGGCCACGGCAACGTGGTCGGCGTGGTGAGCGAGCAGCGCACCACGCGTCTGGCGCCCAACTCCATCGACCTCGCCTTCGTCTGCGACACCTACCACCACTTCGAATACCCGCAGGCCATGCTGGCCTCCATCCATCAGGCGCTGCGCCCTGGTGGCCGCCTGATCGTCATCGACTTCCGCCGCGAGGCCGGGTTCAGTTCGCCCTGGGTGATGGGGCATGTGCGTGCCGGCGCGGCGCAGGTAATCGATGAAATCTCCGCCGCGGGCTTTGCCTTGAGCGAGCAGCCCAGTCTGCTGCGCACCAATTATTTCCTTACCTTCGACAAACGTTGACATGGCCAAGACGCTAGCGCACGACCAACCCCTGGAACTGGGCCGCATCCTCGACCTGCTGGTGGCTGACGGCCTGCTGGACGCAGAACGTGGCGGCACCCTGAAGGCCGTCGGCCCGGTGATGGCCCGCAAGCAGCATCCGCTCATCACCATCGCCCAGCACAAATGGCCCAACGCCCGGACGCCGCAAAAGCTGCTCGACCTGCCGGCGCTGACCGAATGGCTGGCGGGCCGCTCCGGCCTGGATTACATGCGCATCGACCCGCTCAAGGTGGATGTGCCGGCGACCACTGCCGTCATGTCCTATGCCTATGCGCGCCGCTTCAACATCCTGGCGCTGGAGGTGCGCGCGGATGAGGTGGTGATCGCCACCGCCGAGCCGGAGGTGCGCGAATGGGAGCGTGAGCTGACGCGCATCCTGGGCAAACGCATCGTGCGCGTGCTGGCCGACCCGGAAGAGATCGGTCGCTTCCTGGTGGAGTTCTACAGCCTGTCCCATTCGGTGCGGGCCGCCAGCGACGACAGCCGCCAGGGCGAGCGTACCGGCGTGCAGAATCTGGAGCAGCTGATGGAGCTGGGCCGCGCCGGCAAGCTGGAGGCGGATGATCAGCACATCGTGACCATCGTCGACTGGCTGCTGCAATACGCCTACGCCCAGCGCGCCAGCGACATCCACATCGAGCCGCGCCGCGACCAGACCAATATCCGTTTCCGTATCGACGGCGTGATGCACATGGTCTACCAGATCCCCGCCACGGTGGCGGCAGCGGTGACCTCGCGCATCAAGATCCTCGGCCGCATGGATGTGTCGGAAAAGCGCCGCCCGCAGGATGGCCGCCTCAAGACGCGCAGCGCCCAGGGCAGCGAAGTGGAGCTGCGTCTGTCCACCATGCCCACCGCCTTCGGCGAAAAGCTGGTGATGCGCATCTTCGATCCGGAGGTGCTGGTGAAGGATTATGCTGCCCTCGGTTTCAGCAGCGGCGAAACCGAGCTGTGGCAGCGCATGGTCACCGAACCCAACGGCATCATCCTGGTCACCGGTCCCACCGGTTCGGGCAAGACCACCACGCTGTACACCACGCTGAAGGAACTGGCCACGCCGGACGTCAACGTCTGCACCATCGAGGACCCCATCGAACTGGTGGAGCCGAGCTTCAACCAGATGCAGGTACAGCACAACATCGGCCTGGACTTTGCCAGCGGCGTGCGCACCCTGCTGCGCCAGGATCCGGACATCATCATGGTGGGCGAGATACGCGACCGTGAAACGGCCGAGATGGCGGTGCAGGCCGCGCTCACCGGCCATCTGGTGTTTTCCACCCTGCACACCAACGATGCCCCCGCCGCCATCACCCGTCTGCTGGAGATCGGTGTGCCGCCTTATCTCATCAAGGCCACCGTGCTCGGCGTGCTGGGGCAGCGCCTGGTGCGCACGCTGTGTCCGCACTGCAAGGAACCGGCACCGCTGGACGAGGAGCTGTGGCAGTCGCTGGTGACGCCGTGGAAGGTGAACACGCCGGCCAGCGTGTTCCGCCCGGTGGGCTGTCTCGAGTGCCGCCAGACCGGCTACCGCGGTCGTGTCGGCGTATACGAAATGATGGCGCTGACGCCGGCGGTGAAGAGGCTGATCAGCACCGATTGCGATATCGGCAAACTGCGCCGCCAGGCGATCAGTGACGGCATGCGTCCGTTGCGGCTGAATGGGGCGCAGAAGGTGGCCAACGGGCTTACCACCATTGCAGAGGTGCTCAAGGTGGCGCCGGCGGAAACGGTGGAGAGTTGAGAGATGCAAGTGACAAGTGAATGAACTCGCTGCACTTATCCACCCTGCATGACCGAGGAGACGAACGATGGGCGGTTGGGGTTGTCCGCACGACAGCAACGGTGAATGCCGCAAGGTGCCGGGCCGTAGCTGCGATCCGGGCATGAAGGGCTGTGTGCTGTTTGGCCGCTTCGCCTTCAGCAAGGAAGAGAAGAACCGGCCGGAAGAGGCGCGGCAACGGCGGCGCGAACGCGACGGCCGCGACTGAGGCGGCTATGACGTCGCCGTTGCCTCGGCCCAGGCGTTGAAGAACTGCTTGGCGGTGCGGCCGCTGCGCGCGCCGCCCTTGCCCTGGGCGAATTGCAGCGCGGCGTGGTGCAGCGCGGCGCGATCGCCGCGATAAGCGGGAAAATAGCTGTCCACCATCGCCAGGTAATCGTCCTGGCTGGCCGGATAGAACGACAGCCACAGTCCGAAGCGGTCGGATAGCGAAATCCTTTCCTCCACGGCATCGGCGTAGTGCAGCTCGCCCTCCACCAGGCCGCTGGCCAGATTGTCCTGCATGGACTCGGGCATCAGATGGCGGCGGTTGGAGGTGGCGTAGACCAGCACGTTCTCCGGCGGCATTTCGATGGAGCCTTCCAGTATCGATTTCAGCGCCTTGTAGCCGCGCTCGCCGTGCTCGAAGGACAGATCGTCGCAGAACACGATGAAGCGCTGCGACAGCTCGCGGATGTCGTCGACGATCTCGGGCAGAAAGAGCAGGTCGTCCTTGTCCACCTCGATGAGGCGCAGGCCGTGCGGCGCATAGTGGTTGAGCAGTGCCTTGATCAGCGACGACTTGCCGGTACCGCGTGCGCCCCACAGCAGGGCGTTGTTGGCCGGCTGTCCGTTGAGAAAGCGCTCGGTGTTTTGCACCAGTGCCTGTTTCTGCCGCTCCACCCCGATCAGCTGCTCCAGCCCGATGGGATCAAGATGGCGCACCGCACGCAGCTCCTGACGGTGATGGCGCCACAGTGCGGCATGGATCTGACTCCAGTCGATGGTCGCGCTGGCCATCGCCTATTCCGCCATCAGCTCGTCCAGCTCACCTTCCATGTGCATCTCGGTCAGCTCGTTGAAGCCGCCGATCCAGCGCTCGTCCAGGGTGATTTGCGGTACGGTGCGGGCGCCATTGGTGACGCGGGAAAATTCCTGCAGCAGGCCGCGGTCGAGATCGATGCGCGCCTCTTCGTACTCGATGCCCCATTTGTTGAGCAGGGTCTTGGTCTTGTCGCAGATGGGGCAGGTGCCGGTGCTGTAAATCTTGATGCGTGCCATGAAGGTTCCTCAAGTGCGGCAGGGGTGTCAGGGGTTGGGCGCGGTGCGTGCGCCCTGTTCCGTTTCGCGGATTTCGTGTTGCAGGAAGAAATTGAGCGCGGTACGGATCACGGCGATGGCGCCGAGCTTGCCGATCTGGTCCCAACTCGGGGCGATGGCGGTGGACAGGATATCGGCACCGAGCTGGAATTCAAGCGCCAGGCTCAGGTAGCGCGCAAAGGTCAGGCGCACCGCCACAAAGTCCGCGTGCTCGCCGCTACGCAAGGTCTGGATGAAGCCGCGGACGGCGAAGGCGATGCCCAGGGCAATAATGCAGGCGCCGGTGGTCTCGACGATGAGACGCAGCCATTCCACGCCGTTGATGATGCTTGCCTCCACCACGCCGGCGGCGGGGCTGGGCAGCCAGGCCTGCGCCGTGTGCAGTTCACTCATGGCCGTTTTGCTCCTGTGGGCTTGCTCCTATCCTAGCAGCCGCCGGCTGGGTTATAACAGTGTCAGGTCAGGACGGGAGCGGGCGAAATGGCAGAGACGGCGTGGGACTGGGGTGTGGTCGCGCAGTATGCCGGGCATCAGGGGATCGGCTGGTTGTTGCCGGCCGTGGCCCTGATGGCGCTGGTGTTGCTGCGCGCGGCGCCGGAGGCGCGGCCGCCGTTGTTCAACACCCTGTTGCTGTTTGCCGCCAGCCTGGCCGGTTTGCTGCTTACGGCCCTGCTGTTTGCCGGTGGTATTGAAGCGGCGGCGCCGCTGCGCGAGCTGTTCCTGTTGGCCGAAGGCATGGCGGTGATCCGCCTGGCCGGCCTGTTGCTGTTCCGCTGGCTGCTGCCGCTGCTGCGTCTGGCGCCGCCGCGCATCCTGGAGGACATGGCGGTGATCGCCGCCTACCTGGTGTGGGCCATGGTGCGCCTGCGCTACGCCGGGCTTGACCTGTCCGGGATTGTGGCCACCTCGGCAGTGATCACCGCCGTGCTCGCCTTTTCCATGCAGGACACTCTGGGCAACATCCTCGGCGGCATTGCCCTGCAACTGGATGACTCGCTGCAGGTGGGCGACTGGATCAAGGTGGATGACGTGACCGGCAAGGTGGTCGACATCCGCTGGCGCTCCACCTCGGTGGAGACGCGCAACTGGGAAACCGTGGTGATCCCCAACAGCCAGTTGATGAAGGGCAAGTTCGTGGTGCTGGGGAGGCGCCAGGGCCTGCCGGAACAGTGGCGGCGCTGGGTGTGGTTCAACATTTCGTTCAGCGTGCCGCCGGCGCGCGTGATCGATGTGGTGGAACGCGCGTTGGGCAAGACCGACATCGCCCACGTGGCGCGCCAGCCGGCCCCCAACTGCGTGATGATGGATTTTGCCGACAGCTCCGCGCGTTATGCGGTGCGCTACTGGCTCACCGACCTGGCCGCCGATGACCCGACCGACTCGACGGTGCGCCTGCACATCTATGCCGCCCTGCAGCGGGCAGGCATCGAGCCGTGTGTCCCGGAGCAGTATGTGCATGTGGAAAAAGAAGGGGCCAAGCACGATGAGTTGCGCCGTGCCCAGGAAGTGCAGCGGCGCCTGACCTTCCTGCGTCAGGTGGAACTGTTCCGTACGCTGACCGAGGACGAGCTGCGCCTGGTGGCCGAGCGGCTCAAGTACACGCCGTTTGTGCGCGGCGACGTGATTACCCAGCAGGGCGCGGTGGCGCACTGGCTGTATATCGTCACCGAGGGGGAGGCCGAGGTGGTGCTGGAGGCGGGCGGCCCGCGCCCGCCCCGGGGGGGGATAGAAGCCGGGCAAGGGGCGGGGTGTTTAGGCGAAAATGGCCTGATGAACGGGGCGCCGCGCCGCGGCCC
>JANJXC010000006.1 GCA_024709225.1 Gammaproteobacteria bacterium | reverse complement strand
CGGAGCCAGGCAGTTGGTGGTGCAGGACGCGGCAGACACGATGGCCTCGCCAGCGTAGGTGGTGTGGTTCACGCCATAGACGAACATCGGGGTGGAATCCTTGGCGGGAGCCGATTGAACCACTTTCTTCGCGCCGGCCTTGATGTGCGCTTCGCAGGATTCGGTGGTCAGGAAGAAACCGGTGCAGTCGATGACGATGTCAGCGCCCACTTCGTTCCACTTCAGATTGGCGGGATCACGCTCGGCAGTCAGGCGGATCTTCTTGCCGTTCACAACCATATTGCCGCCGTCCACCGCGATGTCGCCATCGAAACGACCGTGCACGGAGTCGTACTTCAGCATGTAAGCCAGGTAGTCCGGATCGAGCAGGTCGTTGATGGCAACGATCTCGATACCCGGGAAGTCCTTGGCAACGGCACGGAACACCATACGGCCGATGCGACCGAACCCATTAATACCGACTTTGATAGCCATGTGATAGTTCTCCTGTTGAATGGTTTAGAGGACGGACTCGACAGCCTTCACCACGTTCTCCACGGTGAAGCCGAATTCCTTGAACAGCTGACCGGCCGGGGCGGACTCACCGAAACGGTCGAGACCAATCACCTTGCCATTGAGGCCAACATACTTGTACCAGCCGGCGGTCACGCCGGCCTCCACTGCGACGCGCTTGGTGCAGGCGGCGGGCAGCACGGCTTCCTTGTAGGCAGCGTCCTGCGCATCGAAGGTTTCGACGCTGGGCATGGATACCACACGCACCTTCTTGCCCTTGCCGGCCAGCTCGGCGGCCGCCTTCATCGCCAGCTCCACTTCGGAACCGGTGGCGATGATGATGGCGTCGGGATTGGCTGCGCCCTCCTGAAGCACGTAGGCACCGCGGGTGATGTTGGCGATCTGCTCGGCGCTGCGCGGCATGTGGGCCAGGTTCTGACGCGAGAAGATCAGGCAGCTCGGGCCGGTCTTCTTCTCGATGGCACAACGCCAGGCCACCGCGGACTCCACCGCATCGCACGGACGCCACACGCTCATGTTGGGGATCAGACGCAGGGTGGCGGTCTGCTCCACCGGCTGATGGGTCGGGCCGTCTTCGCCCAGACCGATGGAGTCGTGGGTGTAGACGAAGATCGAACGCACCTTCATCAGCGCGGCCATGCGCAGCGCGTTGCGCGCGTACTCGGAGAACATCAGGAAGGTGCCGCCGAACGGGATGAAGCCGCCGTGCAGGGAAACGCCGTTCATGATGGCGGACATGCCGAACTCACGCACACCGTAGGACAGGTAGTTGCCGTCGGCCACGGTGTTGGTGATCGCCTTGGCCTCCTTCCAGGAGGTCAGGTTGGACGGGGTCAGGTCAGCGGAACCGCCGAGGAACTCGGGCAGTGCCTTGGAGTAACCCTGGATGGAGTTCTGCGAGGCCTTGCGCGAGGCAATGGTCTCGGCCTTGTCGTTGACGGCCTTGATGAAGTCGTCGGCGACCTGCTTCCAGTTGGACGGCAGTTCGCCCTTGATCACGCGGCGCTCGAACTCGGCGGCCAGTTCCGGGAATTCCTTCTTGTAGGCGGCGAACTTCTCTTCCCAGTGGGCCTGCGCCTTGGCGCCCTTGTCCTTGGCATCCCAGCCCTTGTACACGTCGGCGGGGATGACGAACGGCTCGTGCTTCCAGCCCAGGTTTTCGCGGGTGGCAGCGATCTCGTCGCCGCCCAGCGGGGCGCCGTGGCAGTCGTGCGAACCGCACAGGTTGGGCGCACCGTAACCGATCACGGTCTTGCAGCAGATCAGGGTCGGCTTGTCGTTGACGCTCTTGGCCTCGTGAATGGCCTTGTCGATGGCGGCCGCGTCGTGACCGTCCACGCCGCGCACCACGTGCCAGCCGTAGGCCTCGAAGCGCTTCGGGGTGTCGTCGGTGAACCAGTTGTCGACGTGGCCGTCGATGGAGATGCCGTTGTCATCCCAGAAGGCGATCAGCTTGCCGAGGCCCAGGGTGCCGGCCAGGGAACAGGCCTCGTGGGAGATGCCTTCCATCATGCAGCCGTCGCCCATGAACACGTAGGTGTAGTGGTCAACGATGTGGTGACCGGGACGGTTGAACTGGCCGGCCAGGGTGCGCTCGGCCAGCGCCATGCCGACGCCGTTGGTGATGCCCTGCCCCAGCGGACCGGTGGTGGTCTCGACGCCGTCGGTGTAACCGTACTCGGGGTGACCCGGGGTCTTGGAGTGCAGCTGACGGAAGCTCTTCAGGTCATCGATGGAGAGGTTGTAGCCGGTGAGGTGCAGCAGGGAATAGATCAGCATCGAGCCGTGGCCGTTGGACAGAATGAAGCGGTCACGATCGGCCCACTTGGGATTGGCCGGGTTGTGCTTCATGTGGCTGTTCCACAGCACCTCGGCGATGTCGGCCATGCCCATGGGCGCGCCGGGATGTCCCGAGTTGGCTTTCTGCACGCCGTCCATGCTCAGGGCGCGGATGGCGTTGGCTAGTTCTCTACGGTTCGACATGTGCTTCTCCTGGATAGTGTGAATACTCAAAACCTTGACTGCACGCGCAACAGTGCGCGTGTTTGCAACCGGTCACGCTTTGACGTCAGGGAGAATGAGACAGGGACGACCACGCTACGCGCCGCTCATCACGACACGCCGTGCTCTTGTCATTGAACATTCATCCGGTGCTGCGCTGTTGCGCACACCGCGATACTCCCAGCAAGACATCAAAATTCTGTTGTTATCTCGGCAATGCGCCGCACGCATTGCCGGGCACACGGGAGGGGCATTTTCTGCCTTGTTAGCCCCGCGGCTGTATTAGGAACTGCCGATTTTTACCCAATCGCGGCCCCTGCGGCAATATCCCCGTTATCCATAACTTTCTGTTTTATGCCCATAACTTCGGCTTTAGGATGAATAAACAGACGCCTGGTCCGGTCCGGGCCATACCGCGGGGTTGCCGTGCATGGGGGTCAACTTTACACTGCGGGGGCGGCAATTACACGCGACATATCCCTGCTGCATGGCAGGGAAATAACAGAGGAGATGGGGTGATGACCAGCCAGACCCGTGGTGCGGGAGGGTCCCTGCCTGCCCTGTACCGCCTTGTATCCGTGATTTCCCTGCTCATAATTACCCTGCCCGCCATGGCGGCCGAGCTTACCTTCGCGGTCCATCCTGTGCTGCCGCAGGCGCGCACCGTCCAGGTCTATGAACCCCTGGCCAATTACCTGAGCCGCGTTACAGGCCAGAAGATTCGCCTCGTCACCAACAGCAACTTCCTGACCCACTGGCAGGCCATGAAGCGGGACAAGTACGACCTGATCCTCGACGGCCCGCACTTTACCGATTACCGCGTCAAAAACATGGGCTATACCGTGCTGGCCAAACTGCCCGATGTGGTCAGCTATACCCTGGTGTCCAATGAAAACCTGATGATCATGGAACCGAGCGAGCTGGTGGGTAAAACCATCGCCACCACCGCCTCGCCGGCCATCGGCGCGCTGCGCCTGGTGGAGCTCTACCCCAACCCGCTGCGCCAGCCCACCATCGTCGAAACCCCCGATTCGGAGCAGGCTGCGGAGTTGACGGTACAGGGCAAGGTGGCGGCGGCCATGATCCCGGCCCCGCTGGTGGGCCGCTATCCCAGCCTGGTCACGGTGGTCACCACCGAGCAGCTGCCCTCGCCCGGCATCTCCGCCAGTCCGGCGGTCAGCCCCGAGCTGCAGCAGGCGCTGCGCCGCGCCCTGCTCGATGCCCCCAACAGCGCCGATGGCCGCAAGGCCCTCGAGGCTCTCAACGCGCCGGTGCTCGAACCCGCCGACAACAAGAGTTTCCAGGGACTGGAGCGGCTGCTTGAGGGGATGTGGGGCTACTGAGCACGCGGGGCGCGGGAAGAGCGAGACACCGCCCCTGGCCCGTCAGCCCCGCCCTAGCCCCTCGTATCTCCTACCTGTCTTCTTTATAATGCCCGGTCCAACTTTCACGGGTGGGCGCCGCGCGCGCCCGGTTACCAGGAAATCAGCATGTCCAACAGCTACTTGTTCACCTCCGAATCCGTTTCCGAAGGCCATCCCGACAAGGTCGCCGACCAGATCTCCGATGCCGTGCTCGATGCCATCCTGGCGCAGGATCCCATGGCGCGCGTGGCCTGCGAAACCCTGGTAAAAACCGGCCTGGCCCTGGTCGCCGGCGAGATCACCACCCACGCCGTGGTGGACTACGAGGCCATCGCCCGCGGCGTGATCAAGGACATCGGCTACAACAGCTCGGAAATGGGCTACGACTGGGAAACCTGCGCCGTGCTGAACGCCATCGGCAAGCAGTCGCCGGACATCGCCATGGGCGTTGACGAGACCGAGAACCACGAGCAGGGTGCGGGCGACCAGGGCCTGATGTTCGGCTACGCCAGCAACGAAACCGACGTGCTGATGCCGGCCCCGATCTGCTATGCCCACAACCTGGTGGCGCGTCAGGCCGAGGTGCGCAAGAACGGCATGCTGCCCTGGCTGCGCCCCGACGCCAAGAGCCAGGTCACCTTCCGCTACAAGGGCCACAAGCCGGTCGCCATCGATGCGGTGGTGCTGTCCACCCAGCACGGCCCGGAAATCAGCCAGAAGACCCTGCACGAGGCGGTGATGGACGAGATCATCCTGCCGGTGCTGCCGGCGGAGTGGATCACCAAGGACACCCGCTTCTTCATCAATCCCACCGGCCGCTTCGTCATCGGCGGCCCGATGGGCGACTGCGGGCTCACCGGCCGCAAGATCATCGTCGACAGCTACGGCGGCATGGCCCGTCACGGCGGCGGCGCCTTCTCCGGCAAGGACCCCTCCAAGGTGGATCGCTCCGCCGCCTACGCCGGCCGCTACGTGGCCAAGAACATCGTCGCCGCCGGCCTGGCCGAGCGCTGCGAGGTGCAGGTGTCCTATGCCATCGGCGTGGCCGAGCCCACCTCCATCAGCGTCGATGCCTTCGGTACCGGCAAGGTGCCCACCGAACGCCTGGTGGAACTGGTGCGTGAACACTTCGACCTGCGCCCGCGCGGCCTCATCGCCATGCTCGACCTGCGCCGCCCCATCTACCGCAAGACCGCCGCCTACGGCCACTTCGGCCGCACCGACGCAGACTTCACCTGGGAGCGCACCGACAAGGCCGACATCCTGCGCGACGCGGCCGGGATCAAATAATCGCGGAAAACACCCTGGCGCAGAGACGCAGAGCCGCCGAGGTGAATTCGTTTTGAAAATCTCTGTGTCTCCGCGTCTCTGCGGCGGGGTTTGAAGTATTCTCCGTTCCCCTGAGGAGCGCTGCAGCGGGTTAAAGACCCGTCAGGCTCAGGGGGGCGGTTCTGTAACAACGGCGCTCGTTCCTGACGGAGTACACTCATGAACGCTGTAGCCAATTTCACCGACTACAAAGTCGCCGATATCAAACTGGCCGATTGGGGCCGCAAAGAGATCCAGATCGCCGAGACCGAGATGCCGGGCCTGATGGCCCTGCGCGAGGAGTTCGGCAAGCAGAAGCCGCTCAAGGGCGCGCGCATCTCCGGCTCGCTGCACATGACCATCCAGACCGCCGTGCTCATCGAGACGCTGGTGGAGCTGGGCGCCGAAGTGCGCTGGGCCTCGTGCAACATCTTCTCCACCCAGGACCATGCCGCCGCTGCCATCGCCGCCGCCGGTATCCCGGTGTTCGCCTGGAAGGGCGAGTCGCTGGAGGAGTACTGGTGGTGCACCGAGCAGGCGATGACCTGGAACGGCTTCGACGGCCCCAACATGATCCTCGACGACGGCGGCGACGCCACCATGCTGGTGCACAAGGGCGTGGAGTTCGAGAAGGCCGGCAAGGTCCCCGAGGCCGCAGCCAACGCCAATCATGAGTGGAAGGTGTTCCTCAACCTGCTGCGCGCCAGCCTGAAGAACAACCCCGGCAAGTGGACCAAGATGGCCAAGGGCATCAAGGGCGTCACCGAAGAGACCACCACCGGCGTGCACCGCCTGTATGAAATGGAAAAACGCGGCGAGCTGCTGTTCCCGGCGATGAACGTCAACGACTCGGTCACCAAGAGCAAGTTCGACAACCTGTACGGCTGCCGCGAATCGCTCATCGACGGCATCAAGCGCGCCACCGACGTGATGATCGCCGGCAAGATCTGCGTGGTGCTGGGCTATGGCGACGTGGGCAAGGGCTGCGCGCAGGCCTTCCGCGGCATGGGCGCCACCACCTGGGTCACCGAGATCGACCCCATCTGCGCCCTGCAGGCAGCGATGGAAGGCTATCGCGTGGTCACCATGGACGAGGCCTGCAAGCTGGGCGACATCTTCGTCACCACCACCGGCAACGTGAATGTGATCAATCACGACCACATGGTCGCCATGAAGGACGAGGCCATCGTCTGCAACATCGGCCACTTCGACTCCGAGATCGACATCGCCTCGGTCGAAAAATACCAGTGGGAAGAGATCAAGCCGCAGGTCGATCACGTGATCTTCCCCGACGGCAAGAAGATCATCGTGCTGGCCAAGGGCCGCCTGGTGAACCTGGGCTGCGCCACCGGCCACCCCAGCTTCGTGATGTCCGCTTCCTTCACCAACCAGGTGATGGCGCAGATGGAGTTCTTCACCCGCGGCGATCAGTACCAGAGCAAGGTCTACGTGCTGCCGAAGGTCCTCGACGAGAAGGTGGCGCGCCTGCACCTGAAGAAGATCGGCGTCCATCTCACCACCCTGAGCCAGGAACAGGCCGACTACATCGGCGTGCCGGTGGAAGGCCCCTACAAGCCGAACCACTACCGCTACTAAACGGAGGGCAAAGAGAAAAGATACAAGATACAAGAGGGGCTGCGGCACCTCTTGTATCTTTGCCCTTTTCTCTTGTATCTGACGCTATGGAATCGCAAAAGAAGTATCGGCCGGGATTCAGCTTCGAGTTCTTCCCGCCCAAGACGCCGGAAGGACGGCAGAAGCTGCTCGTCGCGCGCGACAAGTTCGCTGCGCTCAAGCCGGTGTATGTCTCGGTCACCTACGGCGCCGGCGGCAGCACGCAGCAGGGTACGCTGGAGACCATCCGTGACCTGCTCGGCGCAGGGCTTGATGCGGCGCCGCACCTGTCCTGCATCGGCTCGTCCAGCGAGATGCTGCGCGAGATCCTGCAGGGCTACCAGGCCATGGGGGTCAAACGCATCGTCGCCCTGCG
>JANJXC010000079.1 GCA_024709225.1 Gammaproteobacteria bacterium | reverse complement strand
GTTGGTTACTGGGTTGTAGGGCAGACCGATGCTCCACTCCTTGATGGCGACGTTATACAGGTTGCCCAGCAATGCGAGTTCCAGCCGAACCGTGTTATTGCTGATCAGGCGCCCCGTCTTCTCGCTCACTGTCGCCAGGCGCTTATCACGGTACTTGGAAACCAGCTCGGGCGTTACCGCTGCCAGGGAGTAGGCCCCCAGTTCCTTTTCAAGTACAGCAGCATTGGTTTTCTCGCCGGCTTGAGTGCCGGGAGCTTTCAGAGGGGTCACTTCGGAGAGGTAGCGATCTAATGCCGCTTTCAGCGTCATGCGCTCTGCCGGCGCCCGCTGGATATAGACACCGCGCACCATCTCGTCTTCGGTGCGGCGAGCCCAGTCTTCGGCGTCACGTTTCGCGCGAAACGTTTTTGATGTGGTTGGCCAGCCCTGCTTTCGGACAACGGCTTTCCAGCCGGAAGGGGTCTTTACGAAGGTTGCCAAGGTACACCTCCAAGAGGCTTGGTGTACCTGGAATGTACCTTGAGTATTCCTGAGGTGCAAGACCGCCCCAAAAAAACGAGGCAACTTATTGATTTTATTGGTGCCGTTGAGAGGAGTCGAACCTCCGACCTACTGATTACGAATCAGTTGCTCTACCAACTGAGCTACAACGGCGCGGTCAGCGCTGACTTGCGGAGGGCGCAAGTATACTGAAAACCCGACCGGGGGCAAACAACGAACGGGGATTTAACCGGGCCTGCCGGGCTGGGGTGTAGCCGATGGAGAACACGCGCGTCCATCAGGACGGGGGCGTCGCCAGAGGGAGCGCAGTCAGTCTGCCGAGCGCAGCCGAATGATCACATCGACCCCGGCCGCCACGGTGCCCGGCGGCAGCGGCGGCAGCTGTTCCATGGTCAGCGTGGGCAGCGGCACGTCTGTCAGTTCACCGGTATCGACGTTGAAGAAGTGGTGGTGCTGCGAGGTGGTGGAGTCGTAGAACACCTTGGTGGGATCGACAATCACCTCCCGTACCAGGCCCTTGCGGGCAAACAGGTTGAGGGTGTTGTACACCGTCGCCTTGGAGACATGGTGCCCTTCGCTATTGACCTGGGCCAGCAGCTGATCCGCAGACAGGTGTTGCGGCCGGGCAAACAGCATCTGCCCGATCTCCACGCGCTGCTGCGTCGGGGTCACGCCATGCCTATGCAGCATGTCGATAACCTCATGGCGATCAAGACATTGTTTGTCCGTGGCTTTTTCCATGTTTCCGAGTATAGCGATGGGTTAAGACCAAGTCTAGGGCGCCTGTAGCCTGCGTGCCATCGTAAAAACCATAGGGCTGGCGTGCCATATCTCATTATTGATAGGGACCCGCATTGACAGGGATCCGCCGGGGACCGGCAGGCCCATGCCTCACGCCTGCGGCGCGTAGGGCGCCGGGTCGAGTATCGGCTCCCGTCCCAGCACCAGGTCGGCCAGCAGCCGGGCCGAGGCCGGGGCCATCACCACGCCATTGCGGAAGTGGCCGCTGTTGATGAACAGGCCCGCCAGCTGCGGATGCTCCCCGATATAAGGCACACCGCTGGGCGAGCCCGGCCGCAACCCGGCCCAATGCCGCTCCAGCGCAAAGTCCGCCAGGGCGGGCACCAGGCGGAAGGCGGCCTCCCGCAACTCCTCCCGCGCCGCCGCCGTCGTGCTGGCGTCGAACCCCACCTCTTCCATCGTGCTCCCCACCAGCACGCGTCCGTCGCGACGCGGGATGATGTAGTGCCGCGCCCCCAGGATGATGCGCGACAGCGTGCCCGGCGCCCCCTGGAACAACAGCATCTGCCCGCGCACCGGGCGGATCGCCGGCCGGATCCCCTGCACCGCCAGCAGCTCCCCGCTCCACGCCCCGGCCGCAAGGACCACCGCATCCGCTGCAAACTCCCCCCTGGAGGTACGCACCCCGGCAACGCGCCCGGCGCGCAGCAGCAGGTCGCCGACCGCGCACTCCTCCTCCACCGCCACGCCCTGCCGCAACAGGCTGCGGTGCGCCGCCTGCACCAGCCGGGGATTGCGTACCTGCGCCACCCCCGCCATCCACAGGGCCGGCGCCGCCGTCGCGGCCAGCGCCGGTTCGCAGCGCCGCAGGGCCTCTCCGGCCAAGACCTCCAGCCGGTAGTCGAAACGCCGCGCCCAGGCCTCCGCCGCGGCCAGGTCGGAGGCATCCAGCATCAGCATCCCGCTGCCCGTCCACTCCGGGTCCACCCCGCCGGCGGCACACAGCTCGGCCGCCAGCGGCGGATAGACCGCCTGACTCCAGCGCGCCAGCGCGGTGACGCCGTCGGGGTAACGCCAGGGATACAGGGGCGACAGAATGCCACCGCCCGCCCAGGAGGATTCCCGCCCGATACGCCCCCGCTCCAGCAACTGCACCGTGGCGCCGCCCCGGGCCAGTTCATATGCCGTGAGCAGGCCGATGAGGCCGCCGCCGATAATCACTATCTTCATTCTGCCCTTCCCGCCATCTGCCACGGCCGCTACTGCCCAATCATCGCAACGGAAGAACCGTTCGTCAGGAAGCGGTGGTTCATTGCCATTTGTGGTATTAGTCTAACTCTCGAAGCTACTAGGGGGTGTACCTGCAATGAACCATAAGCGTCAACAAGGCTTTTCCCTGATCGAACTCATGGCCGTGGTGGTGGTGCTGGCCATACTGGCCTCCGTCGCCTATCCATCGTACCAAGATCACGTACGCAAGGCGCGACGTTCGGCGGTGCAGCAGTACATGCTCGACATCGCCAACCGGCAGGAGCAGTACATGCTCGACGCACGCAGCTACACCACCACCCTCGGCAGCGGCGGCTTGAACCTGACCGATCCGGAGGCCGTGGACCCCTACTATGACGTCACGCTCAGCAACACCGACGGCTATACCATCACCGCCACCGCCAAGGGGGCGCAGGCCGGGCAGCCGACCCTGACGCTGAACGCGCTGGGTGAGAAAACCCCTGCGGACCAATGGAAATGATGCGGACACGCCCCAGCGCCGCGGCCGGCTTCACCATCATCGAGCTGATGGCGACCCTCGTCATTGCGGGCATCCTGTTCACCCTGGCCATTCCCAGCTTCCAGGGCTTCGTCGCCAATCAGCGGGTCAAGACCGACACCAACCAGCTGCTGATGTCCCTGCTCCTCGCCCGGAGCGAGGCCATCAAGCGCAACGGCACCGTAAGCATCACCCCCAACGATGTGGACGACTGGGCCGCCGGCTGGAGCGTGGTGGTGGATGCCGACGACTCCACGCTGCGCAGCCAGGACGCACTGTCCGGCACCGCCATCAGCACCACCGCCGCGGGGGTGACCTTCAACCGTGCCGGCCGGCTCACCACGGCCAGCCCCACCTTTACCCTGTGCGATGCCAACGACAAGGCCACCCGGCGCGTATTGACGCTGGACCTGTCCGGCCAGCCCAGGGTGGAACTGGACGGGAAATGCGGAACATGACGACTCTACGCAAGAACGCCGGCTTCGGCCTGCTCGAGGTCTTGATTGCCATGCTGGTCATCGCCGTCGGCCTGCTCGGCATCAGCGCCGTGCAACTGCGCGCCAGCCAGGCGGAGATGGAATCCTATCAGCGCGCCCAGGCCCTGCTGCTGGTGGACGACATGGCCAACCGGTTGCGCGCCAACGCCGCCGTGCAGGACTGCTATGTGCTCGGCAACTTCGGCATCGCCAATGTGGGTGACGGGGCGACGGATTTCGCCGGCACCGGCTGCAACGCCGTTGCCGATGCCGATCTCGTCGCCTGGCACAACCTGCTGCTCGGCGCGGCGGAAACCCTCGCCGACGACACCGCCGTCGGCGCCATCATCGGCGCGCGCGGCTGCATCGACTATGACAATACGCTGTTTACCTACCGCGTCACCGTCGCCTGGCAGGGCATCTCCGAAACCTTTGCCCCGACCGGCAATACCTGCGGCGAGAACGCCTACGGCAGCGAGCTCAAGCGGCGCGTCGCCAGCTCGACCTTCCGTATCGGCACCCTCTAACGACCGCGCCATGACCCCGGGAGCCCCCATGATGAAACACCGCGCACACCCCCAGGCGGGCCTGTCACTGGTCGAGCTGATGGTCTCCATGGTCATCGGCCTGATGCTGGTCACCGGCCTCGTCACCCTGGTGGGCAACAGCAACCAGAATTTTCAGGAACTGACCCGCACCAGCCAGCAGCTGGAGAACGGCCGTTATGCCTGGCAGGTACTGCGTGACGAGATGCGCCTGGCCGGATTTTACGGCGAGCTGTTTGCCATCCCCGACCCCGGTGCGGCGCTGCCCGACCCCTGCGCGGTAAACGACGTCGCCGCCCAGACCGCCGGCCTGCCGTTCCCCCTGCAGGGCTACGATGCCCCCGCCGCCACGCCGCTGAGCTGCATCGCGGCCGCCGACTTCAGCACGGGCACCGATGTCCTGGTGGTGCGGCGCGCCTCCACCGATACCACGCAGCGTGCCGGCCTGCTGCATATCCAGTCCACTCCGCGCGGCTATTCCCTGGCCGCCCTGCCGGATGCCGACGACCCGGAGGCGCCGGCGCTGGACAGCGTGTTCACCCAGACCTGGCTGGCCTACAACCCCGCAAATCCCATTTCCGCCACCAACTTCCCGCCGCCCATCCGCCCGTACTTCGTGTACATCTACTTCATCAGCCCGTACAGCACCACCGCGGATGACGGCATCCCGACCCTCAAGCGCGTCGAGGTCGGCGCTGCCGCCACCAGCGTCGTCTCCCTGGTCGAGGGAGTGGAGAACATGCAGGTCGCCTATGGCCTCGACACCAACGACGACGGCAGCCCGGACAGCTACGTCACCGACACCACGGCGATGACGGTCACCGACTGGAGCAACGTCGTGGCGGCACAGGTGTACCTGCTGATGCGCAATCTCGAACCCACCGCCGGTTACAACGACACCAAGACCTACGACCTGGGCGGCACCCTGGTCGAAGAGCCGGGCGACAGCTACAAGCGCCACGTCTATACCGCCGCGGTACGCCTGACCAACCCTGCCGGACGGAGGGAGTAACCATGCACCACCCACGACACCAGCACGGCAGCGTGCTCGTCATCAGCCTGATCATGCTGGTGGTGATGACCCTGCTCGCCGTCACCTCCATCAACATGAGCACCGTCAATCTGCGCATCGTCGGCAACATGCAGTCGCAGATGGAGGCCGAGTCTGCGGTGCAGACCGCCATCGAAGGCATCGTCAGCAGCCTGGCCAATTTCGATGCGCCGGCCACCACCACCACCACCATCGGCGGCTACGGTGTGCAGGTCGCCACGCCGCTCTGTGTCATGTCTGCCCAGAGCGAAGGCTTCGAGGCGACCTACAGCATCAACGCCACCGCCGGCACCCGTCTGGACAACGACTGGCTGGTGACGGCACAGAACACCACCGATACCCGGGGTGAACATATTGAAATCACCCAAGGCGTCCGCGTCCGCGGCGTACTTGTCGGCTGTCCCTAAAGGAGCATTGCCATGTCACGCAAACTGACCCTCCCCTCCCTGTGTCTGGCGGCC
>JANJXC010000075.1 GCA_024709225.1 Gammaproteobacteria bacterium | reverse complement strand
TTTCTCGATATCTACCGCAACAACATCACCCGCGGCACACGTCTGTTTCCCGGCATGGCAGAACTGCTCGACGCCATCGAGGCGCGCGGGCTCAACTGGGGCGTGGTGACCAACAAGCCGGCCTGGCTCACCGACCCGCTGATGGCGGAACTGAACCTTGCCCACCGTGCCGCCACCATCGTCAGCGGCGACACCCTGGCCGAACGCAAGCCGCATCCTGCCCCCATGCTGCTGGCCTGCCGCCAGGCCGGCAGCGCGGCGGCGGAGTGCCTCTATCTGGGCGATGCGGAGCGCGACATCACCGCCGGGCGCAATGCCGGCATGCACACCCTGGTCGCCCTCTATGGCTACATCGGTACCGACGACCGACCGGAGGCCTGGGGCGCCGACGGCATGATCGACACCCCGCTGCAACTGCTGCGCTGGTTTAGCTGAACCGGTGTACACCACCTCGATGCCGGTATACTAGCGGCAGGCCCGAACCGAAGACGCCCGCACCGTGACTGACACCTTCCTGATACTGCTGGTACTGGCAACCACCCTGGCGGCGTTGCTCAGCGCTATCGTGACCTTTCTCGTCCTCAATCCGCAGGCGGTCAGGCTGCGCGAGGAGAACGCCCGCCTGCAGGCCGAGCTGGATGCCGAACGCCGCAATGCCATCGAAAAGGGGATCGCCCTGGAACAGGTGCGCGAGAACCTCGCCGGCACCTTCAGCACCATGGCCAGCGAGGCGCTCAAGCACAACAGCGGCGAATTCCTGCGCCTGGCGCAAGAGAATCTCAAGCAGTTCCACATCCAGGCGCAGGGTGAACTGACGCAGCGGGAAAAGGCCGTGGAAAATCTGGTCAAACCCATCCGCGAGGCACTGGAGAAGACCGAACGCCAGATCCAGGAAGTGGAAAAAAGCCGTGCCGAGGCCTACGGCTCACTGACCAAGCACCTGGAATCCATGGCCGAGGCCCATCGCATGCTGCAGGGCGAGACGCGCAACCTGGTGCAGGCCCTGCGCCGCCCCGAGGTGCGTGGCCAGTGGGGCGAAATGACTCTCAAGCGTCTGGCCGAGTTGGCCGGCATGGTGGAGCACTGCGACTTCTTCGAACAGGAACAGATGCGCACCGAGGAAGGCAGCCTGCGCCCGGACATGATCGTGCGCATGCCCGACGGCCGCGACATCATCGTCGACGCCAAGACGCCGCTGGATGCCTACCTCTCGGCACTCGAAGCCGGTGATGACGAGACGCGGCGCCGTGAACTGGAGCGCCATGCGCGCAAGGTGCGTGAGCGTGTGCGCGAACTCTCCGCCAAGGCCTACTGGCAGCAGTTCAAGAACACGCCGGATTTCGTGGTGCTGTTCATCCCCGGCGAGCAGTTTCTCTCCGCCGCCCTGGAGCTGGATCGCAAGCTGCTGGAGGATGCCCTGGCCGACAAGGTGATACTCGCCACCCCGACCAGCTTCGTCGCCCTGCTGCGCGCCGTCGGTTATGGCTGGCGTCAACAGGCCCTGGCGGAAAATGCCGAACAGATTCGGAAACTGGGCGAGGAACTGTACGGCCGCGTCGCCACCTTCACCGAACACCTCGGGCGCCTGGGCAAGAGTCTGGAAAGCAGCGTCAGCCACTTCAACAAGACCGTGGGCACCTACGATACCCGTGTGCTGCCCAGCATGCGCCGCTTCACCGAAATGGGCATCAGCACCAAGAAGGAGCTGACCGACGTAGCCCAGATCGAGGTGGCGGCGCGCGACGTCGCTGCGGCCGATGACGACCGGTCCTGAACGGCGGCCCGTGCCTGCGATGCCGCACGGGCAGCCGCATCAGTCCAGTGACTTCTTGATGGCGTCCTTGGATTCCTGGTACAGCTCCTGGGCGGTGCCCGTCGCCTTGTCGCGCAGACTCTTTTCTTCCAGCGGATTGCTCAGCAGTGGCTTGTCGCGCGCGATGTTGATGCCGAACCAGACACCGACCAGCAACACGATGACAAGCAGTATCAACATATTCTTCATGGCCTCGCTCCCTTTTTACGTATCCAATGCCGATTGACGCGCCTACGACGGCGGCAACGCCGTACAGTCTGAACCAAGCGTATGCATTCTGCGTACAGATGACGCGCACCCACTACGAAAATTTTCCGGTGGCATCCTACCTGCTGCCGTCTCCGCTGCGCAGAGCCGTCGCCGTGATCTACGCCTTTGCCCGCAGCGCCGACGATTACGCCGACGAAGGCGACCTGCCGGAAACCCAGCGCCTTGCCCTGCTCGCGGCCTACGAGGGCGAGCTTGACGCCCTTGCCTGCGGGCAACCCAGCGCCCATCCCATCTTTATCGCCCTGGCCGATGTCATGGCGCAACACACCCTGCCGCTGCAATTGTTCCGCGATCTGCTCTCCGCCTTCCGCCAGGACGTGACGCAACACGAGTATGCCGACGCGGCAGAGCTGCTGGATTACTGTCGCCGTTCCGCCAACCCGGTCGGCCGCCTGCTGCTGCACCTGAACGGCGCCGCCAGCGAGGATAACCTCGTCCTGTCCGACCACATCTGCACTGCCTTGCAGCTGATCAACTTCCACCAGGACCTGGCCCAGGACTACGACGAGAACCGCCGCGTCTATATCCCCCGTGACGAAATGCGAGCATATGGCGTCGGCCTGGAACATTTCCGTGATCGCCGTAACGACCCTGCACTACAGAAACTGCTGCTGCGGCAATATCGCCGCAGCCGCGAACTGATGCTGGCGGGCGCCCCGCTGGGGCGGCGCCTGCACGGCCGCTTCGGCTGGGAGATTCGTCTCATCGTCGCCGGTGGCCTGCGCGTGCTGGAGCGGCTGGAGGCCAATCTGGCCAGGGCCCCTTTTTCGCGCCCACGCCTGCGCCGCCGCGACTGGCCGGTGATAATCTGGCGCAGTTTATCCGGTTAACACCCAGTTTCGAGTTCCGGGTTTGGAGTTTCGAACTGCCCGCGACTCGAAACTCGAAACTCGAAACTCGAAACTAAAGAATCATGACGCCCGAACAGTATTGCGAAAAAAAGACCGCCCGCAGCGGTTCGAGTTTCTACTACAGCTTTCTGTTCCTGCCACCGGAGCAGCGCCGCGCCATCATGGCGCTGTATGCCTTTTGCCGCGAGGTGGACGACGTGGTGGATGAGTGCAGCGACCCTGCCCTGGCGCAAACCACGCTGCAGTGGTGGCGCGAGGAGATCGCGCGGCTCTATGCCGGAACGCCGCAGCACCCCGTCACCCAGGCATTGCAGACGGCCATCGCCCGCTACAACCTGCCGCAGGAACACTTCCAGGAGATCATCGACGGGATGGCGATGGACCTGAGCCAAACCCGCTATGCCACGTTCAAGGAACTGTCGCTGTATTGCTACCGCGTCGCCAGTGTGGTCGGTCTGATGGCCGCCACCATCTTCGGCTATGAAGACCGCCATACGCTGAAATATGCCCATGATCTCGGCATGGCCTTCCAGCTCACCAACATCCTGCGCGACGTGGGGGAGGATGCGGCACGCGGCCGCATCTATATCCCTGCCGACGAACTGGCCCGCTTCGGCGTCAGCGAAGACGACATCCGGGCGCAACGCATGTCCGGCGGCATGCAGGAACTGCTGCGCTTCCAGGCCGAGCGCGCCCGTAACTATTACGACAAGGCCTTCGCCCATCTGCCCACGGCCGATCGCTACCGCCAGCGCAGCGGCCTGATCATGGCGGCCATCTATCTTTCCACCCTGGATGCCATCGAACAGCAGGGCTATCCGGTGC
Source organism: Gammaproteobacteria bacterium (assembly GCA_024709225.1). GTDB lineage: Bacteria > Pseudomonadota > Gammaproteobacteria > Thiohalomonadales > Thiohalomonadaceae > Sulfurivermis. The sequence goes on along the minus strand of JANJXC010000075.1, from coordinate 1,838 downwards.
TGGCGCGGCGGGTACGGCTGTCGCCCTGGCGCAAGCTGTGGATCGCCTGGCGCACCGCGCGCGGCGAGGCGCGGCGGCAGCGCGACAGACCATGACCCCGGTAATCGTGGTGGGCGGCGGCTGGGCCGGCCTCGCCGCCGCGACGGAACTGGCCGCCGCCGGTGTGCCGGTGCATCTGCTGGAGTCGGCCCCGCAGCTAGGGGGGCGCGCCCGCAGCGCCGACCCGGGGGGACTGGCCGTCGACAACGGTCAACACCTGCTCATCGGCGCCTACCGGGAGACCCTGCAGCTGCTGCGGCGTGTCGGCGCGGCTCCGGCACTGTTGTGGCGGGAACCGCTGCAACTGTCGGTGCTGCGCGCGCACGGCACGCTGCAACTGACGGCCCCGCCGTTGCCGGCCCCCTTGCACCTGGCCTGGGCGCTGGGACGCGCCGACGGACTGCTCCCGGGGGAACGCCGCGCGGCGCTGGCATTCTGCCTGCGCGCCTGGCGCCAGCGCTTTCATGTCGCCCCGGACATCAGCGTGGCCGCACTGCTGGCCGATCAACCGGCGGGGCTGGTGCGGGCGCTGTGGGAACCGCTCTGCCTCGCCATCCTCAATACCCCCCTGGCGCAGGCCTCGGCGCAGGTATTCCTGCGCGTCCTGCGCGATGCCTTCACCCGGCGGCGCCACGACGCCGATTTGTTGCACCCGCGCACGGTTCTCGGTCACCTGCTGCCGGAACCGGCACGCCATTATATCGAGCAGCGCGGCGGCAGCGTCACCACCCGCTGTCGCGCTAGCGCGCTGGAATTCGACGGCAACGGGTGCAGCGTGGTAAGCGCCACCGGACGGCAGGCCGCCAGCCACATCATCCTCGCCACCGCGCCGTGGCATGCCGCGCCGCTGCTCGCCATGCATGCGCCACTGCAGCCGTTGGCACAGCAATTGACCGCCCTGGGCAGTGCCCCCATCGCCACCGTCTATCTGTCCTATCCGGCCGACGTCACCCTGGGCCGCGCCATGCTCGGCTTCGAGCACGGACTGACGCAGTGGCTCGTCGATCGCGGCGTCGTGTGCGGGCAGCGCGGCCTGCTGGCCGCCGTAATCAGCGGTCCCGGCACGCACATGGCACTGGATGCAAAGGCGCTGGGAGCACGGGTGGCCGATGAGATCGCCGGCCGATTCCGCCACTGGCCGGTGGCACAACAGATACGGGTAGTGCGGGAAAAGCGTGCCACCTTCCTGTGCGACGTCGGCAGCAATCGACGCCGCCCATCTCATGCCACGCCGCAGCCGGGCCTGTGGCTGGCCGGTGATTACACCGACACCGGTTATCCGGCCACCCTCGAAGGCGCCGTGCGCAGTGGGGTACAATGCGCGCGCCGGATTATCGACCTGCTACGCTGAATTCATTGCGGCCGCCAAGTAGCCGAGAGGAACCCCCATGCACAACTACAAACCTGCCCCCGCACTGCTCAAGGACCGCGTTATCCTGGTCACCGGCGCCGGTGACGGCATCGGCGCCGCCGCGGCCAAGGCCTTCGCGGCGCATGGCGCCACGGTGGTGCTGCTCGGCCGCCGCGCGCGCAAACTGGAAAAGGTATATGACGACATCGAGCGCAGCGGTGCGCCGCAGCCGGCCATAGCGCCGCTGAATCTGGAAAAGGCCGTCCCCGAACAATATCTGGAACTGGCCACCATGCTGGAAAAGGAGTTCGGCCGCCTCGATGGCCTGCTGCACAACGCCGCCCTGCTCGGTACGCTGACGCCGTTGGAACAGTACGACCTCAAGCAATGGGCCCAGCTGATGCAGGTCAACCTGCACGCCCCCTATCTGCTCACCCGCGCCATGCTG
>JANJXC010000072.1 GCA_024709225.1 Gammaproteobacteria bacterium | reverse complement strand
GGCGGTGAAATACAGCTCGCCGCCCAGGGCCGGGCCGGCGCCGGTGAGCAGGCCCGGCTTGAGGCCGATGAAGGTGATGGTGGCGGCCGCCTGCACCGCGCAGCCCTGCGGAGCCCCGGTATCGGCATCGAGGCCGGAGGGAACATCCAGTGCCAGTACCGGCCGGCCGCAGTCGTTGATGGCGGAGATGGCCTCGCGCCACACCTCCCGCACCTCGCCGCAAAGTCCGGTACCCAGCAGGGCATCCACCACGACGTCGCAATGACGCAAGGCCCCCGCGGCCAGCGGTTGCGCCTGGATGCCGGCGGCCTGCGCCGCCAGCAGGGCGTCACCGCGCAGACGGGCCGCCTCGCCCACCTGATACAGCGCCACCTCCAGCCCGGCCTCACGGGCCAGCCGCGCCACGACGAATCCGTCACCGCCGTTGTTGCCGATGCCGCACACCACACCGATACGCAGCGCCTTGGGCCAGCGCCGGCGCAGCAGCTCGAAGGCGGCCCGGCCGGCACGCGCCATCAGTGCGCCGCCGGCCATGCCGCACTGCTCGATGGCGAGGCGGTCCAGTTCACGCACCTGGGCGGCACGGTAAAGATCGTGGGGCAAGGTTTGCATAGGCAGGTATCATACCGGCATGTCTGAACCGCACAACAGCGCCGCCCGCGACTACCGCGCCCTGGCCGAGCAGATCCGCCAGTGGGGAACAGAGCTGGGTTTTCAGCAGGTGGGTATCGGCCACACCGAGCTGTCGAGCGCCGAAGCGGATTTCGACCACTGGCTCGCCGCCGGCCATCACGGTGAAATGACCTATATGGCACAGCACGGCAGCAAGCGCAGCCGGCCGGCGGAACTGGTGCCGGGCACGCTCAGCATCATCAGCGTGCGCATGGACTATCTGCCGCCCGCCGCAGACCCCTGGCGCGTGCTGGAGGATGGCCGGCTGGGTTATATCGCGCGCTATGCCCTGGGCCGCGACTATCACAAGCTGGTGCGCGCGCGGCTGCAAAAACTGGCGATAAAGATCGAGGCTGTCGTCGGTCCCTACGGCTATCGCGTATTCAGCGACAGCGCCCCGGTGCTGGAAAAACCCATCGCCGCCCAGGCCGGTCTCGGCTGGGTTGGAAAACACAGCAACCTGCTCACCCGCAGCAATGGTTCGTGGTTCTTCCTCGGCGAGATCTACACCGACCTGCCGCTGCCAGCCGATGCTGCCGTGAGCGCCCACTGCGGCCGCTGCACCGCATGCATCGATGTCTGCCCGACCCGCGCCATCATCGCGCCCTATACGGTGGATGCGCGGCTGTGCATCTCCTACCTCACCATCGAACTGCAGGGCGCCATCCCCGCACCGCTGCGCCCGCTCATGGGCAACCGCATCTACGGCTGCGACGACTGCCAGCTGGTGTGTCCGTGGAACCGTCATGCCCGCACCACAGCGGAAACCGATTTCCTGCCGCGCCACGGGCTGGACGCACCGCATCTGGTCGACCTGTTCGGCTGGAGCGAGGCGGAGTTCCTGCAGCGTACCGAAGGCAGCCCCCTGCGCCGCCTCGGCCATGAGCGCTGGCTGCGCAACATCGCGGTGGCCCTCGGCAACGCGCCGGCAGACAGCGCCATCCGCACCGCCCTGCAGGGGCGCAGCGATCACCCCTCCGCCCTGGTGCGGGAACATGCCGCCTGGGCGCTGGCGAGGCACCTGCGCTAGTTCAGCGTTTGCGGCCCAATGTGATCGTGGTGGCGAAATATCCCTGCCGCCGGGTTTACACTACGCAGCCCCGCCACACCGGAACGCACCATGGCCCGCATCCTCGCCGTCGGCATTGCCACGCTCGACATCATCAATCTGGTGGAAGACTATCCGCCCGAAGACGCCGAGATCCGCGCGCTGGAGCAGGAGATGCGCCGCGGCGGCAACGCCACCAATACCCTGGTGGTACTGAGCCAGTTCGGCCACCAGTGCAGCTGGGCAGGCACCCTGGCCGATGAACCGGATGCGCGCCTGATCCGCAGCGACCTGGCCCGTCACGCCATCGACATCAGTGCAGTGGAGCTGCTGCCGCGCGGCAAGGTCCCCACCTCCTACATCACCCTGAGTCAGCGCACGGGCTCACGCACCATCGTGCACTACCGCGATCTGCCCGAATACAGTTTTGAGCATTTCCGCGCCATCGACCTCGCCCGCTTCGACTGGGTACATTTCGAGGGGCGCAACGTGGAAGTGACGCAACGCATGCTCGAGCGGCTGAAAAAGCTGCATCCCGAACTGCCCTGCTCGCTGGAAATCGAAAAGCCGCGCCCGGGCATCGAGCAGCTGTTCCCCTATCCCGACCTGCTGATCTTCTCCCGTGTCTACGCCCGTGCCTGCGGCTTCCAGCGGGCCGAGGGCCTGTTCGACCGGGTGCGGCCGCAGGCGCCCCGGGCGCAACTGGTGTGCGGCTGGGGCGAGGGCGGCGCCTACGCCCGCGACCGCGACGATCGCGGCTATCACACCCCCGCCTTTCCGCCGCCGCGGCTGGTGGACACGCTGGCCGCCGGCGACGTGTTCAACGCCGGCATCATTCACGGCCTGGTGCGTCAGCGCGCGCTGGAGTTGACGCTGATCGAGGCGGCACGCCTGGCCGGCCGCAAGTGCGGCCAGCAGGGCATCGAGAGATTGGCGGGATAAAAACCCGTTCGCAGCAACGCGCTGCCAGGCGTAAAACCGGGTATCCGGCACCGCGGCGCCGGGGACACACCGGCACGGGCTCCGCGTCCCAGCATCGAGCCGATGAAGTTTCTGATGCTGAGTGAGACCCGCCGGCGCTCAGAGGAAGCAGGCAATCTCGGAGTAGGCGCAGGCCTTGTCACGGCCGCTGTGCTTGCCGAAATAGAGGGCCTGATCGGCCTCGCTGATAAGACGATCGAGAACCACCTGGGCATCGCCCTGGTCGTGATCCAGCAGGCAGGCGATACCGATACTGACGGTAACCTTGATGCTGCGTCCATCGATCTGGAACGTCTTTCCTTTCACTGCGGCGCGCACCCGCTCCGCCAGTTGCTTGGCCCCGTCCAAATCGGTGTCGGGCAAGGCGATGATGAATTCCTCACCACCAAAACGCGCCAACACATCCACTTCGCGCACCTGCTGACGGAACAGTTCCGCACAACCGCTCAATACCTCGTCGCCCTGACGATGCCCATGCACATCGTTGATACGCTTGAAGTGATCGATGTCGAGCAACAGCAGGCAGAAGCCCTTCTTGTAACGCAGGCTGCGCGCCAGTGCCGAACGGGACTCGGGAAAGAAGAAGCGGCGATTGTGCAGACCGGTCAGCTCGTCGATCACCGACAACTCGGCGTAGCGACGCTTGAGCGCCTCGGCATCCGCCAGGGTCTGCTCCAGCTGATGGGTGCGCTCGCGCACCAGATGCTCCATGCTGTTGAGCAGGCGGTTGTTGACCAGCATCTGGCCAAGAAAATTGGCAAAGATGACCAGCGAGCGTTCCTGCGCGTCGGTGAAGAAATCGGTGTGGGGATGGGACACATTGAGCACCCCGAGTGTTTCACCGCTGGCCTTGATGGGCAGACTGATCAGTGAACCGATGGCCATGGATTGGGGACTGATGCCGCGGCAATTACGCTCAAAGCGCGCATCCTGCTCGCAATTGCGGCTGTGTTGCAGCACACCGGTATGGGCCGCCAACCCCACCAGTCCCTCGCCGACGTCAAAGCTGGCAAACAATGGGGCATGGTTCCGATCACGATTCTGCTGCAAACCAATCATACCCGCCCAATCCATGCCCGCCGTGTTCACCAGTTTGCCGTCCTTGAGCAGGTAGACCGAACAACGTTCCAGATCCTGATTCTGCATCAGCACATCAAGGGCACTGTCCAGCAACTGGGTATCGCTCTGGCCATAGACCCGCAGCGCGGACAATCCACGCAGCGCGGAAAGGGAGTCGATCAACTTGAGAAAGCTGTCGTTGAGCTCGCGAAAGGAGTTGAGAAATGGGGTGGGGTCCATGGCCGGCCTGCGTCACTCTCCAGCCAGCAGTTGTGCCAGCAGGGCAATCTCCTCGCGCCTGGCCAGCATTTCACCCAGCACGCTCTCGGCCTCGGCCGGCGGAATACCCAGCGCGGTCAAGACGCTCAGGTCGGCCGCGTCTTCGTCCCGCTGCAGGCCTGATGCCCATTGGGCACAAAATCCGATCAGCTGTACCAGTGGCCGGTATTCTCCCGCGTAGGACGCGTCCCGATGATGCTCGATGGCGGCCACGACAAACGCTGGCAGATGCCATTTGCGCCCCAGCCAGCCCCCCACCTGCAGGTGATCGGCCCCCAACTGCGTGCGCTCTGCGGCCACCAGGCCCGGCTCCTGCTCCAGATGCCCGAACACCTGCGTCATATCCGCCGGATACAGGTGCACCAGGGCCAGCAGGCCAATGTTGTGCAACAGGCCGGCAAGATAGGCATTACCGCTGCGGGGACGGGGCTCCACATCGACCAGACGCGCCAGACGCTGGGCCAGGGTCGCCGCCACCATGGCGCTGGTCCAGTACTCGTCCACGCGGAACGCGGGGCAATGGCTGGTGCGGAAGGTGCCGGCAAGCACCATGCTGAAGGCGAGACTGCGGGCAATATTGATGCCCAGCACCTTGAAGATGGCCTCCTCGGCACTGGCAACCCGCTCCGGGTAGCCGAAATAGGCCGAGTTGGCCAAACCGATGAGGCGCGCCAGCAGGGCCGGATCCTTCTCAATGATGGCAGCGATACGCTGGACGTCGAGCTCGCTCTCACCAAAGACGGCCAACAGCTCCTGGGCCACCAAGGACATAGGCGGCAGCGTGTTCAGCTTCTGAATCTCAAGCCGCGTCTCGGTTACCGTATGGCTGGCGTGCACGTGTCGTTATCCTTTGCTGATGCCCGGCCCTGTGCGGGCACCTGATCAGGAACAGGTGCACAGTATATGGGAAAGAAGGGGAAAGAGGATCCCCGTGACGCCGTGGGGGCCGCCGGGGGCGGCTCAGGCCTTATCGTCGAACAGGCTGCCGATGGCCTCGTCAATCCTCTGCATTACCTTGGCGCTCGCCTCCACCTGGAGGCGACTCACCTTGCTATCGACCAGTGGCTGCACTGGCGAGGCCTCGCCGCGCATCTGTTCGGCACTGGCGAGCTGGGCGGCATTGCGGTCCAGGCCCTCCATGCCGCGACGGATCCCCTGCAGGGCGGTGCTGAAAGCCGATGTGATCTTCATGACGGGAGCCCTCGAGGAAAACCTTGCCTAACTATCGTCCAGTATGACCGATTTTCAAGGGAGCCATAACTGGCGCAGGCGCCCGCGGTTCATTTGCAGCCACTGCAGGGCAATGATCGGGCTGGCAGAATTGAGGCGGCCGGAGGCCAGCAAGGCCAGGGCAGCCGCAAAACTCACCGTAGTCACCCGGATATCCTCCCCCTCCTCGGCCAGGCCGTGGATGCCGCCGCCACCCGCGGCCTCCACCCGACCCCAGTACAGGCGGATGGGCGCCCAGGTGGCGCCCCGGCGGACCAGATAGTGGC
>JANJXC010000054.1 GCA_024709225.1 Gammaproteobacteria bacterium | reverse complement strand
GCTGGAGACCATCCGTGACCTGCTCGGCGCAGGGCTTGATGCGGCGCCGCACCTGTCCTGCATCGGCTCGTCCAGCGAGATGCTGCGCGAGATCCTGCAGGGCTACCAGGCCATGGGGGTCAAACGCATCGTCGCCCTGCGTGGCGACATGCCCTCCGGCATGCGTGAGGCCGGCGAGTTTTCCTACGCCAACGAGCTGGTGGAATTCATCCGCTGCGAGACCGGCGCACACTTCCATATCGAGGTGGCCGCCTATCCGGAGTTCCATCCGCAGGCACCCACGGCGCAAAAGGATCTGCTCAATTTCAGGCGTAAGGTCGAGGCCGGTGCCGACGGTGCCATCACCCAGTATTTCTACAACCTGGATGCCTATCTGCGTTTCGTCGATGAATGCGAGAAGATGGGCCTGCAAGTACCCATCGTGCCGGGCATCATGCCGATCACCAACTACAAGCAGCTGGCGCGCTTCTCTGACGCCTGCGGCGCGGAGATCCCGCGCTGGCTGGCCAAGCGGCTGGAGGGCATGGGCGATGATCTGGAGGCCATCCGCGCCTACGGCCTGGAGGTGACGGTGGAGCTGTGCCGTCGCCTGCTGGAGGCCGGTGCGCCGGGCCTGCACTTCTACACCATGAACCAGTTCGAGCCCACCCACGCCATCTGGCGGGCGCTGGACCTGCCGCGCTAGCCGCGTAAATCAGATACAAGAGGAAAGATACAAGATACAAGGGGATGAGTGCGCAGCGTGCACGGCGGTTTTAACTCCAAATCAGCAGGAGCGCAGCGAATTCATTCCCTTGTATCTTTGCTCTTGTATCTTGTATCTCTCCGTTTGGTGAAAAACCATGCGCATCCCCCGTATTTATCAGCCAGGTTCGCTCGCACCCGGCGCCGTCGTTGAACTGAATGACGGTGCCGCCAATCATGTGGCCCGTGTGCTGCGTCTGCCGGTGGGCGCGGCGCTGACGCTGTTCAACGGTGAGGGCGGGGAATACGCCGCGATGCTGCACGAGGTCGGCAAGCGTTCCGCCACCGCCCGTGTCGAATCATTCGTCGAGCGCGAAGTGGAGTCGCCGCTGGCGATCACCCTGGCCCAGGGCATCGCCAAGGGGGAGCGCATGGATTACGCCATCCAGAAGGCCACCGAGCTGGGAGTGGTGCGTCTGGTGCCCGTCATTACCGAGCGCTGCAACGTGCGCCTGTCCGACGAACGCTGGGAGAAGAAGCTGCAGCACTGGCAGGCGGTGGCCATCAGCGCCTGTGAGCAGTCCGGCCGTAACCATATCCCGACCATCGAACAGCCGCTGACGCTGATGGCCTGGCTGGCACAGGACCACAATGAGCTGCGCCTGACCCTGGACCCGCAGGCCGGCGGCGGCATCGCCGCACTCGACGCGACACCACATCAGGTAAGTCTGCTGGTAGGACCGGAGGGCGGCCTGAGTGATGGGGAACTGTCAGCGGCGCAGCGCGCCGGCTACCGCGGCATCCGGCTCGGTCCGCGCGTCTTGCGCACGGAAACCGCCGGGGTCGCGGCGCTGGCGGTATTGCAGGCGCGGTGGGGGGATTTCTAAGTTTCGAGTTTCGGCAAGTAATGGCCTGCCGTCCAGAAACGTCAACCCATGATGGGCGTCTTACGTTCTAAGCCTCAAACCCGGAACTCGTAACCGCACACACCTACGCGCTAGCGCAGCGAGGCGATGTAGTTTGCCAGGGCACGGATGTCCTCATCGGAAAGGTTCTGCGTCACCTGCTCCATGCGCGGATTGGTACGCTTCACCTCTTCCGGATCGGACTTGCCCAGGGCATTGGCGCGGTAGCGCTGCAGGCTCTTGATGACATACTCCGGCTTCTGGCCGGCGATACGCGCGAAGCCTTCTTCACCCTTGCCGTTGGTGCCATGACACATGAAGCAGATGGTGTCGTAGGTCCCCTTGCCGCGGGCCGCCAGCTTGGCATCAAACGGCACCGGCTGCACCGGCATGCTGGAGTAATAAATGGCCAGGTTCACCTTGTCGGTGGTGTTGAAGTTGGACGCCAGGGACTGCATGACGAAGTTCTTGCGCTGGCCGGTGGCAAACAGCTGCAGCTGTTCCAGCAGATAGGCCGGCTGCTGGCTGGCGAGATTAGGGGTATCGGGCTGCTTGCTGTTGCCGTCGCGACCGTGGCAGCTGGCACACAGCAAGGAGCGATCGGCACCTTCGGCGATGGCATTGGCGCGTTCGGTGGTATCGCTTTCCACCTGCTTGATGATCTGCAGCAGCCGCACGCGTTCGGCCAAGATCGCTTCCTCCCGCGCCACATCCTCCTGTTTCAACTGCTGGCCAAGCTGCTGGGCCAGGCGCTCATCGGAGGTGGCCGCAACGGCCGCCGTGGCACCCAGAGTTAGAATCGACATCACGCCCAACACAGCTACAGATCTCATTCGCGTTATCATGTTTGATGTCCGGTAGATTGCGATATATCAATGCCGGGGGATTCTAACCCACCCTGACACCCAGCTGTAACAATTGCCGCTCCAACACATCCAGATCGGGAATGACTCCTTCACGCCCGGCAACCCGCAGTCGTGCCGCCACGGCGGTTGCCTCCTCCGTCTCCGACTCGACCACCTCGACCAGATCCGGTTTCAATTCCTGCAGGCGCGGAATACCTTGCGCGAGTATGGCGATAAACGGCAACACCGGGTTGCTGTTCAGGGTATTGCACACCAGGGCACGCGCATGCACCCCGCCCGCGCCGGCGGCCCCGCCCAACAGAGGCTCGAGGGCCACCAGCGGGATGGAGCGCCCACGCCACAGCATCATGCCCAGCAACCAGGCCGGCGCGTCGGCGATGGACTGCGGCGTCTTGAAGTCGGCGACCTCCGCCACCGCGGTGTTGGGCACCACCAGCAGCGTGCCGTTGAGCGGCACGATCAGGCTGCGCACCGTCACGCCGGCGACGGCATCAGGGGCAGCGGTAGTGCTTGCTGTTTCGCTCATGCTTCGACCCCAGCCTTATCTGCCGCGCCGCTGCGCGATCAGTTGGTGAATATTCTCCAGCAGCTCGGTTTCCTGATACGGCTTGCTCATATAGAAATCGACGCCGATCTCCATGGCGCGCTGGCGGTGCTTTTCGCCGCTGCGCGAGGTGATCATGATGATCGGAATGTGCTTGAGCCGCTCGGTGTTGCGGATATGGGTGGCCAGCTCGTAACCGTCCATGCGCGGCATTTCGATATCGAGCAGCATCACGTCCGGCATCACCTCTTCCAGCTGGGCGATGGCATCGACACCGTCCTTGGCAGTGACCGGACGGATATCGTTGCGTTCCAGCAGGCGCGAGGTCACCTTACGCACGGTGATGGAGTCGTCCACCACCATGACCAGCGGCTGCGCCGTGACCGGCGCGGCCTCCACCACGGCGGTACTGCGCTGCGCCAGGCCGAGGCGGGCGAGCAGCGGCAGGTCGAGGATCAGGGCCACGCTGCCGTCGCCGAGGATGGTGGCGCCGGACAGGCCGCGCAGCTTGGACAGCTGCGGTCCCAGCGACTTCACCACGATCTCGCGGCTGCCGAGCAGATTGTCCGCCGCCCAGGCCACGTAGTGGTCGCCGCTGTGGGCGAACAGCAGGGGGCGTTTGCCTGCCTCGCCCTCCACCACCACCGTCGCCGGCGGCAGCCCCAGCGTGCCGGCCAGGGGCAACAATTCGTACTCCCGACCCAGCCAGGTGAAGGTGGGATTTTCCGCTGCCAGCAGTTCGTCCAGCTGGGTGCGATCCAGGCGCTCGATGCCCTGAATACTGGTCATCGGCACGGCATAGGTTTCATCGCCGGCCTGCACCAGCAGGGCGCGGCTCACCGACAGCGTCAGCGGCAGACGCACGGTGAAGGTGGTGCCCTCACCCTGGCGGGTGTCGATCTCCAGCAGGCCACCGAGCTGTTTGATCTCGCTGTTGACCACGTCCATACCGACGCCGCGGCCGGCCACCTGGGTCAGACTCTCGGCGGTGGAGAAGCCGGACTCCAGAATGAAGTGCACCACCTCCTTGTCGGACAGACCGGCATCCGGCTTCATCAGGCCGCGCTCGATGGCCTTCTGCCGCACACGCTCCAGATTGATGCCGGCGCCGTCGTCGATGATGCGCAGCACCACCTCGGAGCCTTCGCGCACCTGCGCCAGGATGATCTGGCCACGCGGGGCCTTGCCGGCCTGGCGGCGCTGTTCCGGCGTTTCGATACCGTGCGCAATGGCGTTGCGCAACAGATGCTCGATGGGGGCCAACATGCGTTCCACCATGTGGCGATCCATCTCCACTTCGGCGCCGCGGAAACTCAGCTCCACCTCCTTGCCCAATTCGGAGCTGGTCTGGCGCACGATACGGCGCAGACGAGGCGCATGCTCCACCAGTGGCATCATGCGCGTGTGCATCAGGCCTTCCTGCAGCTCGGTGCTGACGCGGGACTGCTGCAGCAACAGGGTTTCGGTCTCGCGCGTCACGCCCTGCAGGCCTTGCTGCACCTCGACCAGGTCGTTGAGACTTTCCATCGCCGAACGCGACAGCTGCTGCATGTGGGTGAAGCGGTCAAACTCGAGCGGGTCGAAATCCTCGTACTCGGTGCTGTCCACCTCTTCGTAGCGCGACTGCATCTGCGCCTCGGTTTCGATGGCGAACTGGCGCAGCTGATCGTGCATGCGCTCGAGGATTTCACCGAAGTCGCGCAGGGCGTAATTGACGCTGCCCACCTGCTGCTCGACGCGTGAGCGGTAAATACTCACTTCGCCGGCGAAGTTGACCAGGTTGTCGAGCAGGTCGGCGCGCACACGCACTACATCCTGCTGCAGGCGCTGGCCGCGGCGACGATCACCTTCGGCGGCCTCTTCGACCGCCGCCTGCTCCGGCACGACCTCGGCAACCGGCGCCGGGATCACTTCCTGGGCACGGCTCTCGGCCACCAGCTCATCCATCGCCTCGATCAGCACCGCATCGGGAATGGGGGCGTGACCGCCACGCAGCTGGTCGGCCATGGTGACCAGTCGATCATGGCTGCGCTGCACCAGGGCCAGCATGCGGGGCGATACCGGCACATGGCCATCGGTCACCGCCGCCACCATCAGTTCCGCGCTGTAGGCCACGTCGGCCATGCTGGCTATGCCGGCATCGCGCGCCGCGCCCTTCATCGCCCGCAGCTGGCGACCGATCTCCAGCAGCAACGGCTGCTTGTTCTGCTCCACGTCCCAGGCGCGGAGCTGCACCTCGTAGGCGTCCAGAATGCCAACCGCCTGCTCCATGAAACTGGCCAGCGGCGCCGCGGCAGCGGGTTCTGCCTCCGCCGGTGCGGCGCCCCCCGACAGGCTGTGGATGCGTGCAATGAGATCGTCGGCCGATACCACCGGGGCGTTGTTGCGCACCTGTTCCAGCATGGTGACCAGACGGTCATGGGCCAGCTGCAGCAGGTCGAACATTGCGCTGGATCGGGTCAGGCGGCCCTCGACGATATCCTCGAAGATCGATTCCAGGGTATGGCTCAGGTCACCGATGGGCGTGACGCCGGCCATGCGCGCGCCGCCCTTGAGGGTATGCAGCTGGCGTTGCAGCGCCTCCACCAGCGAGCGGTCTTCCGGATGGTCGCGCCAGGCCTGCAGCGACTCCTCGCTGGCGTCGATGATCTCGGCGCCTTCCTCGAGGAAGATCTCCAGCAGGTCCTGATCGTAGTCCGTCAGCACGAAGGTACCGGCCGGCGGCGCGGCTGGTGCCGCTGGCGGCTCCGGGGCTGCCGGGGGCGGTACGACTGCCGGCGGCGGCTCGAACGGCTCCAGCTCGACGACGGGCTCGCTAGCCGGTGGCGGCGCCGCAACGGCCGGTGCCGCGGGCAGCTCCTCCACGGCGATGGAGGAAAGAATATCCTCCAGTGTCGGCGTCTCTTCTACCGGCGCCTCCAGGGTGATGCCTTCATTCTCCTGCGGCGCAGGCGCCTGCAGGGTGATCTCCTCTTCCGGTAAGGTGAGTTCCGGTGCCGCTGCGAGGGTGATGCTTTCCTCTTCCGGCGTGTTGAACTCAGGCACGGCTTCGAAGGTGATCTCCTCTTCCTCCGCTACCTCGAATTCCGGCGTGGCCTCGGAGGCAATGCCCTCCTCTTCCGACTCCGCCGCAGGCGCGGGCGCCGCAACAACCGCCACCTCCTCGGGGACCTGGGCCAGCCCGGCCTCGGGGATATCCTCCAGCCCCTCGGCCAGACGCTGGGCAGCGTGATAAAGCGCCTCGGCCGCGCTGCGCAAGGCCTGATGCTCGGGCATGGCGGCACGCTCACCCTGCAGGAAAGCGAGCATTTCGCGGGTCAGCCCCACGCACCCTTCCAGTGCGACCAGGCCTTCGTCGGACACCGCGGCGTGCGCGGTATGCAGCGCCTTGGCGTATTTCTCCAGGGGGCTGCTGACATCGGCCACGGTGATCACCCCGGCCATGCGTGAGCTGCCTTGCAGGGTATGCAGGGCGCGGGTCAGCGCCTCGCTCACCCGGCAGCCATGCTGCGCACGACACTCGGCGACGAACTCCTCGATGGTCGCCAGATGGGTTTCTGTCTCGTTGCCGTAGATCTCAAGCAAGACCGGATCCAGTTCCGGTACCGCCGCTGCCGGCGCGGCCTCCACCGGCGGAACCACCGCCACCGGCGGCGGCGGCGGGGGCGGCGGCAGCATCGATGCCAGTCCACCTGGCGCACTCATCGCCGTTGCCGCCGCCTGCAGCCACTCCACATCGGCCGTGACCACGGCGCCCTCGCGGAATTCGGCCACCAGTTCGGACAGTGCCTCCCGCGCCTGATCCAGCAGGTCGAACATGGCATTGTCGGGCTCGACGGTACCGTCGATCACTCGGTTCAGCATGTTCTCGAAGGCCCAGGCAAACTCGCCGATGCGCATCGCCCCGACCAGCCGGCCACTGCCCTTCAGGGTGTGGAACGAACGGCGCAGATCGCGCAGCGTCTCGACATCGCCGCGGTTGGACTGCCAGCGCGGCAGGAATTCGTAAATCTTGGCGATTTCTTCGGTGGCTTCCTCGATGAAGATCTCGACGATCTCGGGATCGAGTCCGGCACTGGCCGCCGTCACCGGGGCCGCAGCAGGCGCCACCACCTCGATCTCTTCCACCTCCAGCGGCGCCGGTGTCCCGGCGGCCTCCGGCTCGATGGCCGGCGCGGCGTACTCCAGCTCCTCGCCCATCTCACCTGCCGGTGCAGCGATCTCCAGCTCCTCGCCGATCTCCTCTGCCGACTCGGTGGCGGTCTCTTCCTGCCCCGCCTGCGGGGCAGCCGCGGTCTCGGGCAGCGCATCCACCGGGTAGCCCAGCTTGGCCACGGCGCGCTCGGCCACCTCCAGCACCATCGCCGGATGCACGCGGCTCTCCACGAAGGCATCCATGTAGTACTCGATGGAGGTCAGGGCGTCGGCCAGGGCATCGAGCATATCGGCGCCGGGCAGGGTAGCCGCCTTGGCCAGGTCGTTGCTGATATAGAGCGAACAGGCGCGCAGCACCTGAGCGGCCCGGGTATAGGACAACAGACTCAGACTGCCGATGATCTCATGCAACAGCCCTGGCAGCGCGGCCAGCGGAGCAGCATCGCCGGGGGTCGCCACATAGCTGTCGACGGCATCCTTCACCCGCAGCAGGTTGCTGCGGGCTTCCTTCATCACTTGGCGGATCACGCGCTGGTGTTCGGCCTCGGCCTCCGGCGAGATCTGGGCCGCTGCCACCTGACCCGCCAGGTCGTCGGCCTGCTCCAGCGGCCGCACCGTGCCCCAGTCGCGCAGCGCCGACTCCACCGCCAGCACGGCGCTGGCGATGCCCATCAATACGTTGTCATCGGGAACGGTTTCGGCAGCCTGCAAGTCACGAATGACCGCGGCCTGTTGTTCCAGCGCCTGCTGCAACGACGGCTGGCCCATCATCAACAGGGTGCTGGCAAGGCGCGCCATGGTCTCCGCCAGCGGCAACAACGATGCCGCCACACGCTGTTCACTGCGCACGAAGATATCCAGCGCGTCCTGCACCGAGGCCAGCTCTTCCAGCACGTCGCCGGCCAGGGTCTTTTTCAACTCGGCATTGAAACCGCCGATACCGGCCGGTCCGCTGTCACCGGCCAGCAGACGGCCCAGGCCGAAGGCGGCCTTCAGTTCGCCCACACGACCGCCGTCCGTGCGCGCCTGCGCCACCTGGAACAGCAGGCTGGTGATGACCGGCGGCAGGGTCTCGGGCTTGACCGCGCCTTCGCCGCCTTCGCCGATTTGGCGGATAACCTGCTCGCCGTTGCTGAGCAGGCGCTTGGCGGCGGTACGCACCACCTGGCCGTCTTCGGCCATGGAATCGACGAAACCACCGAATACCCAGAACCACTGCTGCAGCGCCGGTGCGGTAGCGGCCGCCAGCAGCTTGTCGCTGAGCACGCGCAAGGTCTTCAGGCTCTGTGCAGTTTCCTCACCGCGCAGCAGGTGCAGCAGACAGGACTGATAATACGGCCGCGCCTTCTGCGCCAGCGCGCGTATGTCGACGTTGGCGGCAGGGGCCGGCGGCGGCATGACGCTCAAATCCGGCTGGAAGAAATCTCCCTCGGGCAGGGGCTGCTCGCCGCGCAGGCGGCGCATTTCATTGATCAGCGGCAACAGCACCAAGGCGTTGTCCGCCTGGCCGGCCTGCAGACCCTCGAGATAATCGGGCAACTGCAGTACCGCGCGCATCAACACCTCGCAGGCGCGCTCCGCCTCGGTGATGCGCTTTTCCTGCAGGGCGACGGCCAGCTGCTCCATCTCATTGGCGGCGCGGGCGGCGCCATACAACTCGACCATCTGCAGGGTGCCATGCACCTGGTGCAGGTGCATCACGCAGAAACCCATCTGGGTTTCATCCTCCAGCGTGGCGACGAACGCCTCCAGCGCCAGCCTGGCCTGGTCGAGGGAGGCGTCAATCTCCCCCTTGACCCAGTTGAGGGTGCTGACGTCGAACTTCGCTGTCATCGGCATGGCACCCATAGCGCGCTATACATCAAGGCCGACACGGCTCTCAGCCGGGCAGCTTGAAGCCAGATACGGATTTCTTCAGATCGTCGGCCAGCTCCGCCAGATTACCGATGGCGCTAGCAGTGTGTGTGGTACCGGCCGAGGTCTGCGTGGTGATTTCCTGAATGACGTTCATGGTGTCGGACACGTTGGCGGCTGCCGCCGCCTGCTGGCGGGTGGCACCGGAAATGCTCTGTACCAGCTCGGCCAGGTGCATCGACACGTTTTCGATTTCGCCCAGTGCGGTACCGGCGTCCTCGGCCAGACGGGCACCGTTCACCACACCGGTGGTGCTTTGTTCCATGGAGATGACCGCTTCGTTGGTATCGGCCTGAATGGTCTTAACCAGCGCCTCAATCTGCTTGGTCGCGTCGGCGGAACGTTCTGCAAGGCGCTGCACTTCGTCCGCAACCACGGCGAAGCCGCGGCCCGCCTCACCAGCCATGGCGGCCTGGATGGCGGCGTTCAGTGCCAGTACGTTGGTCTGCTCGGCGATGTCGTTGATCAGTTCCACGATGTCACCGATTTCCTGTGAGGATTCACCCAGACGCTTGATACGTTTCGAGGTCTCCTGGATCTGCTCACGAATGGAGTCCATGCCTTCGATGGTCTTCTGCACCGCCGCCGTACCCTTGGCGGCGATTTGCACCGAGCGTTGCGCCTCTTCGGCGAGCTGGTCTGCGTTGCGTGACACGCCTTCGATGGAGATGGCCATTTCATTAACGGCGCCGGAGGCCGAGGCGATCTGCTGCGCCTGGTGGTCCGAGGCCTCGGCCAGATGGATGGCCGTGGCCTGTGTCTGCTGCGCCGCCGCGGATACCTGGCTGGCGGTTTCGTTGATGGCGGTTACCAGGGTACGCAGTGCGTCGATGGCGTAGTTCATGGAGTCGGCGATGGCACCGGTGATGTCCTCGGTCACGGTCGCGTTCACCGTAAGGTCACCATCGGCGAGGTCGCCCATTTCGTCCAGCAAACGCATGATGGCCTGCTGGTTGCGACGGTTGTGGTCCTCACTTTCTGCACGCTGGGCATCGGCTTCGGCCAGGCGCAAGGCGCCTTCCTTACGCAGCGACCAGCCGAGGTACAGCAGCAGGAACAGAGCCACGAAACCGAACAGGCTGCCCATCACGGTGTTGACCGTACGACCGGTGGCGTAGCCTTGGTAGGCGATCTCCAGACGGGAGATGGAATCAAGCAGGCGATCGGAGTGGGTCAGCACTTCCTGCACGGCCTCGGACACCTCGAACATTTCCGGGCTGCGTTCGAGGATTGCGCTCACCTGCGCGCCAATCTCCTCGAACAGTGCATTCACCTCCGTCAGCTTGGCGCGAATTTCGGTATTGACGACGCGCTCGATGCCGAGGCCGCGGTTGCCGTCCAGCAGACCCTTGATGACGCGACCGAACAGGGCGGCGTCACGGCCGAAGCGGTCGGCAGCGGTGACTGCGCCTTCACCGCCCTCCAGCACGCGGTTGACATTGTTGACGATACGCTGTGACAGCATGAGCTGACGGCTGGCGATGTAGACCTGACCGGACTCGGCACCGCGCTGCGCCATCAGGGTGGCCACTTCGTCGGACAGCGCGAGCAGCTGGGCGGCGCGTTCGTTGATGGCCTGCACCGTCTCGCGCATGGCGCGCACCGCCTGTTCGCGGGAGAGGATCACACCGACGTTGCGATCGAAGCGGCGCCACTCGGTCTCCACCGCCTGCAAGGCCTCGAGCACCTCGATGGGTGTCGGCGGCATACCGGTCTCCGGGTCGCCTTCCTTCAGCAGGCTGAACGAATGCCGGAATGCATCGTGACTGTTCTTGAGCTGGCTGAACACCGCGCCGGTACCTTGCGAGGTCTGGCCGGCATACTTGGTGATCTGCTGCGACAGCACGCGTTCTTCACCCAGCAGGGTGATGTACTGTTTGTCGTAGCCGTCCTGAATGGCAACGTAGATATATATTGCCGCCATGGCCAGCACGAAGAACAACAGGAAGAAGATAAGAATGAAGACTGACTTATCGCCCCCTGCCGCACCTGCGGCCCCTTTGGATCGTGCTTTCATTGTTCTCGCTCCTACACCACGAACGCTTGCGGAAAATCGACTTTACTGCAACCCACGCAGCAGATGACTAGGCCGTCACCTGCATGAATTCCGGACTGTCGACCAGTGCAGCCATGCTGAACACCGGCCAGATCTCGCCCTCCTGGCGATACGACCCGCGCAGATAACGCGCGAAGGCGGGATCCCCCTCCCCGCCCTCGGCGCCGTATTCTTCTTCATAGAAATGTTTCAGGCCCAACACCTCATCCACCATCAATCCGGCGGCGATTCCCTTGTGGCGCACCACCAGGATGCGGCTGCGCCGACCGGGGACGGTCGTGCCACCCTGCACGAAGCCTTGCAGGTCCATCACCGGCAACAGGGTGCCGCGAATATTGGCCACGCCCTTCACCCAGCGCTGCGCGCCGAACACGGCCGTCAGGCGCGGCACCGGCAGGATTTCCTTCACCTCGTCCACCGCCGCCACCAGCTGCATGTTGCCGACCCGGAAGCCGACACCGTCCCAGGTGGTGCGTACGTCCAGCTGCTGGGGTAGCTCGAAGGCATAGGCCTTGCTGCGTCGCTCAATTTCTTGCAGCAACAGGAGGGGATGTTGGAGCGAAGCGGTCATGGTCCGCCTCAGACGCCCAGCACCGCCTTGATCTTGGCGAGCAGGTCCGCCTCGGCCACCGGCTTGGTCACATAGTCCTTGGCGCCCTGGCGCAGGCCCCAGACACGGTCGGTTTCCTGATCCTTGGTGGTGACGATAATCACCGGAATGTGCGCTGTTTCCGGATCCTTGCTGAGCTGGCGAGTAGCCTGAAACCCGTTCATACCGGGCATGACCACATCCATCAGCACCAGATCGGGCTTCACCTCGCGGGCCGCCGCCACGCCTTTCTCGCCATCGGCCGCCGTGGTGACGTCATGGCCGTGCTTTTGCAGAATACCGGTCAGGACGTGGATCTCGGTCGGAGAGTCGTCGACAATCAGAATACGTGCCATGGTTCTTCCCCTCGACTAGCTATTCGTTTTACCGGCCATGGCAAGCATCCTGTCGCAGCCCCTGGCCATCAAAATTATTTCGCTACATCAAGCACATGGCGCTTGATGGCACCCAGCAGCTCTTCCCGCGTGAACGGCTTGGTCAAATACTCTTCGGAACCCACGATACGCCCGCGGGCACGGTCGAACAACCCGTCCTTGCTGGACAGCATGATCACCGGTGTATTACGGAATTTCTGATTGTGCTTGATCAGGGCGCAGGTCTGATAGCCGTCCAGCCGCGGCATCATAATGTCGACGAAGATGATGTCGGGATTGTAATCGGCAATCTTGGACAGCGCCTCGAACCCGTCATTGGCCGTAATGACGTCGCAACCCTCCTTCTTGAGCAGGGTTTCGGCGGTGCGCCGGATGGTTTTACTATCATCGATCACCAGGACCTTGAGTCCCTGGAAGCCTTCTTCTGCTGCGTCGCTGGCCACTGCGCCCCCAAATGCCTTGAGTTTGTGTTCTATAGTCCCTGACAGGCTCGCGAGATTTTTAACATATTCTTTAAAAGCAATCCACAAGCCCTTATTAACCCGAACGTTTCCCTCTGCGTTCCGGCTGGTACACTTTCCCCCAGCTGAACCCTCAACTGTTGGCCATCCGATGAATACTGTACTGCACGCCGTCCCCCACCTGACCACCGCCCTCACCGGCCCGCTGCTGCAGCTGGAATCCCACCTGCTCGACCACCAGGCCGAGATCGAGGCCTGGTTCCGTGACCAGTGGCGGCTGACCCCGGCGCCGTTCTATACCTCGGTGGACCTGCGCAATGCCGGCTTCAAGCTGGCGCCGGTGGACACCAACCTGTTCCCCGCCGGCTTCAACAACCTGAATCCGGCCTTCGAGGCGTTGTGCATCCAGGCCATCCAGTCGGCCCTGGAACGCTTCTACCCGACCGCGCGCCGCGTGCTGCTGGTGCCGGAGAACCATACCCGCAACCTATTCTATCTGGAAAGCCTGGCCACTCTGCGCGAACTCATCGCCCGTGCCGGCTACGAAACCCGCATCGGCTCCCTGCTGCCGGACCTGGACGGGCCGCAGGTCATCGAACTGCCCTCCGGGCGCAAGGTGACGCTGGAGCCGGTACGTCGCCTCGGCGACAAGGTAGGGCTGGGCGACGACTTCTACCCCTGCGTGGTGGTGCTGAACAACGACCTCTCCGGCGGCCGCCCGGAGATCCTGGAAGGCCTGGACCAGGCGGTGATTCCGCCGCTCGGCATCGGCTGGTCGTCCCGCATCAAGTCCGGCCACTTCGGCCACTACCGCAAGGTGGCGGAGGAGTTCGCCGCCATGGCCGAGATCGACCCCTGGCTCATCGACCCGCTGTTCCGCAACTGCGGCGAGATCGACTTCATGAAGCGCGAGGGCGAGGACTGCCTGGCGCGCAACGTGGACGCCGTGCTCTCCGCCATCACCAAAAAATACGCCCAGTACGGCATCGACAAGCCCCCCTTCGTGGTGATCAAGTCCGAGTCAGGCACCTATGGCATGGCGGTGATGACCGCCCACAGCGTGGACGAGGTGCGTGAGCTGAACCGCAAGCAGCGCACCCACATGTCCAAGACCAAGGAAGGGCAGGCGGTGAGCAAGGTGATCATCCAGGAAGGGGTCTACACCTTCGAGACCTGGGGCGAGGCCAATGCGGTGGCCGAGCCGGTGGTGTACATGATCGACCACTTCGTGGTGGGCGGCTTCTATCGCGTCCACACCGGCCGTGGCCCCAACGAAAACCTCAACGCCCCCGGCATGCACTTCGAGCCGCTGGCCTTCGCCGAGCCCTGCAACATGCCGGACTGCGCCGAATTCCCCGACGCCGGCGTCAACCGCTTCTATGCCTACGGCGTCATCGCCCGCCTTGCCCTGCTGGCGGCGGCACGGGAGATCCGCGCCCTGGACTGAGCCGCCGACCACTCCAGCCCCACGCACAGGGCGGTGCCATGGGATGGGCGGTACCTGTTAACATCGGCGGGATGTCCGCCTGCCATGACCACACGCCATGACTCTCGACCTGGCGAAAAAAACCGTCCTCGTCATCGACGACTTCCAGAACATGCGCGCCACCCTGCGCCAGATGCTGCTGACCATCGGCGTGCAGGAGGTCGATTCGGCCATCAAGGCCGATGAGGCGCTGGAGCGCATGCGGGCCAAGCGCTACGACATCGTGCTGTGCGACTACAACCTGGGCACCGGCATGGACGGCCAGCAACTGCTGGAGACGGCGCGCGCCCAGGGTCTGGTGGGTTTCGGCACCACCTTCATCATGGTCACCGCGGAGAATTCCAGCGAGATGGTGATGGGCGCCCTGGAAACCCTGCCGGATGCCTATCTCACCAAACCCTTCACCAAGGACCTGCTGCGCGCCCGCCTGCTGCGCGTGCTGCCGCGCAAGATACCGCTGCAGGCGGTGGACGAGGCCCTGCGCAAGGGCGACCGCGCCAGGGCCATGGCCCTGCTCGACGACCTGCTCGCCGGCAAGCCCGCCCATCTCGCCGAGCTGCTGCGCCTCAAGGCAGAGCTGTTGTTCAAGGGTGGCGACAGTGCGGCGGCCGCGGCACTGTGCCGCCATATCCTCGACGCCAAACCCGCCGCCTGGGCCCTGACCCTGCTGGGCCGGATCGCCGCACAGGACAACCAGCCGGCCGAGGCGGCCCAGCGGTTCCGCGAGGCCATTGCCCTGACCCCCACCTACATGGCCGCCCACGACGGCCTCGCCGCCACCCTGGAGGCCAGCGGCGATAGCCGGGCGGCGCTGGAGGTCCTCGTCACCGCCGTGGAACGCTCCGCCAAATCGCTGCCGCGCCAGCTGCGTCTGGCCCGCCTGGCGCAAGCCCTGGGGCAGCTCGATATCGCCGAGCGGGCCTGGCGCCGCGCCATCAGCCTGGCGCGACAGATGGAACAGGACCATCCCTCCTATCACGTTGCCTTCACCGCTACCCTGGTGGCCAAGGGCGAACACCGCGACGCCCAGATGGTGGTGAAAAAACTGGCCCAGGAATTCCGCCTGCACATCGAGGTGCCATGGTGGACCCTGACGGCAAAACTGCACATCCTCACCGCCAATCCCGGCGCCGACCGCAACGCTGCGCTGCAGGAATTCGACGCCCTGCTGCAACGCGCACCGCCGCCGGCGGAGGCGGCCGCGCAACTGGGCGGCCTGCTGCGCGCCCTGGGGGAGGAGCGCCGCGCTGCCCAACTGGCCTGAATTCCACAGCGCGCCAGTCATTCATTGCTCCGGCCCGTACCCGGCCGCAGGTTTCCACAGCGCGGATACGTATAGGGATATACTTGACGCCGCCAAACCCGGGGAGGGACTCGCGCCGGCACCGTGCGGGCACACAAGACATCCGGGCCAGCTCCATGGAGAGACGCTTGAGCAACATCGATTTCAGCACCATCCTCGCCATCAGCATCCATGACACCAAGAACGCCCTCGGCATGGTGCTCAACTCGCTGGACGGCCTGCTCGACCCCACCACCGGCGAATGCCGCTGCGACGCGGGCCACGTGGCGCGGCTGCAATACGAGGCACGCCGCGTCAACGACAACCTGGTGCAGCTGCTCACCCTCTATCGCACCGACAAGGGGCTGTACCAGCCGCGGCTCGCCCACTGCGTGGTGTACGAACTGCTGGAAGACTATTACCTGTCCAACAAGCCGATGATGGATCACCACGGCGTCAGTTGCGACATCGACTGCCCCGAAGACCTCACCTGGTCGCTGGATCAGGCGATGGTGGCCGCGGTACTGGAAAACGTCATCACCAACACCGTGCGCTACACCCGCGACCGCATCCGCATCGCCGCGCAGCACACGGACGGCTGGCTGCTGCTCGACGTGGAAGACAACGGCCCCGGCTTCCCCGCCGCCATGCTCGGCCGCCGCACCATCGCCAAGGACGCACCGCTCGATCCGGCCAGCGGCCGCACCGGCCTTGGCCTCTACTTCTGCGCCATCATCGCCCAGATGCACGACAGCGGTGCGCAGCACGGCTACATCGAGCTGTCCAACGGCGGCAGCCTCGGTGGCGGCCGCTTCCGCCTCGCCCTGCCGCAGTGAGTGCCGCACCCGGCCCATTCTTCCTGTCCATGATCCGCTGGCTGGGGCACGACGGGCGTTTCGAGCACGGCATCTTCCGATTCAGTCACAGATCCGCCATTCCGCGCCGTGGCCGCCGTATTCACCGACTTCGCCACCGGGCATTTTGATATAATCGCGCCCAACAAAAATTCGGGGGTTCCAATGTCTGTACTCACGCCACTACGCGACCTGCCTGCCGCGGACCTCTTCCGCGCGGGCGATGTCTTCGTCCTGTTCGGCGAACTGTTCGGCCGCGGCTACGCCAACGGCCTCATCGATGAAGCCCGCAAGGCGGGCATGACCATCCTCGGCATCACCGTGGGCCGCCGCGACGAAAACGACCGTCTGCGCGCCCTCACCGCGGATGAGTTGCGGGAGGCCGAGGCCCGCCTGGGCGGCCGCATCATCAACATCCCGCTGATGGCCGGCTTCGACATGGATGCGCCGGAAGGGACGCCCACGCCCACCGCCCTGGTGGCCGATCTGAAGCTCACCAATTGGCAGGAGGCCAAACTGGACTGGGCGCAGATCGAGCGCTGCCGTGAAGTGGGCGTGGCCCGCTTCAAGTCCTCCCTGGCGCAGGTGATGGCCGAACTGGACCAGGCCATCCCCGACGGCGCCAACGTCTTCTTCGCCCATACCATGGCCGGCGGCATCCCCAAGACCAAGGTGTTCCTGGCCATCGCCAACCGCATCTACAAGGGCCGCGGCGAGCGCTTCATGTCGTCGCGCGCGCTGCTCGATTCCGACCTCGGCAAGATGATCCTGATGAATTTCGACGAGGTCACCGCCAACACCTTCCAGTACCTCATCGAAGGCAGCGCCGGCATTCGCGCGCGCCTCGCCAGGAGCGGCGGCGAGGCGCGCTACACCGCCTACGGCTACCACGGCACCGAGATCCTGATCGGCGGCGAATACCAGTGGCAGACCTACACCAACTACACCCAGGGCTACGCCAAGATGCGCCTCGAGCAGCATGCCGAGGCCGCCTGGGCGCAGGGCGTCAAGGCCACCGTATTCAACTGCCCGGAGATCCGCACCAACTCCAGCGACATCTTCGTCGGCGTGGAGCTGTCCCTGTTCCCCCTGCTCAAGGCGCTGAAGAAGGAAGGCGGCGGCGCCTGGGCCGATCGGCAGTGGGCCGAGTGCCAAGCGCTGCTGCAGGACGGCGTCCGGCTGGAGGACATCCTCGACAAGATGGAGCGCTACAACGCCGACCCGGCCATCGCCCGCTACCGCAACTTCGAGGCCTGGCCGATGGACAACAGCGCGGAACTGGCCGAGGTGATGGTCGGTACGTCGGAGGAAATCGTCGAGCTGCACAAGGACCGCAAGGCACTGATCAGCGATCACCTCAGCGCCCTGGTGCTGGAAGGCACCGGCCCGCTGATGTTCCACGAAGCGGCGGCCCCCCACGGCCCGGTGCTCTGGCTCAACCACGACATCATCGCCAAGCAACTCGCCCGGCTGCATTGACGCCTCACCACGCCGGGGCCGCTTCTGCGCACAACTTCGTTCGCAGGGGCGGCCGCGGTACCACGCACACCGGAAAATCCTGCCCGCCGCGGCTAGACTGAACGGCATGAACAGCCTCCGCCCCCCCCCGTCCATCCCCGGCGCGCTGGCCCTGCTGGCGATGCTGTGGCTTGCCGGCTGCGCCTCCACGCCGGAGCCGCTGCGCGATGCCCCGGCGCACAGCCCGGACCTGGCCCAGGTGCAGGCCGCACCACAACAATACACCGGCAGCACCGTGCGCTGGGGCGGCATCATCACCGCCGTCGACAACGGCGCCGCCGAGAGCGAGGTGCAGTTGGTGGCGCGTCCGCTGTCCACCGCCGGCCGGCCGCTGGAAACCGATCAAACCAGTGGGCGCTTTCTGGTGCGCATCGCCGGCTTTCTCGACCCGGTGGTCTATGCCACGGGGCGGGAGCTCACCGTCGTCGGCCGTGTGGACGGGGTGGAGCAACGCAACATCGGCACCTACCGTTACAACTATCCGGTGATCCGCGCCACCAGCCACCACCTGTGGCCGCTGCGCCTGCCGCCGATGCCGGACCCGTTCTATAGCCCCTTCCACCGGCCGTGGTACCCCTACGGCCCCTATCCCTGGCCATAAAGGACAGCGCCCATGCGTTCCCTCCCTCTCCTGTGGGCCGGCGCCGCGCTCCTCGGCCTCAGCGCCTGCGCCAGCGGCCCGCGCTATGACACCAGCCAGGCGGCCACCGGCCTCACCGCAGCCCAGGTCACGGCCGCACCCGCCAGCCACACGGGCGCGCGCGTAGTGTGGGGCGGCGTCATCGTCGCAACCCGCAATCAACCCGACTATACGGAAGTGGAAATCCTGTCCTATCCGCTGGACAGCAACCAGCGCCCGGACACCGGCAGCGGCGAACAGGGCCGCTTTCTCGCGCACCATGCCGGCTATCTGGAGGGTGTCGACTATGCACCGGGGCGCCGCGTCACCCTGCGTGGCAAGGTGACAAAAACCCTGCAGGGCAAGGTGGGCGATGCCCCCTACACCTTCCCGGTGGTGCAGGCCGATGAGATCTATCTCTGGTCCCGCGACGGCAGCGCCCCCAGTTCACCGAGTATCCAGTTCGGCATCGGCGTGATCTTCAGCCGCTGAGTACTGCGGCTGCGTTGCTTCGCCGCCGCCGGGAGGCCGCGCCACGCCCGCCGGGGTGTCATCACCCATAACTGCACCGCCATTGCGGCACTATGGTTTTTGCGCGAACTCCAGCTTGAGTATGTTGGTGTCCGCCTTGGAGTAGCGGCCCTGACCGCCGATGGAGACGGGGATCACCTCCAGTGTGATGCCGCCACCAGCGGAGGCCGAGGTCGTGGTGGTAATGCCAATCTCGATGGTGAGCTCATGCACGGCCATGGGGTATTTGCCCGTGCCCGCCTTGGAGACACCCTCGACTGCGGAAACGATGGAAAGCGCCAGGCGTTCGCTGAGCGTCTTGATGGGCAACTCCATCATGGCCTTGGTGCGCGGCAGCGGCACCAGCTTGATGGATACCAAATCGGAGGTCTCGTCGGCCCGCGCGGCTTCACCGGAGACGACGACCACCTTGGTGCTGCCACCCACGGATTTTTCCACCGCCGTAGTGAGCGACAGCGATGCACTGCTGAGCACCAGACTGGTCTTTTTCTCCACCTCGTCATTGACCACGGCCAGCGCCGATTGCAGTTCGACGATCAGATTCTGCAGCGCCACCGCGCGTTGCTCGTAGCCGGTGCCGTGAATGTCGATGCCGGCGCAACCACCCAGCATCAGCACCACCACCCACCAAATAAGGAGCCTCTTCATGTTCCGTCCTCCCTATCATCCGTCCGCCCCGGCACAGACGTGCCGGACAGATTGAGTATGGCAAAGCGGAGGCATGGGCGTATCCCCACCGCAAACGACCTCTCATGCATGGCACGGCCCTCTACCGCGCCAAGGCCCGCGGCCGCACCCGCCTCCAGCAGATGGGCTGGCAATCACCTGGAGGCAACACGTGCATTGCTCGTGTTGCCGCATCACTCGGCAGGGGTTCCATGCGGAAGACCGGATGGAAACGCTGGTGGCATGATTTACGTATAATCACCCGCACCTCACATATGAAACCGCAGCCCATGACGACTCTCGGCGTGGTGATGGACCCCATCGGGGCCATCAGTTACAAGAAGGATTCCACCCTGGCGATGCTGCTGGCGGCGCAGGCGCGCGGCTGGCGTCTGCACTATTTCGAGCCGGCGGATCTGTTCCTGCGCGACGGCGTGGCCTATGGCCGCAGCCGGCCGCTGCGGGTGTTTGCCGACCCGGAGGGCTGGTTCGAACTGGGCGATGCGACCGACATTCCGCTGGGCGAACTGGATGTGATCCTGATGCGCAAGGACCCGCCCTTCGACATGGAGTATATCTACGTCACCTACCTGCTGGAGCTGGCGGAGACGGCGGGGGCGCTGGTGGTGAACCGCACGCAGAGTCTGCGCGATGCCAACGAGAAACTGTTTGCCGCTTGGTTCCCGCAGTGCATGCCGCCGACGCTGGTGACCCGCGACATGGAGCGCATGCGCGCCTTCGTGGCGGAACAGGGCGAAGTGGTGCTGAAACCGCTGGGCGGCATGGGCGGCGCATCGATCTTCGTCACGCGGCAGGGCGATCCCAATACCTCGGTAATCATCGAGACCCTCACCGATCATGGCCGGCGCTACACCATGGCGCAGCGTTATCTGCCGGAGATAAGCCAGGGCGACAAGCGCATCCTGCTCATCGACGGCGAGCCGGTGCCCTATGCCCTGGCGCGCATTCCGGCCGAGGGCGAGCTGCGCGGCAATCTCGCCGCCGGCGGCAGCGGAGTGGGCGTACCGCTGTCGGAGCGCGACCGCTGGATCTGCGCCCAGGTGGCGCCGCGCCTGCGCGAGAAGGGGCTGCTGTTCGTCGGGCTGGACGTCATCGGCGACTACCTCACCGAGATCAACGTCACCAGCCCCACCTGCATCCGCGAGCTGGAC
>JANJXC010000029.1 GCA_024709225.1 Gammaproteobacteria bacterium | reverse complement strand
AGTCATCTGACCGGTTTACCCTTATCCAATCATCGAAACACTCTCTGGACTACCCCCTATGAACGACGGCCGACCTAGTAGCGGCGACAATGGCGAACCCCGGCGCAGCTGGCTGGAACGCCTGGGCCAGGCCCTGCAGGGCAACGAACCCAAGGACAAGGAAGACGTCATCGAATTCCTGCGCGATGCCCACAAGCGCAACCTCATCGACGGCGATGCCCTGGATATGCTGGAGGGGGTGCTGTCGGTCTCCGACATGCAGGTGCGCGACGTCATGGTGCCGCGCTCGCAGATGGTGGTGGTGGAACGGGAGCAGGGCCTGCAGGAGTTTCTGCCGATGATCATCGACGAGGCCCATTCGCGCTTTCCGGTGATCGGCGAGTCCCGCGACGAGGTACTCGGCATCCTGCTGGCCAAGGACCTGCTGCCCTTCGTGGCGCGCGGCGGCGAGGGCTTCGACATCCGCGAGGTGCTGCGCCCGGCGGTGTTCGTGCCGGAGAGCAAGCGTCTCAATGTGTTGCTGCGCGAATTCCGCACCAGCCGCAACCATATGGCCATCGTGGTGGACGAGTACGGCGGCGTCGCCGGCATGGTCACCATCGAGGACGTGATGGAGCAGATCGTCGGCGAGATCGAGGATGAGCACGATATCGACGACGACGACATCGAGATCCAGCAGATCGCCAAGGGGCGTCACACCGTACGTGCACTGACCTCCATCGAGGATTTCAACGAACACTTCGGTTCAACCTTCTCCGATGATGAGTTCGATACCATCGGAGGCCTGCTGCTGTCGCAGTTCGGCCACATGCCCAAGCGCGGCGAGATCATGGACATGGGCGGCCTGCGCTTCAAGGTGTTGCGCGCCGACAGCCGCCGCCTGCACCTGGTGGAGGTCACCAAGGCGCCGCTGCCGGAGAGCGGGGGCGACTACACCGGCGAGGGCATCGCCTAGGCGCCTATCAAACCGCCGCAGACGACTACAAGGATGTAGTCGGTTGGAAATATCTGGAACATATTTCCCCGACGCAGAGTCGCGGAGGCAACGATGCTCACAGACAAAGGCGCTGCGCCTCCGCGTCTCCGCGGCAGGCTTTATCGTTGAAGGAGTCCCCTCTGTTCAGTCATATCGCACTGAGGTTCCGTCAGCCCGGCTGGCGCGGTGATGCATTGGCGGCGCTGGCTGGCACCATGCTGCCGCTGGCCTTCGCACCCTTTGGCCTGTTTCCCCTGGCGGTGCTCGCGCCGGCGCTGCTGTTTCTCTCCCTGCACGAACTTGCCCCGCGCGCCGCGCTGCGGCGCGGCTTTCTGTTCGGCCTCGGCCTGTTCGGCGTCGGGGTGTCCTGGGTGTATGTCGCGGTGGCCGATTTCTCCGACAGCGGCGCCGTCGTCGCCGTTGTCCTTACCGTCCTGTTCGTGGCCGCGCTGGCCGTCTATCCCGCCTTGTTCGCCTACCTCGCTGCCCGCTGGCGGCAGCGCGGCGAGTTTCCGCTGGCGCTGTGGTATCTCGCCGTCCTGCCGGCATTGTGGATGCTGTTCGAGTGGCTGCGCGGCTGGCTGTTCACTGGCTTCACCTGGCTGCAACTGGGCTACAGCCAGGCGCAGTCACCGCTGGCGGGGCTGGCGCCGCTGCTGGGGGTGTACGGCATAGGTCTGGCGCTGGCGCTCAGCGCCGGCGCCCTGGCCTGGCTGCTGCATGCCGGCCGCCGCGCCTGGCCCGGCATGGTGCTGCTGGCCGCGTTGTGGCTGGCGGCATGGGGTGGGCAGTACGTGGCGTGGACCCAGCCGGCGGGCGAGCCGCTGCGCGTGGCCCTGATCCAGGACAATCTGCCGCAGTCCACCAAGTGGGACCCGGCACAGTTCGATGCCCGTCTCGACCTGTACGCCCGTCTGACGCTGGAGAACCTCGCTGCGGTGGACGCGGTGATCTGGCCGGAGAATGCCGTCACCGTGTTCTATCACGAGCTGAAAGAGGAGTATTTCGACTGGCTGGCGGGCCGCGCGCGGGCGCTGGAGACCGACCTGATCATCGGCGTGCCGGTGAAGCGCCGTGATGCCCCGGGTTACTACACCAGCCTGATGGTGCTGGGCACGCAGGAGGCGGTGTATCACAAGCGCCACCTGGTGCCGTTTGGTGAGTTCGTGCCCCTGGAGGGGCTGCTGCGCGGCCTGATCAGTTTCTTCGACCTGCCCATGTCCGGTTTCTCGCCCGGACCGGCGGCGCAGGCGCCGCTGCCGGTAGGAGGGCAGCGCGCGGCGATGTCCATCTGCTACGAGGATGCCTTCGGCGAGGAACTGCTGCACAACTTTCCTGCCGCCACCCTGCTCATCAACGGTAGCAACAATGCCTGGTATGGCGACTCGCTGGCGCCGCACCAGCACCTGGAGATGTCGCGCATGCGTGCCATCGAGAGCGGTCGCCCCCTGGTGCGCGCCACCACCACCGGTATCTCTGCCCTGGCCGACCATCGCGGCCGCCTGCTCGCCACCTCGCCCCAGTTCGAACAGGCGGTGCTGCGCGGCAGCGTGCAGCCGATGCAGGGCATGACGCCCTACCTCAGGTGGGGAAACGGGCCGGTGCTCATGATCCTCGCGCTGCTGCTGGGCGGCGGGTATTGGAGGCAAAAACGTGGACTGGGTGCTGAGGACTGAGGACTCAGCCCTCAGTCCTGCTACTTCCTATTCGTCGCTGCGCGACACCCGGCGAAACACCGAGCCGTGGCACTTGGGGCAGGGCGGGATGTGGCCGATGTGGTGGAAGTGCAGCTTTTCGCCGCAGGCCTTGCACTGCAGGGTGCCGATGCCGGTGACCTCGCCGCTGTGCCATTCGCCCAGGGCATCGGCGCGGCGGGCCAGGTGCTGCAGTTCCAGGCGGGTGTAGTCCACGCTGTCGCGGAACAGGTCGGCGAGGCCTTTTTCCACCAGTTTCAGGTCGAACTTGAGCCATTCACCCAGCTCGCTGCCGCTTTCGGCCAGGAAATGGGCGGCATCGTCCAGGTCCCGTTTCAGGTAGCCGCCGATGCGCTCGGCCTCCTCGCGGCTCAGCTCACCCAGCTCCGTCGCGGTCTCCTGGGCGCGTTCGATGGCGCGGTCCACCATCGGTGCGGTCTTGTGTTCCGCCTCCTCCAGCGCCGTCTTCATGCGGCCCAGCATGCGGTAATAGGCATCGACCATCTGTTGTTTCATGCCGGCGTCGCTCATGTCGGTTCTCCTCGGTTGGCTGATGTGTTTAGTGTGAACCGATCAGGGGCTAGGGGCTAGGGGCTAGGGGCTAGGGGCTAGGGGCTAGGGGCTAGGGGCTAGGGGAGGAACTCG
>JANJXC010000005.1 GCA_024709225.1 Gammaproteobacteria bacterium | reverse complement strand
CGGCATCTGGCTGGTGGGCGGCACGGTGCCGCTGGTGGCGGAGGACCCCAACAAGGTGCGCGCCGCCTGTCTGCTGTTCGATGACAAGGGTCAGCGCGTGGCGCGCTACGACAAGGTGCATCTGTTCGATGTGCATCTGGAAGAGAGCAACGAGGACTATGCCGAGTCGCGCACCATCGAGCCGGGCAACGGCGTGACCGTGGTCGACACCCCGTTCGGCCGCCTTGGCCTGGCGGTGTGCTACGACCTGCGCTTCCCCGAGCTGTTCCGCCGTATGGTGCAGGAGAACGTGGAGATCATCGCCCTGCCTTCCGCCTTTACCGCCATCACCGGCAAGGCGCACTGGGAGGCGCTGATTCGCGCCCGCGCCATCGAGAATCTCAGCTACGTCATCGCCTCGGCCCAGGGCGGCTATCACGCCAACGGCCGCGAGACCCACGGTGACTCGATGATCGTCGATCCCTGGGGGGTGGTGATGGACCGCCTGCCGCGCGGCTCCGGTTTCGTCATGGCCGATGTCGAGCGTTCCCGCCTGCAGGCCATCCGCCGCAACTTCCCGGCGCTGGAGCATCGGCGCCTGCCCTGCACCCTGCCCTGAGCTGCGACAAAACAGATACAAGAGCAAAGGGAAAAGATGCAAGAGGAGGAGTGCGCTGCGCGCACGGCGGCTTGAATTCCAAACAACACTCGCGCAGTGAGTTCCTTCCCTTGTATCTTTTCTCTGCCGTTCAAAGCTGCAGCCGCGGCGTCACTTCCAGTTCCACCTCCCGCCCCCAGCGTTCACTCAACTGCTTCTTCAGCGCCTTCAGGTCGTCGAGGTCGACGGGCTGGCGTGAGCTGACGTCGGCGCGCAGCAATACCTTGTCGCGCTGGATCGATACCTGCAGTTGCTTGAGATGCAGCTGCTTGCCGCCGATCTCGAAGACGGTGGTCCCGGCGTCACGCTCGATGCTCCAGTAGGTGTAGATGTTGTAGAACGAGATGGAGAGTGGAACGCTGATTATGGCGAGCAACAGCAGGGAGATGACGAGGCCGCGCCGGGCCCTGAGGATCGGTGCGTAGCCCAGTACCAGAAAGGTGAGTGCGGCGGCGAGGGCGATGCCCACCAGGTTGGTGAGAAACAGCAGCAGGGCGCCGCTGATGATGTGCAGGTCCATCCAGCCGATGCCGATGCCGGCCACGCACAGCGGCGGCGCCAGGGCGACGGCGATGGCGACGCCGGGCAGGCTCTTCATCACGCTTTCCCGTGCGTGGGCATAGGCGCCGGCGATGCCGGCGGCGATGGCGACGCCGAGGTCGAGCAGATTGGGATTGAGGCGGCCGGCCATCTCCGGGGTGACCCGCTCGAACGGAATGAGCAGGGCGATGAAGGCGGCGGTGCCGAGCGCCAGCAGGGTGCCGATGCCGATGCTGGTCAGTGAGGTCGAGAGCAGGCCTCGATCGCCGCGCAGCACGCCCATGGCGAGAGAGATGATCGGCGCCATCAGCGGGGCCAGCACCATGGCGCCGATGATCACCGCGGCGCTGGACAGGAACAGGCCGAGGGTGGCGACGATGGCGCTCAAGACCATCAGCAGCAGGAAATGCGTCGGCGCCCGCGCGCTTTCGCGCAGTTGCAGGAACAGTTCCTTGAAATCCTCCTCCAGGGCGTGGGTGAACAACGGCAGGCTGCGCTGGATCATTGCCACCCGCGCCTCGTTGGTGGGCAGGTTCTCGACCTTCACCGTGTCCTTCTCGTCGGCCTGGATTTCATGCTGCGCGTGGTAGGCCTGGCTCAGATTGATGCGCACCGCCGCCTGCTCGATCTCCAGCTCGATGGTTTCCGCCAGGTGCCGTCGCCCGTCGAGGAAATAGCGCAGGGGGCGCGGGCTTTCGATCTTCAGGTAACTGCTCTTGATGTAGCTGATGGCGGTGGGCAGGCGGCTCACCTTCTGTTCGCCCCACACCAGGGCGGTGAACAGAAAGGCCAGATATTCCATCACCGATTTCGGCGCGATGAGGATGGTCGACACCTTGCCGTCCTGCACCGAGATGGTGGTGTTGAGCAGGCGCGCGGCGGCATTGCTGACGTCGTTCTCGATGGCCACCAGGCCGGTGATGGCGGTCTGCAGGGTCTTGTCCTTGCCGGTGGTGAGCTTGACCGGGAAGGGATGGATGGCGAACAGGTTGCGGATACTGTACAGCAGCAGGGTCAGGGTGTAGCGCAGGGCGCGCAGCCAGGAGCCGGTGCGCTCGCGGTAGATGCGATGGGCGGTGCTGAGGAACGGCGTCTCGCCCAGCAGCACGGAGCCGAGGGCCAGCTCATCGTTGCAGCGCAGGATATCGATGGCCTGGGCGCCGTCGTCGAAGGCCAGGGCGATGGCCTCGTCGGCGTTGCGCGGCACACGAAACCAGTCATACAGCCGGCTGCGCGGTTCGCTGGGCAGGATGCCGAGAGAGACGTTTTCGATGCGGACACGTTGCAACAGCGGCGCCAGCGTGCTGTCCTCCACCAGGGCCACCACATGGCTGCAGCCATGCAGATTGGCGGCGGGGCGTTGCAGGAAGTCGTCGGTGGTGGCGCGCAGCAGGGTGATTCCCTGCGCGGCCGCAAAGGCGACGATCGGTGCGGCCAGTGCCGCCGCTGATTCCGGCGCTACCAGCAGGGCACGACTGACCAGCGGCATGAACGATCTCCCTTCGTCAGATGATGGAAAGTCAAAAGCTTCAACGTAAAGACGCTAAGGACGCCAAGAGCGCAAAGTTTTTCAGGTGTAAGTGCCTGGGATCCTATGATGTCCTACCGCATTGCCCCACTGACACATCAATAATCTTTGCGTCCTTTGCGTTGAAGGCCTTTGCCTCTGAAACTCAGCCGATCAGCTCACGCAGGAAGCGGAACAGTTCGCGCGAGGTCTTGGGCGGGCGGCCCGCGGCGTGCTCGGCCTGGGCGGCGCGCATCAGCTGGCGCAGCTGCTGGCGGTCGGCGTGGGGAAACTCTTCCAGCAGGGCGGTGAGCGCGGCGTCGCCTTCGGCGATCAGGCGATCGCGCCAGCGCTCGCACTGGTGGTGATGAGCGACGGTGAGGGCATGGCGCCCCTGGATGCGTTCCAGCGCCTCGCGGATCGGCCCTTCCTCTTCCTGGCGCAGCAGCTTGCCGAGATACTTGAGCTGGCGCTTGCGTGCACCGTGCGCGGTGATGCCGCGGGTTTCCTTCACCGCCGCGAGCACTTCATCGGACAATGGGATCTCGGCCAGCTGTTGCGCCGACAATTCGATCAGTTCGGCGCCGAGGTCCTGCAGTCCATGGGCGTCGCGCTTGAGCTGGCTCTTGCTGGGGCCGAGGTCTTCGTCGTCGAAGTCGTCGTTGTCGTGGGTCGGTGTCATGTCAGATGAGGAACAGGGTGGCGAGGCCGAGGAAGGA
>JANJXC010000110.1 GCA_024709225.1 Gammaproteobacteria bacterium | reverse complement strand
AACGCCGACAAGGTCGAAAAGATCGTCGAATGGCCGGTAGAGGAGGCATGACGGGATATGTTTGGTAAATCGAAGTCGACGACCACCAAGAGCGCCAAGATCGATACCCTGATCGGGCAGAATACCGAGCTGCGGGGCGATGTGGTGTTCAGCGGCGGACTGCATGTGGATGGCACCCTCAAGGGCAATGTCATTGCGGACCAGGACAGCGGTTCGGTGTTGAGCGTGTCCGAGCGCGGCCTGATCGAGGGTGACGTGCGGGTGCCCAATGTGGTGCTGAACGGTTGTGTGGTGGGCGACGTGTATGCCTCCAACCACATCGAGCTGGCGCCCCAGGCCCGGGTCAAGGGCAATGTTTACTACAAAATCATCGAGATGGAGCGCGGCGCCGAGGTGAACGGTAATCTGGTGCATCGTGGCGAAGGGGCGGTCGATACCCCGGCCCCTCAGCAGTTGCTCACCCGGGAACCTGTTGCCGGTGATTCTTGACTAAATAACTAGGGATAACGATAATGGGTCCACTTGGATCCACCCGAACGTTTTGGAGATAGACGATGAGCGATGTTGAGAGCCCCCTGATTTTTACCGAGAGCGCTGCCGGCAAGGTGAAGTCGCTGATCGAAGAGGAAGGTAACAGCAACCTGAAGCTGCGCGTGTTCGTCAGCGGCGGCGGCTGTTCCGGTTTTCAGTACGGCTTCACCTTCGACGAGGCTGTTAACGACGGCGACACCGCGGTGGAAAAGAACGGCGTGACCCTGCTCATCGACCCGATGAGCTACCAGTACCTGGTGGGCGCGGAGATTGATTACACCGAAGGTCTGGAAGGTGCACAGTTCGTGATCCGTAATCCCAATGCCACCACGACCTGCGGTTGCGGCTCTTCGTTCTCGACCTGACCGCAAGGTAACGCAAATTGTCAGCCCTGGCGCCGGATGGCGGTGCCGGGGCTTTTTATTTTCAAAGGGTTATCGCCGTGTCTGTGCGGGGCTCCGCACTACGGGCTTATCTGGTATCCTTATGCCCCTTAATTTTGGTGCTCGGAGGACAGGATGAGCGAATATCTGCCGGGACTTGAGGGCGTTCCAGCCACCCGTTCCAATATCTCCTTCATCGACGGCGAGAAGGGGATTCTGGCCTATCGTGGCTACCCCATCGAGCAACTGGCCGAGCACAGCTCCTTCGAGGAAACCACCCTGCTGCTGCTGGACGGGCGCCTGCCTACCCCGGCCGAACTGGCGGATTTCGATGATCATCTGCGGCGTAACCGGCGGGTGAAGTACAACATCCGCGAGATGATGAAGCATTTGCCCACCACCGGTCACCCGATGGAGCTGTTGCAGACCGCGGTTGCCAGTCTGGGCATGTTCTACCCCAGCAACGAATGCCTCACCGATGCCCAGCTGTGCGATGACCTCAACTACATCCACAACATGACGGTGAAGATCATCGCGCGCATGCCTGTCCTGGTGACCATGTGGGAGCATATCCGCAACGGCTACGACCCCATCGCGCCGCGCTGCGACCTGAATTTTGCCGAGAACCTGCTCTACATGTTCAACGGCGAAGACCCGGACCCGCTGCTGGCGGATATCATGGATACCTGCTTGGTGCTCCATGCCGAGCACACCATCAATGCCTCGACCTTTGCGGCCCTGGTGGCCGGTTCGACCCTGGCCAGTCCTTACGGCGTGGTCGCCTCCGCCATCGGTACCCTGTCGGGCCCGTTGCACGGCGGCGCCAACCAGAAGGTGGTGAACATGCTCAAGCAGATCGGCTCGCCGGCGCAGGTGAAGCCTTGGTTGGAGCAGAAGCTCGCGGCGAAGGAGAAGGTGTGGGGCTTCGGTCACCGCGAGTACAAGGTGAAGGACCCGCGCGCCAATATTCTGCAGAAACTGGTGGAGAGGCTGGCGCGGGAGCGCGGCGTCAGTGCCGAGTTCGAAACGGCCCTGGCGCTGGAAGAGGCTGCGGCCGAGCGGCTGGGGGCCAAGGGGGTGTATCCCAACGTCGATTTCTATTCCGGCATCCTCTATGCCGAGATGGGCATCCCGTCCGATCAGTTCACCTCGATCTTCGCCGTGGCACGTTCCGCCGGCTGGCTGGCCCACTGGCGTGAGCAGCTGGCGGACAACCGCATCTTCCGTCCCACCCAGGTCTATACCGGCGAGCCGGTGCGCGACTACGTGCTCATCGACAAGCGCTAGATCCGATAGATGCCACCCAGTACCACCGGGCGGCGGGCGCCGGTCACCGTGGGCAGGTTGCCTGGCTTGCCGTGCAGTGTCTGTTGTGCCAGCCAGGCAAAGGCCATGGCCTCCACCGCCTGCGGCTCCACGCCGTAACGTGCAGTACTCAGCACGGTTCGCGGGGCGAGGTGGTGGGCCAGACGCTGCAGCAGCGCGCGATTATATGCGCCACCCCCACACACCAATACTTCCTGTGCCGCTCCAGCGTGCCCGTTGATGGCCTGCGCCACGCTCAGTGCCGTCAGTTCCAGCAGGGTGGCTTGCACATCCTGCGGGTCTTCCGCACCCTCCAGACGTGTTTCCAGCCAGGGCAGATTGAAGCGTTCCCGCCCGGTGCTTTTCGGCGGTGCCTGGGTGAAGTAGGGCTCGGCCAGCAGGCGCTGCAGCAGTGCCGGTAGCCGGGTGCCGGCGGCGGCCCAGGCGCCGTCGGCATCATAGGTGCTGCCGCGATGACGTTGCGCCCAGCCATCGAGCAGGACGTTGCCCGGGCCGGTATCAAATCCGATAACCGGCGCGTTGCCATTTGCAGGCAGTACGGTGATGTTGGCCATCCCGCCCAGGTTGACT
Source organism: Gammaproteobacteria bacterium (assembly GCA_024709225.1). Lineage (GTDB taxonomy): Bacteria > Pseudomonadota > Gammaproteobacteria > Thiohalomonadales > Thiohalomonadaceae > Sulfurivermis. Next base: position 3,817 of record JANJXC010000110.1, on the reverse strand, counting down.
ACCACGCGCATGTACCCCGGGTGATGGAACTGGGCAGCATGGAAGGCGGGTACCAGTGGCGCGCCCTGGCCGCCGGCGGCAATGTCGCGGCGGCGGAAATCGGCCACCGTGGTGATACCGGTGCGTTCGGCGATGACGTTGGGATCACCGAGCTGCAGGGTGTAGGGGTGTGGACCGTGCGGGTGATGACGCACGGTCTGGCCGTGACTGCCGATGGCCTGGATAGTCGCGGCGGCGATGCCTGCGCGATCCAGCAAGGTGTTAACGGCCTGCGCGTACAATTCGCCCAACTGCACATCCATTTGTGCCAGTTGATGCAGTTCGGGATGACTGGCGTGGCTCAGTTCCAGCAGTGCGGCGCGGATTTCTGTGGGGTAGGGCTGATGATGACTGCTGACTGCGCGGGGCTGCGAAGAGGAAAAGTCCACCAGCAGCGCGTCGACACCATCAAGGCTGGTGCCGGACATGAGGCCGATATAGAGCGTATTGGCCAAGGTATTTTGCTTAGCGGGTATTCATCGCCAAGGTGGTCTGCTTCACTGCCTCCAGTTGTGCCAGACGCATCTGCGCCTGCTGCAGGAATGCCGCGTGGTACTGGGCGGCCAGCGGTGCGGCGGTGGGCAGCTTGACCGTGAGCGGATTGCGGTGCACGCCGTTTACGAGGAATTCGTAGTGCAGGTGCGGCCCGGTGGCGATACCGGTTCTACCGACGTAGCCGATGATCTGGCCCTGCTTGACCCGTGTGCCGGCGCCGATGCCGGGACGGAAGCGCGACATGTGGGCGTACAGCGTGCGATAGGCGCCGCCATGTTGCAGGATCACGGTTTTGCCGTAGCCGCCCTTGGTGCCGACAAATTCGACGCGGCCATCGCCGGAGGCCTTGATGGGCGTGCCGACGGGCGCGGCGTAATCCACGCCGCGGTGCGGCCGTTTGATGCCGAGCACCGGATGGAAACGTTCCGGCTGGAAACCGGAACTGATACGGTTGAAGTCCACCGGTGAGCGCAGGAAGGCCTTGCGCATGGACAGGCCGTCCGGTGTGTAGAAATTGGCATTCCCCTGTGCGTCGGCAAAACGGATGGCGCGATAGGCCTGGCCCTGGTTGATGAACTCGGCAGCCAGAATGTTGCCGTCGCGCAGATGCTCGCCGTCGAGATAGGATTGTTCGTACAGCAGGGTGAAGCTGTCGCCATGACGGATGTCCAACGCGAAATCGATATCCCAGCCGAAGATGGTGGCCAGCTCCATGATCAGGCTGTCGGACAGTCCGGCACGCTGGCCGGCGGCATACAATGAGGTTTCGATGGTGGCGCTGCTGTAGGCCAGACGATTTTCCACCTGGCGGGTGATGTGGCGGGCACTGAAGCCTTCATCACTGCGTTCTATCGCCAGGGTGGTCAGCGGGTCGATTTTGTAATGCAGGGCATGCAACTGCTGCTGTTGCGCATCGATCTGGAAGCGCAGCACCTGGCCCGGCAGGATCTGGCGCAGGGTGGCCGTCATCTGGCGATCCGTGGCCATCAGCGCATGCAGGTCGGCGGGGTGGAGCTTGAGGCGCTCAAACAGGGCGGACAGGGTGTCGCCCGAGCGTACCGTGATGTCCTGCCAGGGCAGTTCGGCGCTGTGTACCGCCTCTGTAACAGGTACTGGCTCCGGGGCAGACGGAAGATGGAGCGGCACGGACTGCGGACCGGTTTCATGACGGATGGCAATGGCATCGTCGGCGGGCTGCAGCAGTGCCAGCAGACCGAATACCGCCGCCCCGCCGAGGATCAGGGCGTGAATGGCGCGGCGGCGCAACGGGCTGCGCGGAGCGGTTTGCCCCAGTGATTTGCAGTCCCGGTTTAAGATATTGTTGTAATCCACGGAAATCTCTCGAGAATCTTTCGTCTAACTTACCCCGCATCGAGGCGTGGGTCAACGTCCCTGTGGCATGCCAGGAAGGGGGCTCGGGGCCCATGGTAACGTAGAACCTCTCGCTAAAATGTGTCGCAGATGCCTGTCAGCACCCTCTGGCGCGCTGCGCGATATTTGTTCTCCGTGTAAACTCCGCTTCCTCGCCTGTTCTGGCCCCGGGACCGGGGCAGGGTGAGCCGGGCCTTCCGGGGCGAGTGCAATTCAAGTTGAAGTATTGGGAGAGGGGAATGACCAAGGTTGCGGAAGCGTTTGAGCAGCTCAAACGCGGTGTCCACGAAATCCTGCCCGAAGAGGAGCTCCTGGCCAAGCTGAAAGAGGGGCGTCCGCTGCGCATCAAGGCCGGTTTTGACCCCACGGCGCCGGACCTGCACCTCGGTCATACGGTACTGATCAACAAGCTGCGCCAGTTCCAGGAACTGGGGCACGAGGTGATGTTCCTCATCGGCGATTTCACCGCCATGATCGGCGACCCCACGGGCAAGAGCGCCACGCGTCCGCCACTGACACGGGATCAGGTGATCGAAAACGCCCAGACCTACGAACAGCAGATCTACAAAATCCTCGACCCGGCCCGCACCCTGGTGATGTTCAACTCCAGCTGGCTAAGCGGGATGAGCGCGGCCGATATGATTCAGCTGGCCGGGCGCCATACGGTGGCGCGCATGCTGGAGCGCGATGACTTCAGCAAGCGCTACGCCAATGGCCAGCCTATCGCTGTGCACGAATTCCTCTATCCCCTGATCCAGGGCTACGACTCCGTGGCCATGAAGGCGGACGTGGAGCTGGGCGGCACCGACCAGAAGTTCAACCTGCTGGTGGGGCGTCAGCTACAGGATTCCTACGGCCAGAAACCTCAGGTGGTGATGATGATGCCGATCCTGGAGGGGCTGGACGGGGTACAGAAGATGTCCAAGTCCCTGGGCAACTACATCGGCATCCATGAGGCCCCCGACGAACAGTTCGGCAAGCTGATGTCCATCTCCGACGACTTGATGTGGCGCTATTTCGAGCTGCTGAGCTTCCGCCCCATGAGCGAAATCGGCCAGTTTCGCCGCCAGGTCGCGGAAGGGGCCAATCCGCGCGACATCAAGTTCCTGCTGGGGGAGGAACTGGTGGACCGATTCCATGGCGCCGGGGCCGGGGCGAAGGCGCGCGACAGTTTTATCGCGCGCTTCCAAAAGGGGGGGCTGCCCGAGGATATGGAGGAGCTGTCGCTGCCTGCCGGCGCAGGGCTGGCCTTGCCGCAACTGCTGAAGCTGGCGGCCCTGACCGCCAGTACCTCCGACGCCTTGCGCATGATCCAGCAGGGCGCGGTGCGTATCGATGGTGAGCGGGTGGAGGACAAGAACGCGTGGTTCAAGGCCGGTGCGAGCCATGTATTTCAGGTCGGCAAGCGTCGCGTTGCCCGCGTGACGCTGATATAGCAGGGTCAGGCCCAGCCTGACGATAAAGCTTTTTTATTGTTCCGAAGAATTTTTGTTGATCTTCGGATTCCCCTGCGTATAATGCGCGCCTCGCTCAGACAGATACGATGGAAACATCACGTCGAGCGAGCGAAAAAAGGAGTTGACGAAACGGCGTTGCAGCGTAGAATGCGCGCCTCCCACCAGGACGGTGGTGAAGTCAAAAACGCGATGAAATTTAATTAAATCGCGGGGTTGACGCAGCAAAACGGCAGCGTATAATGCGCGCCTCTCGCTACGGCGAGGCAGGTTTCAGGTCAGGTCGGCGCAGTAACGAAAGTGAAATGCGGGCTTGGCGAATTCGAAGAGGTCTGTATAATGCACGCCTCTTTGCTGAATAAAATTTCAGCAGCGCTCTTTAACAAGTTGATCAGGTAATTTGTGTGGGTGCTCCGTTGATGAGCTGGTACGCCAGCAATCATCGATGAGAGACCAAA
>JANJXC010000052.1 GCA_024709225.1 Gammaproteobacteria bacterium | reverse complement strand
AAAACGCGACATTACAAACACCATAAGAAGAAACCTTATCACATTATTTGTAGAATCGATCCCGGGAGAATTCCAGCTCACATCTATTCTATACAGTGAATACAAAAGCCCTAGAACAGCCAATAAAATTAAAAACAGCCTGAATTGAAGCATATCTATAACGTTCCTTGGCAAAACACCACCTAACACCAAACTGATAGCTGGCGTCCACCACCACAACAACTCCAACCAGCTTTTCGCTAATCCAGATGCCCAGAGAACCCCAAAAACATCAAACAAACCAAATACTACTGACGCCGTCCTGAACAACAGATAAATCAGGGTTTGCATGAGCATCCTCTCTGTGCATTGTTGTATGCATCATCACCGCCATGATTAACTGCTTGATAATAAGTTTGTGCCATATTCCTACACATTTGCCGAGAAACCATATCCCCTAACTTATTACACTCCCACCGCATAATTTCTTTAAAGGCATTATCACAATATCCTTTGTCAGCGCCGCAAGTACCATAACACTGGTCATGGTACTTGCACGCAAATTCAAATCCCCACTGCCCAAACATCCCGTTAGGATAGTTGCTTGGACTTCCTGCTGGACCACAACTACTAGTAGGAAATCTTGGTTGATTAGGGGTTGGGTTTGGATTGGGCACAGGGGTTGTCGGTGGTGTCGAGCCGTCCCAGAACAAACCCATAGGATCAACTCCAAGTATTGGGTTTGAATTGACGTAGGCATACAAGTTCATACCACCCAGCAATCCAATCAGATCAGATTCTATGTACCTGCCAGTGCTTGGGGCGTAATCCCTAAAGTAGTTGTAATGCAGCCCGGTCTCGGCATCGTAATACTGCCCCGGGAATCTCAAATTGTAGGCAAACGTGCTCCCACCCCCACCCGGGTCTTCATTGGCTGCCGTCGTCCCAAACGGATCACTGTCCCAGCGCCATACCTCGACGTAGCTACTGTCGGTGATGACCCGCGGTGTGCCGAGATGGTCGGTATGCACCGCATAGGTCTGGCCGTTCTGATGGGTGGCCACTGGCAGGTTGCCGAGCCAGATGGTTTCCTGCTTCACAGTGCCAGCCTCATCGTACTCACCGACGAGCTGGCCCTGTTCGTCATACATGAAGACGGTGGTCTGCGCAGTGGTGATGTTGCCGCCGCCCTGTTCAGCGAGTTGGCGGTATTCGGCGGCCTGGTGTTCCAGTTGCCGGGCCTGTTGCAGGTGTTCGTTGGCCTCTGCCTGGAGTTGCTGGGCTTCCTGTTGTTTGGCCTCGGCCTGCGCGGTCAATCTGTCGGCCTGTTGCAGCAGCAGTGCGGCTTCTTCGGTTTTCGCCTGGGCCTGTTGGCTCAGGGCCTCGGCGTTCTGTTGGCGTTCAGTGGCCTGGGCGGCGCGCTTGTCGGACCAGCGCTGGTAGAAGTCCGCCAGGCGCTGGTAGAGGCGGTTCTCGATGCGCTGCATGACGCTGGTCGGGTTGGGCACGATTTGCGCGCGGTAGTCCTGTGCGCTCTGCGCCAGCTCGTCGGCGTGCTGCTGGATTTCCTGGGCACGTTCGCTCTCGCGGGTGGCACGGGTGGTGAGGCGCGCCGCTTCGCGCTCGGTGCGGCTGGCCTCACGGCGGGCCTCGCGGACCAGCCGATTCAGTTGCCGGGCCTCGGCCTTGGTGTCGTTGGCCTGCTGCCGCAATTGTGCCGCCTGGTCGCGGTGCGCCCGGGCCTCGGCTTCGGCCTGCTCGGCCAGGGCCAGGTAGTCGGGGCCTGCACCCTGCTGGAGAGCGGTCTTGTGGATTCTTTGGCCCAGGGCGTTGTGGGTGTAGCGGGCGGTGTTTCCATCATCGACGGCGGTGAGGCGGTTCTTGGCATCGAAGCTGTAGCTGTGGCGGCCGTCGGCGATGAGATTGCCGTTGGAGTCGTATTGGTACGGGGTCGTATCGACCTGGGCGAGGCGATTGCTGGCCGGGTCGATGACATAGGTGGTCAGCGTGCTGTCGGCGCTCTGGCTCAGGCGGTTGCCGTTGAGGTCGTAGCTCCAGCTTTGGCTGTAGTCGGTATCGTTGGCGGCGGTGAGGCGGCTTAGGGCGTCGTAGCTTAAGGTGAGGCTGGTCTGCGGGTCGAGGATGGCGCTGATGTTGCCGAGGGCATCGTAATTCAGGGCGCGGCTGCCTTCGCCCAGGGTCTGTTGGGTCAGCTGGCCATCAAGGTCGTAAGCGCGGCTGTGCATTCGTCCGCTGGACCAGGCCCAGCCGCTGACGGGGCCGAAGGGTTGGTAGGTAATGCCTGCGATATGCGGCTGGCCGTTGATACTGAGGGCACTGAGCTGGCCCTGGCTGTACTCGTAGCCGACGGCAAGGCCCGAGGGGTAGGTCATCTGGATGAGCTGGCCGGCGGCGTTGTAGTGGTAGCGGGTGGTGAGGGTGAGGCTGCCGAGGGTCTGGTGTTTGGCGCTGACGCGGCCGTGGCTGTCGTACTCCCAGGCGGTGGTGCTGTGGCTGTCGCTCAGGCTGCACAGCCGGCCGATGCCATAGGTGCAGTTGTCGTAGCCGTAGCTCACCTGCTGGCCGTCATGGTAGGTGACCTGGGTGAGGCGGTTCAGGGCATCGTAGGCGTAGTTGGTGGTCTGCCCCTTGGGGTCTGTCTGGCTGAGTGCGTTGCCGGCGGCGTCGTGGGTGTAGGTGGTGGTGCCGGTGTCGGGACTCTGCTGGGAGAGGAGGTTGCCGAGGCCGTCATAGTTGTATGTGGTGGTGTGGCCGAGGGCGTCGGTGACGGAGACCAAGTGGTCCTGGGCGTTGTAGCCGTAGGCGACCACGCCGCCCAGCGGATCGTTCACCTGCACCAGACGGTTCAGGGCATCGAAACCTTGTGCGATGGTCTGGCTGTGGGCGTCGGTGGTGGCGAGGGGATTGCCGTTGGGGTCGTAGCTGACAGTGGTGGTCTGGCCGTTGGCGCCGAGGCTCTGGATGAGGCGGCTTAACTGGTCGTAGACGTAGGTGTGGGTGCGCACCAGGCTGCCGCCGGCGTCGAACACCTGCTCGGCGGTGCGGTTGCCCATGGCATCAAGGGTGTAGGCGATGCGGTTGCCCTGGGCATCCTGAATCGCGGTGAGGCGGCGGGCGGCGTCGTAGATATAGCTGATGCGGCTGCCATCAGGCAGTCGCACCGCGGTGAGATTGCCGACCCCGTCGTAGCTGAAGGTGGTCAGCTCGCCGCCTACGTTGCGGCTGATGAGACGGCCGCGCAGGTCGTAGGCGAGGCCGGTGGTGAGACCGTTGGGGTCGGTGAAGCTCAGAGGGCGACCGGCGGCATCATAGGCGGTGATGTTTGTCGTGTGGCCGAGGGCGTTGGTGACGGTGGTGCGATTGCCCTGGGCGTCGTAGCTGTAGGTGGTGATGTCACTGACATCGGTGCGCGGGCCGTCAATGGAAGTCACTTGGCCGAGGGCATTGTAGGTATAGCTGACGGCGCGGTCGGCGGCGGCGGGGCCGGATACCAGCAACAGGCCCAAGGCCAGCGCCACAAAGTAATTAATGTGCATGTCATCGCTCCCTGATTCTTCTTATTACGGTGCCGGCATTTCGCTGCGACTGAGCAGCTGGCCATTGGCGTCGTAGCTGAAGGTGATCACCTTGCCGGGCTCGGTAATCATGGTGGGCACGCGCCACTGGCTGTGCCACTCGGTGGTGATGGTGCGCGCTGTGGGTGTGCCCGCGGCCTCGGTACGGCTCACCTCCCGACCCTGGCTATCGTGTTGGTAGGCGGTCACGACACCATTCCAATCCGTCTTGCTCGCCAGGAAGCCACTCGGGTCATAGGTGTAGGAGCGATTTGCCCCCGCACAGTTGGCTGTGGGGTGACCGGTCACCTGCACCACTTTGGGCACACCACTAATAGTGGCGAAATGGTAGGTCGTCAGCTTACCGAGGGCATTGGTTACGGTAACCGTGTCGTCACTGTTGTAGGCAACTTGAGTGTTGTCGGCACCGTCGGCATGCACGCTGGATATGGCGCGACCTTCGGCATCGTAGCTCCAGCCGGCGACGAGGGTACCGATGCCGTCTCTGATGGAGGTCAGGGCATTGGGGAAACGCGCGTCGTCATAGCCATATTTGTGCTCCAGACCATCCGGGTACAACACACGACTGAGGCGACCAGCTGCATACTGGTATGTATAAGGTAGCGTCGCACCTGGCACATACACGCTTTCAAGGAGATTATCCGCATTGTACGTAAGATGCAGCGTCCGCCCGAACGCATCTACGACATGCAGCAACCGGCCCATCTCATCGTAGCTCAGCGCCTGCAAACGCCGCTGCGCATCACGGATGGAAATCAGACGGCCAAGACTGTCGTATTGCTCTTCTGAATTGTCCGTTGGTTTATAAATCCATCCGCTGGACGTCGCAATCAGTCGATCAGGCACATCCGAGTCGCTGTACCACTCACTTCCCGTTTTGCTGAACGTGTATACGCGCCCATCGGGCCGTGCCGCCTTAATCACACTGCCGAGATAGAGCCGGCGCTCGTATCCGTGCCGCCAGCTCTGTCCCAGGCTACCCGATGTATAGTCCTGTGAATTGTAATATCGGTAGAAGGAAATCCCGCCCGGTGCGGTTGCCGGATAATCGGCCGCCATCTGGAATTTGTTGCCACTTCCCAATGCTATCGGATTTCCGGCGGAGGGGCATGACGCTCCAACATTGCGCCCAGGGAGTTTCGGTACGCAGGCCTTTTGTGCTGGATCATATTGCTCAGCAACAGAATTACATGTGTCTGTGATCACTGCATAGTCAATGGCGGCACTCATGCAACCATACTGCGTCTCCCAGCCATCAGTACGGCGAATACCTGTGTGTGTATATTGCAACCGAAATGAGGTGTCCGAATATAGTCGAATTGATCTGCAATACTGATAATTAATCAAATCCTCGCCGGAGTATGGGTTGTACCAATCGAAAGGAGTGCAGGCATAGCCAGCTGTTTCGCCATCGACAAACTCATCACCCACGGCACACGCCGAACCCCCAGGCGCACCCTGCATTGTAATGCGGACATGTTGGCCGGCATCGACCGCCGTGACGCATAGCCCCAACACTGTCACCAATAGTCCGCGACATAAATTGGCCTGAAGCATGGCCAGATAATTACAGGCAAACCCGTCAAAGGGGCTCAGCGCAAACCGAAACCTCCGACAGGCTTTTGTGATAATGGCAGGGAAACGCAGTGGATCTCTGATGCTTTGCATGGGGCCTCCGTTCCTCACATATCAAGCGCGAGCCAATTGCATGCGGTGCTCCGTGGCATGAAACCAGGGAGAGTCAATGCCTTTCAGGCAATAAAAGTAACGACATGGTGAGCGTCTTTTCCCCAGCGTCACCATTCATTGGGCATCAGCCCTGTCTTCAGGGCAACAACTGGTGTTGTTATCGAGCGGATAACAAAAAATACACCACCCATTCCCGCAACATGCTTGCGCGTTTTAATGGGATGGCAACCTTTGTGTCAAGACAAAGTTACGGCCACATGTTCAGGTGGAATAGTTGAAGGCGCAGGATTGCTTTGTTTTTGTGAGAAATTCGCCCGATCGCCAGCTATTTGAACACCATCACAAAAACGAAAAATGCAGAGAGGTTGGCACGTGCAAGGTGTGCAGGACAGTCAAGTGCGATGCCCCACCTGTGGCCCTTGTGTCGCAATCCCTTTGCGGCCTCCAGGTTCTTCGTACCTTTGCGTTGCAGGTATTTTAGGCTGAACTACAGCGTCGGCTTGCCTTCGGCAGCGTACATCTTTTCGTGCAGTTCCTGGTGTTCAACGCAGCGCCGCGCCGCCGGGTAGGCCTGCAGGCGGGCGTAGGGGATATCGATGCCGCAGTCTTCGCACAGGCCGTAACCGCCGGTAGCGATACGCTCCAGCGCCGCCTCCGCCTCGCGCAGTTCGATGATCAGGCGCCCCATCACCGCCACGTTCACGTCGGTCAGCAGGTCGGCCACCGACTCCTCGCCGGCGTCGTGCACCTGGCCGGCCAGGTCGCCGTACTGTTCGCGGTCGGTGGCCAGCAGGTGTTCGCGGATCTCGCCGCGCAGGCGCGCGCGTTCCGCCGCCAGCAGCTGCTGGAGATTGTGCAGTTGTTCATCGCTCAGACGCGTCATGCTGTTTCCTTGTAGGTCGGACCTGCCGGACGGATTTCACTCCGCCCACAAATCCTGTCGTGGTATTTGGTGGGACTCAATAACCGGCGGTGTTCTTTTCCACCCAGCGGTGACCGCCCTCGGGCAGTTGTTCCCTCTTCCAGAACGGCGCGTTGGACTTGAGGTCTTCCATGATGTGGCGGCAGGCCTCGAAGGCATCCTTGCGGTGCGCCGACCAGGCCGCCACCAGCACGATGGGGTCGGCCGGATGCAGCTCGCCGACGCGGTGGAGCACCAGGATGTCGAGCAGTTGCCAGCGCGCGCCGGCCGCGCGGCAGATCTTTTCCAGATGCTTCTCGGTCATCCCCGGATAGTGTTCCAGGGTCATGGCAGTGACCGCATCGCCTTCATTGATGTCGCGCATGGTGCCGACGAACACCGCGGCGGCACCGGCCGCACCATGCAACGCCGTCTGTGACCGCTCGTAGTCCGCCACTTCGTGCCAGGGGTCGAGCGGCGCGGCGCGCACCTCGATCTTCACCTCAGCCTCCGGTCACCGGCGGAAAGAAGGCCACTTCGTCGCCGTCGTGGACGGTGGCGTTCTGCTCGGAGTATTCCATGTTGATGGCCACCAGCACATTGCCCGGCATGGCCTTGCCGCCGGAGGCCTGTAGCCAGACGTCCGCCGCCGTCGCCACCTCGCCGATCTCCACCGTGGCGCCGTCGCAACCCAATTGTTCCTTCAGGCTGGCAAAGAATTTCACTGCGACCGTCATGATTATGTGTCCCCGCTCATTTGCGCCGCTATCTGCCGAGAGCCTATCATGGTTGCCCGAAGTGAACCACTTAGGCACGGCCATGAGCGAACTGACCCATTTCAACCCCGCTGGCGCGGCCCACATGGTCGATGTGGGCGCCAAGGCCGTCACGGCGCGCACCGCCGTGGCCGCCGGCCGCATCACCATGCTGCCGGCCACCCTGGCACTGGTGACACAAGGCAGCGCCAAGAAGGGCGACGTGCTCGGCGTGGCACGCATCGCCGGCATCATGGGCGCCAAGAAGACCGCCGACCTGATCCCGCTGTGCCACCCCATCGCCCTCACCCACGTCGACATCGAGTTCGAACTGGACGAGGCGCACCATGCCGTGCACTGCCGCGCCACCTGCGAGACCGCCGGCCAGACCGGCGTGGAGATGGAGGCCCTCACCGCGGTGCAGGTCGCCCTCCTCACCGTGTACGACATGTGCAAGGCCGTGGACCGCGGCATGACCATCGACAATGTGCGCCTGGTGGAAAAGAAGGGCGGCAAGTCGGGGCACTGGCGCCGCGAAGAACCCTCCAACTGACCTGACAACCGCCATGAACGACAAAGAATTCGGCCCCAACTTCTGGCTCGGCAACGGTATCCTCGCCGTGGCCCTCATCATGCTGCTGTTCATGGGCTCGATGTGGGAGACCTTCGGCCCCATCGCCATGGTGCTGTGGACCGCCGTCGTCGCCCTCGGCGTCTATCTGGTGATGAGCAAACCGCCGAAATAGGCTGCTGGCCGCCCGGCCGTTTCTGTACTAAACCCTTCCTATCCATCCCGCACGGCTCGCGTGGATGACTCGGGAGGTATGTCATGAAAATCCTTATCGTCTACTACTCCATGTACGGCCACATCCAGCGCCTGGCGGAGGCGGCAGCAGAAGGCGCGCGCGAGGTGGCCGGTGCCGATGTGGCGCTGCGCCGGGTACCGGAGACACTGCCGGCAGAGGTGCTGGAAAAAATGGGGGCCACGGCGGCACAGCAGGCCCAGGCCAAGATCCCCATCTGCACGGTCGAGGAGCTGGGCCAGGCCGACGCGATCATCTTCGGCACGCCGACGCGCTTCGGCAATATGTGCGGCCAGATGCGCCAGTTTCTCGATGCCACCGGACAGCTGTGGGTCAGCGGCGCCCTCATCGGCAAGGCCGGCAGCGTGTTCACCAGCAGCGCCACCCAGCACGGCGGCCAGGAATCCACCATCCTCAGCTTTCACACCACGCTGCTGCATCAGGGCATGGTGATCGTCGGCCTGCCCTACAGTTTTCAGGGCCAGATGGGCGTCACGGAAATCACCGGCGGCTCCCCCTACGGCGCCTCCACCATTGCCGGCGGGCAGGGCGAGCGCATGCCGAGCGCCAACGAGCTGGCCGGCGCCCGCTTTCAGGGACGCCACGTCGCCACCATCGCCGCCAAACTCTGCCGTTGATGCACCACGCGGGGGCGGCGCCTGCCGCGCACGCCCCGTTATCGTTCATGCGGCGACGCCGCATCACGGTTTGACGCCAGCCGCCGCTGGCCCGGCTTTTGCTCGGCAGGATCCATCGCCCCTGATGGAGAATGACCGATGCACACGACAGCCCCGACGGCGCCCAACGAACTGTCCCGCGAGCGCATCCGCCTGATGCTGATGATGCGGCGCATGGTGCGCGAGGAATTTGGCGTCACCGTTCTGCTCGGCGACGCGGAGGCCGCGGAGGAGCTGGCGGCCTTCGCCGGGCGTGCCCGCAACACGCTGCTGCGGCAGATGGGACGCGAGCTGGAGGCGCTGGCCGCCACGGCAGCGTCGGCCGCTGCGGCGGAGCCGGCCGCGCTGCGCTATCGCGGCGCCGCGGTGACGACCGCCGTCCCCGCGGCCGAGGCAAAGCCCGCCGCGCCGGTGCGGCGCATCTATCGTGGTCAGGTGGTGGGGTGAGTTTTCCGTCTACTAGCGTGTCTGCATAACCGCTACACTGGCCGGCATGCACGGCCATGCCCATCACCACACACCGCACCGCCACGCCCTCGGCTTCGCGCTGCTGCTGACGCTGGGCTACGCGGCCGTAGAGGCGGGAATGGGCCTGTGGTCCGGCTCCTTGGCCCTGCTCGGCGACGCCGGCCACATGCTCACCGACGCCGCGGCACTGGGCATCGCCGCGCTGGCCGCGCGGCTCGCGCTGCGTCCTCCCTCCACGCTGCACTCTTACGGACTGTCACGCATCGAGGTGGTGGCGGCGCTGCTGAACGCGCTGTTCATGCTCGGCGTGATCACGTTGATTGCCTGGGAGGCCGTGGCACGGCTGCAGACGCCGGCGCCGGTGCAGGGCATCGCCGTGATGATCACCGCGGCCATCGGCCTGCTGATCAACGCGGTGGTGGCCTGGGTCCTGCTGCACGGCGACAACAGTCTGAACGTGCGCGCGGCGCTGCTGCATGTAATGGGCGATCTGCTCGGCTCGGTGGCGGCGCTGCTGGCCGGCGCGGTGATCTGGCTGACCGGCTGGACGCCCATCGACCCGCTGCTGGCCCTGGTGATCTGCGGCCTGATCCTCTACTCCACCCTCAACATCCTGCGCGAGGCCCTGCACGTGATGATGGAGGGCGTGCCGCTGCATCTGAACCTGCGCGAGGTCGGCCAGGCCATGGCCGGCGTGGCCCGGATACGCTCGGTGCACGATCTGCACATCTGGACCCTGGGCTCGGGCCGCATCGCCCTCTCCGCCCACATCGTGCTCGATCGGCTGCACGACTGGGAGCAGGTGCAGCCGGAACTGGAACACCTGCTGCATGAACGCTTCGACATCGACCACATCACGCTGCAACCGGAGGTCACCACACACGAGGTATTGCAGCGCATGCCCTATGAAAGAAGGGGCTAGGGGCTAGGGGCTAGGGGCTAGGAAACTTACTTGCACGCCGCACCTGTTTCAATAAATCGTGCGCACAGCGCACTCCTTCCCTAGCCCCTAGACCCTTGCCCCGAGCTCCTTATTCGATCCGGCACGTCTCCTCGAACGTCAGACGCGGACCGCGCGGGTACAGTTTCTCCCTCACGCCGTAGCCCAGGGCGCAGATGAACAGTGACTTCACCTTGCCGCCGGGGAAAAACTCCGCATCCATTTTGGCGTTGTCGAAGCCGGACATCGGCCCGCAGTCCAGCCCCAGGCTGCGCGCGGCGAGGATGAAGTAACCGCCCTGCAAGGCCGTATTCAGGGTGGCGCTGGCGGCAATCTTGTCCGGCTTTCCGGCATACCAGGAACGGGCATCGGTATGCGGGAACAGCCGCGGCAGCTTTTCGTAGAACTCCAGGTCCATACCGATGATCGCCACCACCGGGGCCGACATGGACTTGTCCACATTGCCTGCGGCCAGACAGGGCTTGAGTCCCGCCTTGGCGGCGGCGCTGTGCACGAACACGATGCGTGCCGGGCAGCTGTTGGCGGCGGTGGGGCCCCACTTCATCAGCTCGTAGAGCTGCTGCAGCTGCGCCGCGCTCACCGGACGGTCCTGCCAGTGGCTGAAACTGCGCGCCTCGCGGAACAGGGCATCCAGGGCGGCATCGTTCAGGGGCTGATTCATTGCGTATTCCTTCTGTGGCCTGGTGTGGTAGTGACAGTGTAACGGCAGCGGCAGCTCGACACGAACGGCGGGGCTGCGCATACTCGCGCGCATGCTCCCTGTACCGCCCCCCCGCGACGAAACCGAATTGCTGGCCCGTGCGCGCCGCCTTGCCGGCCTGTCGCTCGGCGATCTCGCCCACGACCTGGGCGAGGCGGTGCCGGCCGATCTGCGCCGCCACAAGGGCTGGGTGGGCCAGCTCATCGAGCGCGCCCTCGGCGCGACCGCGAACTCCCTTGCAGCCCCTGACTTTGAGGCCATCGGCGTGGAACTCAAGACCCTGCCGGTGGATGCCCGCGGCCTGCCGCGCGAATCCACCTACGTCTGTACGGTGCCGCTGGAGTCAGCGGGCGAGGACTGGGAACACAGCTGGCTGCGGCGCAAGCTGGCGCGGGTGCTGTGGCTGCCGGTACAGGCGGAGAAGGACATTCCTCTGGGTGAACGACGCATCGGCAGCGCCCTGCTGTGGAGCCCAACCCCCGACGAGGAGGCGCTGCTGCGGCGCGACTGGGAGGAACTGACCGAGCGTCTCCTGCTGGGGGAGCTGGAGCAGATCAGCGCGCGCCACGGCGAGGTGTTGCAGATCCGCCCCAAGGCTGCCGACAGCCGCGCCCTGCGCCACGCCGTCGGCAGCGATGGCGAGCGCATACTCACCAACCCGCGCGGCTACTACCTGCGCGCCGGCTTCACCGCCGCCATCCTGCGGCGGCACTTCGTGCTGCCGGGGTAAGAGCTGGCAGATCGCAAGGTGAACAGCGCAGCCACCCACCCTGGGCCGAGAGAAAAGATACAGGAGAAAAGATACAAGGGGAGGAACTCGCTGCGCTCGTACGGTTTAAATTCAACCACCGTGCGCACAGCGCACTCCTCCCCTTGTATTTTTCCTCTTTGCTCTTGTATCTGACGGTCTTGAATCCTCGCCGGTCAGCCCACGCCGAGGCGCTGGCCGTAGCGGGAATACAGGCGGGAATCGAGGTAGCGATTGTAGACGGTGCGGCCGTTGCCCTCGAAATCGACAAATTCCACGCCGATGCGGAAGCAGCGCTCGCTGCCGTCATACACCGCCCGGATCACCCGGATGCGTGCAACCACCCGCAGATAGGTGTCGGTTTCCGTATCCAGTGCGCTGAAGAATACGCGCAGGATGTCGCCGGAATCGGCGCTGTACTCGCTGAGCAGCTGCATGCCGCCGAGGGAGATATCGTAGGTCCAGACGTAATGCACTTCACCGCTGGAGAGCAGGACACCAACCTTGAAACGGATTTTGATACGGGGACTGGCGCGTCTTTCCTGCATGATTCCAACGATACTTGAGGTCGTGTAATGGTGCAGGCCGAACTGGCCTGCGCGGGGCAGGCGGCACTATCTCACAGCGGCGCAACGCGCTGCAAAAATTCCTTCACCAGTTCCCAGGAGCGGTTGGCGATGCCCTCGCTGTAGCGATCGCTGCCGGGATTGACGAAGCCGTGGCCGGCATCGAAGGTGTGGGTTTCCACCGTCTGGCCGGCGGCGGCCATGGCCTTGTTGAAGCTTTCCATCTTGTCCGGCCAGGTGCGCTCCTGCTGGGCATAAATGGCCAGCACCGGGCCGCCCAGTTCGCGCAGGGCCTCCACATCGGTCACCATGCGGCAATAGAACAGGACGGCGGAGTTGACCGTTTCCGGATCGAGCAGCGCCGCCAGCAGTGCCTGGCGCCCTCCCAGCGACCAACCCAGGGTGGTGACCGTGCGGCCACCCTGCTTGAGGTACTCCAGTGCCGCCAGCAGCTTGTTGTCGGCCAGGTCCTGATCCAGATTGCGCATCAGCTCGCCGGCCTGCTCGGCGTTGCTCGCCTTCTCGCCGTCGTACAGGTCGATGACCAGCGCCTTGTAGCCCAGCGCGGCCAGACGATCGGCCCACTGCTGGTTGTACTTGAGCACGCCCCACCAGTCATGAATGATCAGGACGGCGTGGCTGGCCGCATCGGGGCCGGCCACATAGGTCTCGACCTCGTTGCCGTCGTGAGTTTTCAGTACCATCATCGCCATAGCAGACACCACCAGAGTCGGTACGCCCATCCCTGCCGCAAAATAGGCCGCTCGATCATCCCGTACCGTCGGCGGCGCCTATTGTAGCGGCGCCGCCGAATGAGTCCATCCCAAACTGCAAACCATCCCGTGACGGGGCCCCGGACGGGCGGCCAGCCCTTGATTTCATTGGTTTTGCAATAGGCCTGCGGGGCACAGGGATACCCCGTCAGTCCTCGTGCGCCACGCTGCGGATCAGGTAGCCGCCGGACTTGTCGTCCCGCTCCATCTGCAGCAACTGCCGTGCCGCCATCTCGTCCAGCAGTTTGCTGAACGAGCGGAAACCGTAATAGGACTCGTTGAAACCGGGCTTGCGCCGCTTCAGCGCCTGCTTGACCATCGAGGCCCAGATGGTCTCCTCCTCACCACGCTCGGCGAACAGCGCCTCCACCGTCTCGGTCACCAGGTCGAAGGCCTCCTGCACCTTGTCCTCGTCGTCACGTACCGTCTCGCGGCTGTCGGCGCTCTTCTTGCTGCTGGCCTTCTTGCGGCTGCGGGTCTTTTTCTTCTCCTGCTCGCGCACCAGGTCGTCGTAGAAGATGAACTCGTCGCAGTTGGCAATGAGCAGATCGGAGGTGGACTTCTTCACGCCGACGCCGATCACCACCTTGTTGTTTTCGCGCAGCTTGGATACCAGCGGCGAAAAGTCCGAGTCGCCGGAGATGATGACGAAGGTATCGACGTGGGACTTGGTGTAGCAGAGGTCGAGGGCATCCACGACCATGCGGATGTCGGCCGAATTCTTGCCGGACTGGCGCACATGGGGGATCTCGATCAGTTCAAAGGACGCCTCGTGCATGGGCGCCTTGAATTCCTTGTAGCGGTCCCAGTCGCAATAGGCCTTCTTCACCACGATGCTGCCCTTGAGCAGCAGCTTCTCCAACACCTTGCCGATATCGAACTTGTCGTATTTCGCATCGCGCACGCCGAGGGCGACGTTCTCGAAGTCGCAAAACAGGGCCATGCTCTGTGTGGTGCCGATGGCGGCCATCCAATCCTCCTCAATCCTGATAGTGCAGCGCCAGCCAAACCGTGGGCTGCTGCGTGGTGGTCCATTCCACCCGATGACGGGTGCCGGCCGGGATGTGGAGATAGTCGCCCGGGCGCAGCACCACCGTATCGCCTTCGCCCGCGAAGCGCAAACCCGCGCTGCCGCTCAGCAGCACCACCCACTCGTGTTCGGGTTGCTGGTACCAGAAGTCGGGCGGCGATGCCTGACCGTTGGAAACGATGCGCTCGAGACGCACCGTGCGTCCCTGCAGCAGGGTATCGAATACCTCTGCCGGCAATGACGGCGAAATATTGGAAAACAGATTCTGGATCTTCATCACATGCACCAGGCGCCTGCGCCGCATCGTCGCCCCTCAGTGTAGCCGGAAAAAGAAAAAGCCGGCCTTGCGGCCGGCTTTTTCAACGCCAGGGACTGAGCCTTACTTGCTTTCGGCTGCAGCGGGAGCCTGCTCTGCAGCGGGAGCCTGCTCGGTCGATGCGGCAGCGGCCGGAGCCTGCTCGGCAGGCGCAGCTGCCGGGGACGCCTGCTCAGCGACCGGAGCGGCCGGGGCCGGGGCGGCTTCTTCTTTCTTACCGCAACCATACACGGTCAGGGCCAGGAGAGCGGCCAACGCAATGGCAACGTTACGCATATTCTTCAATACCTCAATACGGGAAAGTTAGGGTTGCAATCATCAGAAAACACTACCCGCAGTCAAAACCCATCTCATAGATTCTGCCGCCTGTCCGCCAGCCTGAGGGTATACCTGGGACCTATGAGATGAGTTCTGAAATGCAGGCGGGGCGTATTCTGGGAGAACGGCACCGGCGCGGCTACAGCTTTTGGCCGGAAACCCGGGAATATATTTTTTCACCAGCCGTTCAAGCAGATAGCAAAAAGGCCTCTTACCAAAGCAAACGACTGGTGCTAGCATCGCCCGCTTTTTTGCCGCGCAGGCGTGTCTGCGCGCTGCCATTTCGTGTTTGTCAAGCCGGCTCCAGGTGGAAGAAACGGCGAATCTTGCGCAGCATTTCCGACTCCCGCTGCGCGGCATGCGCCGTGTGTGCCTGTGCATCCAGGGCCTGGCGGGCGCTGTCGAGGCCGCCGCGGCGGCCGGCCATGACGTGGGAAATCTCTTCCGCCAGGGCCGGGCGCAACTGGATGATGTCGGCGAACGAGGCCTTGTCCAGCCGATAACACTCTACGTCGCTGCGCGCGATCACCGTGGCGCTGCGCGGCTCGCCGGTCATCAGGCCCATTTCGCCGAAAAACCCCGGCCCCTGCGCCGCGTCGATCACCCCCAGCGGCCGGCGCCCCCCCGCCCCCGCCACCACCCCCACCGCCACCCCCCCCGGGGCGATAAAAAACCCAAGCGCCCCC
>JANJXC010000036.1 GCA_024709225.1 Gammaproteobacteria bacterium | reverse complement strand
GCCCTGATAGGGGTTGTGCACCTCGATGGTGAAGTCGCCCTGTGCCACGTGGTGCATGATCTGGCTTACCATCCGCAGGGGCTGCATCAGGCCGCGCACGAACAGCACCATCACGGCGGCGTCGAGCAGCAGCAGCACCACTACCCAGGCCATGACGTCGAGGCCGATGCGGCCGGAGTAGAGTAGCCAGCCCCACAGCAAGCCGTAGGGGGCGCCGATGATGACGGCCAACAGGGCGATGTTGAAGGCCAGGGAACGGTTTCGAATGAGCATCGCAGCGAGTTCTCCGCGCGGGCGCAGCGTCCTGCCACTGTTAAGTGTGACCCGCTGGGCGCGGCGGGACAGTTGTTCGACTGTAGAGTGTAAGGCGGCGGTGGCGGCAAGCAATTGACGTGCATCAAGCGGTGCCGGGTGGGGCGCGGGGCCTAAACAGCTGTCCCGAATGGGTATCCATCCTCTCTGCGGCGCGTCACAGGACGGGCCGTGCCCGCCGTGACACGGCGCCCATGGGCCGCCCTATGCCTGGCTACCCAGGCGGAACGCTTGTTTAGCTCACGACGGTCAGTCCGCCCCCGGGGCGCAGCTGGCGGGGCAGCCGAGGTGGAAGGCCGCGCCGTCTTCCAGGCGCAGGGCGGTGAGGGCGCCGCCCCACAGGCAGCCGGTGTCGAGGGCGCAGACATTGTCGCCGCGGTGAAAGCCCAGGGTGGACCAGTGGCCGAACAGGATGCGTTGGGTGCGGCTCTGCCGCTGCGGCACCGCAAACCACGGCATGACATCGCCTTCCTCGCCACCCGGCTTGCCCTTGTGATGAAAATCCAGTTCACCCTGCGCGGTGCAGAAGCGCAGGCGGGTAAAGCAGTTCACCGCGAAGCGCAGCCGATCCCAGCCTTGCAGCGCCTCCGACCATCCCCGGGGTTTGTTGCCGTACATGTTTTCCATGAAGGCGACGAAGTCATCGCCGCGCAACACCGTCTCCACCTCGCCCGCGAGGCGCTGTGCCGTGGCCAGGTCCCACTGCGGCGGCAGGCCGGCATGCACCATCACATAATCCAGCGGCGCGTCGTAATGCAGCAGCGGCTGGTGGCGCAGCCAGTGGCACAGTTCATCGCAATCCGGCGCATGGATGACGGGCAGCAGGGTGTCATTGGACTTGAAGTGATGGTGCTTGTCCTGCCATACCGCCAGCAGGTGCAGGTCGTGATTGCCGAGCACGGTGACGGCGCCAGCACCGAGGCTGCGCACGAAGCGCAACACCTCCAGGGATTTCGGGCCGCGGTTGACCAGATCGCCGGCAAACCACAGGCGATCACTGGCGGGGTCGAAGCGTATCTGCTCCAGCAGCTGCATCAGTGGGTCGTAGCAGCCCTGGATGTCGCCGATGGCATAGGTGGGCACGGGTCTGTCTACCGGTGTTGGGTAAAGTTATGAAGTTACAAGTTACAAGTTACAAGTTACAAGTTGCAAGTTGCAAGTTGCAAGTTGCAAGAAAAAACCAACGCCCTGTCTTGTCACTTGTCACTTGTCACTTTTTTTAACTCAATCCGCCGAAACCATCCCCGCGCCAGCACCGGCTCATCCAGCTTCAGATGCAGTTGCGTACAGCAGGCCATGACGTCTTCCAGCACCACGTCGGTGCGGGTGGCGATGTGGCGCGTGATGAGGTTGAGCAGGCGGCGCAGCGGCGCGCGCTGTCCGGGATGCAGGAACTTGTCGACGATGAGGATGTGGCCGCCGGGCTTGAGCACGCGTTCGGCCTCGGCCAGCAGGCGCTCCGGTTGCGGCACCACGGCGAGGATCAGGTGCAGCACCACGGCGTCGAAACTGGCATCGCGATAGGGCAACTGCATGGCGTCGCCCAGGTGCAGGCGGATGTCCGCGCGTCCGGCGCTGCGCCGTTGTGCCTTGCGCAGCATCGCCGGCGTGAGGTCGAGGCCGATGTAGCAGGGTCCGTGCGGCAGATGCGGGATATCCAGTCCGGTGCCGATGCCGGTGAGCAGCACATCCCCCTCCTGCACCGGCAGTCGTTGCAGGCTGTCGCGGCGCAGGGCCGCGCTGGCCCGGCCGAGCACCAGGTCGTAGATGGGGGCGAACAGCGTGTAGGTGTGACGTAAAGACATAAAGTCAGTTTCAAGTCGCATGTGACAAGTGGCAAGAAAAATACTGGGAACTTGTCACTTGGGACTTGCCACTTTTGTCAGTGCAACGTCCTCGGCATGGACAGGCGGAACACCGGGATGTCGGCGTCGAATTCGTGGCCGTCGTCGGCGCGCATCTGGTAGCTGCCCTGCATGGCACCCACCGGGGTATCGAGCACGGTGCCGCTGGTGTAGCGGAAGTGCTTGCCCGGTTGCAGGTGCGGCTGCTCGCCGACGACGCCGGCACCCTGCACCTCCTGCACCGCGCCGTTGCCGTCGGTGATGACCCAGTGGCGCGACAACAGCTTGGCCGGCACGCTGCCGGTGTTGCGGATGGTGATGGTGTAGGCGAACACGTAGCGGTTTTCTTCCGGCAGCGACTGGTCGTCCAGATACTGGGTTTCAACCTCGACGGCGATGCGGTATTTGGGGTCGGTCATCTTGGCTTAGGGGCTAGGGGGCGGAAAATTCAGGATTCAGGATGGGCATGGCTGGTTTTTGGTGGTTTCAATGTTGAATTGTGAATGTTGAATCCTGCATTGCGAGGCGTGCGGCGGCGAGCAGCGCGCCGAGCAGCCCCACCTGCGCATTGGTGACCACGTGGACCGGAATGTTTTCCACCACCGCGCGCATGCGGCCCTTGTCGCAGTAACTGTGGGCGAAGCCGCCCTGTTGCAAGTGCGGCAGGATCTTGGTGGCGATGCCGCCGGCCAGGTAGACGCCGCCGCGCGCCAGACAGGTGAGGGCCAGGTTGCCGGCGAAGGCGCCATACAGGCGCACAAACAGATCCACAGCGGCGCGGGCGTGCATGTCCGGCGCCGCGGCGATGGCGGCGGCCGCATCGGTGGCCTGCAGCAGTGCGGCGTGGTCCGCGGCGCCGTCGCGCGCCAGCAGGTAGCGATACAGCGCAATCAGCCCGGGGCCGGAGACCAGGCGTTCCCACGACACGTGGCCATATTCCCGGCGCAGGAAGGCGAGCAAGTCGTCCTGCAGGCCATCGGCGGCAGCGAAATCCATGTGGCCGGCCTCGGTGGGAAACACCTCGTAGCGGTCGTGGCAGGGCATGAGCAGGGCGACGCCGAGGCCGGTGCCGGCGCCGAGCACCACGCGCGGGGCGTGCGCCTGCGCCGTACCGGCGTGCAGCGGGGACAGTTCGGCGGCATGGAGGGCTTCGATGCCATACCCCACCGCCTGAAAGTCGTTGATCAGCCGCACCGCCGGCAGGCCCAGGTCGGCGGCGAGGCGCTGCGAGTCCAGTTGCCAGGGCAGGTTGGTGAGGCGGGTGAACTGGTGCGTGGCGTCCCCCTGCACCGGGCCGGCGACGGCAAGGCAGGCGCCATGCAGTGGCTGGGTGATGCCGTGCAGGAAGTCATCCAGCAACGGGGCCAGCTCGGGATAGGCGGCGCTGTCGTAGCGGGCGGCATGCAGCACGCGCTGTGGCCGCGTGCCGCCGGGTTCGAATTCAGCCAGTTGCAGCAGGGTCTTGGTGCCGCCTATGTCGCCGGCGAGGACGCGTAACGGTGTCATGCCGGCTCAGTCCTGGCGTTCGATGTGGCGTGCGGCCGGCGCATCGATGAACCACTCCAGGCTACCCCTGGGGCGCAGCATCTCGACCGGCAGGGGATTGGCGTGGCTGATGTTGCGCAACACGTGGCGCAGCACGTCGGCCTTGTGCGCCCCGCTTACCAGCAGCAGCAGGTGGCGGGCGCGATTCAGCACCGGCAGGGTGAGGGTGATGCGCCAGCTGTCCAGTTTGGGTACGTAATCGGCGACCACGGCCTGACGCTGCTGGTGGAGGGCATCGCTGCCGGGAAACAGCGAGGCGATGTGGCCGTCGGGGCCGAGGCCGAGCAGGACCAGATCAAAACCTTCGGCGGGCAATTGCCGGCGCAGCAGCGCGGCATATTCGGCCGCAGCCTGTTCCGGCGCCTGCTCACCGGCAATGCGGTGCACCTGCGGTGGGCTCGGCAGCGGGTCGAGCAGGCTCTCGCGCACCATGCGGTAGTTGCTGTCGCGGTGGTCCGGCGGCACGCTGCGCTCGTCGCCGAAATACAGGTGCACGCGGCTCCAGTCGAGGCGATCGGCCAGCGCCGGGCTGCTGAGCCGTGCATACAGGCCCTGGGGCGTGGCGCCGCCGGCGAGGGCGAGGTGGAAGGCGCCCCGCTCGGTGATGGCCTGTGTCCCCAGCTCCAGCACCCGTTCGGCCACTGCCTGAAACAGCGCGGCCTGGTCCGGCAGGATGTGCAGCGGCGGCGGCTTGCGGGGCATGATGCTCTCAGTCTTCGCCGCGGTTCTCGCCGTGCTGGCGGACGTAGTCGAGCGCCGCTGCCACGGCGGCCGCCACCTGTTTTTCCATGCGCTGCCAGTCCTCGTCGCTGGTGAAGAAGGCGGTGTCCACATCATGGCGCACATAGCGCGTGGGCAGACGGTTGAGCGCCACGCAGGCGACGTCTTCCAGCAGGTCCTGATCGCTGATGCCCTGCTGCTCGATCAGGGTGTCGTGCAGATGCTCCAGCACCAGTTTTTCGTAGTAGTTGTGGATGTTCTCGAAATTCATGGCCGGCTTCCGTGGCTGGGTGGGTGAGGAGGAGTTTA
This sequence comes from Gammaproteobacteria bacterium, assembly GCA_024709225.1. Taxonomy (GTDB): domain Bacteria; phylum Pseudomonadota; class Gammaproteobacteria; order Thiohalomonadales; family Thiohalomonadaceae; genus Sulfurivermis. Next base: position 27,905 of record JANJXC010000036.1, on the reverse strand, counting down.
GCAGTATCGTTATCTGTTATTCGTTTTCCGTTTTCCGTAAACAGTAAACGTAAAACGGAAAACGGTATTTACCGAATTATGATACGCACCTTGTTGCCCGGATAGATGAGGTCCGGGTTCCTGATCCGGCTCAGCTGCGCCAGTTCCCGGTAGCGCCAGGGGTCGTCCAGGTAACGCTCGGCGATGGCCCACAGGGTATCGCCCTTGGCGACGGTGTGGACGTACATCTGTGCGGGCTCCGGCTCCGGCTCCGGCTCCGGCGTGGCGGGCTGCGCTGCAAGGATATCGCTGTGCGCCGCTGCCGCGGTCTCGGTTGCCGGCGGCGTGGCCGGGGCCGGTTCCGGCGCGGGCTGCGGCCGGGCCCGTTCGATGACAATGGTGATCTCCTCACCGTTCTGTTCCACCTGGAGGCCCTGGCCCTGAAAGATTGGGGTGGCCGGGGCGCTCGCCACGGCTTCGGCAGGGACAGGTTCGGTCGCCGGCACCACTGGCGACGGCGTGGGGGCCGGCTCCGGCGCCACCCGGGACACGGGCGGCGGCGAGGGCGGCGGCGTCGGAGTTTGGGCCGGGCGCAGCGCGTAGATGACGCCGGCGGCGATCAGCCCCAGCGCAAGCAGGGCCGGCCAGGCCCGGCGTGCGGCGGGCGACGGTGCCTCTGCGACGGGCGTCGGCGCCGGTGGCCGATAGGGCGGTTCCTCTTCGCGCGGCGGGGCGGCCACCGCAACCGCGGGGACGGCGGTGGCCGGTGCCGGGCGTGGGGGGCGCGGGATCGGTGCCGTCGCCGGGCGGGGCGGCGGCGGCACGGCCGGGCGCCGTGGTGCGGTGGCGGCAGGCGCGGGCGGACGGGTTGTCGCAGCGGGGCGGGTGTTACCGCGCTCGGACCCCGGGGCGGGCGCCGGCTGTGGCGCGGCCGCGGGGCCGGCGGGTGTGCGCGGGGCGGGCACGGCCGTTGCCGGTGTTGTGGCCGGCCGTGACGGCGGGAGCGGAGCGGTGTCTCTAGCCGAGGTGCCGGGCGGCGGCACGGCCTGCGGCGGTGCCGCACATACCAGGTGCCTGAGGCCGGCCGCATCGCGCATGGCGAGCAGTCGCGCCGGGTCGCTGCACAGCACGATTTCGTCGCGGTAGCGCAGGGCGGCGCTGAACACGTTGTGGGGCAGCTCCGGCGGCAGCGGTGCCGGCTTGACCTGACCGGCATCGGCCAGGCCGACGATGCTGTCCACCCAGAAGCCGTAGCTGTTGCTGCCGAGCCGGCCCAGCAGCAGCCGGCCGCGTCGCGGATCGGGGCTGTCGCAGCCGAAGCGGTGGCGCAGGTCGATGATCGCCACCGTGCCGCTGCCGTGATGGAACAGCCCGGGGCGGCCGGCATCGGCGCCGGGCAGGGCGGTGATGTGTTCCGGCAGCGGCAGGATGCTTTCCACCGCGAGTGCCGGCACGGCACAGGCGACGCGGCCGATGCGGAAGATCAGCCAGTTGCTGGTGCCCTGGGTGGATGAGTGAGTGGTTGCTGTCATGCTGTGCCCCGCTGCCCAGAGTATAACGGCAGGCGCCCGGCGACCTTGACGCGGGGCGCACTTCCCTGTGGCGAGCGGCCTCAGCCGCCGCTGACACACCGCGCCAGGGCGGCGAACTCCTGCAGGCTGAGGGTTTCGGCGCGGCGCTGCGGGTCGATGCCGGCGGCCTCGATGGTCTCCGCGTCGAGCAGGCCCTTGAGGGTGTTGCGCAGGGTCTTGCGGCGCTGGCTGAAGGCCTGGGCCACCAGCTTTTCCAGCACCGCCGCATCGACGTCCACCGGCGGCGCGGCATGGGGCTCCAGGCGCACGATGGCGGAGTCCACCTTGGGGGCCGGGGTGAAGGCGCCGGGCGGCACGATGAACAACTGCTCCACCTTGCAGCGGTACTGCACCATCACGCTGAGACGGCCGTAGTCGCTGGTATCGGGTTTCGCCGCCAGCCGTTCCACCACCTCCTTCTGCAGCATGAAGTGCATGTCGTCGATGCAGTGGGCCTGCCCGAGCAGGTGGAAGATCAGCGGCGTGGAGATGTTGTAGGGCAGGTTGCCGGCGAGGCGCAGCCTGCCGCCCGCGGCCAGGGCGCAGAAATCGAATTTCAGCGCGTCGGCGCTGTGGATGATGAGTTCGCCCTGCCCGGCGCACTGCTGCGCCAGCTTGGGGATCAGGTCGCGGTCCAGCTCCACTACCTCCAGTCGGCCGGCGGCCTGCAGCAGCGGCAGGGTCAGCGCGCCGAGGCCGGGACCGATCTCCACCAGCCGCTCGCCGGCCTTGGGATGGATGGCGCGCACGATGCGATCGATGACGTGACGATCGTGCAGGAAGTTCTGGCCAAAGCGTTTGCGGGCACGATGTTCCATCGAAGTCTCAAGTTCCAAGTTTCAAGTTGCAAGTAAAAGCAAAAACAGTCGCGCATGGCGCGTTCATACCCGCTTGCAACTTGTCACTTGTCACTTGCGACTTGTTGCAATGCCACCTCAACCGCGTACTGCAGGCTGCCCAAATCAACGACACCATTCCCCGCCAGTTCCAGCGCGGTGCCGTGGTCGACGGAGGTGCGCACGATGGGCAGGCCGAGGGTGATGTTGACGGCGCGGCCGAAGCCCTTGTGCTTGAGCACCGGCAGGCCCTGATCGTGGTACATGGCAAGCACCGCATCGGCGTGTTCCAGGTGGCGCGGGGTGAACAGGGTGTCGGCGGGCAGCGGGCCGCTGAGGTGCATGCCGGTGCGGCGCAAGGTCTCCAGCACCGGTTCGATCACCTCGATCTCCTCGCGGCCCAGGTGGCCGCCCTCGCCGGCATGGGGATTGAGGCCGCACACCAGGATGCGCGGCTGCGCGATGCCGAACTTCGTGCGCAGGTCATGATGCAGGATACCGATCACCTCGTGCAGCAAGGCCGGCGTGATGGCATCGGCCACCGCGCGCAGCGGCAGGTGGGTGGTGGCGAGGGCCACGCGCAGGCCGGGGGTGGCCAGCATCATCACCACGCGCGGGGTGTGGGTCAGTGCGGCAAGAAATTCGGTGTGGCCGGTGAAGGGGATGCCGGCGTCGTTGATGATGCCCTTGTGCACCGGGCCGGTGACCAGGGCCGCGCAGTGTCCCTGCTGGCAGAGCGCGGTGGCGCGGCGCAGGGTCTCCAGCACATAGGGGGCGTTGGCCGCATCGAGCTTGCCGGCCTGTGCCGGTGCCGCCAGCGCTACCGGCAGCACACTCAGCGTACCCGGCGCGGCGACCTGCGGCGCGGCAGCGAGATCGACCTCGCGCAGCCGCAACGGCACGCCGCGCCGGCGGGCGCGCTGCAACAGCAGGTCCGGATCGGCGATCGCAACGATCTCCGCCGCCTGCGGCTGCTGCGCCAGCAGCACGGCGAGGTCGGGGCCGATGCCGGCCGGTTCACCGGGGGTGAAGGCAAGGCGTGGGATAGCAGGCATATAGAAATCAGTCCGCAAATGAAGGCGAGCTCACACGCATCAGTTGCGCGGTACACATATTTGCTTCAGCACGGGCGCAGCGAGTTTGTTCACTTGTATCTTGCCACTTGTATCTTGTAACTAGTCCTTATATTCGACATACGCCTCGTCGCGCAGGCGGCGCAGCCAGTCCTGGGTCTCTTCCTCGATCTTGCGCTGGCGGATGGCCTCGAAGGCGCGGGCACGCTTGAGTTCCTCGGTGCCGTCGCGCTGGCGCCGTTCCACCACCTGCACGATGTGCCAGCCGAACTGGCTGCGGAAGGGCTCGCTGATCTCGCCCGGCTTGAGCTTGTCCATGGCCTGTTCGAAGGGGCCGACGAAGGTGCCGGGATTGGCCCAGCCCAGGTCGCCGCCCTTGGCGCCCGAGCCCGGGTCTTCGGAGTTGGCGCGCGCCAGCTCTGCGAAGTCCTCGCCCTGCAGGACGCGCTCGCGCAGGCGCGAGAGCTTGTTGCGTGCCTCGAAGTCGGATACCAGTGCGGTGCTGCGCACCAGGATGTGACGGGCCAGGGTCTGGGTGATGTACTGGCGCTCCTCGCCACGTTTGCCCAGCAGCTTGATGATGTGGAAGCCGCTGGAGCTGCGCAGCGGCTCGCTCACCTCGCCCGGCGCCAGACGCACCACGCTGTCGGCGAACAGGGTGGGCAACTGGCCGCCCTTGCGCCAGCCGAGGTCGCCGCCCTGCAGGGCCTGCTGGCCGGCGGAGTGGGTGATGGCCAGCTGGCGGAAGTCGGCACCGGCGCGCAACTGGTCGAGCACCTGCTGTGCCGTGGCGCGCGCCGCCTGTACCTGTTCCGGCGCCGCGCCTTCCGGCACGGCGATGAGGATGTGGCCGAGGTGATATTCGGTGTCGAGGCCATCGCCACCGGCCTGGCGGGCGAGGAAGTCGTCCACCTCCTGCTGCGAGACCTCGACCCGGCTTTCCACTTCGCGGGCGCGCAGATTGTTCATGGTGATCTCATGGCGCACCTCTTCGCGGAATTCCGTGAAGTCTGCGCCATCGCGCTCCAGGGCCTCGCGGAACTGCTGCAGCGACAGCTTGCTCTGGCCGGCGATGCGCGTGATCACCTCGTTGAGGGTCTCGTCGTCGACGCGCACGCCGCGGCTGCTGGCGAGGGCGAGCTGGATGCGCTCGATGATCAGCCGTTCCAGCACCTGGCGGCGCAGGATCTCCATGGGCGGCAGGGCGGTGCCGTTCTGACGCAGCTGCGCCACGATACCCTGCAACCGCTTTTCCAGTTCCAGGCTGGTGATGGCCTCGTCGTCCACCACGGCGACGATACGGTTCAGTTCTTCCACCTTGGCGGCATGCAGCGGGAAGGCGGCGAGCAGGCTGCCCAGCAGGGCGGCGAGGAGGGCAATGCGCTTCATTGAGGGCTTCCGGAAATCACAGGGGGCCAAGGATATCACGACCCACATGCGGGTTCGTCAGCGGCGCGTCTGGAAGGTCTCCAGTTCATCCTCCAGGCGACGGCCGAAGCTGGACAGCCCCTTCAGCTCCAGGGTGAGCATGACGCTGTTGTTGGATTCGAAGGTGACGGTGTCGAGCCGCTGGCGCACGGTGAAGTGCAGGGCCCAGCAGCAGTCTTCCCAGGCCAGGCCGCCGACGGTCTCCAGGCTGCGCCCCAGCTCGAGGTCGTAGTTCCAGCGGCCGAGCACGCGCCAGCGGCGGGCCAGCGGCCAGTAGGCGACGAGGTCGGTCTGGCGCAGCTCCTGGTCGCGGCGGTAGCGGTAGTCGAGGCTGAGCAGGTGATCGCGGTCGGGGGCATAGCGGGCGCGGCCGGTGAGCACCTCGCCGCGCTCGTCCTGCGGATTCCAGCGTGTGGCGGCGGCGAGGTCGAGGGCGGGCACGGGGCGGGCGCCCAGTTCGGCCACGATGTCGGAATCCTGCCGCTCCGCCGGCGCGCCGCCGGCCAGGGTCACGCGGCGGTCGTCGAAATAGCGGATCTGGCCGATGCTGGCGCGCACCAGTTCGGTGCCGGAATGGTGGTCCAGCAGGCGGCTGGTGAGGGCCACGGTGACCTGGTCGGCATCGCCCTGGCGGTCGGCGCCACTGTAGCGGTTGTCGCGGAACAGCTGGGCGAAGGTGAAGTCGTAGCTGCCGGTATCGAACAGCGGCAGGCCGTCCTGGTCGCGGTAGGGCACATGGAGGTAATAGAGGCGCGGCTCCAGGGTCTGCAGCAGCGGCCGCCCGCCGAGGCTCAGGTCGCGCTCGAAAAACAGGCCGCTGTCGAGGCTGGCAATGGGGGTGGTACGGCTCGGTGCCTCGTCGCTAGTGTGGTCCTGCAACTGGTACTGGGTATGGCGCAGGGCGAGGCGCGGGGTGAGGAACCAGGCGGCGCCCTCCAGCGGCAGGCTGACGCCCGGTTTCAGGTCCAGGCGGCTGCCGGTGGGGATGCGCTCGTCATGGGCGAAGTGCACCAGTTCGCTGGCCAGGGTGTAGTGCAGGCGGTCGCGCAGGCGCGGGCTGGCGGCATTCAGGCGCAGCTGCGGCAGGCGCTGATAGGGTTCGGTGCCGACCAGGGCCTGATAGTCCTGCACGCGGCCGAGAAAGTCCCAGCCGCTGCCGCGGTAGGCGAGGTCGACGCGGCGTTCCAGGTGGGTGGCGCTGGCGTCGGCCTGGCTGTTGCCGAGGTCGTTGAAGTAGTCGGTATCGGAGACGCCGTTGTAGAGGATGGTGTTGCTCCAGCCTGCGCCGAAGCGGCCGTTGTGCCGGTAAGAGGTGTAGTGGCGGTCCGCGTCGTCGTAGCGCTTGTCGCCGGGCAGCATCTCGACGTTGAGCTGGCCGCGGTTGTCGGGGTGCAGGTAGCGGAACTCGCCCCGCAGCTGGGCACCGCGCGCGCTCATGTTGCGCGGGGTCAGGGTGGCGTCGTAGTTGGGGGCGATGTTCCAGTACCACGGCACGCTGATGTCGGTGCCGGTCTTGTCGGCGCTGCCGAAAGTGGGCGGCAGCAGGCCGGTCTTGCGGCCCTGCAGCGGGAAGTCGATGTAGGGCAGATAGAGGAAGGGGACGCCCTTGAACTCCAGCGTCACATGATGCGCCGCACCGGTGTTGCTGCTTTCATCCAGGCTGAGCCGGCGCGCCTTGAGCAGCCAGTCCACCTGGGCCGGGTCGCAGGTGGTGTAGGTGGCGCCGGAGAGCTCGGTGTGTGCGGCATCGTGCATGACGATCTGCTCGGCGCTGCCGAAGGCATGGTTGCGGCGGAAGTGATAGCGGGCGCCCTGGATCTCGCCGCTGTCGCTGCTCGGGCTGAAGCGCGCCTGCTCGCCGCTGAGGGCCATGTCGGCGGTGTAGAGCCGGATATCGCCCTCGAGGTTGAGGACGTCGTTGGGCTGGTCATAACGCGCGTCGCGGGCCTCGATGCGCCGGCCGCCCTGCAGCAGCACCACGTCGCCGCTGAAGTGGCTGATCCCCGCGCCTTCCGCCGTCGCCCGATCGGCCGACACACGCATCGTCATGTCGTCTGCCGGGCCCAGCTCCGGCAGCGGAATCACCTCGCTGGAGGGGCGGCACAGCGCCCAGCGGTCCGCGTCCTCCCGCTCCTGTGCCTGCGGCATGGCCGGCGCCAGGGCGAGCAGCAGGGCAAGAGACAGGCATGAGAGTGGGCGGCGGGTGGTCACGACTCGGTATCGGCTGGTGAAAGGCCGCTAAGTTGGCACAGAACCTGCCGTGCTTCAATTGCGAGGCCGGCATTTTTCAGGTGAATGACTGCACGTATCCTTGCGCACGCGTCTTGCCGGGGTCTGCCGCGGGCGGCGACGAAGGCGCGGATTTGCGGGATAATGCGCCACCTTTTGCCGCGAGACCAACGCCGTGCCGCAACGTCTGGAACAACTCAATCACTGGCTGAGCCGCGGGCTTGGCCTGCCGCGCTACGACATCGCCCCCGCCTCGTCCGACGCCAGTTTCCGCCGCTATTTCCGTATCCGCTTCGATGGCGAGAGCCGCATCGTGATGGACGCGCCGCCGGACAAGGAAGACAGCCGCCCCTTCGTGCGTGTCGCCCGTGCCCTGCACGGGATCGGCCTCAATGTGCCGCAGATCCTGGCGGAGGATCTGGCGCAGGGATTTCTGCTGCTCTCCGACCTCGGCAGCGAGCAGTATCTGGCCGCCCTCAACGAGGCCAGCGTCGATCGCCTGTACGGCGATGCCATGGGGGCGCTGCTGACCTTGCAGGCCTGCGGTCCGCAGCAGGACGAGTTGCCGCCCTACGACGAGGCGCTGCTGCTGCGCGAGATGGAATTGTTCCGCGAGTGGTATCTGGGGCGGCATCTGGGCCTGACCTTGAGCCCCGGTGAACAGCGGCTGCTGGATGAGACCTTTCACCGCCTGGCGCAGTCGGCGCTCGAGCAGACGCCGGTGGCCGTGCACCGCGACTACCATTCCCGCAATCTGATGGTGGCAAGCCACAATCCCGGGATCCTCGATTTCCAGGATGCGGTGCACGGCCCAGTGACCTACGACCTGGTGTCGCTGCTGCGCGACTGCTACATCGCCTGGCCGCGCGCGCAGGTGGAGGCCTGGGCGCTGGGTTACCAGGAGCTGGCCATCGACAGCGGCATCCTGCGCCTGCGCGACGAGGAGCGTTTCCTGCGCTGGTTCGACTGGATGGGAGTACAGCGCCATCTCAAGGCGAGCGGCATCTTTGCCCGCCTCAATCACCGTGACGGCAAGCCCGGTTATCTCAATGACATTCCGCGCACCCTGGGCTATGTGCGTGAGGTGGCCGGGCGCTATCCCGAGTTGGCGGGGCTGGGAGAGATCGTGGCGAAGGCTGCAGGCCGCATATAGCGGCCAGAAGGGGCGCAAAGTTGCGCGATGCGTTTGCAGCTGCGGCGCGCGCCGCAACCGCAAACGGTACACCTCGCCTACATGTCGAAGCCGGCCTGCTTGTACAGTTCCTTGGCCTTGGCGGCATCCGGGGCCACACCGAGCCCCTGTTCATACATCATTGCCAGGGTGGTGAGCGAGCCGGCCAGGCCGTGATCGGCGGCCTTGCGGAACCAGACGGCGGCCTCGGCCGGGTTCTTTTCCATCCCTTCCCCTTCCAAGTACATGAAGCCGATGCCGTGCTGGGCCATGGCGTGGCCCTGGTTGGCGGCGGCCATCATCCAGCGGGCGGCCTCGTCCAGGTTGGGGCTGCCGATGAGGCCGTTCTGCAGCATGATGGCGACGCGGTACTGCGCCTCGGCATTGCCCGCGGCGGCGAGGGGGGAGAGCAGCTGCATGGCGGTGGCGAAGTGCTTGCCTTCGAAGGCGGCGATGCCGCTGCCGAGTTCCATGTCGGCGTTGTTGATTGCATTCATGAGGGGAACTCCGTGGGTTCGGTCGGGATGGCCGCTACCGTACAAATGTTGACGAATATTGTCAACATTTGCGGTGTCGACCGGCCGCAGTGTAACCCGCGGCGGCGGATGGGCGTGATGGATGGCGCGTCAGGCCTGGGCTTTCACGGCCTTCAGGCGGCCATGATGCCGGCCATTTCATCCAGGCCGGGGCGGGACTCTTCCAGTACCCGGGTGGTGACCTCGATGACCCGGGCGGCATCCAGGCCGAGGGCGGTGAGGATCGCCGGTGGCACCTCGTCGCCGGCCGCATCGCTGGGTTGCTGGCCCTTGAGCAGGTGTTCGGCCAGCAGGACCAGATTGGCATAGGTCGCATGGTTGCCGCGGTAGTACTCGTTGTGGTGTTCCCGCGCGGCGACGATGACCTCTTCCGGCATCTTCCAGCCCTGCATCAGCCAACTGCCGATCTGGGTGTGCTCCACCCCGAGCATGCGTTTTTCGAGCAGGGTGACCGGTACCCGCGGGTTGGTGGCGACGGCCTTGTTGAGCAGATAGAACTCGGCCTGGAACAGGTGGCCAAGGACGGCGAAGCCGATGTCGTGCATCAGGCCGGCCAGATAGACCAGGCCGGGTTTGCCGCGGCTGGCCGGCGGCAGCAGGGTGTTGAGGGCCTGGGCCAGGCCGGCGGTGTAGACCGAGTGACGCATGAATGCGCGCGTGCCCAGGGGGCCGTCGGCGGGCATGCGCAGTGCGCGCGAGGCGCTGAATCCGAGCGCCAGATGCAGTACCACATCGAAACCGAGCACCTGGTTGATGGCATCCCGCAGCGACTCCACCTTGCCCCGATAGCCGTAAAACGCGGAGCGGGCATAGCGGATCACCTGGGCGGCGAGCAGCGGGTCGGTTTCGACGATGGCCACCAGGTCCGGGATGGTGCCGCGGGGATTGTTGCGCAACAGCAGCAGCCGGCGGGTGGAGTCGGGCAGCGGCGGCAGCGTCGACATCTGCCGGATCCGCTCTTCAAGGTTGGCCACCGGGTGCAGACCCTGGGTGGCGGGGCTGGTTTTGGTGGTCACGAAGTCGAATTCATCGCGCCCGGCGAGGTCGGCGCTGGGGCGTGAGAAGACCATGCGGCGTGACTGCCCGTGCAGTTTCATGAAATCTGCCGTGGCCATCACCAGCAGGGCGCGATGATTGCCCGGTTCGAAGCAGACCTCGGGCAGGGTGGCGACCTGGTCGTCGATGATGGCAGGGAGACCGTAGGCCTGGGCCAGCGGCGGTATCGAGGCGGGCTCGCAGTCGGGGAAGGTGCCGCTCAGCCGCTCCTGTGACACGGGCCGCAGGGTGCACCGCAGCTGCTGGCACAGGCTGTCGAAGTCGAGCATGTGGCTGGCGGGCAGCACGGCCATCACCATGCCCTGGTCGTCATCCAGCATCACGGCCCGCACCAGATGGTGATAGTTCACCTTGGCCGCCTGGGCCGCCTCGGCCAGTGTCCGGGTCGGGGGGTGGGGGATGAGGCGAAAGCGCACGCCCTGCGCGTTGAGGTAGGCCTCAACATAGTTGCGAGTTTCCATGGCTTGTCTCCCCTAAATTCCTACCCGAAAGATAGACTAAAAAGCTCGGGGACGCCCACCTTGTCTTTGGTGTGCTGGCCCGGCTCCTGCCGGTAGCCAGGCTGTCATGTCGAGGCGGCTGCTGGTGGCCGATATTGCGTGTGGCCACTCGCTAACTTTTTGGACGCGGCCGTAATCAGGCTCCCTGATTGCAGCCTAGGCCGGAACGGGGTGGGAAAATGTGACGGGCTGCGCACTCCGCCCCGAGCGGCGGGGCTCAGCCGGCCAGGGCGCGGGCCATGTCATCCAGCCCGGCGGCGCCCTGCTCCAGCACGCGGGCGGTGAGCTCGCCCACCCGGGCCTTGTCCAGCCCGAGGGCGGTGTAGATGGCCGGCGGCGGCTCGGCGGCCGCGGCATCGCTGAAGTGGGTGCGCTTGAGCAGGTGTTCGGCCAGCAGCACCAGGTTGGCGAGGGTGGCGTGTTCGCCGCGGTAGTATTCGTTGTGGTGTTCCCGCGCCGTGATGATGAGCTCCGGCGGCAGCGCCCAGTGTTCCAGCGTCCAGCTGCCCAGCTGGGTGTGTTCGACGCCGATGACGCGTTTCTCGAGCAAGGTCGCCGGTACCTCGGGATTGGCGGCGATCACCTTGTTGAGCAGGAAGAACTCGGCCTTGAACCGGTGGCCCAGGGCGAGAAAGCCGATGTCGTGCAGTAGGCCGGCCAGGTAGGCCAGGCCAGGACGGGGACGGTTGGCGGCGGGCAGCAGGGTGCCGAGCGCTTCGGTCAGGGCGGCGGCGCGCACGGTGTGCTGCCAGTAGGAGTGCAGGCCGAGCGGGCCGTCCACCGGGGTGCGCAGGGTTCTGGCGACGCTCAGGCCCAGGGCCATATGCAGGGCGGTATCGAGGCCGAGGACGCCGGTGATGGCCTCGTGCAGGGTCTCTGCCTTGCCGCGGTAGCCGTGGTAGGCGGTGCGGGTGTAGTTCAGCAGTTGGGTCGCCAGTACGGTGTCCGGCGTGACGATATCCATCAGCTCGGCCAGGGTGGGCTTGGGCCTGTTGCGCAGTTGCAGCAGGCGCCGACTGCTGTCCGATAGCGGTGGCAGCCCCTGCAGGCTGTGCTGGCGCTGGGCCAGATTTTCCGCGGGATGCAGTTTTTTCAGCCCGTTCCCTCCGGCGGCGGCGGGCATGGTGAAGGTGTGTATGCTCCGGCTGGCCAGCGCCTGGGAGGGATGCGAGAACACGCCGCGTTGCGCATCCTGCTGCAGCCAGGTGAAGAGCGCGCCCTCCATGCACACCAGATGGGCGTGGCTGCCGGGTTCGAAGCAGACGGTTGGCATCAGCGCGATCTGCTCATCCATCACGGCGCCGAGTCCGTACGGTTCGGCCAGCGGCGGGACGGAGCGCGGCTCGCAGTCGGGAAACACGGCGGCAAGACGTTCGCGCCGCGCCGGCTGCAGGGTCCGTCCCAGCAGGCGGTTCAGCACGGTGAAGTCCACCATATAGTCCGCCGGCAGTATCGCCATCACCAGGCCTGCGTCATCCTCCAGCATCACGGCGCGCACCAGCTGGCGCAGCTCCACGCCGGCGGCGGCGGCGGCCTCTTCCAGGGTGTCGGTGGGGGGATGTGTCAGCAGGCGGTAGGGTACTTTCTGGACCTTGAGATAGGTCTCGATACGCTGGGTGACCTGCATGGTGACATCCTTTCCCGCTCGGGTTTCTGCTGTAGACGCCGTCCTGATGCTGCTAGACTGCCGCGCCATCCTCTTAGCCTAACCGATCCGGGGGTGATGTCACGATGAGAGCCATGATCCTCGCCGCCGGCCGCGGTGAACGCATGCGGCCACTGACCGATCACACCCCGAAGCCGCTGCTGCGGGCGGGCCGGCACACGCTCATCGAATATCACATCCTCGCCCTGGCGCAGGCCGGCATCCGCGACCTCGTCGTCAATCACGCCCACCTGGGCGCGCAGATCGAGCAGGCCCTCGGTGACGGCAGTCGCTACGGGGTACAGATCCGCTATTCCCCCGAGGGTGAGGCCCTGGAGACCGGCGGCGGCATCTTCCGCGCCCTGCCGCTGCTGGGGGCAGAACCGTTTGTGGTGGTGAACGGCGACATCTGGACCGACTACCCCTATGCCGCCCTGCCGGCCGCCCCGTCCGGGCTGGCCCATCTGGTGCTGGTGGACAATCCGCCGCAACATCCCGGCGGTGACTTTGTGCTGGAGGGGGATGGGCAGGTGCGGGAGGGCGGGGGAGTGCGGCTCACCTTCAGCGGCATCGGCGTGTACCGGCCGGAGCTGTTTGCCGGCTGCCATCCGGGCCGTTTTCCGCTGGCGCCGCTGTTGCGCGCCGCCATGGCCCGGGGACAGGTGAGCGGCGAGCGTTATGGCGGCGGCTGGATCGATGTCGGCACGCCGGAGCGGTTGGCCGGGCTGGCGCGACGGCTGGCCGCGACCGGTGATAATGAGGCAGGATTGGCATAACGGCGCCGTGGCGCCGCCAGGAACAGCAGCCCGAGATGAAACTGACACAACCCGTGATGACCGCTTGGTGCGAGACGGCAGATTGCAGTATGTGCACCATGCGCGCATCGGTGCTGTTCGCCGGTATCGATGCCGCCCTGCTCCGTCGTATCCAGCATGACATCGATGAGCAGCGCCTGCTGCGCGGCGAATCCCTGTACCACATGGGTGACGCCGGGCGCGCCATCTTCACTGTGCGCGAAGGTCTGGTGAAGCTGGTGCAGTATCTGCCCGACGGCGGCGAACGCATCGTGCGCCTGGTGCGCGCCACCGATGTCACCGGTCTGGAGGCCCTGGTCGGGCAGTCCTATCAGCACGATGCCATCGTCGAGCAGGAGGGCGTGATATGCCGTATCCCGGTGGATGTGGTGCGCCGGCTCGAGCTGGAGAGCCCGCAGCTGTATCGCGAACTGATGCGGCGCTGGCAGCAGGCCCTGTCCGAGGCCGATGCCTGGCTCACCGAGCTGGGCACCGGCAGCGCGCGTCAGCGCGTGGCGCGCCTGCTGCTGCGTCTCACCGATGAGGCGGGCAACGGCCTGTGCAATCTGTTCAGTCGCAAGGACATGGGGGCCATGCTCGGCATCACCACCGAGTCGGCCAGCCGCATGGTGGCGGAGCTCAAGCGTGCCGGCATGCTGAGCGAGCGCGCCGGCAGCTTTCATTGCGATCGCGCGGCACTGGAGCGCGTTGCGGCGGAGTGACGGTGCGCCATCCCCTCCGGCGTTCCGGGTCCGGGACGCCATCCGGTATTCTGCTCCGGGCGTACCCCGCGGACGGCATGCACGCCTGCCCCAACCCGTTGCCCCGAAATAGTCCCCCGTCGCGGTGCCGCTTACTGGCGCAGCACCCTGCAGATGGCTATGGGTCGGGGCGCTTATTCAGGGTGTCACCAGCAATAACACCTGGCGGCCGTCGCTCCGTTGCCGCAGCGACAGGCGCCACCCCGCTGCGGCCAGATCCTGCTGCAGCAAATCCAGCGGTGTGATGAATTCATCCACCGTGCGCGGCACCGAGAGTGTGCCCAGCGCTTGAGTGGCCTCCAGCCACGTCGCATTGCCGATCCAGAGCGGACGCGCGCCCGGCTGCAGCTGCGTGCCGCTGAACCACAGGCGCAGTGTGCGCAGCTGGCGGCCGTCGGCCTCCGGCTTGATCAGTAGGAGTTGCTGATGCTGTCCGGCGTGTACCTGTGGCAGCACCGGCAGCTCGGTCACGGCGATGTCGAGGTTCAGCCAGTGCAGCCAGCTCAGGGCATCGAGGGGCGCCGGGGTGCGCCAGCCCTGGCCCTCCAGTGCTTGCCGCAGGGTAGCCAGGGGACCGGCATACTGCAGGGTGAGCGGATGGCTGCGGTGGTGGCGCACATCGTCGCGCTCCGCGGGCAGGGCAGCCCAGCCCTGTTGTTGCCAGTATCCGGTATCGAGGTCGTGCACCGCGGGGGCCACTGCATGGCGGGTGAGTTCGGCAGAGAATTCATTGGCGCGATACCACAGGCCCGCCATCAGTGCGCTCATCAGGGCAACCGCCAGCAGCGGGCGCGCGGCAGGTCGGCCCGCCGGATGGCGCAGCCAGGCGATGCCGAGCAGGGTTGCCCACAGCAGCCCCAGCGACAGGCCGATCGCCACCTCCGACAGCAGCTGGGTCTGCAGATAGAGCCGGGCAAAGCCGATTGCGACAAGCAGCAGTGCGGCACCCGCATAGGTTAGCCAGCGCCAGCGCTCGCCTGTTTCCCGTGCCAGCAGTACGGTGAGGAAACCATAGATCGATGCCGCGAGCACCACAGAGTGTTGCAGTGCAGCGCTGGCCGTGGGCAGGCCCTGCAGCAGGGCAAACAGACCGGCGAACAGTGCCGCTGCCAGCCAGTGGCCCGCGGCCTGCCAGTGGCGGCAGAGCATCAGCCAGAGCAACACGGCAATGACCAGCGGCAGCAGCGTGACCGGTGCGCCCAGGGCCGCGAGCGGCAGCAACAAGCGGTCGGCCCAGGGGGTGTGCAGGGCTGCGAGGCCATGGCGCACGGTCTCGTCCAGATCGGGCAGCGCGGTCCCGCCCACGGCCTGCAGGGTCCACAGCAGGGTGGCACCGGCCAGGAGCAGCAACAGGCCGAGCAGACTCAGGCCGCGGGCCTCGGGGTGGGCCGGATCGAGCAGGGCGGCGGGCAGGTGGCCGAGACGGGGATGGCGCGCGGCCCAGGCCAGGCTATCGCGCAGCACACGGTAGGCATAGCGGTGCCACAGCCGGAACGCCCGGCGTGTCAGCCACAGTACCAATATCAGCAGCAGGAGCAGCGTGCCGAGCAGCAGCGCCAGCCGGGTCGCCACTTCGGCAGCGAGGCCCAGCGACGCGGCAAACACCATCCCAGGCAACACATAGACCGGCGCCCACAACAGGCCGGAGATGACGTTGACCAGCATGAAGCGGCGCAGCGGCATCTCCAGCATGCCCGCCACCAGCGGGATCACCGGCCGCAGCGGGCCGACGAAACGGCCGAGCAGCACGCTCTTGCCGCCGTGGCGGTGGAAGAAGTCGACGGCGCGGGCGGTGAGCTCCGGATGGCTGCGCAGCGGCCACATGACGCGGATGCGCTGGTGGAAGTGCCGCCCCAGCCAGAAACTGATGCCATCACCGGCGATGGCGCCCACCGCCGCCCACGCCAGGGTGGGCCACAGTTCCAGCGCCCCGGCGCCGACCAGGGCGCCGATGCCGAACATCAGCACCGCACCGGGCAGGATCAGCCCCACCAGTGCCAGCGATTCGCCGCAGGCGATGAGCATGACCGCCACACCCGCCCAACCCGGGTGGGCGCGCAGCCAGTCGAGCAGGATGTCCAGCAGGCCGAAATCCATGATTGATTCTAAAACCAATTTTGTCGCAGAGGCGCAGAGTTGAGCATTGCGGGGCCCGTCCTCCCGGGCGTGCGATTATGCTGACGTAACGGTTTGGCTATTGGCCAGTCTGCGCCACATCCGTAACATACGGAAAGCGCTCTCTGCGCCTCCGCGTCTGGGAAATACGTTCCAGACATTTCCAACCGACTACATCCATGTAGTCGTCTGCGGCGGGTTTGTAATAAAACTAATGAGGAGTCACAGCGTGAAACTGGAAACCATCGCCATCCATGGCGGCTATTCCCCCGACCCCACCACCAAGGCGGTGGCGGTGCCCATCTACCAGACCACCTCCTACGCCTTCGACGATACCCAGCATGGCGCCGACCTGTTCGACCTCAAGGTGCCGGGCAATATCTACACCCGCATCATGAATCCCACCAACGCGGTGCTGGAACAGCGCGTGGCGGAGATGGAGGGCGGTGTGGCGGCCCTGGCGGTGGCCTCGGGCATGGCGGCGATCACCTACACCGTGCAGGCGCTGTGCGAGGTGGGCGACAACATCGTCACCACGGCGCGCCTGTACGGCGGCACCTACAACCTGTTCGCCCACACCCTGCCGCGCATGGGCATCGAGGTGCGCTTCGCCGCCCATGACGACATCGACGCCCTGGCCGCGCTCATCGACGACAAGACCAAGCTGGTGTTCTGCGAATCTATCGGCAACCCGTCGGCCAACGTGGTCGATTTCGGCCGTCTTGCCGCCGCGGCCCACGCCCGGGGCGTGCCGCTGGTGGTGGACAACACCGTGCCCTCGCCCTATCTGTGCCGCCCCATCGAGCATGGCGCCGATATCGTGGTGCACGCGCTGACCAAGTACATGGGCGGCCACGGCACCTCCATCGCCGGCATCATCGTCGACTCCGGCAAGTTCGACTGGAAGGCCAACGCCAAACGCTTCCCCATGCTCAACACCCCGGACCCGTCCTACCACGGCGTGGTGTACACCGAGGCCTTCGGCCCGGCGGCCTTCATCGGCCGCTGCCGCGTGGTGCCGCTGCGCAACATGGGCGCCGCGCTGTCGCCGTTCAACGCCTTCCTCATCCTGCAGGGCATCGAAACCCTGGCCCTGCGCATGGAGCGCCACGGCGCCAACGCCCTCAAGGTGGCGCAGTTCCTCCAGGGCCACCCGCAGGTGAGCTGGGTCAACTATCCCGGCCTGCCCGATTCGCCCGACTACCCGCTGGTGCAGAAGTACATGCGTGACGGCAATGCCTCCGGCATCCTGTCCTTCGGCATCCAGGGCGGGCGCGAGGCCGGGGCGAAGTTCATCGACGCCCTCAAGCTCATCGTGCGCCTGGTGAACATCGGCGACGCCAAGTCGCTGGCCTGCCATCCGGCCACCACCACCCACCGCCAGCTCAACGACGCCGAACTGAAATCGGCCGGCGTGACGGCGGACATGGTGCGCCTGTCCATCGGCATCGAGCATATCGACGACATCATCGCCGACATCACCCAGGCGCTGGCGGCTGCCAAATAAAAAACGCCGCGCGTGGGCGCGGCGTTTTTCAGTTTCGAGTTGCGGGTTTCGAGTTCCGGGGGTGGGTTCGAAACCCGCAACTCGAAATTCGAAACTCTTACGAAGTAAGCTTCCCCAGCATCACGTCGATTTCACGCTCTGCCGCGCACCAGTCTTCCGTCTCCGCGCCGCCGCCGAAGCCACGGTGCAGGGCGCGGTAATAGGCCGCCTCCCGGATCATGTGCAGGCGCATTTCCTCGCTGACGCCACTGGCGGCCGTCTTGCGGGCACGTGGTGCGCTGGTCTTGGGGACGGCCGCCTTCTTCGGTGCGACCTTCTTGGTAGTGGTGGTCTTGGGTTTGGCGGTGGCCTTGGGCTTGGCTTCCGTGCTGGCGCTGGATTTCTTGCGTGGTGCAGTCTGCTTTTTCTGTTCTGCCATGATGTGCTCCCTGAACTGAATCTGGCCACGTAGTGGACGTCTGTTAGAGTAGACTACTTTACCCGAAGTGTGACGCAATGCCGTAAGTATCAAGGACAAATTTTTCCGCAGCATTACCGTGCGACAAAGAGTGGGTGTGAACCGTCACACGTCATTTGCCGCCGGCACGGTCCATAGTGAAAGCGGAGTCCGGGGGAATAAAAAGCGCTGCCCCGGAATCCATACCAGCGAGGAGAGGAGGGTCTGCAGGGGGAACAGCCTGTGGCCGTCCATAACAATAAACCACTATGCAGGGGCTGCTGCGTGTCGAGCGCAGCGGAACAAGGAGAGTCATTATGAATTCCATGAACAACCGTCGTGGTGGAACGATCTGGCTATGGCTGGCGGCCATGCTGCTGGTCGCGGGGAGCGCCTGGGCCAGCGACGAAATGCCGGGGCGTTCGCGCTATCCCACCGTGAAGTGGGTGGAGCTGGAGCAGTTGCAGGCCATGCGGCCCAACGTGATCATCGTCGATACCCGCTCCCGCTACGAATACGACACCCTGCACATCAAGGACGCCGTGAATGTGGTGCTGGGCGAGAAGGGCTTCGTGGAGGGGATCAAGGCGTTGCGTACCGGGTCGCAGCACCCCATCGTGTTCTACTGCAACGGCCGCACCTGCATGAAGTCCTACCAGGCGGCGCTGGAGGTGCAAAACAGCGGCATCGTCAATGTCTATGCCTACGACGCCGGCATCTTCGACTGGGTCAAGGCCTACCCGGCCGATTCGGTGCTGCTGGGGCGTTCTCCCGTCGATACCGCGGCGCTGATTGGCAAGGACAAGTTGCAGGCGCATACCCTCAGCCCCGCCGAGTTCGAGAAACGCATCGGCGACAACAGCCTGATTCTTGATGTGCGCGACCAGTTCCAGCGCGAGGCCATTACCCTGTTTCCCATGCGCCAGCGCTCGGTGCCGCTGGACAACAAGGCCTTGCAGAAATATGTCGAGCAGGCGCGGCAGGAGGGCAAGACCCTGCTGATCTATGACGAGGCCGGGCAGCAGGTGCGCTGGCTGCAGTATTACCTGGAATCGGAGAAGGTGGCCGCGTACTACTTCCTCGCCGGCGGCGCCAAGGGTTACTTCGAGATCATGATGGGCGACATGGTCGGGCGCAGCGCCAAGGCGCAGTAGCGGGGCGGCGTCAGTTCGGCGCGCCCAGGTACTGCTGCAGCAGGCCGAGCAGCTGGCTGCGGCCCAGCGGTTTGGCCGTGAAGGCGGTGCAGCCCGCTACCAGCGAGGCGCGCCGGTCTTCCTCCATGGCGCTGGCGCTCAGCGCCACGATGGGCACCGGCGGGCGGTCATGCTCGGCCTCGTAGGCGCGGATGCGGCGGGTGGCGTCCCAGCCGTCCAGTTGCGGCATCTGGATGTCCATCAGTACCAGGTCGAAGGTGTGCCGCGTGAACAGCTCGACGCTCTCCACGCCGTTTTCGGCAAAGGTGATGCGGCAGGGGCTGTCGCTGAGAAATTCCTTGATTACCAGGCGGTTCATGGCCGAGTCGTCGGCCACCAGCAGGTGGGCCGGCGGCAGGCTGGTGGTCGCGTCCGGCAGGGCGCAGGGGTTGTCGTCGGCCGCACGGTCCTGTGGCAGGTGGACGGTAAAGCTGAAACAGCTGCCCTTGCCCGGCGTGCTTTCCAGCGTGATCTTCCCCCCCATGGCCTCGATCAGGTGGCGGCAGATGGAGAGGCCGAGGCCGGTACCGCCCTGTTGCTGCGCGCAGCCGGCATCGAGCTGGCTGAAGGGGGCGAAGAGGCTGGCCCGCTGATCCTGGGCGATGCCGATGCCGGTATCGGTCACGGTGAAGCGCAGCCTGTCGGCTAGATCCGGCTCCTGCCCTGCGGTCAGCACTACCTGCCCCTGTGGGGTGAACTTGATGGCATTGCCCACCAGGTTGACGATGACCTGGCGCAGGCGCTGGGCATCACCGCGGCGCCACGGCGCCAGCGCCGGGTCCAGCTCGAGATGCAGTTGCAGGCCCTTGGCCCGGGCCTGCGCCCCCAGCAGGTCACCGATTTCATCCAGCAGGTGGCGCAGATGGAAGCCGCGGTCCGCCAGCTGCAGGCCGCCGGCCTCAATGCGCGAAAAATCCAGCAGATCGTCGATGAGGTTGAGCAGGTGGCGCCCGGCGGCCTGGAAGGCGCGCACGTAACCCTGCTGCGCGCCGCTCAGCGGGCTGTGCTGCAGTAGTTCGGCCATGCCGAGAATGGCGTGCATCGGGGTGCGGATCTCGTGGCTCATGGTGGCGAGGAAGCGGCTCTTGATGCGGCTGGCCTTTTCCGCCGCATCCCGCGCCTGGCGCAACTCGTCCTCCATGGCGCGGCGTTCGGTGATGTCGCGGGCGTTGACTACCAGGGCGGCCGGCTCGCTGTCACCGATACGCCGCGCCACGCACTGCAGGAGGCGCCAGTCGCCGCCGGCGTGGCGCCAGCGCGTTTCGGCGCTGCCGCTGCCCGGATCGGCGCCCAGCAGGCGCCGCATCTTGCCGCGCACCAGGGCCTGATCGTCCGGATGGATGAGTTCGAATACCGAGCGCCCGGCCAGCTGCGCGGCACCATAGCCGAGCAGGGCCTCGGTGGAGGGGCTGTGAAACAGCAACTGCCCCTCGGCACTCACCGCCATCAGCATGTCCGGCGCGTTTTCCACCAGGGAGCGGAAGTGCTGTTCCCGCTCGCGCAGGTCGTGCAACAGCTGACTGTTCTCGAACTGCAGGCGTGTGGCGTCCAGCATGGTGCGGTGGTTGAGCTCGCCAACGGTGAGGATGTACACCAGATACAGGACCAGCAGTCCGCCGGCCACCATTTGTATCGGCTCGGCGACGGCCAGTATGGCCAGCGCCGGCGGCAGGATCGCGCTCAGCGTGAACAGCACCACCGCCGGCCATAACGAGGCCTGCGAGGCGGCGACACCGGCCGCGATACCGCAGATGAGCAGCAGGATCACCGCGCTGTGCAAGGGCAGGGCCGGGCTGTAGAGCAGGATGCCGCCGGCACCCCATACCAGGCCATTGGCGAAGGTGCCGCTGATGAAGGTCTGACGCCAGCGCTGGGTGTCCAGGGTGCCATGCCGCAGGGCGGTCTCGTAGCGGTGGTGACGCAGGATGTTGACCAGGGCCACTGCCGTCATTGCACCGAACCACAGCAGCAGGTGCGGCGCCGGAATGCTGCCCCACCACAGCAGCACCAGCAGCCCGGCGAACAGGATGTTGAGGGCGATGATCGGCGCCGGGGCGCGGCGGTGGAACATGTCCACCAGCGCGGCCTCGACCCCGCCGGGTCGGTAGGCTGTGCGGGCGCTGGCTGTGTGGTTCATTCCGTTGATGATGGTGCTCCAGATGCTGTGCCGTAACCGGTGGTCAGTCTGCCACGAAGGGGTTGCTGAGCCGTTCACGCCCGAAGGTGGAGGTGGGGCCGTGGCCTGGGATGAAGGTGATGTCGTCGCCGAGGGGGAACAGCCGCGCGCGGATAGAATGGATCAGGGTGTCGTGGTCGCCGCGCGGGAAATCGGTGCGGCCGATGGAGCCGCGGAACAGGACATCGCCGACAAAGGCCAGCCGCGACGGTCCATGGTGAAACACCACATGGCCCGGTGTATGGCCGGGGCAGTGGATGACATCCAGCAGCAGCGTGCCGACCTGCACCGTATCGCCGTCACTGAGCCAGCGGTCGGGTAGGAAGGCGGCGGTGGCGGGGAAGCCGAACATGGCCGCCTGCTCCGGCAGCTTCGCCAGCCAGAAGGCATCCTCTTCCTGCGGCCCCTCCAGTGGAATGCCCAGCCGATCGGCCAGGGCGCGTGCCGCCGCGACGTGATCGATGTGGCCATGGGTGAGCAGCAGTCGGGTAAGGGTGACACCGGCCTGTTGCGCGGCGGCCAGCAGGTTTTCCTCGTCACCGCCCGGATCGATAAGCGCACCCTGCATGGTCTGCTCATCCCAGACCAGGGAGCAGTTCTGCTGGAAGGCGGTGACGGGGATGATTCTGTAGTTCATGTAAAGGCAGTCGCAAGTTTCAAGTTACAAGTGGCAAGTAGAAGACAAACAAAGCCTTTTTCTTATCACTTGTTACTTGCAACTGGTTTATAAGGTCCGCAGCACCCTGCCGGCCGCCGCGATGGTGGCATCCAGATCCGCCGTGGTGTGCGCCGCGGAGACGAAGCCGGCCTCGAAGGCTGACGGCGCGAGATACACGCCCTCGTTGAGCATGCCGTGGAAGAACAGCCGGAAGCGGTCGACGTTGCACTTCTGCACCGCCTGGCCGTAGCTGGTGATCTTCGCCTCTTCGGTGAAGAAGATGCCGAACATGCCGCCCACATGATTCTCGCTCATGGGGATCCCCGCCTTCTTGGCCTCGGCCATGAAGCCGTTGACCAGGTATTCGGTCTTCTGCGCCAGGTCTTCGTAGAAACCGGGCTGGGTGATCAGTTCGAGGTTGGCGAGGCCGGCGGCCATGGCCACCGGATTGCCGGACAGGGTGCCGGCCTGATACACCGGGCCGAGGGGGGCGATCTTCTCCATGATCGCGCGCTTGCCGCCGAAGGCGCCCACCGGCATGCCGCCGCCGACCACCTTGCCCAGGGTGGTCATGTCCGGCGTGATCTTGTAATGGCCCTGGGCGCCGCCGAGGGAGACACGGAAGCCGGTCATCACCTCATCGAAGATCAGCACCGCGCCGTACTGGTCGCACACCTCGCGCAGCGTCTCCAGGAAGCCCGGCACCGGCGGGATGCAGTTCATGTTGCCGGCCACCGGCTCGACGATGATGCAGGCGACCTGCCCGCCAATGTGGCTGAAGCTCTCGCGCACCGCGGCACTGTCGTTGTAGGGCAGGGTGACGGTGTGCTCGGCCAGCGAGGCCGGCACGCCGGGGCTGCTCGGCACGCCCAGGGTGAGCATGCCGGAGCCGGCCTTCACCAGCAGCGAGTCGGAGTGGCCGTGGTAGCAGCCCTCGAACTTCACGATCTTGTCGCGCCCGGTGTAACCGCGTGCCAGACGGATGGCCGACATGGTGGCCTCAGTGCCGCTCGACACCATGCGCACCATGTCCATGGACGGCACCAATTCGCACAGCCGATCGGCCATCACAGTCTCGGTCACCGTCGGCGCGCCGAACGACAGGCCGTTTACCGCCGCCGCCTGCACCGCCTTGATCACCTGCGGATGGGCATGACCGACGATGGCCGGCCCCCAGGAGGCGACATAGTCGATGTACTTCTTGCCGCTCTCCGACCACAGGTAGGCGCCCTCGCCGCGCTGGAAGAAGATCGGCTCGCCGCCCACGCCCTTGAAGGCGCGCACCGGCGAATTGACGCCGCCGGGGATGTGCTTCTGGGCGGCGGCGAAGAGTTCGTGCGAGTGAGGCATGGCGGTACCTTTCCTATCTATAAAAAACGGTTTAACGCAACGGGGCCAAGAACTTCAACCCCTGTCGCAGAGGCGCGGAGGCGCAGAGAATCCAATTCAATTCTCCGCGCCTCTGCGCCTCTGCGGCGAAATGGTTTTGTCTTTAAACCTTGTCGAACAGTCCGGCGATGCGCCGGGCGGCGGCGCGGATGTCGCTCTGGCCGAACACATCGGAGATCACTGCCAGCAGGTCGGCGCCTGCTTCAATCAGCAGCGCGCCATTGTCGGCGTTGATGCCGCCGATGGCAACCAGCGGCACGTTGAGCTGCTGTCTGGCCTGGCGCAGCAGGTCCACTTCGGCGCGCACCGCGCCGGGCTTCACGCTGGAGGGGAAAAAACTGCCGAAAGCCACATAATCCGCTCCCGCGGCCTCGGCCGCGCGGGCGCGCTCCAGTTCGTTGTAGCAGGACACGCCGATGAGGGCGCCGGGGCCGAGGGCCGCGCGGGCGGCGGCGATGTCGCCGTCGTCCCGGCCCAGATGGACGCCGTCGGCGCCCACGGCAGCGGCCAGCGCCACGTCGTCATTGATGATCAGCGGCACGCCCAGCGGACGGCACAGGTTGACCAGGTCTTGCGCCTCCCATGCGCGTTTGGCAGCATCGCCGCTCTTGTCGCGGTACTGCACCAGCACCGCGCCGCCGGCAATGGCGGCGGCAACCGCCGGGATCAGCCGGTCTTCCGGGATGAGTGTGCTGTCGGTGAGGGCGTAGAGGCCGCGGCGCAGAGAGTTCATGAGATCAGGTCGGGGGCTGGTGGGCGGAGGTGCGAGAGGTTTGCGCTTTCCGATGGCAAGCTCCGCTAGAATACCGCTTCCGCGGCCCGGAGCCCATGTCGGCGGGGCTTTTTCCACAATCTTAAGCAGGGGTAGTGCAATGGCTTTTTCCGTGCAGGTCGAAAACATCAAGTGTGGCGGCTGCGCCAACACCATCCGCAAGCGCGTCACCGAGATCGAAGGCGTGAGCGGCGCCGAGGTGGTGGTGGAACAGGGGCTGGTCAACGTGGAGGCCGATGAGGCGCTGCGCCCGGCGGTGGTGGCGGCGCTGGCCAAGGCCGGTTATCCGGAGAGCGGTTCGGTGCAGGGCGTCGCCTCGCTCAAGGCCAAGGCCACCTCCTTCGTTTCCTGCGCCATCGGGCGCATGGAATAAGGCAGATACAAGAGTAAAGATACAAGTTACAGGAGGATGAGTGCGCCGCGCGCACGGTTGCTTGAATATCAAAACAGCACGAGCGCAGCGAGTTCATTTACTTGTATCTTGTCTCTATTCTTCCTCCGCCCTGGCCCAGAACATCCGGTTGGGCAGGTGCTGGCCCATGCCGATGCGATAGCCGTTCTTCAGCGCCTCCCAGGTGTATTCCTGCGCCTCGTGGATGGCGGTGAAGGGCTCCAGGCCCTGGCCGAGCAGGCCGGCAATGCCGGAGGCCAGCGTACAGCCGGAGCCGTGGTAGCTGTAGGGCAGGCGTTCCCAGGAAAAGGTTTCCAGCTTGCGCATGTTGCCGTACAGGGTATTGTCCACCGTGGCGGTGTTTTCGTGCGCGCCGGTGATCAGCACCAGCTCGCAGCCGGCGGCGAGCAGTTCCTGGCCGCAGGCGTCCAGGGTGTCGGCCTCGGGGGCGAGGCGGCGCGCCTCCTGGCTGTTGGGGGTGAGCACGGTGGTGAGCGGCAGCAGCAGCGTGGTCATCGCGTCGATCAGTTCTTCATCGGCCAGTTCGCTGCCGCCGCCGGCACGCAGGATCG
This sequence comes from Gammaproteobacteria bacterium, assembly GCA_024709225.1. Classification (GTDB taxonomy): domain Bacteria; phylum Pseudomonadota; class Gammaproteobacteria; order Thiohalomonadales; family Thiohalomonadaceae; genus Sulfurivermis. Next base: position 3,117 of record JANJXC010000036.1, on the reverse strand, counting down.
GGTCGGTGACGACCGGGATGTCCGGATAATCCGTCAATAGCGTGTGGATCGCCTCGACGTTCTCCACGCTGCCCAGCATGCCCAGTTTGAAGCAGGCGATGGGCATATCCTCCAGTACCGCACGCGCCTGCTCGATGAGCAGCAGCGACGACACCGGCTCGAAGCGGATCACGTTGCGCGTGTCCTGTACCGTGAGGGCGGTGATCACCGGCGCCGCCTGGCAGCCCATGGAGGCGATGGCCTCGATATCGGCCTGGATGCCGGCGCCGCCGGTGGGGTCGTTGCCGGCGAAGGTCATCACCACCGGAATGTCGTATTGGGTCATGGTCCGATCCTTAACTTCAAAGAATTGTCGCAGAGACGCAGAGGCGCAGAGTTTCTGCAGCCAGAGGTGTTGAGCTTCTTGCGGCGATACGCGAATGCCTGCTGGATTCCATGGCTATAAGCATCTCCGCGCCTCTGCGTCTCAGCGACAGGTTTTTGATGTTATCGCTCCAGCGTCCCCGCCAGCCGCGCGATGTGAGCGGTCTTGGCGGAGAGCTCCAGCGAGCAGGTCCACTTGTAGGCGAGGTTGAGCGTCTCGGCGCAGGCGTAGACGCCGTGGCCGCGCACGACGGTGATGGGGTATTCAGCCAATATCTCCGCCACCTTGCCCGGCGCCAGCGCAACGTAATCGCTATAGGGGATGGTGATCACCGGTACGCGCGGGAAGTAGTACTGGCCTTCGAAGTCGGGGGGCAGGAAGTCTGTGCCGTTCATGGTCAGTGCCACGGTATGCGGGCCATGGCTGTGCAGCACGGCGCGCGCCTTGGGATTGCGCTGGTAGACCTGGATATGCAGCGGCGCATCCAGCGAGGCGCGCTCGCCACGGGTGCCGTCGATATGGCAGCGCACCAGGTGCCCCGGTTCCAGCAGGTCGGCGCAGCAGCCGGTGGGGGTGACCCACACGGTGTCGCCGTCGCGCACCGAGGCGTTGCCGCTGTGGGAGTCGTTGATGCCGTACTGGCGCAGCCAGCGGTAGTGGCGTACCAAATCTGCTTTGAGGTTTTCCATCCCGTTATTGCACCACATGCGGCGCGTCTTGACGACATCGGCACCGTGGCCCGGCAATTGCGCGTCAATCTAATTGACAATCATTCTCATCCGCATTTAATATCCGACCCATGGAACGCAGGGGCATGCCGTGGTGACGGGGTTGGGGGTACAGCGCTGGCGCGGATTACAGTTGTCCGCCGCGGTGGTGAGCCTCGGTCTGCATGCCCTGACCGTGGTCCTGGCGGTATGGGTGGTGGCGCCCAGCACGGCACCTCCGGCCTCTCGGCCCCAGGTGGTGAGCGTGGCCCTGATCCAGAATCGGCCAGCGCCGCCGGCCGAGGTGGTGGCGCCGGCGCCGGAACCGCCGCCCAGACCGGTACCCCGGCCGGCGCCGCAGAAGGTGCCGGCGCCCGAGCCGCAGCCGGTTGTCCCGCCGCAGCCGCTGGCCCAGCCTGCGGCCCCGACCGCCCCGCTGGCGGAGGTCGCAGAGGTGGCCGAGGCGGCGGTGGCCCTGGTGGAGCCGTCCTATCAGGCCGACTACCTGCGCAATCCGGCGCCGGGCTATCCGCGGCTCTCCAGGCGGCTGGGGGAGCAGGGCGAGGTCCATCTGCGTGTGCTGGTCGACCCGCAGGGCAGACCGCAGCGGGTGGAGTTGGAGTCGTCCAGCGGCTTCGCACGCCTGGATCGGGCAGCGCTGGATGTGGTGCAGCGCTGGAATTTTGTACCGGCGCGGCGTGGCAGCCGTGCCGTCGAGGCCTGGGTCATCGTGCCCATCGCATTCAGTCTGGGGTAAACGCATGAATCTGGCTTTGGTGTTCGAACAGGGCGACTGGGTATTGATCGGGGTATTTTTCACCCTGCTGCTGATGTCGTCGCTGACCTGGTATCTGATCCTGGCGAAGTCCATCTGGCTGCGGCGCGTGCGCGGAGCCAACAGCCGTTTTGTGCAGCGGTTCTGGGATGCCGCGGACATGCAGGCGGCGGCCGGGGTGGCGGTCGCGGATACGGTGTCGTCCCTGGCGCGGCTGGCGCAAAGCGGCATCGCCGGGCTGGAGCACTTCACCGGGCGCGCCCATTCCCGCATCGGTGACAGCTCGGGGCTGGATGAATTTCTGGTGCGCACCCTGCGCAATGCGATGAACCGCGAGGCCGCCCATACCTCGTCCGGCATGACCCTGCTGGCCTCGGTGGGCAGCACCGCCCCCTTCGTCGGCCTGTTCGGCACGGTATGGGGCATCTACCACGCCCTGGTGGGAATCTCCCATGCCGGCAGCGCCAGCATGGAGATGGTCGCGGGGCCGCTGGGCGAGGCGCTGGTGGCCACCGCCGCGGGCCTGGCCGCCGCCATTCCCGCCGTGCTGGCCTACAACGCCTTCAATCGTGCCAATCGGGTACTGGCCGAAGAACTGGACGGCTTTGCCCACGACCTGCATGCCTTTCTCACCACCGGCGCCTGCGTGATGCCGGCCAGCTGTGCCCTAGTGGCGCAGCGTCCCGAACCGATCACGGGGGCGGCGTGATGGCCTTCGGCGGGCTGGGCGGCGTGCGCGAGGAGCCGATGGCGGAGATGAACGTCATTCCGCTGGTGGACATCATGCTGGTGCTGCTGGTGATCTTCATCATCACCGCGCCGGCGCTGACCCACGCGGTGAAGGTGGACATGCCGCAGGCCAGCAGCGCGCCCAGCGAGACCACGCCCGACACCATCACCCTCAGTATCGACGCCGCCGGCCAGCTGTACTGGAACGATGCGCCGCTGGAGTACGCCGCCCTGCAGGAGCGCTTGGCCAATGTCGTGCGTGCCGATGCAGAGACAGAAGTGCATCTGCGCGCCGAGAAGACCACGCCCTATGACCAGGTCGCCCGCGTCATGGCGGCGGGGCGCAACGCCGGCATCGCCCGGCTCGGCTTCGTGATGGAGCCGGATAAGTAAATTCAAGATTCAAAATTAACACTTGACGTCGACGAGGCTGCGAACACGATGTTTTGAATTTTGAATTTTGAATTTTGAATTTTGAATTTTGAATTTTGAATTTTGAATTTTGAATTTTGAATTTTGAATTTTGAATTTTGAATTTTGAA